>NZ_JAAITA010000040.1 GCF_013304445.1 Blautia hansenii
TAAAGATTTCTCCCACCACCCGCATAGCAGGTGGTTTATTTCATTGCTGACACAACGAGACCGTGGAAATGCTGCAGCAGCAGCATCCTCACGGCCTCATCCTGGCTATTGATGCCTCTTTGGGCACCAGAAAACATCTGGGGTTTCTCACTATATCCCCGGGTGCTTTAGAACCGGGACTGGGCGTGCGGAAAAAATTAATGCCTGTGGGAGATATTTCCATCACAGGCATTGTAAATGTATCGGGAACTTTTGACAATTTTCTTCTGCAGACTACCCGGCTTGCCACAGTGGTACAACTGGCAGATTCCATTGTTTCCGGAATTCTGCTGGCCCATCATCAGTATTTTACGCCCCGCCGTTTTCCCGAAGAACCCTTTGTCCAGCGGCCTGTGGAACGGACTCTCAGCTTTGCAAAATTTGCGCCTCTGTCAGCCGCTGCCACCTCCTTGCCAAAAGGAAGAATGTAATCCGTATATTGGTAATCCGCACCAAAGACACGGCGCACCAGCCGCTTCATAAACAGATACGCGCCTCTCGGAAACCAGGCTTTGTAATAATACCGCCCGATTTCGCAGGTCCCGCAGTATTTGTCTGTCAGTGTAATAATCCAGGTCTCCCAGTGGGTGGGCGGTATGGGTGTCACCGGAAACATGTGCTTTACAATCATCTCCTCCTCAAGAGGGTTCAGCTTAAAGTATTTCTTTGCATTGTGCAGCGCCCGGTGGGGATGAGTCATGGCATGAACCGGGTCTCCCGTCTTCTTCCGGTGTCCCCGCCAGTCATACAGGAACAAATCGTGCAGCATTCCCGCCCGTGCCGCGCTTCTGGCATCTAAGTTAAAAAATTTGCAGATTCGGTAATTATAATATGCCACATTCAGACAATGCTGATAGCAGCTTGTCTCACAGTGATGTGGAAATTCCTTCATTTTCAGCACATAGGGGTGATGTACCAAATCTTTAATGTATTCGTAAAATTCTTCATTTCCAGGGTCTTTCACCGTATGTGCCCTCTTCATTCTCCCCTTATTTTTTCGTCTTGTCATACAGAATCTCCCCTTTTGTTGACCTTTTTTGTTGAGTTCGATTCTACCCTATTTTTCCTCATTTGTAAAGGGGAGACTGCACCACACAATACGCATGGCGCAGTCTCCCCGCAGGAACTTATACAAATTCTTTAATTTTCTTATAAATACCTTCTGCATCCAGTCCGTATTTTTCCAGCAGTTTTACTGCAGGACCAGATTCACCGAAGACATCGTTGACACCGATACGAAGCATTTTGGTAGGCGCTTTTTCAGAAAGTACTTCTGCCACTGCACCGCCAAGTCCGCCGATTACGGAATGTTCTTCTACGGTTACCACTTTGCCAGTCTCTTTGGCTGCTTTTACAACCAGTTCTTCGTCCAGAGGCTTAATCGTATGAATGTTGATAACTTTTGCGTCAATGCCGTCTGCTGCCAGCTTTTCTGCTGCCAAAAGCGCTTCATTTACACAGAGACCTGTGGCAAACACGGTTACGTCCTTGCCTTCTCTTAACACGATACCCTTTCCGATTTCAAACTTGTAGTCCGGTCTGTCATTGATAACCGGCACAGCCAGCCTGCCGAAACGCAGATATACCGGGCCATCGTGAAGGTAAGCAGCTTCTACAGCAGCTTTGGCTTCCACATCATCAGAAGGATTTAAAATCACCATTCCCGGAATGGTTCTCATCAGAGCCATATCTTCGTTGCACTGGTGCGTAGCGCCGTCTTCCCCTACAGAGATACCTGCATGGGTAGCGCCGATTTTTACGTTTAAATGAGGATAACCGATAGAGTTGCGAACCTGCTCGAAAGCACGTCCTGCTGCAAACATGGCAAAGGTACTTGCAAAAGGAACTTTTCCTGTAGTGGAAAGGCCTGCTGCAATGCCCATCATGTTAGCCTCTGCAATACCGCAGTCAATGTGGCGTTCCGGGAAAGCTTTCTGGAAAGTACCAGTCTTGGTTGCACCTGCCAGGTCAGCGTCCAGAACTACCAGATTGTCATATTTTTTACCTAATTCTACTAATGCGTTTCCGTAACTGTCTCTGGTCGCGATTTTCTTTACTTCTGACATAATGCTTCACCTACCTTTTCCAAATCTGCCATTGCAATTGCATATTCTTCATCGTTTGGCGCTTTTCCGTGCCATCCTGCTTCATTTTCCATAAAGGAAACATCTTTTCCTTTTACAGTCTTCATAATAATTGCAGTCGGTTTGCCTTTTACGGTCTTTGCTTCGTCAAAAGCTGCTTTTAACTGGTCAAAATCATTTCCGTCTTCCACGTTGATAACATGGAAATTAAATGCTTCAAATTTCTTGTCAATTGGGTATGGAGAACATACATCTGCGATGTTTCCGTCAATCTGCAGACCATTGTTGTCCACAATGGCAACCAGGTTGTCCAGTTTTCTGTGGCCTGCAAACATAGCTGCTTCCCACACCTGTCCTTCCTGAATTTCTCCGTCTCCCAACAGTGTATATACGCGATAGGAATCTCCGTCCATCTTAGCTGACAGGGCCATTCCCACTGCAGCAGAAATTCCCTGGCCTAAAGAACCGCTGGACATATCCACACCTGGAATGTGCTTCATATCCGGGTGTCCCTGCAGATAAGAGCCAAGATGACGCAGGGTCTTCAAATCTTCTACCGGGAAATAGCCTCTGTTTGCCAGAGTGGAATACAAGCCCGGCGCTGTGTGGCCCTTAGACAGTACAAAGCGGTCACGATCAGCTTTCTTTGGCTGTTCAGGGTCAATATTCATTTCTTCAAAATACAGATAAGTAAATAACTCGGCTGCAGAAAGTGAGCCGCCCGGATGTCCGGCTTTTGCAGAATGAACAGCAGTGACAATCCCTTTACGGATTTCATTTGCCGTCTTCTGAAGTTCTAACTTGTTCATTATTTTCCTCCTGAATGTTTTCGGTTCGATGTTATTATAACAGATGAGACCAGGTATGCCAACCTTGAATTATTCTCCAAATACAGCGATGTAGTCTTTCTGGAATTTTTCGATTCCGGCGTCTGTCAGAGGGTGCTGTGTCATTTTTTCCAGAACTGCGTACGGCACGGTCGCAATATCAGCGCCTGCCAGCGCACACTGTGTTACATGCATTGGATGACGTACACTTGCTGCAATGATTTCGGTTGGAATGTCAGCAACTGCAAACATTTCGGCAATGGTTTCGATAAGTTCTACTCCGTCTGTGGAAATATCATCCAGTCTGCCCAGGAAAGGAGATACATAAGTTGCTCCTGCTCTTGCCGCTAAAAGTGCCTGGTTCGCTGAGAAAATCAGGGTTACATTGGTCTTGATGCCTTCTGCAGACAGCACTTTCACAGCTTTTAAGCCTTCTACTGTCATCGGAATTTTTACCACCATGTTCGGGTGAATGGCTGCAATTTCACGTCCTTCTTTAATCATGCCTTCTGCGTCTGTTGTAGTAGCCTTTACTTCTCCGCTGATTGGTCCGTCCACGATAGAAGCGATTTCTTTGATAACTTCGTTAAAATCTCTGCCTTCCTTCGCAATGAGAGACGGGTTTGTAGTAACTCCACAGATAATGCCCATATCGTTTGCTTTTTTAATGTCTTCTACTTTCGCAGTGTCAATAAAGAATTTCATAATAAATACCTCCATTTGCCGCCTTTTTGCGCGCTTTTCTTTGTGATATTTACAGTGTACCCCTTAATTATTTACTCTGCAAGTGCCGCAGTTTTTATTAATCATTTTATTTATTAATAATTGCAGTTTTTATAAACAAATAGTCGGGTATTTTCTTTTATTTTCCATCTTTTCTGCTGAATCATATGGTTCACACACTACTATTATTATTAATATTTTTTCATTTTTTATTTAATTAAAATTCTTTTTGGCGCTCTGCTTTGCATAGGCTGTGGTCTTGCGGACAATGAGTTTTGGCTCGTACTCGATATGATACGTGCTGATAGGTTCTGTTTCGGAATACGCGCTGCCTGCGGACTCGATTTTCCGCATAATAATATCGCAGGCGTCTCTCCCCTTAAACGGGACAAAATGTTCAATGGTGGTAAGAGCCATGTGGGACATACCCGCAAAAATAATATTGTCACATCCAAGCACAGACACATCTCCCGGCACCTTATATTTTTCTTCCTGCAGAGCGTCAATAATACCAAAGGCTATCATATCGTTTAAGCCTGCAATGGCTGTGACCTCTATGCCCTCTGCCAGCAGTTCTTTTGTCAGATTGTATCCGATACGGTATTCGGAATCAATGCTGGGAAGCACCTCGTCCCAGTGGTCGTCCGCGGCTTTAATTGTCACAGACTCCCCAAGACCTGCCCGTTCAAATTCCCGCACAAAGCCCTCCACACGCCGGGAACGCTGTTCCTGCCGCTTGGTCAGAGGCGGGGCGATAAATGCTACTTTGCGGTGGCCCAAGTCCAGCAAATGCCTGGCCATAAGCCGTCCCACCTTGGTATTGTCCTGATTAATGGCATCGACTTTCACTTTATCCCGGTTGCTGATAACCACCAGAGGAATTTTTTCTGCCAACTCCTCGACCTCTTCCATAAAGGCGTTGCTGGGATTGCAGGTATAAATAATTCCTGCAGGCGAAACGCTGTACATCATCCGAAGATACTGCTCTTCGATTTTCAGTTCCCGCTGCGTGTTGCATACAAAGACGCCGTATCCCTTTTCCTTTGCCACGGTTTCGATTCCCTGCAGAAGCATAACGTAATAAGGGTTGGTAAGCGTGGGACAGAACACTACAATCAGACGGCTATTTTTGCTGTTTTTCCGGTTTTTTCTTCCCGGAAGGGTATACCCCAGCTCCTGTGCCGCCTGCTCTACTTTCTGTATGGTTTCCTTGGAAAAGGACACGTTGTATTTCTTATTCAGTACCATGGATACCGTGGCCTGGGATACCCCGGCCGCTTTGGCAATATCCGTAGAGGTTACTTTTTTTCTCATAGTTCCACTCTGCCTTCCAGGGCTCTCAAAAGTGTGACTTCATCAATATATTCCAAATCTCCGCCTACCGGCACGCCGCTGGCAATTCTGCTCACTTTAATTCCCGTGGGTTTAATCAGTTTGCTGATATACATGGCTGTGGTTTCCCCTTCCAGGCTGGAATTGGTGGCAATGATGACCTCTTCAATATCGTCTTTGGTGATTCTCTGCATAAGCTCCTTTAACTTGATATCGTCAGGCCCGATGCCCAGCATAGGGGAAATGGCGCCGTGCAGCACATGGTAAACCCCGTCAAATTTCCCGGTTTTTTCATAAGCCGCCAAATCTCTGGTATTCTCCACCACCATAATAACTTTCTGGTTTCTTCGGGGATTCTTGCAGATAGGACAGATTTCCTGGTCTGTAAGGGTATAACAGCACTTGCAGTACTGTACATTGGCCTTGGCATTGACAATGGCGCCGGCCAACTGCTCTACCTGGTCCTTCGGCATGTTTAAAACGTGGAACGCCAGGCGCTGTGCGGATTTCGCACCAATGCCCGGCAATCTTGAAAATTCTTCTATTAATTTGTTAATATGACTGCTGTAATATTCCAACTCTTTTTCTCCTTTGGTCTGTGGCTTCCCTTAGAACGGGAAACCGCCGCCTAAGCCGCCCAGACCGCCTGTCAGTTTGGACATCGCTGCTGCGGATTCTTCTTCCATTTTGCGAAGAGCTTCGTTGGTGGCTGCCACAATTAAGTCTTCCAGCATTTCAATGTCGTCCGGGTCTACCACTTCCTCAGCCAGCTTTACTTTCAACACTTCCTTTTTACCGGAAACGGTCACTTCTACCGCCCCGCCGCCTGCTGCTGCTGTAAATTCCTTCTCTTCCAGGGCTTTCTGGTTTTCTTCCATCTGACGCTGCATCTTCTGCGCCTGTTTCATTAAATTATTCATGTTTCCCGGCATCATACCGCCTGGGAATCCTCCTCTTTTTGCCATGATAAATCCTCCTATTCATCCTCTTCCATATTTTCTACTGTAATTTCCATATGCACGTTCTGCTCCAGCAAATCGTCTACGGAAATCTCGGACAGGCCGCCCTGGCTCTTGCCGGACTCGCTGTCTTTTAATATCATTTTAATTTCTACATCTTTTCCTATTTTTTTCCTGACTGCGTTTTTCAGCATTTCCAGGTTCTCAGGATTATCTATGCAGGTCTGTGCCAGAAAATTCCGAAATTCCACATACAGCACAGGTTCTCCTGTATTGCCGTCGTATTTGGGGGTGGACTCCAAAAGCATTTGCTGCAGAAGTCCCCTGGTTTCCCGGATAATGGAATTCCAGTTTTTCCGTACATACTGCAAATCTTCCGGGGCTGCCTTTTCCGGCTTTTTCTCCGGCTGCGCAGTTTGAGAAAATCCCTCCGCCTGCATTCCTGCCCCAAAATCTGCCGGAATGTTCCCAGGATTAAAATTGCCCGGCGCACCTGGATTTCCCTGCACAAAAGCTCCGCTTTGCAGTTTTTCTTCCAGTACCCGCACCCGGTCATAAAGAGAATCCAGATTCGTCTCCATAACCGGCTGGCACAGCTTAATCAGCGCAATCTCCACCAGTACCCGCTTCTGGGACGCGTATTTTATCTGATTGGAAAGCTCAGAAAAAATCCGGATATAGCGCATCAGCGTCTCCGCATCTGCCATCTGGCTTTCTTCCTTCATGCGGGCCAGGGTTTCTGCCGAAGCGTCCACAGCTTCTTCTGCATTGTCCGAAGTGGCAATCAGAAGAAGGTTGCGCAGATACCAAATAAAATCTGTGACAAACTGCCCCATTTCCCTGCCCTGAATGATAATGTCTTCCAGGATCTTAATGGCCCCTGCGGTATCCTGGGCAAGAATTTTGCGCAAAAGCCCGCTGAACACCTCTGTGTCCACAGCGCCCAGGTTTTCCAGTACCTTTTCATAGGTAAGCGTTTCTCCCAGATAAAAGGCAATACACTGGTCCAAAAGGGACAGAGCGTCTCGCATGGAACCGTCCGCTGCTTTTGCAATATAGCGGATGGCCTTTTCCTCCACATCATTGCCTTCTTTGTCCATGAGTTCCATCAGACGGGCGGAAATGGTATCCGCAGTAATCCTACGGAAATCATATCGCTGGCACCGGGACAGAATCGTAATGGGAATCTTGTGGGCTTCTGTGGTTGCCAAAATGAACATCACATAAGAGGGCGGCTCTTCCAGCGTTTTTAACAGGGCGTTAAACGCACCTGTAGACAGCATATGCACCTCGTCGATGATGTACACTTTATAATTTCCCTGTGTGGGACGGTAGGCCACCTCTTCCCGGATTTCCCGGATGTTGTCCACACCGTTGTTGGACGCCGCGTCAATCTCGATAACATTCATGGACGTACCTTCGTTAATGGCCCGGCATGTGGCACACTCGTTGCAGGGACTCCCGTCTACCGGATGCTCACAGTTTACCGCTTTTGCCAGAATTTTGGCAATCGTGGTTTTACCGGTACCTCTGGTTCCGCAGAAAAGATACGCATGTCCGATTCTATCAGCTTTTATCTGATTTTTCAACGTTGTTACAATATGTTCCTGCCCTTTTACGTCTTCAAAGTTCTGAGGGCGGAATTTACGGTAAAGAGCTGTATAGCCCATTTATAAAATCTCCTTTTTGCATTAATCTCCAAAACTGATACCGATACGCTTTGCATCTGCTACCAGCTGATCGGTGGGAGATACCATTTTCAGCTTGCCTGCACACTCTCCCAGAGGCACTTTTTTCACCTTGCCGTTAATCATGCCTACCATGTAGCCATAGTCCTCTTCCAGAATCAGCTTGGCAGCCTCAGAACCCAGTCTGGTGGAAAGCACACGATCATAAGGACAGGGACTTCCGCCTCTCTGCATATGTCCCGGAATCGTAATGCGGACATCCAGATTCAGCTTTTTCTGCAGTTCATCTTCTAATCGGTAAGCAATGGATGGATATTTCTTTCTGTATTCTTCCTGTTTTTTCTTTAATTCTTTCTTTGTCAGCTTGGCGTCTTCTTTGGAAACAGCGCCTTCCGCGACTGCCAGAATGGTAAATCCTTTTCCAGCCCGGTTTCTCTTGTTAATGGCTTCCACAACTCTGTCAATGTCGTACGGAATTTCAGGAATCAGAATGATATCTGCACCGCCTGCAATTCCTGCATGAAGGGTAAGCCAGCCCACTTTGTGTCCCATAACTTCTACGATAAACACACGGCTGTGGGACGCTGCTGTGGTGTGAATACAGTCAATGGCATCTGTGGCAATATCCACAGCGCTCTGGAAGCCAAAGGTCATGTCTGTGCCCCAAATATCGTTGTCGATGGTTTTGGGGAGATGAATGATATTCAGTCCTTCTTCTCTCAACAGGTTCGCTGTTTTCTGTGTGCCGTTTCCGCCCAGAATAACCAGGCAGTCCAGACGCAGCTTGTGATATGTCTGTTTCATGGCCTCTACCTTGTCCAGACCTTTTTCGTCCGGCACACGCATTAATTTGAAAGGCTGGCGGGAAGTTCCCAAAATGGTGCCGCCTCTGGTGAGGATACCGGAGAAATCTCCGGAGGACAGCATTCTGTAATTGCCGTAAATCAGTCCTTTGTAGCCGTCATCAAATCCGTAAACTTCCAGTTCTTCCAGATTAGTGCTGAGCCCTTTTACCACGCCGCGCATGGTGGCATTTAAAGCCTGGCAGTCGCCGCCGCTTGTCAGTAAACCGATTCTCTTCATAAATTCCACTTCCTATTCTGAATTTTTATCTATGGGTGTTTCTAAGGTTCGTAATTTTCGTGCTGGAATTATTATATAATATTTTCGGGAGGGGAACAACTGAAAGTTTTTCTGCTTCATAATCACATAATATTCACTTTACCGAATATGAAAATGGCGAAGTGCTTATCGTAACACTTCGCCGAAAGCCTAATCGGTTTGAGCATGATATGCTTGATTAGGTCTGTTCTAATATTATATGCAGTCTAACTGCTCTTATATACTCAAATGTGCCTTCCAGTCTCCCGGCATATTCATTGCTGTAAGACTAAGCACACTGTCATGATTCTGAATCAACGTATCTAGTATAACGAATATTAAATAATTGCTATATTAAATTGATACTGCTTCCTCTTC
>NZ_JAAITA010000041.1 GCF_013304445.1 Blautia hansenii
TTACCATACATTATCCTCAAAATATATAGTAGAGATTTAATTTATTCTATACTAGTTCCTCTACAAATAATGACCACTCCCCAGCAGACGATTTCAGATATTTCATTGCCAGTAAAATCTGGTATAAACCATTATGTGCCGGTGAAGGTATCACTTTATCAGTATCCAGGATTTCTGGCGTAGTATGTATTGTCCGATTATATATTCTGGAATTATGAGCACACATATTTCTCAGTACAGAAACAGCCTGTACCCATGAAGCAAACATTTTCTGAGATGGATTTACGAAATTTCCTTTTTTTACTTTTTCCACGACTTCCGGACGTATATCTTTTAAATGTACATGTTTGATTCTTCCCACATATTTTCCGACCATCTCCAGAGGGTCTTCTCCGCAATAGGCAAAGTGTCCTGTGTCAAACAGAAGGTTTACATATTCCGGGTCTGTATGTTCCATCATGCGTTCCACTTCTGCAAAAGGTTTTGTCAAAAGGAGAGAAGAAAACCACTGATTGCAAATCTCTATTCCTCTCAGGCTTAAAGCCTTTTTCAAAACCTCTGGATTTTTCGGGTATTTGTTTCCCACTTCAGACCCTGTAAATCCTGCAAGAGCCATTTCGCTGACACACTGTTCAAAGGTGTTTTCACTTCCCAGCCCCCCTCTGACAGGTGGTTCTGACTGTAAGTAAAATCCCGGCAAACCAATCTTTTATCTATTGACATTTATGATCTAAACTTTATTTCTTTTTCTGTTCCAAGGCCAATCCAATCAGCCAATCTGCCTTATCAGCCATGAACAGAGGAATGTTCAGTACATCATCATCCAGCTTCAAATTATCCAGGGAGAATCGAACACGGAGTTTCACCTTTTCCGGGAACAATTCCTTAAACTTTTTGAGGCTCTTGCTGGATGTATTGGCTTCGGATTGAACTTCAACAGGGAAAATATCATTTTCTCGCTGGATTAGAAAATCCACCTCATACGGAGGATTGCTCTGTGTCCAGTAGCTTTTTCAAAATAAATCGTTCCATAGGTTCACCCCTCACACTTTTATCAAAATAATTGTGTTTTATAATCACACTTTTATGTATAATGATAGCAAGAAAAGCTTTTTTCTGCGGTGCAAATGAAAAAGCGGCAAAAAGTCCCCTTTAACTTCTCGCCGCTTTCAAACAACTTATTTCTTTCTAAGCATTATATTGTCAATGTTGCACCAATCGCCTCCATTAGCTATACTATACACTCCAATTTCGCATTGTCCGTTTGTAACTTGAATATTGTCGATTACAACTTTATTCCAACCTAAATCACTCACTGGCAAAGTCTGAGTCAGCTCATCGCCACCATAATTTTTAGCATAAAGCTGATTTACCTTTTGCGCAGCATTCGTCATTACCCAGGCAGACAAGGTATAAGTTCCATCTTCAAGACCTGTTACTGTCTGATATACAGAGCACCCGTAATCTTCCTCATTCCAGAAGGTTAATTTATACTCTCCATCCATTCCTTTTGCTTCTGTCTTAACAGTTTCTGTACTGGTTCCGTCTTCCAGCCAAACCTTCCAACCAGTTGGAGTGTTTGTATATCCGTCAGTTTCAAATCCCGGATTTACCACTTGATTCTTTTCTGGTGCCTGAAAAACATCTATAGATTCCAACGCATTTCCTTCAAAATCAAACAGTGCCAGATTATCCCATGGATTAGATAAAATACCGTCATCTTCTATATATTCTTTTCCTGCCTCACTTCCCCAGTAGGCTCCTTCCACTGGTATCCATTCCGGTTCCCAATAAAAAAATCCAAGCCCACGGTTTCCCGGAACATTCAAAATAACAGATTCCAAATCATGGATAAAATCTTTTTGTCCCTGCACAGACGCCGGATAACCACCGATTACCTCATCATCCGGACTAAAAGAGCTTCCTAATCCATCACCATCTTCCAACGTAAAAGCATATGCTGTCTCAACAATCATTACATCCTTATCATAACGAATGCTAATATCATTTAAATTATACTGCAAATCCTCCATAGTTCCATGCCACATCGGATAATAGGTCAAACCGATAATGTCAAAATCCAAATCAAATCCGCAACTCGTTACTCCGTCAAACCACCAACGATATAGCGAATTGTTTCCTCCGTTATCCAAATGCAGAATAATCTGCGTTTGCTCCCCTACAGAATCTCTAACTCCTGTTATGGCCTGATTCAATAATTCTGCGAGCTGAGTAAAGTCTGTATAATTCCCTCCGATTTTCCCTTCATCCCAGAGAATTCCCGACGAGGTTTCATTCCCAACCTGTATCATATCCGGAATGACTCCCTGACTCTTAAAATTATCCATTGTTGTTTTCATATAACTATATAAAGTTGTCTTCAATTCTTCATAAGATAAATCAGCCCATTCTTTTGGCTTTGACTGCGTTCCCGGATCTGCCCAATAATCGCTCAAATGAAAATCAATCAGAACCTTCATTCCTTTTTCTTTTGCACGCTTTGCCAACGTTAAAGTTGTATTAAAATCATTACTTCCTCCACCATAGCTGTTACCTTCGCTATCATAAGGATTCACCCATAATCTTAGCCTTACATAATTGGCACCATGATTTTTCATAATCTCCAGTGCATCATTTTCAACTCCATTATCGTAGAATTTTCCTCCAAGGTCTTCTATTTCTTTCAACATCGAAACATCTGCTCCTCGAATAAAATCCGAATAATCTTCATTGATCCGTTCTGCTTTTACTTCCTTACCTGTTCCGGATAAAAGAAACATTCCCAATACACATCCCAACAATATTTTATTCATTTTCTTTCTTCTCATAAACACTCTCCTTTTCCGCCCCTTATCCTTTCACCCCGCCTGCTGTTAAGCCATTCTGGATATACTTCTGCAGCATCATAAATATCAACATAATTGGAAGCGATGCCAGCACAGCCGCCGCCGCAAACAAGGTCCAGTGAGCCGCAAACTGATTTGTAATAAACGATTGCAGTCCTATGGCCAAAGTAAAATTGCCAGGCGACTGCAAAAATACGGAACTAATCACATATTCACTGTATGTTCCAATGAAGGAAAACAGAAAAATAACAACCAATTCCGGAGTAGCCAGAGGCAGCACAATTCTGAAAAAGGTGGTAAAGTGTCCTGCACCGTCTACAAAAGCCGCCTCATCCAGTTCTTTTGGTATCCCATCCATATAAGACTTCAAAAGCCATATATTAAACGCGCTGCCGGCTGCTAAAACCAAAATAATCGCTAAAAAATTATCTGCAAGTCCAAATTTGTAAATCAGTACATAGTATCCGGCCAAAGCCATACTGTTTGGAAATACCTGCAGTACCAACAAAGCCATAAGCCCCTTCGTTCTTCCCGGAAACCGCAGTCTGGAAAATGCGTATGCAGATAAGCTTGTCAAAACCAACTGAATCACGGCCACAATAAGGCAGAGTTTCAGGGAATTAAACACCCACAAGGCAAAATCTGTCTCTCTGAATAAACTCACATAGTTCTCTACACTCAGCTGTTTGGGGACGAGTGAAGTCATAAAAAAGCTGTCCCCCTTTGAAAAAGATGCCATGACAATCCATAAAGCCGGAAACAATACCATAATCAGCACTATCCAAATTACAATACGGCTAAGCCATAAAGAAATGTTTTCTTTCTGTGTGCTTTTACGTTTGCTCTGCATTTAGTCCACCTCCTTAAACGCACCGGACATATGTAGATTGACTAAAGTCAAGGTTCCAACAATTAAAAATGAAATTACACTCAATGTTGCCGACAATTCATAGCGGTTCGACCATGTAGTCATCTTATAAATTGTACTGGCCAAAATATCTGTACTTCCTGCAAACTGAGAACCCGTTCTTGCAGGACCACCTTGCGTAATCATATAGATATTTCCAAAATTATTAAAATTCGAAGCAAAGGTTGAGACAATGAGCGGAATAGACAGCTTTGTAAGAACCGGGAAGGTAATCCGGCAAAAACATTGCCACTTGGAAGCCCCGTCCATTTTAGCAGCTTCATAAAAAGTTGAATCTATGGACTGCAGACCTCCCAGACACACATTCAGCATATACGGAAATCCCAGCCAGAGATTTACCATAATAATTCCCACTCGCGCCCAGAATACATTTGTCATCCAGGGAATCCCCGGGATACCAAATATATGCAGCAAATTGTTGATGCCTCCATATTGTTCATTCAAAAGTCCCTGCCACGCCAGAATCGCAATGGTTGCAGGAAGCGCCCACGGCACAATCAGCAGAGATTTATAAATCTTTGCCTCACGCATACGGGGATTATTCAAAAGCACTGCCATCCCCATACCTATCAGATAAGCCCCCATCGTACTGATTGCCGCAAATACCAGAGTCCATCCCAGCACCGGGAAAAACACCTTACTGATGCTTCCCCGAATTACTTCCAGGTAATTGGCTATCCCAACCATATTAAAATCTTCCAGATGATACATATTATAGTTCGTAAAGGATATAAAAACGGTATATATAATCGGCACTACAGTAAAAACCAGTATAGAAATGATAGCCGGGGCAATAAATGCATATGCAATTTTCTTTTTCTTGCTGTTTTTGCGCATTTTGATTCATCTCCTTATTTTCCGGAATTCATCATTTCAATCCCTTCTGCAACCTGAGTTTCAATATAATTTCCTGCCTCTTTTGGCGTAACTTCTCCATTAAACATTAATTTCATGTTATCCGAAAACGGTGTCCACACCTGTCCCATTTCAGAGGCAGTAGGCATTGGCTCTCCATAAGAAATTTGTGTAATAAAACTTTCCGTTGCAGCATCTTTCTCTATTGATTCCTGCGCTGCAAGCTGCGCCGGAATCCTTCCGCCTGCTTTATACATATCCTCTTCTGAATTTTCCAACAAATACTGGTAGAATTCCCATACAATATCCTGGCTGTCTGACTTTGCACTTACAAAACCTACCTGTGTTCCTACCGGAGTCACAAAATCCTTTCCGTTTAACTTCGGCATAGGCGCAACCGCAAAAGGAGTTCCTGCACTGTTTAATCCTTCAATATCCCACGGACCTCCAATGTAGAAAGCGGTATTTCCATTCTGAAAATTACTTTTTGCAGTGTCACTCGTAATATCAGAAGTGACAAACTTGTATTCTGTCGCGAGTTTTTGCAGGAATGTGTAGGCTTCTACCGCACCTTCGTTTCCCAATCCTATATCCGCCACGTCATAATTTCCATCTTTGTAGTTAAAAATATAACTGTCATACGCCCTCAAAAATCCCAAATCATAATAGATACTGGATGCTTCAAACTGAATCCCTCCATTATCTTTTGCCACCTCGAGAAGCTCTTCCCATGTGGCTGGTGCTTCTTTCATTTTCTCCGTATTATAAAAAAGCGCATTCGTTTCAACTGCAATGGGAACTCCATAGCGCTTTCCATCTGCATAGCAAGCCTGCACAGCCGCTGGGGTATAATCAGAATCCTGATAAATCTCTTCCGGAACTTCCTGTACCATACCCGCATCTATATATTGGGCAAGCTGGTCGTTTGCAATTCCATAAATGCCATCCGGTCCGTCTTCACTTTTAATCGCCTGCGCAAACTGCTGAATATCCGCGGTTTCATGGACAACTTCTACTTTATTTCCCGTTTCTTCTTCCCATTTCTTTGCATATTCCTGCAAAGTCTCAGCCTCATTTTCCAAATTTGTCCAAATGACAGCGGAATCTCCTCCCTTATCCGTTTCCTTTCTTTCTGCAGTTTCACTGTCCTTTCCACATCCTGCTAACACATTTGTCATTGCAAGAGCTCCAATTAACAGGCATACTACACACTTTCTTTTCATAACTTATTCCTCACTTTCTGACCTCGGTCATTTATTTTTATGAATATTTTTCAGCATTTCCAGAGCAGGTAACACATTTCCCTCATAGTCAAACAGAGCCTGATTGGCCCAGGTATTGCCCTCAGGCGCCATATCATTCATATATTTCTGTCCCTCTACAGAAGCCCATGTTGAATTTCCTCCCGGAATCCATGCGGGTTCCCAGTAAAAAAATCCCCGTCCCCTATTCTTTTTCACACGCTCAATGCACGCAATTAAGTCTTTTAAAAACTGTGCCTGTCCTTCCGGTGCAGGTTCATATCCACCCTTTTCTGCAAGTTCTTTTGAAAATACCAGACTGCATCCTTCCTTCTCCTCAAGGGTGAACCCATACGACGTTTCTGCCACCAAAACCGCTTTCTCGTATCGCTGACTGATATCCTGCAGATTTTCTTCCAGTTTTGTTAAATTTTCATGCCAGTATGGATAATAGGACAACCCGATAATATCATAGTCCAACCGATGTTTTTCCGCCTCATCAAACCATTCACGATAAAGTCCATTATCACCACCAAAATCTAAATGTAAAACAATTTCTATGTTACTGTCAACTTCTCTTACAGCCTGTATACCTCTCTCTAACAAGAAAAACATGGACTCATATTCTCTTTTGGGTTGCTGTTCTTCCAAATTTCGATAGGCTTTTAGCTGACCATCCGGCCATAAAAAACCATTTGTGATTTCATTTCCCACCTGAACCATATCCGGCAGTATGTCTCTCTTCTGCAACTCCTCTAATACCATTTTGGTATAGTCGTAAACAGCTGTACCCAGTTTTTTTCCGGATAACTCCTTCCATGCTTTAGGCTTTATCTGCTTTTTGGGATCCGTCCAAAAATCACTGTAATGAAAATCCAGGAAAAATTGCATTCCTTTCTCTTTAATTCTCTCTGCCATTTTCAAGACAGAAGCCAGGTCATTCGTTCCGCCTCCGTAAGGATTTCCCTTTTCATCATAAGGATTGTTCCAGATGCGAAGACGAATTGCATTGACTCCGTTTTCTTTTAAAATACCCAAAAGTTCTTCTTCTCTTCCATGGTTATAATATCGAATTCCCTTTTTTTCCAATTCCGAAAGCATGGAAATGTCCATTCCCTTTAAAAATTCCATCCTTACTCCTTTTACTTTTATTTTAGTTATTTTTTTATCTTTTTATTGATAAATTATTTATTAGTATATTAGCAACTTTTTACTGCTTTGTCAAGAATTTATATATTCTTTTTTCTTTTTTTACTCTTTTCAGGCATTTTACCCAATTTTCCTCTGCACAGTCATGACCACCCGCTTAGCGGGTGGCATGTTCTCCCCCTATAAGGGGATATTA
>NZ_JAAITA010000042.1 GCF_013304445.1 Blautia hansenii
TGGTAAGTCTATCTTACATCAGTTTGAAGGTTTACACAAACTTTGGGATACTCCCAAATTCTGCTCTTTTTCAATCTGTTGCTCCTGCCCACGATTCTTCCCAAGAATCATATCAATATTCGCAGATACAGTGCGAAGCTCCCGTTCATAATCCTGGTGATTAGAAAAATCTTCACGCTGTCTATCCCTCAATTCAACAAGCCGGTCCTTTTCAGCATAGAGAGCTTTCATGGAAGGCAATTTATTCCCGCCAGATTTTTCTTTGAGTGTTCGTAGAGCTGTGTCATACAGGGAAAGTTCTGCTCGATGTTCTTCATAAAATTTTTTCTTGTTTCGGCTTGTACGATAATCAGCATACACATTTTTGTATGCCAGATATTGTCCGGTAAAATGAATCTGTTCATTCACTTCTTTGAGCTGTTGTTCAGTATCTTTTAAAGATTTTCTGGAAGCACTGGTCTGGCCTGATGCCTGATTGAGTGCTGCATGGAAATCATCAAGAGAATCATATCCATGCTCTTGTATGTAGGCAACAGTCTGAGCCATCTGCTTCAAATTGGTGAGCTTTACTTTTTGAGAATAGGCTTTGCTCTGCTGGGCTTTAATACAGGTTTGCAGATCTATTACAAGCCGGAGGTTTGATTTTATGAAAATGAATGGTGCAGGGATAGCAGAAGTATCAGAGAAAGGAACAGGTGGTAAATCTGTGGAAGTATTCGGAGCCTGCTGTTCCAGAATTTCTTCTTTCAGTTCTCTACGGGATTTCGTGTTTTCCTCAAATGCTTTCAAGAGAAAATCTTCTGTGTATCTGGTCCCAAGAGTTCTTCCAGTGATAAATTTTTTTCTGCCAGGGTGAAGATAGCTGTACCGGTTTCGACTGATCTTGAGGATGATGTGATATTTTTCGTCAAGGATTTTTGAAAATTCTTCTGGTGATCGGGCAATACTTGCAGCATCATCAATAGCGTCACGGAGAAATTGTTTTTCTGTCTGGTAACGAGTTTCTTTCGGTGTGATTCCATCTTCTTTCATTTTCAGATTCAGCTTATCTAATTTTTCCTGTCCCCGGCGTTGTGCCCAGTATTCTTTTTCGGTGATTTTTCTTTCAGCAGGAGTGAGCAGATCAACTTGGTGCAACCCTTCTTTTTTGCACATATCCATGACTTCCTGTTTTAGATGGGCAAGATAGGCAGCACTTAGATGATGCTTATAACCGGCTTTTGCTTCACAGTCAAATTCCATATAGGGTTCTTGTGGTATATCATATTTACGGAGACTGTTAATTACGATATGCACATGGATGTTTCCACTTTTGTTATGACCGTCGGTATGAGTACAGACTAAAGCCTGATGACCGGGAAAGTTTTTCTTTGTAAAAGTTAATCCGAGTTGCTGGGCACGTTCACCGGTCAATCCACATTCATCCCTGTCTTTTGGGTCGAAGCTGATGATATAGTGATGGGATTTTATTTCATTGAAGTTTTTGTTCTTGTGATAGTAGCTGTTCAGTTCCTGACATTCAGATGCAAAAGAGAATGGATCACAGTTCAGACCGTCCAGATAATATTCTTCTCTCAGTATCATATGCCCTTCTTCATCAAGAATCGGTTTTTGCGTATACTCGTTGTGCTGGAAGATAAGATACCGTTCCGATTCTCCATAGTCAGAGTTTTTGTTTGCGATATGTTTAATTACTGCCACGAAAATCACCTGTCATTTTCATCACTTCATATTTCATTTCATAAATATCCCGGAGAGACTTTCGGATTTCATTTCTCATTTCAGAAGAGAGGATTCCACCCTGATTAAAATATCGGGCAATCTGATTTAGGTTGCTGCCAATTTTACCAAACTCGCTAATAAGTTTTTTTATTTCGGGAACATCTGCGGTAATTTCGTATTTGATGATGACTTTCTGGTTGACCAAGGCATTTCGGATAAAATCAGAAACCGTCATGCTGTTAGCCTTGGCTCTTTCTGCAAGAAGATCATATTCAGTTTCATTCATGCGTAAATGCACATCTTTAGTTTTTGCAAGAGTTTCCTCTTTCTTAGGTCTTGTCATTGATAACTTCCTTTCTTCGTGGTAGTGGTTTCATAAGAAAATCCAAATTTTGCGGCCTGCAGGGAAAGTAAGTGATGAAAAATTATCGCACTGTGACCATGTAAATGGAAACCAATACACATATCTGTGATTGTGGTCGAGGGTATGGGGAAACGAAATCCCCATCAAGTTGCAAGTCGCCAAGAACCCGGAAAGGGGTTATTGTGCTACATTGCGAAACTTGCTCTATAGTGTTGAAAAATTGCTGCTTATAAATATATATAAACCAGAAAAAATAGGTGAGCAAGATTAAAATAAAGTTAATTCTTGTTCATCTATTGGATAATAGAATTTAATTCCTTGTTAGTCGCTTTAAAACGGATGAAAGTAATAATAAATCTTCTTCAGAAAATTTACTAATATCTGAAATAATAGAATGTAACAAAGTAGGGTTCTGAAAAGATGGATCAAAAAATTCAGTAGGAGTAATATCGAAGTACTTACAAATATCTAAAAAAGTATTCATAGAGGGTAATATTCTGCCAGAACTAATTGATTGTATATATCCTTGCGAACGACCGATTGCTAAGCTCAAAGTGTATTCGGAGATTTCTTTTTGACAACGTAATTCAGTAATTCTATTTTTGATAAATGCTGAAAAATCAGTTTCCTCATTCATGACACCTCCTATACATATTGTAAGTGTTTTAAAATAATTTTATTCGATTTTAAATATCTATTTGACAATGATTTTGCTTAAAATATACTATAAATATCTAAAGACAGCTTTGGATGAAGGTTAAAAAGGAAATGACTTGCATGAATGATACCGAGAGAGTATTATACTTTCAGGAGGGAAAAATAATGAAGACTGTAATTTGCGATGATGAAAAAAGCACATGTTCCGAGCTAGAAGAGATTATACTGAAATATGCGAAAGAGAAGAGCGTTTCACTTGTGACAGAAGTTTTTTATTCTGGAGATACTTTGTTGGATTATTTGAAAAGAGAGAAAATAAACATTCTTTTTCTGGATATAGAATTGCCAGGGAAAGATGGAGTTATGGTAGGCAAATATATAAGAGAGGTTCTTGAAGAAGAGAATATATTTTTGATATATATATCTTCAAAGGAAAATTATGCATTACAGCTTTTTCAAAATCGACCATTTGATTTTTTGGTAAAGCCAATAGAACCGGCGAAGATATATCATGTTTTGGATAATATTTATCGTATATCGGAAAAAAATAGTGTGGGATTTGAGTTCCAAACTCAAAATAGTACATATCGCATTTCGTATAAAGATATTTTGTATTTTCAAAGTACTGGACGAAAAATTAATATTGTAATGAAAAAAGAGATCAGAACATTTTATGGAAAATTGAATGAGATTGAAAAACGAATTCCAGAAAATGTTTTTTTAAGAATACATAAATCGTATTTAGTAAATAAAAATTATGTAAAGGAATTTACATACGAGTGGGTAAAAATGCTGAATGGAGATGTACTAAATATAAGTAAAATTAATCGTGCAGATGTACGAAGAAAGATTTTGGAGAGTGCTGCAGATGAGTTTAAAAATATTTAATGGTATTATAGCGTTACTGGCAAATGCATTACGTTTTTACGCATTGAAGTATTTTGTTGGTATTTTTGTGCAAAAAGAAGAGAGTAGATGGAAGCATGTCTCTATTTTATATATTATAGGCTGGGCATGTACAAGTGCGATAAGCTTGCTATTTTCCTCTCCGGCTATGAATATTTTGTCAAACATTACAAGTCTTTTTTTGATTTTTTTTCCATACCGCATAAAGAAAACAAAGAAATGTTTGGCTGTATTTATTATATATGTGATTAATGCTTTGGTTGACAGCATTGTCATTTTATCTTTAACAAAATATACGATGGGACAGCCGGTGAATCAGGTATATGAATGTATCACCAGCTTTGCTTTATTATTTATTGCAATTATTATCCAGAGGACAACAGAACCCGAAAAAGAAATTACATTACCGGCATTAAATATGGCTGCACTTTTAATGGTTCCTGTTGTCAGTATTGTATATATATATTATCTGATTATTGTTGCGCATGAAATAAAAGAAATTGTTATTTTTGCAGCACTGGCGCTTCTTTTTATTAATATTCTCATTTTTTATCTGTATCATTCACTCCTTAAATTTTATTCTGCCCGTATGAATGAGCAGGTATTTAAACAGATGTTAGAAGTTTATTCTTATCAATTAGATATAGCCAGAGAATCGGAAGAACGGGTGAAAGCATTGAGGCATGATATAAAACATCATATCATTGAGTTGTCTGCAATGGCTAAAAAAAATAATAATGACGACATGATAAAATATTTAAGCGGCATGAAGGATTTTATGCTAAATCCAAAAGAATATTCAACTACAGGTAATCAGGAAATAGACGGAGTATTAAATTATATGCTGCAGGAAGCAAACAAGACGCTGAATCAGGTAGATGTTCAAATAAATATTCCGGAAGATCTATATTTTAATAATTTTAATATTTGCGTGATTTTGGGGAATCTGGTAGATAATGCGGTAAGAGAGGCCAGTAAATCGAAGGAAAAGTTACTAACTATAAAAATGCAAATAAAACAAGAGGTGTTATTAATCTTTATAGAAAACAGCTATTCAGGAAAAATCCTTGAAAAGAGAAATGGACTGCAGACAACTCAGCCAGAACTTGCAATACATGGTATTGGATTAGAAAATGTAAAAAAGGTGGTCATTGACAATGGAGGAGAAATAAAAATAGATTATACATCTAATAGATTCTGTGTTCAGGTTCTTTTATATATGTCGCGGATTAAAAACTAAGAGACTCGTTAGGGGTCTCTTTTTTACTTGAAAGAAAAGTCTAATTTTGACAAAATCGTGGGCGAATTTTGACAATCGAATAAATAATCAATAATTGTATGCTACAATTCAATCACTTCAAAGGAAGGTGCAAGCCAATGGATAGGGAATACACATACTGTATCCCTTAGCTGAATTATAGGAGAAAAAATATGATGAAAAAAATAAGAGGTTTTAGTCTGATATTATGTGCATGTTCGGTTTTGGCTGGATGTAACAAGAGTTCTGTAGATGTCAAAGAAAAAGCAGGGGAAGAAATAGTTTCAATGGAAGAAGCAGAATATAGTTTCCCGGAAAAGTATGAAAAAACCTCTGATTCAGGGAAGGTAAAATTTAATTGTGAGTTGGAAGTACCAGAAAACATAAAAGGACAAGCTATAAGCACAGTTGATGTAAAGGGACTGTATAGATGTGACAGAGAAAAAGCATGGACTATATTCGGTGAAGGAAAAGAAATAATTGAAAAACCAGAAATTCCGGTAGATGAAGGGAGGGCACCAGAAGACTATTATCTATTTGCAAATGATGAAAGTCTTGATATAGATGAAGGCATTGCTTATGGAAGCAGTAATAGTAAATATTATTTAAATATCGGTGTAACTAATCCAGACAATCAAGCTGTATTTGAAGAAACGGAAGTTTCTTTTAAAAGCGGCGAAGAATGTATTACAGAATTAAAAAAAATTATATATGTCTTTTTGACTATCTTTTTATATCTTCTCAAATGTCCGCAAAGCCTTATTTTATCGGCTCTACGGGCATTTTGCTTTTGTGGTAAACCTCACATATCTAGGTCTATCTTCTTATATTTTCGCTATCAAGCGTGGTTAAAATCGTGGTAAATACTTCTATGCGATTAGACGCTGAACCTCTGATTTTGCGGTATCTATGGACGCATGAGCGTACCAGTTCATTGTGATACTGATATTTGAATGCCCCATGATATACTGTAAATCTTTCGGGTTCATGTTCTTGCTTGCCAGCCTTGTGCAGAATGTATGGCGTAGCGTATGCGGTGTGATATGTGGCAAAGGGTTAT
>NZ_JAAITA010000043.1 GCF_013304445.1 Blautia hansenii
TAATGACATATCTTATATCAGTTTTTTGAGTTTACACAAAACTTGAAACGGTCTCCACTAAAAAGAAAAATAGGGAAAACAAGAAGCTGATTACTTCTTGCTTTCCCTGCTATTCAAGATACCGTCAATCGTACCTTGAATGATTTTTAATTCGTTATCACTCAATAAGTCAAGTGATGTTTCTATCTGACGGCGAGCTGTGCTTTTCTCAACTTTCTCTGGTGGATAGAAATATTCATCAACCGATATATTGAACATGGTAACTAAATCATGGAATAATTGAAAACTTGGGTGTGAACCGATATTTTCAATATCTGCGATATGGCGTTCTCCATAGAATACCTTATCACCTAAATCATTACGGGATAGCCCTGCTTTTTCACGGGCTTCTCTGATTGCCAGTCCTAACGGTCTGAAATCAAAGGTTTGTGTTTCTTTTTTTTTCTCATTTTAAACCACCTAGCATGAGTTTAAACTTCATGCCATGTATTTAGAATGTGTTAAAAGTGCATATAGTATGCAGTAATAATTCAAAAGATATTATCGTGTGCGGTAAATAAAAAAAACCGTTCTTAGATAATATGCTTTTGCACGTCTTAAAAACGATTACAGGACGGTTTTGGATATAACCAAAGCTGTCCTTTTCTTTTGGTATAGCTCTGGTTTGAGGGGGTTATGCCATGATTACATATAGAAGAACGCTACGTCGTTCTCAACTGGATAATTATTTCTGTCTAGTGCTTCAATCATCATACCCATTACATGAGTTAAAAGTTCATATAGATAACATTTATATAACAGTCTGTTTGTGTAGTTACATTCAAATGGGCTGTTTTTATTTTATAGAAATATTTTTTTGAAAATCTTGGTAGTTTGACACCTCTTTGGGAAGTTAGGGTGCGGAAAGGGGGAAATGAACAAAAGTTCATTTCAATCCAGCACGGAAAGGAGGTGAGCAAATGAAAACATCTTCTTTCAAACAAGCCATTGAAGCACAGTTTGATTGTCTTTCAAAAAAGGTTATCAAACGAGCTGTCAAAAAAGGCTATCGTGATATGAAGCGACGTGAAAAACGAGAATGTCCATTTTCTGATATTCCAGATTATGAGCAGGAACGCTTTGGAACATTTGATAAATACGAAAGTGATTACACCGTATTTAATATTTTAGGCATTGAAGTATGGGTTGAGGACGATCAGTTAAGCGAAGCTCTTAAAACATTAACAGAAAAGAAACGTAACATTATTTTGTTGTCCTACTTTATGGATATGTCTGATAGTGAAATCAGCGAATTTATCAAAATCCCACGTTCTAACGTCCAATATCATAGAACAAAAACACTTGAAACAATGAAAAAAATCATGGAGAAACGTAAATGAAGAAACATGAGCATTTGCCTTTTGAGGTAATCTTATCAGCCACAGAGGGCGAACCAGAAGCAGTTGAAACCGTTTTGAAATTTTATGACGGTTACATTTCCAAATTATGCTTGCGTAAATTGTATGACGAATACGGTAATGTTTGCATGGTTGTGGACGCTGATTTAAAAAACAGAGTTCAGACAGCATTGCTTGATATGCTGATGAATTTTGAAATTGTAGTGATGTAGTACATATAAGTGAAGTTTGGTACTTCCCCCTTTCCTGCCACTTCACTTGTCATTCTATTAAAATCAATTTGACTAGAATTGATTTTGATAGGCTGAATAGCCGATAGTTCTTTGACAACAGAATAAAGCAGACAGATACGTTTGTGAGGTAGCAAGCCACGGGAACTGTACGCCATGACCTTTCCAAAAGAAAGCGAGCGACCCACGCAGTGATCCGAGAGCGACCGTTGGAAAAGTCGCTTTGCCATGACCTACCCCACAGAATAATGATACGTCCGCATGGTGCGGTTCTGCCCACAAGAATGGGAATAGTTGAAATACTAATGGAGCTTTCCAAAGCCGTCTGCCTGCTTAGAAATTATAAGCAAGGGGGAATTGATATGGAGAAAACACTAATACGATATAGTATGCAGATTGCCATGTTGAACCAACTTCTTGCCCGTAAAATGATTTCTGAAAAGGAATATGCTTTAGTAAAATCAAAACTTATGCAAGATTATAAAATTGTTTCAGATATAACCGCTTGAATTGTATGTTTGAATATTGTATAATAACACTACAAAAGGAATACAAAACTCAAATATAAAAGGAGTGGTTCTGTGAAAGAAGTAGAGGTAATCAAAGCGAGGAATGATTTGCAAACCCGTACAAGAGGGAAAACGATTGAACTTATGCGTGTTGGTGCATATTGCAGGGTTAGTACAGATAGTGCAGACCAGCTAAACAGTTATAAGTCGCAAGTAGCCTATTATACAGATATGATTAAGAAGAATAAAGAGTGGGTACTTGCAGACATATATGCTGATGAAGCAATCACAGGTACACAAGTGGCTAAAAGAGAAGATTTCCAGCGTATGATAAATGATTGCATGAATGGAGAAATTGATATGGTTATTACAAAATCTATTTCCAGATTTGCAAGAAATACGCTAGATACTTTAAAATATGTTCGTGTGTTAAAGGAACGCAATATAGCAGTATATTTTGAAGATGAGAAAATCAATACTTTAACTATGGACGGAGAATTGCTTTTAGTGGTACTTAGTTCTGTGGCACAGCAGGAAGTTGAAAATATATCTGCTAATGTAAAAAAAGGTTTGAAAATGAAAATGAAACGGGGAGAGCTGGTTGGTTTTCAAGGTTGTCTTGGATATGATTATCACAAAGATACGAAAACAATTACCGTGAATGAAGAAGAAGCAGAAATTGTACGTTATATTTTTAATCGGTATATTGAGGGTGCTGGTGGTTCTGTTATTGCACATGAGCTTGAAAATTTGGGATATAAAACAAAGTATGGAAGTTCTACATGGGTACAATCAACAGTTATTGGCATTATCAAGAATGAGAAATATAAAGGCGATTTATTGTTAGGAAAAACTTTTACAGTAGACCCGATTTCAAAGCGGAGATTGGAGAATTTCGGAGAAGAAGATAAATTCTATATTCGCAATCATCACGAACCGATTATTAGCGAAGAAGTTTTTGAAAAAGCACAAGAAATTCTTTCCAGAAGAAATGTTAATAGAGGAAAGATTGGAGAGGGTAACACAAAGAGAGAAAAATATAGTAGGAAATATGCTTTTAGTTGTATGCTGGAATGTGGTTTCTGTGGTGGCACTTTAACAAGGCGTAATTGGCACAGCAGTTCACAGTACAGCAAAGTTATATGGCAATGTGTAACGGCTACGAAGAAAGGGAAAAAATTCTGTAAGCATAGCAAAGGTATTCCAGAAACAGCTATTGAAGAAGCATTTGTAGAAAGTTATCGTTTATTGTGTGATGATAATAAAGATGTTCTGGAAGAATTTTTGCAGAGAATGGACGATACGCTTAGTTGTAGTGCGGTGTCGAAACAACTTGCAAAAGCAGAAAAAGAGATAGACGCATTAGAGAAGAAAAAGAGTAAACTTGTTGATATGCGTCTGGAAGAAATTGTTGATAAGGAAACCTACGAAAGCAAATATGCTGACTTAGTAAGTAAACAAGAACAGCTTGTCGAAGAAAGACAGAAATTACAAGAAACATCTGATAATGAAAAGGACATAAAAAAACGTCTGAAAGAGTTTAAGAAAACTTTAGAACAGAATGAGGTTCTTGATAAATTTGACCGCTATGTATTTGAAAGCATTGTTGAAAAAGTAATTGTAGGTGGACTTGATGAAAACGGAAATGTTGACCCTGCACAGTTGACTTTTGTTTATAAAACGGGCTTGAAGAATAGCGTAGATGGTGCTAAATTTAAACCACAAAGAAAAAATGCAAGAGGACGACATAGGACTGACGAATTGTGTTCACATGACAGCAACGAGGTTGATAAAATGTGTTCCGATAGTAGTAACGACACATGTGGAGACGGTTGTTCTTTTGTCCCAACAAAAACCAGATGACACGATAGAGATCGACTTAGACCTGGACGAGCTGGATGCCACCAGTGCCGAGTTGAAAGCAACCTATCAGGAAATCAAAGATTATGTGCTGAAAGAATTTGGCTTGAAGGTTTCAAGTTTATATATTTCTCAGGTAAAACGCAAATGTGGAATTGAAGTGGGAGAAAACTATAATCTTCCAAAATCAGAAAATGCAAGAGTTCCACAATGCCCGAAAGAGAAAGAAGATGCTATCAAGGCTGCCCTGAAATATTATGCGATGATCTAAGGACATCGCTGATTTCAAGGAGGAATAACACATGAAAAGCACATTTGAAAAAATGGGTGGAACCTACACACTTGGCGCAGACGGAATTTACTATCCGAATCTTGTCAGTACAGATGAAGAAGCGCATTATGGGAAATACGGAATGTTGCGGAAAACATATCTGAAAGAGCATCGTCCGGCAATGTATTCACTGTATATGTTGGAAGACAGATTGACAGAACATCTGAATGCGGTGGACGATGAAACACAGGAGAAAATGGATATTCTGGTGAGTCAGATGATGGAGAAGCAGGGCATTACGGAAGAATTGAAAGCTCGTGACCAGATGGAATGGGTTAGAGCGGTAAATAATGTCCGGAATGCTGCAGAAGAGATTGTGTTGAAAGAATTAGTGTATATTTAAAGCGTGGAAAGCTCCTTCGGGAGCTTTTCAGTGTTTGTAAGAGTTTATATAGAAAATGGGCTAAGAAGGTGGTATGATCAAAATAACAGATTAAAATTTATATTAAGAAATGAATTTAAAATTTTTAATTATGAAATAAAACGTAAGATAATTTCAGAGGTGAGAATAATGGATAGAATTGCATTAGTAATCGGTAATTCTGATTATTCAAATGTAGGGAAATTGAATAATCCTAAGAATGATGCTGACGATATTGCTAGTATTTTGAACAAATTAAATTTTGATGTTACAAAAATAATGGATGCAAATTTAATAGATATTCAAAAATCTGTTAATGATTTTTTACAGGCATTAGATGAATATGCTGTAGGGGTATTTTTTTATGCAGGGCATGGTATGCAAATCGACGGTAAAAATTTTATCGTTCCTATTGATTTAAAGTTAAGTGATAAAAGCAAGACAATGGTCTCTTGTTATTGTTTAAATTCGCTGTTAGAAGGTGCATCTTCATATAAGGGAAAAACATTAATATGTATATTGGATGCATGTCGAGATAATCCTTTTGCTATGGGGAGGGGATTTTTAACAGGCTTTGCGCCATTTAATAATCCACCTAAAGGTACTATGATTGCTTATTCTACAAGCGCTGACTGTAGTGCATTTGATGGACAATGTAGTAATGGATTATATACACAAGTTTTAAAAGATGCTATGCTTATTCCAAATTTGAAAATTGAAGAAATGTTTAAATTTGTTAGAAATAAAGTGTCAGAAATATCAATTAGCCAATACGGAGAAGAACAGCTTTCATGGGAATATTCTTCGTTAGTGGGAGACTTTTATTTTTCTGTTACGCCACAACCAGTCAATGAACAGGTTACTGATGAGAAAATATATGAATTCATATGTGCTCGTCGAAAATCTTATGAGAATGCTTCGGATAATATTTATGATATTGAATGTTTGCCATATATAGATGCCTATAATAAATATCATATACCAATTATTAAAAACTTTATATCTGATTTTTGATTATCCCTATAAATATTACACTTTCAAGCTTTTCGAAGTATAGAAAAACACTCATTTTACCACGAATATACCACGATTAAACGAGCCTTGATATGACGATAAAATAGCACTAAAAAGACACCATTGACACATTGAAGTGGTGTCTTTTATTAATAAGCAGTCAATCCTAAGACTAACTGCTTTTGCAAAATAAAGGTAATCACTATTTTGTTTGTTTCTTTAGAATAATATAGCTTGCAATCACAACTACAAAGAATACTAACA
>NZ_JAAITA010000044.1 GCF_013304445.1 Blautia hansenii
ACAGCAACTATGTGGCTTTCAGCCACTTTCACGGCTGTGCCGTGAATAATCTAGGCTATCTATATATGAGCGTATTTTTTCTTGTACTTTTTTCATATTTTATTACTTTTTTACATTTTTCATAAAGTTTTCGGGAATTTTATGTGTATTATTATATTACCATTCTCCACAATATCTGGATGGAAATAATCACGGCCACTCACCCCTATGATATGCCATTTTGAAAAGCACACGGCATCTATACATCTGGCAAGTTTATATTCTGCCAGTATCTCCCTATATACATACATTACATATTGATTTCTATTATATACGTTTTACATTATCTCCCATCTTCCAAACTTCATCTGCATTTTCCATTTCTCCCAGCCTATGAGTAACAGATAATATTGTCATCTGTGGATAAGCTTCCCTTATATTCTTAAAAAGCTGTCTTTCCGTTTTCTCATCTAAAGCAGAAGTTGCCTCGTCTAACAACAATACTTGAGGCTTTTTAAGCAATGCTCTTGCAATAGCAAGCCTCTGCCTTTGTCCGCCTGAAAGGTTACTTCCTCGTTCTCTTATCATTGTTTCATACCCCTTCGGTTGCTTTTGAATAAAATCGTGAATACAGCATCTTTTACAACATAACTCTACTTCTTCCATTGGTATTTCTTTCCAATATGTAAGAACATTTAAAAAGGACTCCTCAAACAGCTCAACGTTTTGAGGGACATAAATCATTTCACTGTTAAATACTCCTTCGGATTTTCCATTTTCAAAATTACATGACAACTTTCCTGTTGACTTCAAAAGCCCTTTAATCCCTTTTAGCAAAGTACTCTTGCCTTTTCCTGATTCCCCTGCTATAACAATGTATTTTCCTTTCTCTGCCTGAAAATTAATCTCATTTATAACTTTTACATCACCATATCCCACTGACCACTTTTCTGCTTTTAGCACGTAGCCTTTCTCTTTTTCCTCTACAAAGCAGACTTGATCTTCTTCTGTTTCTATTACGTGTTTGATGCGATTATAAGAAACCTTGTATTTACTGATTTCTTCTATAGAAGAAGCAATACTTCCCAAAAACCAACCCACATTTCCACAAAGCTGAACACTATACATAATTTCTGAAATCTCATACTCCCCTTTGGAAACAAGCAACATGCCATAAGCAATCGGTGTCAGCATTGTTAAGCTTCCTAAAATTCCGCTAATAAAATAATGTAGCGTTCTTTGTTCTAGATATTTATCTTCTTTTTCATTTACTTTACAAAATAATTTTTCTACCTTGTCTAATACAAAGCTTTTTAATTGATATACACGAATTGTTTCCTCTCCTGCAATACAATCCGTTTCGCATTCCTGTATTTTTTCTTCCTCTTCTGCAATTGTCTGTTGATAATACCGATGTTTTTTTCCATAATACTTATTTACTATCTGAGAAGACACCGACAATATTAAAACTACCATACCAATTTGCCATGTTTTCAAAAAAATAGAAATAATACAAACTCCACCTATGACAATGGGCAAAACAGACTGTATCATTGTCGTTCCCAAAAATGTTTCTACTTTTTGAATATCTTTTTCTAAAATTGACAGCCAATGTCCACTATGCTGTCCCTGCAATTCTTTTAATGACATATTTTGCAAATGAGTCACATAATTTTTTTTCAATCCTATAATTGCTTTATTCAAAAAAATTTGAATAATACACTTGGAAATAACCATCAAAAAAATGCAGCCTGCCACCAAAAGAAGATTTATCGCTACTAAACTAAGAAACTGTCTTTGGTTTTTGGAATTTGTAATAAGGGCAAACACTTGGCTAAATAAAGATGCCAAAAGTAAGGTAGAGCCACATTTTGCTAATGGATAGAGAACATATCCACACCCCAACGCCAGCTTGTGTTTTTTTTCAAATAACTGTATTTTCCCCATTTCTATTCATTTCTCTCCTTTTCATAGAGTTTTGCATAAACACCTTCTTTTTTCAACAATTCAAAGTGGGTTCCTGTTTGCACCAATTTTCCATCTTCCATAACTAAAATAAAATCATACTCTGACATATTGCTCATATCATGAGTAACTGTAACCGTCGTATATGTACGGGTAATATCCCTAAGATTATTTAAAATATCCTGAGCAGTCTGATAATCTAAAGAGCTGGTAGGTTCATCTATAAGCCATACATCTGCTTTACGCAAAATTGCCCTTGCAATACCAATTCGCTGCTTTTGTCCTCCTGAAATATTACTGGAGAACTCCGAAAGAGTTGTATCAAGTCCTTTCGGAAGCTTGCAAATCCATTCCCATATCTTAGCTTTTTTACATGCATTTTCTAATTGCTCCAAAGAAATATTCCTGTTTCCGGCAATCAGATTTTCTCTGATTGTTCCCGGAAACAAATACGTGTCCTGCAACACTAATGCTAAATGACAATACAGTTGTTCCGGCCGGCATTGAAATAAATCATAGCCCAATACAAATGCTTCTCCTTTTTGCGGTCTATTTAAACCGGCAATGGCTTTCAACAATGTTGTTTTACCACATCCACTTTCTCCTACAATGGCAACATGCATTCCTTTTTCGATTTCTACTGAAATATCGCTTATCCCGAATTTTCTATTAGCATACATAAACTCCATACTGTTTAAAATAATATCCGGCTTTTCTTCCTTTTCCACGTCTTTCCCCGAAAAAAATGGAATTTGCAGAATTTCAAAAATTCTTTTTCTGTGTCCTGAAAATTGTCGATACTGTGCCAACCATTGTGGAATTCCCATCATTCCATTTGTAATATAGCCTAAAAAAATAGTAAACAGTAATAAATCTCCTACTGTAACTTTATGCTGTATAAGCAAACAACCGCCCACTGCTATAATTACAATTTGAGGAAGTATCTGAATAATATTTAAAAACGGCTCATAAACCAACTGAGAAAACACTTTTTTATTTTTTGCCCGATATAATTCACAAAATGTTTGGTTTAAATAACCAGTCCATTCTTGTTGGGCAGAATATGCTTTTGTTGTCGGTATCTGCCAAACACATTCTTGAAATATTTTATTTGCTTTTCCCTCTTTATTTTGTAATTCTTCCGAAGCAGCACCAATCTTGACACTGAATTTTTTTGCACAAACAAAAATAAGCGGAACCATAAGGATGCTTAAAAGAGTTAATTGCCAGCTTATAAAAAAGCAGATAATAATTGGCCAAATGAAAAGAATCCACCCATACACCACCGTCTGTAAAAAGTATCGAATACTTTCCACACATTGGCGGCTATCTGTTTGCAAACGTGTCAAAATTTCTCCTGTTCCCATATCTGAAAGAGTACTATGAGGACAATCCAGTAATTTATTCATTAAATACACCTGAATATTTTTTCTTCCTTTTATTACAGTCCTACCAATCCACATTCCAGATATAATTCCCATGATACCTTCTGCTAAAATCAAACAAACCAAAAATATACACATGCCTATGATGGCTTGATTTTCTTTTGCAGCATCTATAAGCATACGCAGTAGCCACGTTTCCATTACATCAAACCCGCCTCTAAATATAAGTACCAGCATAATTCCACCAAGAAAAACTCCTGATACTTCTGCTATTTTATAAATTGGCTTCCAATCTTTAATAACTTGTTTCATCATCTTATCCTTTTCCTTCTTTTAAATATAACTTTAATTTTTTTCATTTAGCCTCCGCTAAAGTTCCTACCAAACATAACATTTAAAAAAACAATAATTTCTTCACACAATTTTTCAATATCTTTATCGAAAATGTTAGGACAATATACCGGCAATAAACTCTCTTTTCTAATATTTTCTATTTTTTTAATTGCCTCATCTTCTGTAATCCGAGTCAAATGTGTTACTAACGTGGAAGATGGTGCTTCATTACGAAATGGAAATAATACCAGTGCTAATGTTTTACCATACACTACTGAATCAAGATATCTAATCGTTCTTTGAATATAAGTTATATCATCATCTGGTCCAACGCATAAAATAAATGCATCAGGATCACCCGCTAAAATAAATCCATGTTGATACACCGGATAAAATCCCAAATTTCCCATACTTAAAGGAACTGTATGTGACTGTGAACCCATAAGTAATAAATCTGGTCGATTTTTCAATTCTATTTCATGCAAAGCATAATTTACTGCCATAATAAATTCTTTTTCATGTATATTTTCTGCAGAACCATAGCCAAATGGAATAACCTTATGCGCTCCAAACAATTCCCCATTTGGTTCACTAGATAAAAATCCCACTTTATATCCTAATTTCTCCATGAAATTTTTAAATTGTAATTGTAAAGTAAATTTTCCTTGTTTAGAACCTGTTCCCACTACAGCAACAGTGGGAACACTCAACTGAAATAACTTATTCATATAATGCTCTTTATCTACTTCTGATACCAAAGAACTCCAGTATACTTTCAGCCCATTTTTTTTCATTTCTTGAATTTCTTCTCTATAATCCGATAAATCATCATATGAAAATAAGTTTTTCTTCCATTTGAGACATTTAAAAAATATTTCTCTAATCCAATCTCTTCCAACTAATTGGCTTAATATTTTCGTATGACCCAATATTACTGTATCAAAAGATAATGTCCAGTCAACTTTATCAATATTTTGAACCCAAAAATCAATTCCATTTTTTCCGACATTTTTTCCGACTAGCCCTGTTTCTTTGCAATCGGCAACTATCTGAATTTCAAACTTTAGCATACAGCTCATCGCTGGTCATAAGGTTGATTACCATCTTATATCTTCCGTCAAAAGCGCCTCTAAGGGGCTGGTAACCTCCAAATCCGTCATGATCTACTTCATAACGTCCGAATTCCATAAATACATAGTCATTGCATCTTACTTCCGGATTTTTTACTTCCTCGAAGATACTTCTTCCTTCAAACATCTTAGGAATTGGCACGCCAAACATATCAAAAATCGTAGGCACTAAATGGATATGAGAAACCGGATTTTTATCCACGCCTTTTCCAAATCCTTTAATCATCAGTGGAATATGTGTAATTTCTTCATAATAAAGCAGGTCCTTTGCCTGTAAGAGAATGTCCGTACATCATATCCCCATGATCAGAGGTATAAATAATAATCGGTTCTTCCTCATACTGCGCTGCCGCATCAAGAACCCTTCCAATTTCATAATCTGCAAAAGTATTACAACCTAAAAATTCTTTTGGGCTAAGTTTAAAATCCTCTCTACACGCCTTTAAATATTCACTTCCTGCCCATATTCTATGGTGTCCGGCTTATCTTCCAATATATCCTTCATATTTTCTTTCACAGGAATCTCGTAGTCTTTATACAAAACTTTATATCTGATTTTTGATTATCCCTATAAATATTACACTTTCAAGCTTT
>NZ_JAAITA010000045.1 GCF_013304445.1 Blautia hansenii
TTAACCGGTGAAATCATGACTATGCCGGGTCTGCCGAAAGTGCCGGCTGCTGAAAAGATTGATGTAGACGAGACAGGAAAGATTCACGGCTTGTTCTAAGCAGAAAGAGATACGGTTTTAAGGAGGATACAACAATGGGATTTTCAACAGTGCCATGCAATGAATTCGTAGAAGTCCTGGCTTCTAAAGCCCCGGTTCCCGGCGGCGGCGGCGCTTCTGCCTTAGTAGGAGCAGTAGGAACTGCTCTTGGAAATATGGTAGGAAGCCTTACAGTAGGCAAAAAGAAATATGCAGAGGTAGAAGAAGAAATGTGGGAGTTAAAGAAAAAATGCGATGAACTCCAGAAAGATTTTCTTCGCCTGATTGAGAGAGACGCAGAAGTATTCGAGCCTCTTTCCAAAGCATACGGTATGCCGAGAAATACAGAAGAGGAAAAGGCAGAAAAAGCACGTGTTATGGAAATCGTGTTAAAAGATGCCTGTTCTGTACCTATGGAAATCATGGAAAAATGCTGTGAAGCCATTGAAGTTATTGTAGAGTTCGCAGCAAAGGGTTCTACTTTGGCTATCAGTGATGCAGGGGTAGGCGCTGCTTTCTGTAAAGCTGCTTTAAAAGGAGCCAGCTTAAATGTTTACATCAATACAAAATCCATGGCCGACAGAGCTTATGCGGAAGAATTAAATAAAAAAGCAGACGCTATGCTGGAAAAATATACAAAGATTGCAGATGAAACATTTGAAAGCGTATTATCCAGATTAAAATAATCATAGAAAAAGAACTATTAGGAGGATGCTGGAAATGGCAAAAAGATTACTTGGTAAAGAAGTAACAGCAGCATTAAATGAGAGAATCAAAGCAGATGTTGCTGCACTGGAAGCAAAAGGGGTAAGACCAACTCTGGGAATTATTCGTGTAGGAGAGAATGAAAGCGATATTTCCTATGAAAGAGGAGCAACCAAACGCTGTGAAACTTTAGGTGTTGCATGTGAGAAAATCTTACTTCCGGCTGATGTTACACAGGAGGAACTTCTGGCAACCATTGACAAAGTAAATAAAGATGACAATATTCACGGAGTATTATTATTCCGTCCGCTTCCAAAACATCTGGATCAGTCTGTGATTGAAAATGCTCTGGACCCTGAAAAGGATGTAGACTGTATGACAGACGGCTCTATGTCCGGTGTATTTACCGGAAAGAACGTAGGTTTCCCTCCATGTACACCACAGGCTTGTATGGAAATTCTGGATTATTACGACATTGACTGCACAGGCAAGAAAGCAGTTGTTATCGGACGCAGTCTGGTTGTAGGTAAACCGGCTGCCATGATGCTGATTAAGAAAAATGCAACTGTTACAGTATGTCATACAAGAACCGTGGATATGCCTTCTGTAGTAAAAGAAGCAGATATCGTCATTGTTGCTGCAGGACGTGCAGGTGTAGTAGATGACACTTATTTAAGAGAAGGTCAGGTTGTTATTGATGTGGGTATCAATGTCAATGCAGAAGGAAAACTCTGTGGAGATGTGGATTTTGAAAAGGCAGAACCAATCGTAGAAGCTATCACTCCTGTGCCGGGCGGTGTAGGAAGCGTTACAACTTCTGTACTGGTAGGCCATGTGGTAGAAGCTGCTAAGAGAAAATTTGCATAAAAAGAACCCAGTACAGAAGAGATTCTATATTGGAGGTATGGGCGGAACCTGTTTTGGGTTCCGCCTTTTACAATGTATTTCGGATGAAAGGGCGGAACTATTCTTCTGTAAATTCTGTCATGTTTTTTCGATACCAAAGGGGCAGGAAATTTCTCTGACATTTGGCATTGGCCCGCTCTTTGATAGAGACAGAATCGAAAAATGTTTTCCACAATCTTGTATAAGAATCCTTTTTGTTTCGGACACTTTCCATGTAAGCCAGTTCTTGGGGTGTAATGGGAGTTAAAAAGGCTTCTTGATTTTTAGGGTGCACTACAGCAAGCAGGCGATTCTTATCTGTAATTATCCAGTCTTCTGAGGGCATACGGTCTTCAAAATGAGGAGCCAAGAGCGTCAGCACATGAGATTTCGGTTCAATGACAGAGAATAGAATCTGGTTTTCCAGACGGTCAAAGCGAACAAATTCTCGGAATTTGTGTGTTTCATTATATACACTTCGCTGCAATTCAAAAATGGCCTGTACCTCCGGCTGATGGAGCATATCCAGCACAGCGTTTCCACAGGCAAAGCCCAGCACCAGAAAACGGTAAATTCTGTCCAGCTTTTCCTCATGAGAAGACAGGGAGGCAGCATATACATACTGATACGCCTGAAAAGAGATTTTTTTGTGGATTGAGCGGATAACTTTCTGAACTTTTTCCATTTCCGTATCAATATGGCGGTATTCACAGAACAGTTCCAGGTTGCCCACAGGTTCTGTTTGAAGCCGGATATTGGAGTGTCCCAGCCGGGCTGCCCAAGCGTCATAAATACAGGTCATCATGGATTCAAAATTGTCATAACAGGTAAAAACAACCATGGAAGAGCCTCCTTTTCTTATAATTGACCCCAAAAGGTCTTACAACTGTCTTCTACGGTAGGCGGGACTTCCAGAAAATGGTGGTCAAAGAGGGAAAGCTGTTCATAAGTCTGAGGATGTTCTGCTTCCCAGGCTGTTTTTTTATCTGTGCCGGTCAGTTGGCGGGTAATAAAATCCTCTTCAATAGGAGTTCGATACAGCATTTTTCCCTGGCAGGTGATGAAATATTGTGCCCGCTTTAGAACTACCCCCATTTTCTTTAGCGCAGAAAAATCCAGAGTGCCCTGGCGGCGGGCCTGAACAATTCGCCACGCAGATTTATTGCCGATTCCCGGAACCTTTAACAAGTCGCCATAAGAAGCATGGGAAACTTCTACTGGAAAAATTTCCAGATGACGCAGCGCCCAGTCACACTTGGGGTCAAGCAGGATGTTAAAATTGGGCCTGGCGGGGCTGAGCAAATCCTCAGCATGAAAACCATAATAGCGCAGCAGCCAGTCCGCCTGATAAAGCCGATGTTCCCGAAGCAGAGGAGGGGCTGTGTCCAGAGATGGCAGAGCAGAGTCTTCGTTAAGGGGAATATAGGCAGAGAAAAAGACCCTCTTTAAATCAAATTTCTGATACATCTGCTGGGTTACCTGTAAAAGTTCATAGTCATTTTCAGCGGTAGCTCCGATAATCATCTGTGTGCTCTGTCCAGCAGGTACAAATGGCCGTTTTTTTTGCTTATCTATAGGGACTGACAGAGAACGGGAATTCTGTATCCGGGGTGTAAAAGCAGTTTTTTCCAGAGCCAAGGAGGAAGCACCGGACAAAGTACTGGCAGTATCCGTAAAAATTGTACTGGAGAGATACTGGTTTTGTCCAAAGCGCTCCATAGAAGCAGTTTTGCCCAGGGAAAGCCGGTAATCTATAATTTTCCCCTGTATCTGGGCCATAGGTTTTTCAATGGACTGCTGTGTTTTTCCGGGGGCCAGGGTGTGCAGGCTTTTCTCCGTAGGGAGTTCCATATTGATACTCATACGGTCGGCCAGATATCCGGTCTGCTCAATAATTTCCGGAGACGCGCCAGGAACAGCCTTGGCATGGATATAGCCCCTGAAATGGTATTTTGTACGCAGAAGGTACAAAGTCTGATAGATCAGTTCCATGGTATGGGTAGGGTTTTTGATGACTCCGGAACTCAGAAACAGTCCTTCAATATAATTTCTTTTGTAAAATTCCATGGTGATACTGCAGAGTTCCTCCGGGGTAAAGGTGGTGCGCACCTTATCGTTGGAGCGGCGGTTCAGACAGTATTTACAGTCATAGACGCACTCATTAGAGAGCAGGACTTTCAAAAGAGAAATACACCTTCCGTCTGCGGCAAAGCTGTGACAGATACCTGCAGCACAGGAGTTCCCCAGACTGCCTTTTTTCCCTCTCCGGTCAGAACCACTGGAAGTACAGGCAACATCATATTTGGCAGCATCTGATAAAATCTGCAGTTTTTCTTCTAGGGAAAGAGAAAAATTCACTTTCATGTAAACACCTCTTTGTAAAAATGATAAAATAGAATCGAACATATATTCTGATTTTATTATAACAGGTATATAAAAAATGTCAAGAACAAATGTTCGTGAAATTGGGAGGAATTTTTTTGAAAGGTCTGTCATATAATCTAGCAATACGATGAAAGGGGTATTTTATGGATACATATAATATTTACAAGGATATACAGGCTCGTACAAACGGAGAAATTTACATAGGTGTTGTGGGTCCGGTGCGCACGGGGAAATCCACATTTGTGCGAAGATTTATGGAACTGGCTGCACTTCCCAATATGGAGGAAAACCTGAGAAATGAAATTCGTGACCAGCTTCCGCTAAGCGGTTCCGGTAAACTGATTACCACCGTAGAACCTAAATTTATTCCAAAAGAAGCAGCAGCAATCCAAATGGGAGAGGAATTTCAGGCGAAAATACGGTTGATAGACTGTGTGGGATTTTTGGTTCCCAATGCGGCAGGAAACATGGAAGACGGAAAGGAACGTATGGTAAAAACGCCCTGGTACAGTTATGAAATCCCCTTTCACCAGGCGGCAGAGACAGGCACCAGAAAAGTCATCGAAGAACATTCCAACATTGGCCTGGTGGTTACCTGTGACGGCTCTTTTGGGGAAATTCCCCGGGAAAGTTATATCACGGCAGAAGAGAAAACTGTGTCAGAACTAAAGAAAACAGGCAAGCCGTTTTTGATTATTTTAAATTCCCAGAAGCCTTATAAAGAAGAAACATTAGCCCTGGCAGAGGAACTGAAAAAGAAATATCAGGCCGGAGTTGTAAGTGTAAATTGTGAACAGTTGAGAAAAGAAGATGTGTCCAGAATTATGGAAAAACTTCTTTATGAATTCCCCATTGTGCAGATGGAATTTTATGTTCCAAAATGGGTGGAAATGCTGCCCGCTGACCATTATTTAAAGGAAAATCTTCTTGGGTCTAGTCAGCAACCACCAGTTCAACTGGTGGTTTGATATTAGCCCTCAAAAGGGCTTT
>NZ_JAAITA010000046.1 GCF_013304445.1 Blautia hansenii
TTAGGTCTTGCCATAATGAATCACCGCCGTTTCTTTTTAGTATATCATGAAACGGTATGAAGCAAAAGAATAATTGTGTTAAATGTAAATATGTCAATACACTAGGACGTTGCGGGGTTGCTTATGCAAGCATTGGAAAGGATATTATGCCAACAGAGAAACGTGGGCCGATCGGACATATAAAACCGAGCGGATGGCAGACCATGAAATACGACTGGGTAGATGGGAAATATTTATACAACCGGTGCCATTTAATTGGATTCCAGCTTGCAGCGGAGAATGACAATGAAAAGAACTTGATTACAGGTACCCGATATATGAACGTAGACGGGATGTTGCCTTTTGAGAACATGGTAGCGGATTACGTAAAAGAAACTGGAAATCATGTGCAGTATCGTGTCACACCAATATATGATGGGAATAACCCAGTAACAACTGGAGTCCTTATGGAAGGAAAATCAGTAGAAGACAATGGTGAAGGAGTTTTATTTAATGTTTTCTGTTATAATGCACAGCCAGGTGTAGAGATTGATTATACAACAGGTAATTCCCATGCTGCAGAAGCAAATGAACCAGAAGACTCTACACGGAGTTCTTCTAACAATATTCAGGAAGTCACTTATGTTTTAAACACTAACACCAAAAAATTCCACCGGTCAGACTGTTCCAGCCTTTCCCGTATGAAGGACGAGAACAAAGAGACATTTGCTGGGAATAGAGATGAATTGATGCAGCAGGGGTATGAGGCTTGTAAAAATTGTAATCCATGATTTTATGAGAGATGCCGTTTTGGTGTCTCTTTTTTTGGGCTTTCATTTTCTTCCATATTCTATAAGAAATTTAAAAACAGGAGGAAAATATTATGTCAAATGAAATCAAAAAACCAAATTACGGAGCATCTGAAGTGAGTGTTGCAAGATATCTTATGCAGCAGTTCCCAGAATGGAAAGAGCAGTTAAAAAACTTAGTACATGCTTATGAAATGCCTTTCCAGCATTTCTGTAAAAAAGAAGCAGAGTATCGGTTGGATGAGTTAGGGATTCCGGATACCATTCATGAGTATGCATCTATGGTAACTTCTATAGCAAATAAACTCTTTGATTCAGAAACATATCTGTCGGGAGACGTTGCAGATCAGATTACTTCATCTGTCTTGGATAAGGATTTTTGCTTAAATCTAAAAGATGAAAAACAAATTACGTTTTTAAAAGAAAACTATTTTCAGTCAGAACTGCTTCTTGCCTTAGCGGAATTAAAATCGAATATTCCGTTTTTATCATCTTTGGTGTGTAAAGCAAACATTAAGAAGTCAAACCGGAATATGGAGGTCGCTTTTCAAAGAGTGCTGGAAAACTTTGAGACAGATTATGACTATATTACCACAAAAGAGTTGCAGGGGTTATTCCTTACATTCCAGAAAAATTATAAGGATAATCAGGCAAGAATTAAAATCCCTGGCGGCGAGTTAGTTGCAGAAGAAAACCCAGACCCAGGGCATCCAGGGATTTGCGTCTACCTGGAGTTGGAAAGTGGAGATATCATGGATTTGACATTGATAGAACATCATAACCAAGATGGAAAATCAACCATTGAGGTTTATGATTACGAAGATGTTTGGAATGAGAATTGGACCCAAAAGCATTCCATTGATACATCGGAAGCCAAGAAGGTATTTGAAGACAATAGGCTCGCGGGAGATAGGCGGCGTGAAGCCGTCCGATGCGAAGGAATGGGCGCAGCGCATGAAGTCCAAGGGCTTCGCCTACTCCACCATCTCCAACCACAAGCGGTCGCTCAAGGCGGCGTTCTACTTGGCGATAGCCGATGACTGTATACGCAAGAACCCGTTCGATTTCAAGCTCGCGACCGTCATCAAGAGGGACGTGACGGAGAGGGAGCCGCTGAGTCGGGAACAGGTGGACGCGCTGCTCGGTTTCATGCGGTCGGATGCCGTCTACCACAGGTACATCGACGAGGTGGTCATCCTCCTCGGGACGGGGCTGCGCATATCGGAGATGTGCGGGCTGACCAAGACGGACATCGACCTGACGAACAGGGTGATTTTCGTGGACCACCAGCTCGCCCGCGCAGTCGGCGGGGGATACCGGGTCGATGAGCCTAAGACGGAGAGCGGCAAGCGCTACATCTACATGACCGACGAGGTGATGGCCGCGTTCGAGCATGTCATGGCATCGAGGTCGAAGGCGAAGCCCCTGAGCGTCGATGGGCGAACGGGCTTCATCTTCCTCAACAGGGACGGGCTGCCGAGGGTCGGCGGCGATTACGACCGGGTGTTCAGGGGGCTGAGAGGCAAGTACGCGAAGAGGGGAAAGATGGAGCTTCCCGATGGCATGACACCGCATACGCTGCGCCACACGTTCTGCACGGAGATGGCGAAGGCCGGGATGAACCCGAAGGCGCTGCAATACATCATGGGCCATAAGGACATCAAGATGACGCTCGGGTACTACGCCCATATGGACGGCTGCACGGCTGCGGAGGAGATGCGACGCGTCGCGGCGTAGTAAAAACGCGATTTACTACTCGTTTTACTACTCACGGCCATCAAGATGCGCCGGGATTCGCCAAGATACGGGAACTTCCCCCCAAAGGCGAAAAAGCCGGGAACGCCATTGGAATCGGGCTTCACCGGCTTTCGGGAAGTTATGGGAACATGCTGAAAAATGTCGCGTTGATTTATGGAAAATTATGGAAGATAAGCAAAACCATTACTATATCCTGTTCCATAAGAATACAAAAAAATACCAAAAGAAAAACGTCAATTTCATAGACAAAAGGATTGTTCAACTTCAACATCATTCAGTAGAATTGTTTCTTATATCGCCAAGCATGATAAAGCAAAACAGATTATAAAAGAAGATTATAGAAAATTGCCAAAGAGCACAAAGCGTGAAAGGAAACATTACAACCATGCGAAACAAAAAATGCAAAAAAGGGAAAGTAGAGACAAAATGTACCGTCTAGATCAAATTTACAAGGAACTAGAGCATGCTTAAGGAAAGAAGTCTTAAAGACTTCTTTTTTTGGGATAGAACGGAGGATGATTTGGTAAAATATGATTTAAATAATTGAAATAAGAGTAAAATTTGTAATGTTTTGATTCATGTTTTGGATGTGTTGTGCTTTTTAAAATCATAATATGAAAAAAAAGTATCATAAATAAACAAAAGTATAGACAACTTTGTTTTGTGGTGTTACAATCGCTTTAGCAATTGAGAGATAAAAGAGTGAAAATATACATATTGCACAAAGCGAGGTAGGAAAATGCAAAGTGTTATTTTGAAATTCAGGGAATATTTACCACAATCAAGTTCCACAGAACGGGGGGCTATTGAGTATTTAATGCAAAGACCAGAAGAAGTCGCAACCATGAGTGTTCGGGAGTTTTCTCAAAATGCTTTTGCTTCTCCTTCTACGATTACGAGACTCTGCAGGAAATTAGGGTATGCAAAATACAGAGATTTCCAACAAGCGCTTATGTATGAAAATGCTCTGAAAAAAGAAACAATCAGTGAGCAAAACTGTGAAATTCATAGAAGTGATACCATGGAGCAGCTTGTGGACAAGTTGAGTTTTAAAAGTATCATGTCTTTGGAAGATACAAAGCGTCTTATTGAACTGGAAGTGTTGGATAAGAGTGTAGAGCTTCTGATGTCATCAAAAAGAATTGCTTTTTTTGGAGTAGGTGCCTCTCAGTTGGTGGCAAAGGATGCCTATTTGAAATTCCTAAGAGTGAATAAGCCATGTATGGTTAGCGAAGATTTTCATGTACAGTTGGTTCAGGCCCGTAATATGACCAGTGAAGATGTAGGAGTTATTATCAGTTATTCCGGTCTGACTTCTGAAATGGTGGAATGGGCGGAGATTATGAAGGATGCAAATGTGCCATTGATTGCCATCACCTGTTTCCATGAATCTCCTTTATCCAGACTGGCGGATTACAACCTTTATGTATCTGCTACGGAATTTGAATTCCGCACCGGAAAGCTAGTACAACGAATAATAAATAATTGCTATATTAAACAGAGGCCGCTTCATCTTC
>NZ_JAAITA010000047.1 GCF_013304445.1 Blautia hansenii
CTCGCAAAGGGCTGGGGTAATTTTAAATTTTACCGCAGTATTATTGGGCGCTTACAGATGAACAATTGGCAAAACAACTTGTTAAAACAAGCGTATTAAAGCATGATGATGAGAAGTGTTTTTGGACGGATACTTATTATTCTTCAAAAGAGGAAATGGAATTAATTTATCAAAGGTATGGATTAGAAATTGTAGACCATTTTGCACAAGATGGTTTAGCACCTCTTTTATCGCAAAAGGTAGACCAATGGGATGAAAATCAGTTCAAAATATGGTGCGATTACCATTATAGTGTGTGCCGTGAACAGTCGGTTCTTGGTGCAAGTAACCATGTTATCATAATTGGCAGAAAATAATGAGATAGAAAAATGTAGTTTTTTCTTGCCGAAGTGATAGTTATTATGTTAGGATATTACCTAAGGAAAGTACCCATGACAGGGTGGTAGCCTCCCGAGTTTTATGATACCGGGCAACCGGAATACATAGGAAGGGAGGTGGCGCCGATGACGGCTTATGAAATTATTTCGATTTTCATTGGGATATTAGCATTGCTGATGTTCTTTGGTAGCTTGATTGTAGCGTTGCTTGCCTTTCTCGATAAGAGAAACAAGCGAAAATAAAAATGCCTATCCTGTCTGCCAACAGGATAAGCGGTGTCCGTAAGGACATTATCTGACCTAAACTCGGAGCATCCACCTTTGGAGTGGGTGCTTTCTGTTTACTTAGATGTTAGCATGTTATCTTTGAGATTTCAAGAAGTTTCGCTTAATTTGGATAAATTTTCACAGTGAGCGTTACTGTTCAGAGGTTAACTGGACTTAAGAAAACTGATGGTGTAGACTGATAACAGTTAAAGCCATCGGTTTTTCTTTATCCAAATATCTTGGACACTCTGTCAAATATATTTGCCGATTCCTCCAGGCGCATCAAAACAAGCATGCTCATGCATTGGCAGAGATAATCGATACTTTCGAAACTCCTAAATGTCACGGCCTGCGCCTGTTTCCGCTTATAATTCCTCAGAAGCCCTTCGGCTTCGTTATTCGTGGCAGGTACTCTGGAGTTATGCAGGAACAGCAGATGATTCTGCATGTATTTCTCCATTCTCAAAAATAAATTATACCCGTCTCTATAATAATTATTTGCCGGAATGTCCCCGTATTCCTTTCTAGCGGTTTCCAGTATCTTCTGATATCTTTTTTCAAATTCGGAAACCTTTTTCAGATCCGGCTCCTGGGGCAGCTGGAAGCCTTTTCGGAAATGGATTATTTCCTGTACCAGTGAACGCATTTCTTTGTTCCAGGTGCGCTCCGGTTCGTTATCTATACTGTCTTTCAGATAACGCAGTACATGAGCAAGACATTCCTGATGATTTGCTCCATAATGATAAATGGTAAGATCATGGTCATGGGCCAGGATTCCCTGATAATCCTCCGTGACAGTACCTTTTACCCCTTCATGCCCTTTTTTCTCACATGCAAAGTATAGGGCTTTTCCGTCCGGTGTCACACAGACATATACCTGACAGTTCTTTCCGTTTTCCCTTGCATTTGTACAGTCTGTATGCATGACAGGGGAAAGCAGCATCTCTGCGCAGGCAGTCCTGCGTTCAGGCTCTGTTTTTAAAGCAAACTCCCTGCTGAGTTTACTTATCATGCCTTTCGAAATATTCAGTTTTCCACCTGTTAAATCCGACAGGAATTTTCTGCTCTCATCAATGGAAGTACAGCAGTTATTATTTAAAAGAAACAGAAATGCCCGGATGCTGCCATCATAATTCACGTCATCAATCACGCCATCCAGAAATGCAGCATGTACACGTTCTCCCGTCTGACTGTTATAATAAACATCTGCATGGTATTCCGTTACATCCAGAACCATACGGATCCTTACCAGTTGTTTTATGATTGTCCTTGCAGTCTTTTTGAAAGCACAGTCTTCAAGGACTTCTTCTGGCGGTGGAAGAAGGATTGCCGGCTGCGTAGGTTCCTGTTTCTTTCGGCTGTGCCCCTTATGACCGGGCTGTCCTCCCGGTTTCCTGCCCGTTTTTTCCCTGTTCTTCTTCCAGCCTGGCTGCTGTTTTATAAAACTGAAGGCGGAGTTCTTTTACTTTATCTAAAGCATCATCTCTTTGTTTTCGGCAAAAAGGACGCGCTTCTCCATCTCCTTTAGCTTCCGTTCGGCTTTTTTCTGCATCGCTTCAAACTCCAGGAGCATATCCTCCAGTACCTGGAACCAGTAATTACGGACACGGATAGTTTCTTTATGCGCTTCCGCTATTTCTGTCTGCAGTTCCAGAATTTTATGTTCATAGTCTCTGCAATCCTTCTGGTGGAGTTCTTTCAGTTTGACATATCTCTCACCGGATTCCAGCTCTTTATTCCTTGCCTGTGCGGCTTTTAGCCGGCACATGAGTGTGATGTAATCATAAGTATCAGGCATACGTTTTCCTCCGGCACAGTTACCATTAAACGCCACTGATAATGTCTGTGATCTTTGAAATATGATCTTCCAGATATTCAATCATTTCCTTTTGTTTTTGGATAAATTCCTCTTGTATCTCAATCTGTTTGAGGTAACCAGCGAGAAGTTTATCACGTTTTTTCAATTCTTCTTTTAAATCGATGTCCATAAGAAAATCTCTCTTTCTTGTGAAAGAGTATAACAAAAACATAGAAAAAAAGTGAATTTCCCAAAATCGTTCTTTCGTCAATCTGACTGTGGATAAGTATTCGTTTTGCGATTGAAAAAGCATTGATATCAGCCATGAAACTTCGAAAATGGGCTCTGGAATCCAGAATCTGGTGTATAACTTTGCCAAAAAAGAACGGCAGGAAAAATTATAAACACAGTTTTTCCTGCCTAAAATGAATATCCACAAAATAAAAAAATAAATTTCGCTATTTTTTACAATGACTTATGCATACCTCTGAACAGTAACTTGTGGATAAAACCGCGGAAACTCAAGAACACAATTATTCTTTTGCTTCATGCCGTTTCATGATATACTAAAAAGAAACGGCGGTGATTCATTATGGCAAGACCTAA
>NZ_JAAITA010000048.1 GCF_013304445.1 Blautia hansenii
GCATATACGAAACATCTAAAATACGTTAAACGTAGAGATAGAGACGAAACGAGGCGCTGCGAAAGCAGCGAGCAAGTAGAGAAACCAAGAAACAACAAGCCGTCAGATATTAACGCTATAGTATCTGAAGAGGCCAAGCAAGAAAGAGCGCAGGGCGGATGCCTTGGCACTAAGAGCCGATGAAAGACGTGATAAGCTGCGATAAGCTTCGGGGAGGAGCAAATATCCAATGATCCGGAGATTTCTGAATGGGGAAACCCACATGAGAAGACCTCATGTATCCATACGCCAATCCATAACGTATGGAGGGGAACCCGGTGAACTGAAACATCTAAGTAGCCGGAGGAGAAGAAAGAAACCTCGATTTCCTAAGTAGCGGCGAGCGAACGGGAAAGAGCCCAAACCAGCGTGCGTGCATGCTGGGGTTCGGACTGCGGGATTGATTCGTCAAGGGTAATGGAACGGTTTTGGGAAAGCCGGCCAGAGAGGGTGAAAGCCCCGTACATGAAACCAGAGACGACATGGCAGTATCCAGAGTACCACGAGACACGGGAAACCTTGTGGGAATAAGCGGGGACCACCCCGTAAGGCTAAATACTCCTTAGTGACCGATAGTGCATAGTACTGTGAAGGAAAGGTGAAAAGGACCCCGGGAGGGGAGTGAAAGAGAACCTGAAACCCTGTGTTTACAAGCTGTGGAACCTCATTATTGGAGGAACCGCGTACTTTTTGTAGAACGGTCCGGCGAGTTGTGCATACTGGCAAGGTTAAGCACCAAAGGTGCGGAGCCGTAGGGAAACCAAGTCTTAACAGGGCCAGAGTCAGTATGTGCAGACCCGAAACCGGGTGATCTATCCATGTCCAGGTTGAAGCTGCCGTAAAAGGCAATGGAGGACCGAACGCACATCCGTTGAAAAGGGTGGCGATGAGGTGTGGATAGGGGAGAAATTCCAATCGAACCCGGAGATAGCTGGTTCTCCTCGAAATAGCTTTAGGGCTAGCCTCGGCAAAGGTTTATGGAGGTAGAGCACTGAATTTCCTAGGGGGCGTCAAAGCCTACCGAAGAATATCAAACTCCGAATGCCATGAAACTGATTGCCGGGAGTCAGACTATACGAGATAAGTTGGATAGTCAAAAGGGAAAGAGCCCAGACCTCCAGCTAAGGTCCCAAAGTACGTGTTAAGTGGAAAAGGATGTGGGATTTCGAAGACAACCAGGATGTTGGCTCAGAAGCAGCCATACATTCAAAGAGTGCGTAATAGCTCACTGGTCGAGAGGTCCTGCGCCGAAAATGTCCGGGGCTGAAACACGACACCGAAGCTGAGGAATCCTGAAAAGGATTGGTAGAGGAGCATTGCATAAGGGAAGAAGCAGTACCGTAAGGAGCTGTGGACTTTATGGAAGAGAGAATGCCGGAATGAGTAGCGAGATAGAGGTGGGAATCCTCTAGGCCGAATATCCAAGGTTTCCAGGGTAAAGCTGATCTGCCCTGGGTAAGTCGGGGCCTAAGGCGAGGTCGAAAGACGTAGCCGATGGACAACAGGTTGAAATTCCTGTACTGCAGTATGACAGAACTGTGGGGACACGTGTGGAGAGCATAGGCGCGGAATGGAAAGCCGCGTGCAAGCGAGGTAGGGGTCACATAGGAAAATCCGTGTGGCAACCCGAAGACGTGAAGCGGACCGAAAAGAAGTAGGGAAGTATGTGAGCCATGCGTCGAGAAAAGCCGCTATTGTTTGTACTGTACCCGTACCGTAAACCGACACAGGTGGATGAGGAGAGAATCCTAAGGCCGGCGGAAGAAGCATTGTCAAGGAACTCGGCAAAATGACCCCGTAACTTCGGGAGAAGGGGTGCCACAGAGATGTGGCCGCAGAGAATAGGCTCAAGCAACTGTTTAGCAAAAACACAGGTCTATGCAAAACCGAAAGGTGAGGTATATGGGCTGACGCCTGCCCGGTGCTGGAAGGTTAAGAGGAGAGGTTAGCTTCGGCGAAGCTTTGAATTTAAGCCCCAGTAAACGGCGGCCGTAACTATAACGGTCCTAAGGTAGCGAAATTCCTTGTCGGGTAAGTTCCGACCCGCACGAAAGGCGTAATGATTTGAGCGCTGTCTCGACAATGCATCCGGTGAAATTGAAGTACCAGTGAAGATGCTGGTTACCTGCGCCAGGACGGAAAGACCCCATGGAGCTTTACTCCAGTTTGGTACTGGGACTCGGTATTGCATGTACAGGATAGGTGGGAGGCTGAGAACACATGACGCCAGTTGTGTGGGAGCCGCTGTTGGGATACCACCCTTGCAGTATTGGGTTTCTAACCAGCCGCCGTAAGCCGGCGGTGGGACAATGCCAGGCGGGGAGTTTGACTGGGGCGGTCGCCTCCGAAAGGGTATCGGAGGCGCCCAAAGGTTCCCTCAGAATGGTCGGAAACCATTCGAAGAGTGCAAAGGCAGAAGGGAGCTTGACTGCGACACCGACGGGTGGAGCAGGTACGAAAGTAGGGCTTAGTGATCCGGTGGTATTAAGTGGGAATGCCATCGCTCAACGGATAAAAGCTACCCTGGGGATAACAGGCTTATCACTCCCAAGAGTTCACATCGACGGAGTGGTTTGGCACCTCGATGTCGGCTCATCGCATCCTGGGGCTGTAGTAGGTCCCAAGGGTTGGGCTGTTCGCCCATTAAAGCGGTACGCGAGCTGGGTTCAGAACGTCGTGAGACAGTTCGGTCCCTATCCGGCGTGGGCGTAGGATATTTGAGAGGAGCTGCCCTTAGTACGAGAGGACCGGGGTGGACGGGCCGCTGGTGTATCTGTTGGTTTGCCAAAGCCATGGCAGAGTAGCCAAGCCCGGCAGGGATAAACGCTGAAGGCATCTAAGCGTGAAGCCCCCCTCAAGATGAGATATCCCATTCGGAAGAAGTAAGACCCCTTGAAGACGACGAGGTAGATAGGGCAGAGGTGGAAGTGCAGCAATGTATGGAGCTGACTGCTACTAATCGGTCGAGGGCTTGACCT
>NZ_JAAITA010000049.1 GCF_013304445.1 Blautia hansenii
AGTAAACGCAAAATAGCAAGTACCTGTTCAAAATCATCCAATGTGAGATAATAGACTCATCACTACAAAGTCCAAATAGTTTAGTACTCAACTTTTTAGACTTTATCACAGGAGGTGAGTCATGAAATCTCACACAAGTTTAGTTGCACAGCAAACCCGTCTGAGTGAATGGGCTGATCTGGTCAGAGACTGTCAAAACCGTCCGCAAGGAATGAAGATCGATGAATGGTGTCAGCTGCACGACATTACAAAAGCGAGTTACTACTGGAGACTCCGAAAAGTCCGTGAGGCTTACCTGGAAACTGCGGAGCAGACACAAACATTTGTAGAAGTTCCTTCTCCTGCAATCCATCCCGTAAATATGACATCGGAGCATAAAATCGCTGCCGTGATCAGAGGTAGAAACCACCTTACTTTGGAAATCACGGAACAGGCATCTGCCTCATTTCTAAAAACACTTTTGGGAGTGATCAGCAATGCTCAATGATGGCTCTGGGTTCAAAAAAGTGTATCTGGCCACCGGATTTACAGATCTGCGCAGAGGAATTGATGGCTTAGCCAGGATTATACGTTTTCAGTTCCAGTTGGATCCTTACGATAAGAATACATTATTCTTATTTTGTGGCAAACGCACAGATCGCATAAAAGGGCTTATCTGGGAAGGAGACGGGTTTCTCCTTCTGTACAAGCGGATTGAAAACGGGAACTTCCGATGGCCTCGCACACAGGAGGAAGCTCTGGAGATCAGCACAGACCAGTATCGAATGTTGATGCAGGGTCTGGAAATCGTTGCCAGACATCCAATAGAAGAAGTTCCTGATCCTGAATTCTCCTTGTGATTTGTGCAAAACGCAGAAAATAAAATCATTTTCATCCATGTCAGGTTATCCTGTGCGATATAAAATTTAAAGTTATTCACATTCTGAAAGTTTTCTGTGAGTTTCTATATACTCCGGATCCCAAAACTTTTCAGATTGTGGATAACAGTCATAAATATCTGAAATTCAGGCTTTTATTCTCAGGTATTCATGACTGTTATCCACCGTCAAAATGACGAAGGTGACAGAATTCAAAAATAGCCAAAAACCGTTGGTTCTGCTATAATAGCACTCAGGAAAGTGAGGTTTAGTTATGGCAGTTAAGTATACGAAGGAACAATTAAATAGTGTTGATAAGCCGTTTCTTATCCAGCTTCTTTTACAACAGCAGGAGCAATTGGAAGCCATAACAAAGGAACTTCACGCATCGAATGAAAAAATGCAGCTCCTGATGGAACAGGTAATCCTTGGTAAGCAGAACCGTTTTGGCAGGTCTTCTGAAAAAATGGAAGATACCAGCCAGATCTGTTTTCGTGAAGTAGACGGAACGATTATCTTTTTCAATGAAGCGGAAGCTGTCTGTGATCTTAATGCAGCAGAGCCTGATGCTCTGGAACTGAAGTCTCCAAAGCAGCCGAAGCGTAAAGGAAAGAAAGAGGCTGATCTTTCCGGGCTTCCGGTCAGACGGATTGACCATTATCTGTCCGAAGAGGAATTGGAAGCGGAATTCGGTGTCAGGGGATGGAAGCAGTTACCGGATGCCATTTCCAGAAAATATCATTTCGTACCTGCGAAGGCAGAAGTGGAAGAACATCACATCGGTGTGTATGCCAGCAAAACAGATGAACACATGGTGAAAGCAGACCATCCAAAGGCGTTACTGCATGGGAGTCTGGTATCACCATCTCTGGGTGCTGCGATCATCAATGGAAAATATGTGAACGCAGTTCCTCTCTATCGATTGGAGCAGGAATTCCAGCGTTATGGTCTGCAGATCACAAGGCAGAATATGGCAAACTGGTGCATACGTTTGGCAGAGGAATATCTATCAATCCTTTATGATTATCTTCATAAAGAATTGTATTTCTACCACGTCATCCAGGCAGACGAGACGCCGGTGCTTGTAAACCATGACGGACGCAAAGCCGGGAGCAAAAGCTGGATGTGGGTATACCGTTCCGGGCATTTGTATCAAAAACGGCAGATTGTCCTGTATGAATACCAGCAAACGAGAAATGCATCCCATCCACGGGAATTCCTAAAAGGGTACGACGGCATCTGTGTAACAGACGGTTACCAGGTCTACCATACTTTAGAAAAAGAGTTGGAAGAACTGACCATTGCCGGATGCTGGGTGCACTGTCGCCGCAGATTTGATGAAGCCTTAAAGCTGGTTCCGAAATCCTGTCAAAAGGAATCCAATGCATTTCTTCTGATGAAACAGATTCAGGCAATCTATCGGGAAGAAGGGAAGCTGAAGGACCTTTCTTCTGATGAACGGCTTAAGCAACGGCAGGCGGTTATCAAACCACTTGTGGATGCGTTTTTTGCGTACCTAAAAACTATAAATGTGTCCAAGAAAGATAAATTTGGTGATGCTGTTGGCTATGCACTGAATCAGGAAAAATATCTCCGGGTATTTCTCACAGATGGAGATGTTCCGATTGATAATAATGCATCCGAAAGGGCAATCCGGGGTTTCTGTATCGGAAAGAAGAACTGGCAGATGATCGATACGATTCATGGAGCCAAATCTTCCGCAATCATTTACAGTATTGTAGAAACTGCAAAAGCCAATAATCTGAAACCTTTTGATTATGTGCAGCATCTCCTGGAAGAGATTCCGAAACACATGAATGATAAGGATTGTTCTTTTCTGGAAGATCTTCTGCCCTGGTCAGGAAAACTTCCGGCAGGGATCCGCAAAGCTTAAATATCGGTGGCTGCAAAGCAGCCGCCTAAAAATGTCAAGGTACTCGCTATTTTGCGTTTAC
>NZ_JAAITA010000004.1 GCF_013304445.1 Blautia hansenii
TGGTAAGTCTATCTTACATCAGTTTGAAGGTTTACACAAACTTTGGGATACTCCCACAGTAAATCCCACTTTCTCGTACATCTTGACTGCATAATTACTTTTCTGAACGGATAAGGATATTTTTGAATATCCAGCCAATCTTTCTACCTGTAATAGTTGTTTCAATAATGAAGTCCCAATGCCTAATCCTCTGTATTTTTTGTAGACAGACATAGCAAGCGATGGAGTATCATTATCAATGTGTCCATAATCATTCATAATTCTTACCCAAATAGCTCCTATCACATTTCCCTGCATTTCTGCAACTAAGGCTTTATCGTGTTTTCGATTTCCAAACTCAACGATATATTCTTGTAATTCTGGACATTCTATTACTGATTTAGGTGGCGGTTCAATTCCTTCTGGAATATAAATCGCTTCGTACAAAAAATCACTTAATAAACAGTATTCTTCACTTCTCATTTCTCGTATTATATAGTCCATAATTTCACTCCAAAGTCCGATTTTACTTAACAATATGTGCTGTGATAATTGTATAACTATATGAATTGATAGTAATTTTGATATTTTCAACTTCGCAATACCAATTTTTACCCTGTTTGTATATATTGCAATTTTTATCTAACACCTTATTTTTGCAATACTCAACAACATCTGCTGTATCTATTTTTAGGTTTCTTTTAATTCTATCAATTCCCATTTCGGTTGTATGAACTTTATCAATATTATCAAGCAATATCTTTTTATCTTCCATTCTTTCTTTTCCTCAACTTCTAATTTACTTATTTCTTCTTTTTCGGTTTTGGAGCTGGTAATTCCTCATACATAGCATTAAACAAGCCTGCTAAAAAATTCTTATTATCAACTTCATCTACCAACAACATCTGTTTTGCTCCCTCATAGGGTAATTCATACGGAGCTGTCGGTATATAACTAATTGCTGCTTTCACTGGTTTAACAAGCAATCTATCATCATAAATACCGCCTACAATCTTGCCACGATAATAAATGATAAACTCTCCCATCATAGCTCGATAAGTAATTTCTTCTAAATCGGATAACTGTCCTAAAATAAATTCTAAATATTCTTTACTGGACGCCATGACTTCACCTCAATTCTGATTTATTAAACTTCTCTTATCGGGAAGTACAGATAGCCCTTTCCTGTTGCCGGGTCGGTATAATCATGAACTGCTCCGACCAGAGAAATACCATCCTCATTCATTTGTCCAATGGTTTCTTCAAACACTCCCTTATGGTTTTCAACAACTATATACTCATAATCTGGTATTATCCATTTTGTCCATCCATCAGGTGCTTCTGCATTATCAACACATTCCACTCCTGCCAGATACAAGCCTTTGCTAAAGCCATCTTCCCACGGTTTAAATGAGCGAGAAATATCAGACATAGCCCCCCATATTCCCACAATGCCACCGTTTGCGTCTTTCTTTGCCAGATGTGCAACTTCACCAAAATGACTATTTGCATCATCCCACAATTTCTGAATAAATCCTTCGCCGTCTAATGTTGAACCTTCTTTTCCAATGACGACAAAACTTTTCTTTATCACTTTAACCATTCCATACCACCTCAAATAAACTATTCATTCCTAATATTAAAACCAACTTGGTCTTTCTTCCCTAAATTCGGGTTGGTCGCTATGCTCATAAGGATTATAATTATTCAAATTACAACCAAACTCTTTCAATGACTTTATTTTATCATCCTTTGTCCATTCAACCAGAGAAATCCCATCAAATTCCTCTACATTCCCATTGTTCATTTCATTCTTGAAATACCATTCTACAATCGTAGTATTTTCCTTGTGGAAGAATTGTTTAATTTCCCAAACAACGACTTTGCCACGGGTATTCCATTCCTGAAACCAGTGTTTTACGATTTGACGATTATTATATTGAGGACTCCAACTTTCAGTATAAATTACATCTTCCGTAAAAATATTATCAATACCTAAATCCTGTTTTGTAAGCCACATTTCAAACCACAATTGAATAATTTTTTCTCTTTCATTCATGATTCAACACCTCACTAACTTTCGATTGAATAAAAAATCACTCTATCCATACCGTTATGAATAAATCATCTCATGCAAAACAATTTCTTCTGCCCGGTTGTGAATGTTATTGCAACGCTGCACCCATTCCATTTGACAGGTACGCTTCAATTCCTCGGTCACGCCCTCGGCAGCTTTCATCTGCTCTATGATGGTGTCTAACCGTTCCTGTGCCTGTTCGTTCAGGTCTGCAAGATATGTCCATAACTCCCCGGTCAGTGTCAATGTGTTCAATCGGGCTGGGTGGACTTCTCTTAAATATTCCCGGTGCATCCGTCCATACTTTCCGATGGGGCGGTGTTCCTCCGGCAGCTTCAAGTCTGGGATGTAGTAATCTCCAACAAGGATATAATCAATTCCGTTTTCCGTTATTCTTGGTTTTAATTCGCTCATGTTCCTTACCTCCTGTGGAAGCAGGCTCGTCTGGTACTAACTCAATTACATCAGTAATCTCACAATTCAGCGTTTCGCAGATACGGGCTAATGTGTCCATGCTGATGTGCTTTCCCTCTTTACTCATGTTGGCAATCATATTCGTTGTCATACCAGCGGCAAGCCTTAAATCCTCTTTCCTCATATCACGCTCTAACAGTGTGTGCCAGAGTGGTTTATAGCTGATGTGCATATTTTTCCTGCCTTTCTATCCATACCACCGGGGCGGCTGCCCCGGCAGGAACTTTTCTCTTATTATAACACCAATCTTGTGTAATCACAATTTATTCTTGTAGCCTGCCGCTGATACCGTCTGGATTGTGCTTTTCCTTTCTTTTTGTTCCCTTTAATTAGCCATGAACTGCTTGATCCCCTGGGACTTTGCACCTGGGTTGTCGTTTCCATATCCTTCTAACAGGTTGATAACACCCCATACTGCAAGTCCGGCTCCAATCGCCACCACAAGTGTCTGTAAAATATTGATTGCCTGATTAAAAAACGCCATATTCGTTGTCTCCTTTCAAATCTCTGTATTTCTCTGGTTTCTATCTTTAAGAAGTCTTTTCCGGCTCTGCCCTTACGGGCGGCCTTTCATGATCTCTCAAATCCATCACCTCCCAAAAGGGTAAAGAAAAAAGAGCTATGTGTCTGAATCTTTCACATGCTCTGCTTCCTTGTTTTCTGTATTTAATTCTTCTGCCAGACTCTCTTCCGAAAACTCATACAGGTCAAATTCCTGTGTCCTCGTCAGTTTCACTTCCATCCGATGCCGCATATACGCTTCCACATCAAACTCATTTTTCTTATCGTAGTCTGACAGCTCCTTATACCGTTTGTGTCTGGTAATATCGAACTTGTCACTGAAAAATGGTCTTACACCCCGAAGCTGCAAGATACATTTGCTGCCATCCATGACCGCAAGTTCGTCCCGGCTCATCAATTCCTTTCCTGTTTTCTGATAGTTCATCCCGTAAGAACGGCTCTGTCCACGGGTGTCCGAAGTGTTATATAAATCAATCGTTTCTTTTCCCAGCGTCTCGGAAATCTCCTTTAAGGTCGAACTTTCCTTACCGCCAAGGAATAACATCGTATCGCAGTTGCCTAGGATTGTCTCAGCTGCATCTTTGTAGATCGTCTTTAACTGGGACTGCGACTGGAGGATAATGGATGCAGAGATTTCCCTGCTACGGATGGTTGCGATCAGCTTGTCAAACTTTGGAATCTGACCGATATTTGCGAACTCGTCACAGAGGATTCTGACGTGATATGGCAGTCTGCCATGATGTACATCGTCTGCCCTGTCACATAACAGGTTGAATAACTGGCTGTACATCATCGCCACAACAAAGTTAAAGGTATCATCCGTATCGGAAATGATAATAAACAGTGCTGTCCTCTGGTCACCTACCATATCCAGTTCCATCTCATCATAGCTCATGATCTCACGAAGCTCTGCAATGTCGAACGGTGCAAGCCTTGCACCACAGGAAATCAAAATACTCTTTGCTGTCTTTCCAGAGACGAAAAGTCAAGGACTTTTTAATCACTTTCACAAAGAAGTCACATTTTGCGGACTTCTTCACGAAGCATACGCTTGATTTTGTCCTCCATCGTCTCTTTTGCGGTCTGGCTGAAATGCACACGGACGATATAGGTGGTCTTGCCAATCTGCTTTCTGACAGTCGGGCAAGTGGCGGTGTTGGTTGCGGTATTGTTCATTCAAAATCCTCCTGTAAATGAAAAATGCCCGGTGACTGTTCATCATCGGGCGGTGTCGGTATGAGGGAACAAGGCAAGGCGGCAACATTAAGGTATCTATAAAAACCTTGCCGTCTTTGCCACGCTTGCCGTGTTCCTGTTGTCAGTCTCGGAGATAGCAGACCCATGCTGTGCCGTCTTTCTCGGTCATAAGTCTGTCCCCGATACGGCTCTTTGCCGTTCTCATAGTGCGTGAGGAAATCCCACGCTCATTGACTGCCTTTTCCAGCTCTGCGCTCGGCATACGCTTTCCATCTGCCAGCAGTTCCAGTATCAGCATTTGCGCCTGTGCGGTCTTGCTCTCGGTCTTGGCGGTGTCCGTTCCGGCAAGAAGCTCGTCAGCGGTAATGTCATAAGCTCCTATCCATTCAAAGCCTTTCTCGTCTCCCAGAGAAAAGGCAAGGGACTGTCCGGGCGGCGCAAGGGAGCTTTTCTCATGGATAAGCACCCTCGTTGTGGGGCTGTCCTTCAGCTTGCCGATAAAAAGCAGGCTGCGGACTGCCGCCGTAATGTCGATAGACCCTAATCCCCGGTAGGTGCTTTGCGTTCCTGCGGCTTTGTTGAGGTGTCCGATCAGCACAATAGCGCACCCGGTAGCCTGTGCAATGTCTCCCAGACTGCGGAAGATGGGACGGACTTCATTTGCCCGGTTCATGTCCACATCTGCGCCCAGAAACGCCTGCACCGGATCAATGATAACCAGCCTTGCGTTGTTCTCACGGATTGCCCTTGCTATGCGCTCATCGGCAAGGGTCAGCGGCGTGTCTCTATCGTCAATGACAAGCACTCTTTCAAGGTCTGCGTCCGCTTCCATCAGCCGGGGCTTAACGGTATCGCCCAGACCATCCTCGGCGGTTTGATAGATGATGTTGAACGGCTCAAGGGTTTCCATACCGGGCAAGGGCTTTCGGTTGGTGCAAGCCGCCGCAAGACGCATGGCAAAGTAGGTCTTGCCCTCGCCGGGGTTGCCCTGTATGATCGTCAGCTTTCCAAAGGGGATATACGGAAACCATAGCCAATCCACGCTCGTCAGCTCCACATCTGCCATGCGGAGCATTGGGACAGGCTGGGCGGTGGACAGCTCTCGCAGCGTGATTGTCTCGGCTATGAATTTGCGGCTGGGAATGTCCCCTTGCTGACGGAGAACATCGTTCCAGTCTTTCCTTGCCGGGACAAGGCGAATGACGGCGATCTCGCTGGGAATGTCCTGCGCCAGTCGGGAGCAGGCTTCACTTCCTGCGGTGTCGCTGTCAAGGCAGAGGAACACTTTTCGGGTGTCCTTGCGTTCAGAAAGAAAACGGTCAAGGGCTTTGCCCGAAACGCCGCCCAGGGCAAGATAGCTCCTTGTCTGCCAGTCCTGCGGATAAAGGCAGATAAAGGACAAAAGGTCAATCGGCGCTTCAAAGACAAAGAGCTGGTTGCCGTTTCCCTCGTAGCGGAACGGATAGGACTTGTCAGACCCGGCAATGTCCTGTCTGAATGGGTCTGCCGTTCCTCGCACATGGGCGTATCTCGGCGTACCGCTTCGGTCTCTGCCGACAAACACAACATTGTGCCGCTTTGCGTCCTCGTAAATATCCCCGGAAAGAAGAAAAGCCTCAACAAGCGTTTTGTTGAGACCTCGGCTTTCGCAAAGATATTGAATTGCTCTGTCGGCTGTTCTGTTGTGCAAGGGCAAGTGGAACGCTGTGGGCGGTGCTGTGGTGGATTCGGTCTGTCCCTCGCCGTTTTCGCCTGTCAACATCTGGACAGCTTCGGGAAAGGACTTGCCGTAAAACTCCATGACGAAATCAATGGGATAGCCGCCCTTGCTCTGGCTGTGGCGAAACCACTTGTTTCCCCGGACGGTCAGACTGTCATGTTCTTTCCAGCGGTATTCCCGTCCGCTTTTGATAAGTGTCTCTCCCTGTGTGCGGAGAAAATCTTCCAGACTGACGGCGTTCGCCCGGTCAATCTGTGCTTGGGTGTAATTCATCGGGATATATCCTCCTTTTTGTGTCGTGTTTGGGGTCGATTTTGGTGCATTTGTTCCTCTGTACGCTCGTTAAATCGGACGGCAGTATCTACACATGACTTGACCTTCCAAAGACGGTGTAAATCGTCTCTGACGGTCTTAAACTCGCCATAGGTGGTGTTGTGCGCCTGTTCCAGCTCGTCATACTCTTCGGTCAGCTTTTTCATATCCACCTTGCCGTCCGGGAACTCTCCGGTCAGCTTGCGTCTGGCGGCGTAGAACTGTTTCAGTTCCGCTTCATGCTCTGCCTTGTACTTGGCTCTGGGCTTCTCAAACTTGATTTTCTGCAAGCCGTCATAGACAGGCTTCAAGCTCTGGAAAGCAGCGGAGCTGTCATAGAGCTGCTTAATTGCTTTCATTCGGGCGGTCTGTTCGTCCAGCGTTTTCTTCAAGCTCTCTGTGGCAGCACTGTGTTCGCTGACACGGCTTTCCAAATCTTCAAGGGAGTAAATGCCGTTTGCCCGGAGATAATTGAAAGTCTCGTTCATCTCCTTTAGATTGCTGACCTTGCCTTTCTGCGAATAAGCCCCGGCTTTGCGCTGGGTGTAGTAGGCGTTCAGCAGAGAAACAAGGTTGGGTGCCTGCGGCTTGGCAAGCTCCGCTTTTGCTTCGGCAATCCAATCAAACAGGAGAGCGATTTTCTTCTTGATGTCCCGGATAACGGCATTGGTTGCTCTGATCCAGCGGTTGAACTCGCCTTTCTCGGTGCGTATGCCTTTCTTCTCCATTGCCCGGACGGTTGCGCCCTCATGGACGGTGGGAAGAAGCTCCACGCCCTGACGCTCATAGCTTCGGTGGTCGATACGAACATCAAGCCCTTTCTCCGCAAACTTGGCGTTGCATAGTTCCGCCCATGTCTGCCGCCAATGTTCCAGCGTTTCGGGACTGCCCCAGTCGGTAGTGGGAACGGCATTGAAAACATACTCGCCGTTCTGGTCTCTGATACGATTTCCGTCCTCGTCCAGCTCGTACACTCGTCGTTGCTTTAGCCCCCATTTACCGTCCTGCTCGATGGGGCGGATGGGACAAAGCACATGGAAGTGTGGGTTTGGTATGCCGCCGTCCTCCCGGTCTGGCTGGTGTACGGCGAAGTCAACCACCATGCCACGGCTCACAAAGTTCTCCAATAAAAATCGCCTTGCAAGAGCGATGTTTTCCTCAAGGGAAAATTCATTCTGCAAGGCAATGTCAAAGCTGTATGCAAGCTGGGCGTTCTTTCCACGCTCGGCTTTTTCCACGGCGTTCCATAGGGTCTGGCGGTCTGCGTATTCTGGCGGTGCATGGGACGGCAAGAGAATGTCAGAGCAGATCACGCCGCCCTTGCGGGTGTAGTCGCTGTATTCGCCGTAATACTCGCTATACAATCGCTCCCCGGCACGGTAGGCGGCAGAAGCAATAGCGGACTGTCCTGCGCTTCGCTTAGTCTGCGTGACGCTCAGATGAAATAGTGCCATCGGCTTTCAACTCCTTTTCCCTGTTCGCTTGGTTGGTGTGAGTAATCGCCATGTGACGGACGGCTCGCTGGACTTCGGACAGAGAAAAGATGTACTCCATCAGCTCTGTCATTTCGGTGCGTGTGAGATCTTTGACCTCCGGGGCAAGGCTCTCAATCGTGCCGCCCAGATTGCAAAGACGATGGGTGCGTTTCTGCCTTTCGCCTTTCTCCAGATATTTCTTTCTGTTCTCAAGACGGTTGAGCTTGTGCTTCTCCTGTGCAAGCTGCGTCTCGGCTCGTTCCTTTTCGGCTCGGAGCTGTTCAAGGGTTTTCGGTTTTGTCATTGTGATTGACCTCCTTTTTTGATTTTTGGGATAAAAAAAGACCGTCAACTTTTCGCATAGTGCGACCAGTCAACGGTCAGTTTTTCGGTATTCAGTTTTTCAAACTTGCTGGCGGCGAACAGCATTTTATGCTGTTTGCGGACGGCAAGTCCACAAGGGATAGCCGCATTAGCGGCGCAAGGGGGTGTAGCCACCTTGACGGAACGAAGTGACGCAACTTTCTCGGTCGGGCAGTTTTCTTCTGCTGACAGAGAATGAAGCTCCGCAGGACGCACATACTCCCGATAGGAGAGTATAGAAGTGCGCCCTTTAGTTCCTAAAGGGATTTTCTTCTGACCCAAATTATATAAAATGTAGATCAAGACATTTCTAAGAGGTACTCTCAGATTTTCACAACATAAGGTTCATCTTCAATAATACCCTGATCGTGGGTAACAATGATAACCGTTTTACCTTCTTCATTGAGTTCGTGCAATAACCTCATAACAATATCTCTATTTTTCTTGTCAAGTGAGCCAGTAGGTTCATCTGCCAAAACAACAGAACATTTTTTCATCATAAGACGAGCTAAAGCAACTCTCTGTTGTTCACCACCGGAAAGCTGATAAACTTTTTTGTTAACTTCCTTTGATAACCCCACACGATTAAGAGCTTCTTTAAGTGATACTTTAGTTCGGCTTGATTTTTTAATCAAACTTAAATTTTCTTTAACTGTCTTATTTTCAAGCAGTGCAAAATTCTGAAAAAGAAACCCCACTGTATCCGCAAAAAAACTGTTTTTATTTTTAAGCCGGGTAATATTCAGCCCTTCGATTATGATACTGCCGCTATCCGGTTTTTCGATACCACCAATCATATTGAGTAAAGTGCTTTTTCCACTGCCGCTATCGCCGCTGATTACTACAAAACTTCCATCCGGAATTTCTAAATTAAAGTTAGAGAAAATTATTTTCTCTCCAAATGCTTTATTTAAGCCACGAATTATAATCATAAACATCCTCCCTTCAATGACTTTGAGATATTTGTTTTTTCAACCCACATAATATTTGTGAAAATGATTGCCATTTCAATAATGGTGAGCAACGCTCCAATCAGTAAAGCAATCCCGACACTTGCGTTAGATATAAAAATCGAAACAATGCAAATCAATATCACAACGGCTATATTTTCTAAGAGATTAACGGAAATAAATCTTTTGTGCCTTTCATAAAAGCGATAGCCCAAAACCTTTTTGAGGGAGATTTCCATCGCATTAAGTCTAAATTCCATTTTCACTTCAGATATGATGATAGCGATATCTAACAGCAATACTAATACGCAAAGAGAGCTTATAAAGCCAATCAGTTTCACGAGGAAACTATGACTATAAATGTAATCCTCTCCGACATTCGTCAGCATAAAATAGTGTGAACCAAGCTGTTCTGAATATTTTTTCGCAACACTGCGAATTGTGCTTTCATCGCATCCGTAGATTACCTCACCATTATATGTTCCTGTTTCGATATAACTTCCATTTAAAGCAACAGCCTCATTTGCCTGATAAATCACAATCGGATTTGTTACTCTTGACAATCCGTCAATAGCCTCTTCTCTGTTCGAATTGAGATAATAAAATTGTTCTCTGCCAGAATATTCTTTATAAACAACACGCAGTTCTTCTGCATTTTGGGTAAGAGAGCCAATTTCCTCTTTTGCGATATCTTTGTATGATTCCGCATTTCTTCCCTTTGGCACGAAGACCACGATATCCTCTTTTTCATCATCTTCAGTAAGCATATCAGAAAACCCTTGTAGCATATCTCTGGCATTATGATTTACAAAAATATAATTATCCGTATCGCTTATCCGGCTGCCTATGCAGACCACCGGATTTATCGTGTTGTATTCATTTTCGTAAAGGTCATTCCAAAATTTGCTCTCTTTGGATTCCTCCTCATTTTCTTCAAAAGGAGGTTCAATCTGCATAACTCCAAAATAATAATCATTATAATGATTTTCTAAAAGAGTAGTGTTTGTAAGTAAATTACCTTGAATGCTACTGAGATTTGTAGTTATTGTAAAAATTGTCATGGCAGTAGCAAATACTTTAAGACCGTTCAGAAGATAAAACATACCTTTTTTATCTGAAGCATTGGCAAAGGCTTTTTTTACATCAAAGCGGACAAAAGCAGCATAAGGAATTACGGAAAGAACTGCTCCGGCACAATACACTGCCAAAATGAGATGATCTTCATACGCTCCCGATATAAATTGAGAAACAAGCAACTTTGCTAAGACGAATAATGCAGCATATGAAATCATATCAGCCACTACAGCTTTTAGAGCAATCACAGCAGCATTTTCGCCCAGAGAAGCTCGTACAACTACTTCCTTTTGCCTGCGTATCACCTCAATCATATTAAGTACAATCATCAATATGGCAACCAGGCCCCAAACAATGAACATCATATCAGTTTCGGTTGATTGCCAAAACTCTGGCTGCGATATAGAATATTCTTTTGCCAAATCTTGATATGTGGCAATAATGTCATCATCATCACCGATATAGCTGACCATTATTTCCTGTCCATTGCCTGTGTTTTTTGCTTCTCTAAAATCTTCAAATTCTATTACGGTGATTCCACCTATCAAAGCCGTATATGTTTTTTCCTCAATATCCATTGTGCTTTTAAGACTATCCCGAACAACGGTATCATCACCATAAATATAAAGTCTTGTCTGATAATTAGAAACTCTCTGATTAAAAGTCGAAAAAATATGAACACCATGCTTCTCAGCTGTATCTTCTGCATTGGCTAAAAATGAATCCATATCGTCATTAGTAGTTGTGTATCTGGACGATAAATAATAAGCACCATTAAAGTTCCAGAGCATATTTTGATATACTTCAGCTTGCATAACAAAAGCAAAAATAATCGTAATCAACAGCAATATATTTCTTATATGTTTCATTTGAAATTCTTAAACCTCCTTTGAATAGGTAACAGACACACGATTGCCCAAAATACTAATATGGATTTTTTCATACAACCACATTCTCTTGTTAGATTCTAATTTTCCGTTTTCTTTATTCGCATAAATTATACCATAAAACTTGTGAACAATTCTACCGCAACTTTGGACTATATGAGAAAAGTCCGAACAGTTTTCTGCCCGGACTTCCTCGCTCAATTATAAATCAACTCTGCTTTCACAACTTCCTCTGCCTGCGCCTTGCAAGCGTTCATCTGCCGCACCCATTCCATTTGGTTTTCAGCTTTCAGTTGCTCGGTCACGCCGTTTTGCTCTGCCAGTGACCGCACGATCAGCTCCATGCGGTTTCGTGCCGCTTCGTCAATCTCGGCGCAATGCTCAAAGAGCTTGTCGGATAGTACCAGCTCATTGAACAGTATCGGACGGTGCATTTCCAGATACGCCTTGCGAAGTCTGCCGTAGTGTCCGAGGGGCTTGGTCTTGCGGATAACGATGTTCGGGATAAGATAATCGCCGTTCTGTGTATAAGTGATATTCATGCTGTTTGTACTCCTTTCATCGGCTCTCTCTGCGGTAAACTGCTGACAGGGACGAACACTCCCTTTGCAATGTCCTCCGCACGAATGGCGGCTTTCTTGGCTTCGATTTCTGCCTTTTTTCTCCCCTTGATTTTGTCCTCGTATCGCTTCTGCGCTCCGCTGGCTTTCCGCTTCAAGTAGTTCTGATGAAGCCTGTCCTTGCGTTCCTCACGCTTGCGGATTTCCTCTAATTCTTCCGGGGTCAGCTCCACTTCTCCAAACGCCGGGGGAACGAATCGCCCAACAAAATTGAAGTAAATCTCGATCTCCTGTGTGGTCTGTATACTGCCTTTACGGTCACGCTCATGCACAAGGATTTTCTCGATAAACTCGTTGAGCATGGCAATGGTCAACTTGTCGAAGTTCTCATACTTGTCAATCAGAGCGATAAAACGATCAGCGTCCTTTTCGTGCTTCTCATAGCTCTTGACAGCCTTTTCCAGAGCAGAGATTTCGGCGGTAAGCTCGGACTGTTCCTTTTCGTATTGAGCGTCCAGAGTGGCGTATCTGCTGTCGGACAGCTTTCCTAAAATGTTGTCCTCATAGATTTTACAGAGCAGGACTTCCAGCTCGGACACTCTCTGCTTTGCGGTGGCAAGGCGTATCCGCTGTTTCTTAACCTCTGCTGTCTGCTGGCTGGACTGCGCTTCCTGCACCACACGGACAAACTCGGCTCGGTCATGCTTCGCATACTCGGCAATGGCTTTGAGCATTTCAGAGACAAGGGACAGTACCACATCTTCATTGATACGGTGCTGTGTCGTGCAGAGCTTTCCAACTGGGACTTTGCTGTATTGGGAACAGGTATATTGAGAAATACGCTTGCCGTTGTTGGTACGGTGGACATACATCTTGCCGCCGCAATCGGCACAATAAAGCAAGCCTGTGAGGGGAGCTGCTTCGCCCCAGCCGTCCGGGTAGCGTCTGACATTCCCACGGATTTTCTGCACAAGGTCAAAGGTCTGCTGGTCAATGATAGGCTCATGGGTATTCTCGAAAATTGTCCATTCGTCCTCCGGGACATAATGGCTTTTCTTGTCCTTGAAGTGCTTTCGGGTCTTGAAATTGATGGTGTGTCCCAGATATTCACGCTTTTCAAGAAGGTTGCAGATGGTGGAAGAACCCCAGCCGTACACATCTTTGAAAGTCTTGTTTTTGTTCACGCCCTCGCCGTGTTGGGCAAGGTAAGCAGACGGAATAAGCACCTTTTCCGATTTCAGTTTGCTGGCGATCTGATACGGACCGTAGCCGTCAATCGTCATGGCAAAGATGCGCTTGACCATCTCGGCGGCTTCGGGGTCAACCAACCATTGGTCTCTGGCTTCGTTCCAGAGATAGCCGTAAATGACCGTGCCTGTGAGGTGCTTGCCGGACTTGCCTTTGGACTGGAAAGTGGAACGGATTTTACGGCTGGTATCTCTGGCGTAATACTCGTTCATAATGTTGCGGAAAGGGGTAAAATCATCATCACCTCTGGCACTGTCCACGCCGTCATTGATGGCGATAAGGCGAACGCCACGCTGACGCAGGATTTCCATAATCTGACCGACTTTCAGATAGTCACGACCCATGCGGCTCATGTCCTTGATACACAGATACTCCACATTTCCGGCTTCAACCTCTTTCATCATTGCCAGAAATCCGGGACGGTCAAAGCAAGTGCCGCTAATGCCATCGTCCGTGAAATGGACAATGTTCGTAAACCCCTGCCGTGCGGCGAACTCCTCCAACATTGCTTTTTGGTTGGAAATGGAATTGCTCTCACGCTGTTGGTCATCATCTTTGCCAAAGTCATCACGGCTCAACCGTTCATACAGAGCAGTGATTTTCTCGTTTTTTCTCATAACTTGCGCTCCTTTCTTCGTTTTTAGGTTGTGTGTTCTAAGAGACTTCCCAACCGCTTGATTAAGAAGTCTTTTAGAGCATACAACACCTGCCGCCAGCTTATATTTCTTATACTGACGTACTGCAAAATGCTCCGGTTCTTCCTTTTCCAGTTCCTCAAACAGCATATCTACTGCATTTTTAAATGTCTCATCATCTTCCCTTGTTTCGGAAGCGTTGATAAACTCAAGCAGGGTCGCAAAGTTCTGTTCTTCTTCCGGTGCTTCATACCAGATATAGCCGATCAGGGCACAGTACAGAAGTCTCTCTGCTTTCGTCCAGAAATCCTCACTGGACTTCTCGCCTTCCCCTTTTGTGTTTACCATAATCGTATTTACCAGTTTCAAAATATCCTTTTCTGAATGGATATAGTGGAAGGGGTTATAATGCATACTCTTGGAAAAATTGATCGTATTCAATACTTTCACTTTATATCCATGCCGTACCAGCATCTTTCCGCACTCAATGATGATCGTCCCTTTGGGCACCATTTCGTCAAGTAGGAATTTGAATAAATGCTTATTTTTTTCAAAATGCCTGCAAACCCAGTATTTACGCTGGGTTGCGGACTTCCATATCTAACTCTGTCTTCATAATTTTCATTACTTTTTCCTGCATGGTCATGGTAGAATTTTGATTAAAATAGTAATTTACCTGATAACAGGTGTTTCCGATTTTCTTTTCATAATCTGGATTTTTTTCTTCTGTAGTCTGGACTATATTTCTATCTTTCATAAATTTTTTCTCCTTTCGCTAAATTGCCCGACAGAGAGAAGGAGTGTTTTGTCTCTGCCGGACGTCTTCATTTAAAGCTGTAATTTACAACTGGCAACAACATGGTTGAAACTTTCTTTCAAGTGTTTTTCACCACTCATTTTTCTATCTATAACACTACTATTTTCTTTTTTGAAATATCTTGTTGCCACCTAGTAAAAATAGCTGTAAAGCCTTTAAAATCAATAGTTTTCAGTGGATACAACAATGGCAACAACCGATAACCAACCGAGTAAAAAACAGCCTTCCGGCTTCCAAAACTGTCCTTTTCTCTGTCGGGCTAGTCAAAAGGAAGTGCCATCTGTTCGGCTTCGGAAAGGTCAATAAATCCATCTCCGCCTTCGTTGTTGCCACCATCTGCATCTCCCCGAATCCAGCATCTCTGCTTCCCATATCCTTCCTTGGTAAAGCGATGATATCCGCCTCTCTTCCAACCGATAATCTGAGTATCCATGATCTGACAGATTTCGTTTGTTTCAAATTTCTTCGGCTCTCCGTCATAGTGGTTAAAGGCATTTTTCCAAAGCTGAATGGAGCAGACATAATTTCCGTCATAGCTGTCAAGCCACCCTTGAATCATTCCTGCCATTGTATCTTCCTGCATGAACTGTTTCCGATATTCATTGATATTAAATTCCATCTCACTGTCAAACCGCAGTAATTCCGATTTATTTTCAACTGCATTGAACAATACCATTGCTTCTGCCCACAGCTGGTCAAAATACTCTCTGGCTTCCTGCTCATTATCAAGAATATGCTTTTCTGCCTTACTACTATCAATTTCAATCGGTAGAAATCTTCTTGCCCCGGTACGATCAAACGGAATGAATTGACGGTTGTTTGATGATCCGGCAAACACACACTGCCTTGGTCTGTCTTCCTCATATTTTTCGTAAGGATTGCGGTGGGTTTCCTTCATTCTTGATAAGAAAGATTTTGTTTCTTCGATACTCTTTGCACTGATTGCAGCTGTCATTTCCGACATCTCCAAAATCCAGTGTCCCCGAAGCAGTTCATATGGTTTTTCCATATTTAAGTTTTTCAAGCTGTCTGAAAACCACTGATCGTCCAGTGCTAGAAAACGGAAAAAGGTGGATTTTCCAGCCCCCTGCTGTCCTACCAAACATAACATTTCATCAAATTTACAACCCGGACAGTAAATACGATTCAAGGCTCCCATCATAAAATGTTTCAGCATTTCATAAACCATATCCGAATCTTTAGCCCCCATATACACTTTCAATACATTACGGATTCTTTCTTTCCCATCCCATTCAAGGTTTTCTAAATACTCACAAATGGGGTGGTATTCTTTACTGTATGCTTCCAGATCCAGTGCATCGTCCATAACACCTTCATTGAACAGACCATAATATTTTTCAAAGAAATACCTAAGTGCTTTTCTTCCTTTGTTCGTCAATACACATGGTTCTTTATTCCACCAGAGAACTTTTTTCACATCAATTTTCTCTGTCAGTCGGTTATATCGAAGACTACCTGCTAACAATGGATCTTTTCTTAATACGGTCACATAATTCTCCATTGAATTTTTGACTGTCCCTTTTTCTGTCATATTCAGGGTCTCTCTGATTTCCCGACAATCCTCCGGATTTACCATGTGAATCATTTTCTTTATTAAATCTTTTTCCTCTTTCGTTGAAATATCTTTTGCATTTTCGCTCAATATTCTCTATCTCCTCTCCTTTTTCTCTCACTATTGCTTCTTTGTCCGCAGACTCTCCAAACAGCAACATATCCAGATAATAATTAACAATCACAAGTTCTCTCAGGGCAATTATAAATCTTTCGTCCCATTCTTCTGTTCTTGTTCTTGGCCTGTACTGTTCTTTCCAGTCCTGCAACAGAATCCGATAATCCAGATAAGCTTTCAGGCATCTCATATATTCTTTTTCCCATTGTTCTTCCGGTGTCGGTTCTGGCTTCCTTATCAAAACATTTCTTCTGCCTGCCGGGGAATCCCTTCCTCTGGCAGAATAGTTAATTCCAAAATCATCTGCCAGCTTCATCGCCGCATCTCTTAATCCCAGTCCAAACAACTGTGCTGTAAAATCAATCGCATCTCCTGTACAGCCACAACCAAAACAATAATATCTTCGGTCTACTTTCATACTGGGCAATTTGTCATTATGAAAAATACAACGGATCAGTCCACTCCTGTTTGGCTTCAATCCATATATTTCCGCAGCCTGCCGGACGGTCACATTCTGTTTTACTTCATCAAATAACCCCAATTCATTTCCTCACTTTCTTAAATCTGCTTCCCAAATCTGGGAAGCAAGTTTTTACTACGAATAAAAAAGGCACTCTGTCCTATCCTTACGGAATCAACAAAATACCCTACATCTCTAAATCACTGGAATGTGATTTTCCTTTTTTCAGTTGTTTTCTCTCTGCCTCTTCTCTTTGAATCTTTGCTACATTCTGTGCAAGTCTTTCCCTGATAGACGGCTTCACTTCTTTTTTGATTTCTTCTACAACGGCTTTTTTCTTTTCTGGCTGTTTCAACTGGTGAATGATTCTTACAACTGCTTTTTCCATCGCATATTCAATTTTTTTAATAAGACCGTCCACCCGCTGTATTGCATATTCCTTTTCTTTTCGTGATGCCTTTCTCTCAGGACTCTGAATCCATTTTTTAGTATCTTCTGCCAAATGAATATCATCTTTTCTGGTAGCCAGCACAACTTCCTTTGCAACTTTCTCCACCGCTTTGTCATATGCTTCACTGGATACTTCATCAAGTAAAGTCTCCACATCTTCAATACGGACTGTAAGCTGTTGCAACTCCTGTTTCTGTTCTTCAATCAGATCACCTTGTTTAAATATTCGATCAGAATTATTTGCAAATTCTTTATCCTGCTGTTTTATTTTTTCTTCCTGCGACTGAATAATTTCTTCGTTTGCATTTACAAGCCTTGATTGTTTCGCAAGTTCCAGACGATTTTCATTTACCTTATCTATCTGCATAAGGATTGTTTCCTGTCTGTCTGCAATCTCTTTTTTCTGCTTCATACGGATATAATCCTGTTTCTCCAAATACTGTCGCCCACCATAAGCCGGTTCTTCATCAAGTTCCAATCCATGTCGTTTACAGATATCCAGAAACATCGCCCGGCAGGCAGAATCAAAAACGACCTTACGATTATTTGTCTTTGACCTCTTCTTTTCTGGATTTGGAAGTTCAAAGCCAAGTTCTTCCAGTGCTGCTTCCTGTTTTGGCTCAATCTCTCCATATCGGTTTGTAGCATCAAATACATGACGCTCATGGATATGAGGAGTTGCTTCGTCCATATGCAGTGACCAGTCAATGATATGCACGTTAGAGCCAAACCGCTCATCAAATTCTTTTTTAAATTCATCGAAAACCCTGACCAGTGTCTCTACAGAAGCATGTTTATCTATCGTCCCCAGCTGATAGATACTTTCTTCCGGGCAGGTCTTTTTATTTTTCAAAATATCTTCCACATCTTTGTATCTGTCTGGGTGTCGGGCTTTCTCATGTCGCTTATTTTGATTAATCACATAGTCGCTGTAATGCTCCGAATAATAAGCCATTTCAATCTGGCTAAAAGAAAAATTATCCTCTTTTCCCCGATCTTCCATTGTGGTATATCCCTGATAGCAATCCCAGTAAATATTTTGTCTGATTCTTTCACTGTCGATATGCTCACTGTGTTTCGGATCAAATCTCCGATCATTGTGAAGTGGATTATAAACTCCATCTTTTCCAGATCGTCCATTATGCCTTGTTCCTTTCAATTCACATTTCCCCTTTCTTTCAAGTTATTTCCCCGAAGGGATTTGCAGCGAAGCTGCTAAAAGTCTCTGTCTCCGTTACAGATAGTATCCGTTACAGATAGTACCCAGTACTAAGTGGCGAAACGCCTCTTAACTGGGCAATGGCTGCCGCCCTTAACCTGCTAAGGACTTCGCCCCTTAACCCCAGCAAGGTGCTGCCACCCTTTGCAATCCTGGCACAAAGGACTTCCAGCCCTCTGTACTCCCGGCAGACAAAACATATCTCTTGCCGCTGTCCCTTCGGTAAGATTTTCTGTTCCATCTGTTTTTCAAAAATCCTCTGTATCGGATTTTGTAAAAATAAAAAAGCCGACGTAGTTTTAACTTTTGCAAAAGTCCAAATACATCGGCTCAATCCTTTTGACCTGATCGGTCATTATTCAATTTTTCTGACTGGCTCATACAGTCCATTTTTATAATGAGCAAAACAAAAGGCACTAACTTTTTTACGGTTAATGCCCTTTGGGTTAATCATTATTTATTATCTGTTTTTATCTGACTGTGAAAGAACACTGGCTGCTAAACTCTTTGTTGTACCAGAATACTTATTACTATTCATTACCATAGATGCTTTTGTCTCCATAGCCTTACCAGTAATTTTCCCAGTATTTCTTTGTGATAATACACTCGCAGCTAATGATTTCTGAATTTGAGAACTGTTATTTGATCTCATAATCTTTGAAGCTTGTGCTGATAATTTTTGTCCACTTGATTTTTTGTTCATTTTTTTCTCTCTTTCTTTCAGAGAGAATGTGACCATCAAACATTCTCCGACATCTTGTTACTTATAAATTATTTATTCGTTTTTTCCTTGGTTTCTTTACGTGGAAAGCAAAATGCTTTTTTCCCAACCTGCTTAGCATACAAGCGATTTCCATTTTTCAGGGTAATGTATGCTGTAAAAACCATTTCAGTCTGGTCACATTTTTCCATGCAATCTGCCTCCTTTCCAAAAGATTTTTCTCAGACGAATCTGAAAAAGTATGGAAATCGGCAGAAACAAATACTAAAATACATTTGAAAGATATGGTTTTAGTAGATGATCTTTGTCTCTGCTATTTCCGCCGGAGTTCGTTTGAGGGCCTAATCTCAAATGAACTCTTTTTTTGGAATCAGAAAAGTTGCAAGCCTTATACCATAGTGACTGCTTCATTCAAATCAAATAGCATTAAATTCATTTCAGGAACTAATACGCCATTTACTCGATACGACAATTGACTCAAATCCCAATCGCATATTCTAGCAATCGTGTTAATCAAATCTTTTGCATTCCATCGAACTGACAAAACACCATTCGATTTTTCCTTATAAAACTGCACTGATTTATCATCATGTTCATCACATGCCTGAACAGCAATCTGTTTGTCAGATTCGTTAATCAGAAGTTTTACATATGTTGGATACTTCATCTTCATAATTACAGATTTATTAAATGTAATTCCATTGCTTGTAATTGAGATATATGGTACACCTTCACTAAAGTCAAACGTCTTAAAATTTGATAAATCAATCACTCTGCTCGCCTCCTTTCTGTTTTCCTGTTGATTATACCATATTCATTTGTTTTGTTCAATCCCATTTATTTTTCGTGTTTCTCTCTTGTGCGCTTTTCGTCTCCCATTTGTCACATTATTGCAATATTTTTCACTTTAAAAGGACACCAGCTTATCTAAGCTAATGTCCTTACATCTTTTATTTGTTTCCATATGGTGGAATATCTTCAGCTACTTTGTCAGCTGAGATAACCTTATGATATTCCAATGTTGTAGAATCCCATGGCTCAATTTGTGTTAATATTGAGGACGGCATTGCCATCAATTGCACATCAAATTTCAATGAAGGTTCAATTTTAGAACTTGCATTATGAATTCGCATCGATACATTCCAACCTTGATCACATACAACAACAATTGTATTTCTTGATCCTTCTTTAAACCCTATTTCATAAAATCTACTTGGTAACTTCATCAATGGTACATCTATAAGAGCTTTCTTTTTCCCATCCTTTTGATTTAATGTTCCATTGATATTTACAGATTCTATCATTGTAAATCTTCTTTGATCGTTCATAATAACCTTGTAAAAGTCATTAACACCAATCAGATATTTAATCAATCGTCCTGGTATCTCATGTGGATACTCAGAATCTAAACGTTTTAATTCATTCATGAATGCTTCCAAAACAGGTACATAGCAGCCCATCTCTTTATCTGGAATAATATCCCATTTGGCTGGTTCGCCATTTGCTTTGCTTTCGTCCCTTATCTTTCTTAATGGTAAAAACACGTTTCTAATCGCTTCAAAATACTCTGTTGAACAAGGTATTCCAAACCACTCTTTTCCAAAATCTATGGTATCTGATAAACGACTATGTTTGACTGCCTGATGATTATGTTTACATGACAATCCTATTTCCCAGTCACTGCCTCTCATACACAATACATCTCGTACATCACCTGTAATTCCAGCTGAATCTGTTTGCAAGCCAATTAGCATATCATTTTTTTGATTCGATAACTTAGGCTCTAACCTATCGACAATTCTAACCGCAGCCTCTGCTCCTAATATATAGTCACGCTGCTCCTCCATTGTGAGATTATTAAAAGCGTTTCGTGCAGTACTCATCTGTGGACTATCTAACAATACAACATTTGTAATTTTGCTATATTGCTTATAAAGAACATAAGCACATGCATATTCAAAAGCTTTTCCTGTTTCAGTTTGTTTTCCGCTTTTTGCCATCACGAAGTCTGTTTGACAGTACTCCATAGAGATGTGTAGCAACTGTTTCGGCTAATTTTACCGGAACAGCATTTCCTATTTGCTTATATTTTGAGGTCAAATCTCCATAAAATTCCAGATCTGGCGGGAATGTTTGTATAGCCGCTGCTTCCCTCCAACTAAATCTCCTTGTCACACCATTATCTCCAAATTTCCACAAATCCTTATCTAGCTTTACCATATCTGGGGAACCTGGCCATAATGTAACTTGTTTAGCCATAGCAGGAATCGTATAGGATACATCGTCCCAGCCTCTTTTTCGATTTCTACTCATATAACGACTGCTATAAGGTGCATTACATACTTCATCTGGTTCTGGCTCTGGAATATTTTTTAATGCTTCTCTCATAGTTACACGATAGTTTCGCGGAACAGGAAATTCAAATTCAGTTATATTTAAATCTTTCCTAAATCCTACAATAATCACTCGCTCCCTGTCTTCTGGAACCGCATAATCCTTTGCATTGAGTAATTTATAAAAGACATTATATCCACATTGTGAAAAATCTTCTACTATCGCTTCTATGATAGTTCCACCACCCATTGTCAAAAGTCCTTTAACATTTTCTCCAACAAACATTAACGGTTTTTTTTCCTTGACAATTCTTACATAATGTTTATAAAGTACATTTCTTGAATCATCAATTTTTCGTGGCCCACTCAGAGAAAAGCCCTGACACGGAAATCCGCCCAGCATAATATCCGCATCTGGAATATCTGTTGCATCAACCTTTGCAACATCTCCACATACTACTTTTGCAGTACTCCAGTTCTCATGAGTTTTACAGGCATCTGCATTAAAATCATTAGCCCAAATTGTTTTGAAACCAGCTCTTTCAAATCCCATATCCAGTCCGCCGGCTCCTGCAAATAAGCTAATTGCCGTAAATTCTCTCACGCTTCAAACTCTCCTTTGTTTAATTTATATGCCGCTACATCCATAATCGATCGTGCGGTCGCATAGCATTATAACATATTTTTATGATATATTTCAATTTGTAACAGTATCATCTCGATAATTTTCTCATAATGCCTTTTATTATTTTTTTCATTTTCATTCCATCTTTCAAGCCTAGCCGATAGAAAAATTCCTCTGTCTCTGCTCCGCTGTTAAATATCTGGTCACAATATTTTGTAATGACTTCTTCTTGCTCAGGTGAAAGTGTAGCAATCACTTTTTTGTACGCTTCTTCAACCTCATCTGGTTCTGTCACCGAAGTCTGGCTCAGTTTCCAGTCTGCATATGCTTTTCCCATATGTTCCGTTATAGTCAGGTTAATAAATTCTTCAATCTCTTTCGTCATTTTCATTTGTTGATTCCATTCCTTTCACACAGCCTACTCTGTTAATGTGTCCAGCATAACCTGAATGACTTTCCTCAGCTTCAACCCGTCTTTTAATCCCATACGATAGTAAAACTCATTCAGATCACTGTTATTATTTGAAGTTTCCGTCATATAGTCAAAAATGATTTTCCCCTGTTCTTTCGGCAGCTTCCGAATCACCTTTTGCACTTTTAATTCCAGTTCTTCATTGAATGGATCATACTGCTCTCCATTTTTTTCCTGATAAACTTCTTCCATTCTTTTCCCAATCAGGTCATTTATAAACTCTTCCATTTTTTCTATTAATTCCATCTTTTAATCTCCCATCAATCTAATTTTGATTGCTTCCAGCCACACCACAGCCCAGCCTGCGAGGATAGGCAGAACATACAATATAAAGCCTATCACAAGCATTCTGATTGTCTCTGTACCTGTTTCCTGTCCGAATCCATATCCCAATATAGCCGTGATACAGATGATTCCCGACAGGATATGAAATACAGTTGCAGACAGCCATGTGAAGAACATAACCACCAGCTGTATGATTGTCAGGCACATACGCACCGGCAATAACAAAATTCTTATAATAATTCTTACAACTACCATGACTGTCCGCCCCCTTTCACTGTTTTAAATATCTACGGTAATTATCCAGAACAGAATCCGTAACGCCATTTTTATATACTTTACGGATATCTACGATTTTTTCATCTTTCAGCAGTTTCAGCCAGTCCAACAGGTCTTTTCTGCTGTTTGCGAAATTACAACATCTTCCATCTGCGTATTCAATCCTATATCTCATAAGCCCCTCCTACACGTACACCATTTCGATCAGTATCATTTCATCTACCCGGCTTCTTACATTATTTGCCCTGCGAACCCATTCCATTTGATTTCTGGCTTTCAATTCTTCGGTAATGTCTTCCTGTATCATTATCTGCTCCATAAGTAAATCTCTACGCTGTATGCACTGTTCATTTACATCTGCAAGATGCGTCCAGAGTTTTCCGCTGAGTGACAAATAGGAATACAATCCGCTCTTATAATCTCTCAGATAGTTCCTGCGGAGACTTCCATAAAATCCAATATCACGTGTCTCTTCCGGCACTGCAATTAGCGGTAAATAAATCTCTCCAACAAGGATATAATCCAGTCCATTCTCAGTGTCATGAATCAATGGTTCTAATTTTTTCATATTCAATAACCTCTCTGCTTGTTTTCTTCCTGTCCTTGTGGTACGATCAAGCCGAAGCGGTGACAGGTAGTTCCTGCTCCGGTTCAAGTTCAGTTGGCTCTGGTTCTATTTGGTAGGTAGGCTCCAGAGCCTTCTTTTTTTGCTTGTTTCTCCATTTCTGTGTACTGGCAGTAGCTTTCTTTCTGTTTTCCAGTATCTTTTCATACTCCTTCATAGCTTCCGGATCACCAGCCTGTGCAGCCTTTTCAATCTCTTTTGCTTTTTTCTGCTGTTTCTGATAACTCCGTTTTCGGCTTGCCCGGTCTCTTTCCCGTCTTGCCCTCTCCTTATCCAGAATTGCTTCATACTGCCTGATTGCCTCTTCATCTCCAGCTTCCGCAGCTGCTTTGATTCTGGCACGTTCTTCTTTACGCTTCTGTGAACACTTTCTGGCTGCTATCCTCTGTCTTTCTCTTTTTGCCTCTGCCTTACGCTGTTCTTCTTCCTGCCGGGCTTTTCTTTCCGTCTCCAGTTCTTTTTCCGAAAAAGGGACTGCAAACTGTCCGATGAAATTGAAATAAATGTCTATCCGCTGTGTACGATCAAGACCTTTTCCTACCGCTTCATGAACCATAATTTTATCTATAAACTCATTTAACATTCTTGGGGTGATTTCTTCAAAGTCCTGATATTTTTTTACAAGTCGGACAAACCGATCTCCTCCATCTTCCGAATTTTCATTCTGACCGAGTTCCTGTTCCAATTCTGCCACCTTTGCTTCCAGCTCCTGCTGTTCATCGTCATATTCTTTCATCATACGGTTAAAATGCCTGTCCGGGATTTTCCCCAGCACATTTCCTTCATACAGGTTCTTTATTAAAGTATCTAACTCCTGAATCCTGTTCTTAGCTGACTTGACCTCTTTTTGTGATTCCTGCAGGAACTTTTCACTATAAGTTTCCTTCAACTGTCCCACCTGTTCCAGAAACTCTTTTTGATTTGTCAGAACGAATCTTGCAACTCTGCGGATAGAATCATCAACCAGCTGATCCAGTGCCGATGACGTAATAAAATGGAATGTACATTCTTTATATTTATTTCCGTATGCCGAACATGCAAAACTGCTGTCTGAATCATAGCGTTTACCATCTTTCCTCTTTTGTGCTTCCGGGCTTCTGTAAGTCATTCTGCTGCCACAATCTGCACAGTAGACAAGTCCCGATAGCCTATGCTTATACGTGCCATTTGCAACACGCTTTGTCACTCTTTTTCTGAACTTCTGTGCCTGATTCCAAGTATCTTCATCAATGATCGCTTCATGCGTATTTTCAAAGATAATCAATTCCTCTGGTCTAGCTTTTCTTCGTTTCTTTGTTTTGAAGTTATCACAGATTGTTTTTCCAAGAATCGTATGCCCCATATATTCCCTTTTATCAAGAATCCCACTGACTGCGGTAGCGTTCCAGATATAAGGATCATGGTAACTGTGATTCCTGCTCACTTCTCCTTCCTCATGTCGTTCCAGATATGCCGAAGGTATTAAGATATGCTCCTTTGTGAGAATATCTGCTATCTGTGCCGGACCATTTCCTTCGATTGCAAGCTGATATATTTTTCTTACAACTTTCGCTGCCTCTTCATCGACCAGCAAATGGTTTTTATCTTCTGGGTCATGCTTATAGCCATAAGGAATTGCACCACTGCATCTCTTGCCGGATTTCATTCTGGATTGAAAAATAGCCTTGATTTTCTTGCTTGTGTCCTTTGCATACCACTCATTCATGATATTCAGAAATGGTGTAAAATCATTATCCGTTGGAGTTGCACTGTCAATGCTGTTATTGATTGCAATGAATCGGACATTTTTCTCCGGGAACAATATTTCTGTGTAATATCCGACTTTCAGATAATTTCTTCCCAGTCGGCTCATATCCTTTACACAAATAGTATCAATCAGTCCTGCTTCCACATCAGCAATCATTTTCTGAAATCCCGGACGGTTAAAGGTAACTCCGCTGAATCCATCATCAGTATAGTGACGGATATTCGTCAGTCCCTTTGCCTGTGCATATTCTTCCAGATAATTCTTCTGGTTCGTGATGCTGTTTGATTCTCCTTGCAGTTCATCGTCCTTTGACAATCTCTCATAGAGAGCTGTCAGCTTGTTATTTCGCTGTGCCATGCTTTCCACCTCCTTTCTGCGAAAATGCCTGCAAATACAGACAAATAAGCGTTTCTTCGCAACTTCTGTTTATGAAGCAACGTTTGTTTCTCTGTACTTTATATATTAAACCCTTCGGGTCCGTGACCACATAACTGATGTATTTTCCCATCTGCATCAAGTTGGGCTTTACATAAAAACGTGTCTTTCCTGAGCCAGATCCGCCAATCACGATCACGTTCTTGTTCCTCGCAAATTTCGGATTCTTTGGTCTGCCATTCATGGTCAGCCGTTCCGTCATAGTCAGCAGGATATTGTTCTCAAATACCGGGTCGATAAAGGGTGCAATGTCTTTTGCCGTCCCCCATCTTGCCGAACCATACTCCACTCCCTGCCGGAACTTTTTGGCATTTTTCCCTTTCATATAGACCAAGAGCTTCACCGCCACGGCTCCTGTAATCCCAACCAGCAATTCATTTTTATGCATACTTGGAAGAATCCTGCTGAATGCCATCTGGAAATTTAAGACCAGTACCATCAGTCTTTCTATCATAGAATCACCCACACAGTATTGATATAACCATGCCAGCTTATTTCCCACATAAAAGATTACGATATACGGAAGATTCATCAGAACAATCCGAAGCAGCTTATGTACATCCACCGGCGGTAACCTCTCCAGGTATCCTTTTCCTACACCAAGCAATTTCTGTAATCTGCTCATAATGACGGCTCCTTCTCCTTTCCTTTTGTTTTCTCCAGTTCTCTGTGCTTTGCAAGCGATTTGGTGATTGCCTGCTGTAACTTCTTCCTCACGGATGGTTTTTTGTCCTTATTGAGAGACTTGCCCGTGTATTCCTTAAAAGCGGCAGTCATCACATCGGCATCCCTTGCCTTAAAGAACACATAGTATCTTGGCGGGTCAGCAGTCACATCTTTTTTCAGACTGAAATCAATGCTGTACTTCTTTGCTACCTGTTCAAAAGACTTGATGTTTCCATCTGTGATCTCAATGTTGGACAGCTGTACATTCTGCTTCATCAGCTTATCAAGGCTCTGTTTTCCCTTGTAGGTCTTATCCTCCTTTTCCTTCTGGGACTGTTTCTGGTTCGTTTTCTGTCCCTGCTGCTTTTTCTCCTGCTCCATCTTTGCAAGAGCCTTTACCATGGCAGATTTCAGCAGGTTGGCAGTGACCTTGCCACAGCGGATACAAAGTGAGACTGTTTTCTCATTCACTTCATCCTGCAATCACACCACGCCCTTTCTTCTCTCACTGCTGTCTTATCCTTATTTATCACATTGCTGCTCCTTTCCTCTCTTTTCTGCCAGTTTCATATATTCTTTTTCTGATTCCGCCCCCACTTTGATACAGCACCAAAGGACAAATCCATATACCAGAAATACTGCAGCTGCAGCAACGATCAATACTGTTTTTGTCATCTTCTTTTCTCCCTTCACTTCTCTTGAAATTTTATAAGAGGGCATCTATGAATCCTGTGTCCATAAATGCCCTCATCCATTACTAAGAAATCTTATGCTTTCTTATTTCTTCTTTTTGCGAAGAATCACTGTTCCACCAAGACCAGCCATTCCAGCCCCTGCAAGCAGAATCCAGAACAGAATCGGAGTATTATCTCCTGTCTTTGGTGAAGTCGATTTCTTTGTTTCTTCTGTGGTTTTCGTCTCCGGTGTTGATGTGGTTTCTGGTGTTTCCGTCGGTGTCTCTGTTGGAGTTTCCTCCGGTTTCGCCTCATCCTTCATCACAACCTTCTGGATTTCTCCAGTATCTTTGACCGTAAACTTCACATCTTCTGCAACCAGATAACCGTCTGGTGCAGTTTCTTCACGGAGGGTATATTTCCCGATTGGAAGCATCTCAATGTAGTGTGGTTTTTTCTCAGATGTCCAGCTTTCTACGGTCTTTCCATCTTTATCAAGGATCGTCAGTTTCGCTCCTGGCAGCTCCTTACCGGAAATATCGGTCTTGGAAATCTGCACTTTTGTCACATCATCCTTCATTTCCACTTTCTGTACTTCACCGGTATCTTCCACCGTAAAAGTGATGCTCTCTGCTGTCACATAACCGTCCGCAGGAAGTGTTTCTGTCATGGTGTACTTCTTGCCAGCGGTCAGTTCTTTGATGATATGTGGTTCTTTACCAGAAGTCCATTCATCCACAGTGTTTCTACTCTCATCTGTAACTTTCAGTTTTGCTCCCTCAATCTCCTTTCCGTCTGTCAGGGATGTTTTGGTAAACTCTACGGTTGTCGGCTCATCTTCAAAAGTAAACACATAAGACAGTGTTTCCTTATCTGCCCCACCATATTCAAAAGTAAATTCCTGTACCTGGTCTGTTGTCGCAAATCCCGGTGCCGGAGAAGTTTCTTTCACATAGTAGGTATAGCCAAGTGGCAGATCTGCCGTAAAGGTCAGTTTTCCTTCCTTATCCGTAGCCTGCTCCTCAATAACCGTATCCGCTTTCAAGATCACATCGCCCTTTGCATTGACAATATTTTCTTTATTGCACAGGGCAAATACAGCCCCTTCCAGTACACGGTCGGAATCTTTTTCTTTCTTTAACACGTTTACTTCTGCTCTCTGGCGTTTGTTCTGCCAGTCAGCAGAATAAGTAACAACTGCGGTATTCTGGTCACGGTAAGTCAGATCCACTTCACGAGCTTCTCCATCCAGGACATATCCATTTGCTGTCTCTTTCTCTTTGACACAGTATTTGCCAAGAGGAAGGTCTGTCAGTTTCGCCACTCCTGTTTCATCCGTCGTGATCGTTGCTACCAGTGCATCCTTTTTGTAGTAATCTTCACTCTCACCATCCGCCGCTTTTATATCTTCTAAGGCATAAACCTCAAAAGTAACGTCTTTCAGGGAACCGGAAAGATATTCAAACAGATGCTTCATCCATCCGCCAATGGAATCCAGTGCAGATATTTTCTCCAGGAACTCACCTTTTTTATTGATGATAAGTGTTCCGGTTGGCACTGCATCTTTCATCTCTACCTTCTGGATTTCAGCAGTATCGTCCACAGTAAAGGAAACTTCTTCCGCCATCAGATAGCCATAAGGAGCCATTTCTTCACGAAGAGTATATGTCTCCCCGGCTGTAAGTCTTTCAATCAAGTGTTCCTCACCCTTTACAGACTTCCATGTATCTACCACATTTCCATCCTTATCAAGCACCGTAAGCGTTGCCCCGGAAAGTTCCACGCCTGTCGTAATATCGGACTTCGTAAAGGTTACTTTTGTCGGCTGGTTCTTAAATACAGATTCCAGCTCTACCATTTTCACATCCTGTCCCTGATATTTGGCAGTCACTTCCAAAGTCTCAAAAGAAGAGACATACCCTGCCGGAGCTGCAAGTTCTTTGATATAGTAAGTACTAAATGGAAGGTCAACGTCAAATACTGCCTTTCCATCTTCCCCACTGACTGCTTTTCCAAGTAAGGTATCTGCCTTCACAATCACTTCTTCATGTGCCAAAATATCTTCTTTTGCATAGATACCAAACTCTGCACCCGCCACAACCGTTTTTGTCTCTGCATCCTGTTTGACTACGGACACTTCCACTTTCTGGCGGTCATTCTCAAAGGTTGCTGTCTGCTCAATAACTGGTGTTTTCTGGTCTTTGTATTCAAATGTTACTGTCTGTGCTTCTTCATTTAACACAAAGCCCTCTGGTGCTGTCTTTTCAACAATCTTATAGGTTCCAAGTGGAAGGTCAGCGATCTGTGCCTTTCCATCCTTATCCGTGGTAACAGTTCCTACCAGTTCCCCAGAAGCATACTCCAGGATACGGTTTCCATTATCATCTTTCTGGAAATCTGCTGTATAAATATCTTCGGCAGCATATACCTCAAAGACTGCTCCCTCCAGAGTTTCTTTCTGATAAGTAAAGTCATCTTTATAACCATTTAAGACCTCACCCTGTTTTACGATGTTCAGTTCTCCCTTAACCGGATGATTCTCGTATGCGATCTCAATGATCACATCGCCGGAAGTTCCGTCCATCTGATATGCTGTATTGGAATCTACATCTACCTCATAGTAATTCTCATTGAGCGTATATCCATAAGGTGCGTTCACTTCCTCAATACGGTAATGTCCAATCTTCAGATTCTGTGGAAGGATTAAGTATCCCTGCTCATCTGTAAAATAAGATTTGTGTTTTACCGTCGTCGGATACGTTGTTACCTGCTCCACATACTTTTCTGTATCCAGGTTAAAAATCTTAAACTCCGTATTTTTCTGAAGGACTGCTTTCTTTGTCTCATCGTCCTGTTTGATGATCTTCAGCTTCGCTTCAAACTCTTTGTCAAGCAGCACCCTCCATACCTGCGGTGTAGTCGGATGATTCTCTGTAATCTGTACGATGAAATCATTGACCGGAGTGTAATTATGTGGTGTGGTTGTTTCACGGACGATGTAAGTTCCATACGGAATCGCAATACTGCGGGCATACCCTTTCTCATCTGTAAAGATCTCTGTTGCACCATTTTCTCCGATCACTACCGGCTTGGCAGAACCAAAGTCATAGCTGCCATCTTCTTTTACTGTCAGGGAAGATACCAGATAAGCGGTAAATCCTGCACCTTTCAGTAAATCGGCATCTGTCTTTCCGTTGTTCGCAGCCTTGATGATTTCAAATGGCTGCTTCATTACCTGTTCCAGAGACAGACAGTCACGTTTTACTTCCGCTACAAAATCACCCTCATAGTTGCAGACCAGATCATGTTCTTCTTCATCTGCCAGGTAACCCGTTGGAGGAGTAATCTCTTTTACATAGTAATTGCCAAGATATAATCCATCTACAGAAGCCTGTCCATTCTTATCTGTTGTAAGAGTGGCAACCTGCTCACCCGCTTCGTAGATCACACCAGTTGCTCCATCCGGATGGACAATATCCTCACGGGCATATAGTCCATAGACTGCCTTTTCTAAAGTAGCATCTCCCTGTGGAACAGCCTTCTTTGTTTCTTTGTCCTGCTTCTGTAAGGAAACCTTTGCTGTCACACGCTCGTTTTTGAAGGTATGCTTAAATGTCAGTTTCGCTTCCTTATCGTTTGTATAAGAAAAAGTAAACGTATAGACATCATCCGCATTTCTCAGATAGCCTTCCGGAGCCTGTACTTCCTTTACATCATAGGAAAATCCCAGCGGCAGATCTGCGGTAAACTTCGCCGTTCCATCATTTCCAGTTGTCACTTTCTCAATCAGAGTGCCTTTCTTTACAACAACCGTTCCATCTGCATTTTTAATGTCACTGGCTGCATAAAGTCCAAAAATTCCTCCATCCAGAGGATTTTCTGTATCCTTATCCTGCTTTGTCACAACTACTTCTGCTTTCTGTCTGTCATTCGTAAAAGTTGTCTCAGAAAAAACAACATCTACATTCTGTCCTGCATAAGAAAGAGTGACTGACTTTTCTTCCCCGGCATTATAAAATCCGGTCGGAGCCTGTTTTTCTTTGATGATATATGTACCAAGATGCAGGTTTTTCAGAATGACTGCCCCATTCGAGTCTGTTGTCAGATTCTCTTTGACCAGATCACCCTTGCTGTAAACCTTGGCACCATAAGCAGTTTTAATATCTGCTCCGGCATACACATCATAAATCGCACCTTTCTGTCTGCGTTTCTCATACTTAAATGTTGTTCCATTCTCGGTGACATCTGCACCTGTCAGAACCTGACCTTCTTTATAAACAGTCAGCTGTCCCATCTGTTCTTCATCCGGAACAGTCACAGTCGTTGTTTTGCTGACTTCCAGTTTTACATTGTAGGCAGTTGCATTGATACGGTATCCTGTCGGAGCTGTAATCTCTTTCAGATATACAGTGTCCTGTGTCTTAATGATCTGTACGGACGATTCCCCGTTCGCATCGGTTGCCGGTAACTTTGTGATCAGCTTTGTACAGTTTGCATCACTGTATAAACCAAACACTGCACCAGACAGCTTTGCGTCTGCTTTTGCATCTTTTTTAATCACCTTCACACTTGCGTGCTGCACCCAGGTTACTTTGAAGTCCACATATTTCTCATCATCAACACCTTCACCAAATACCAGGGCCAGGTCCTGTGAACCAGATCCGGTACTGATCTTATATGCAGAATAATCTTTTGTTACACTGCCTTTCATCGTTGCCGACCAGCTTCCTGCGACATCCTGTACCTGTGTAAGAGGTGCAGATAAGTAAAACTTGGTTCCACCACTGATTTCCACTGCTTCACCAGCTTTGCTTGTCTTTCCGGTTGTCACGTTGTGAAGTTTCACACCACTTGGAAGTTTCATTGTGATACTCTGCAGTTCATCTGCTTTAAAAATGATTTCCTTTGTTCTCTGGCTGTTGCCATCTACATAAGCTGTCACATCCGCATCTGAAAAAGACATTGCCACATCCGGAATATCTGGCTGAGAAATACAATAATTATAAAGTTTTTTCGCAAGATTCTGTGCAGTAGCGTTTGCACCAGAAAAAGCATCTGAACTGCCATTCGCATATGACGCAGCAAGATGTACCAGAATAAATCTGGCTCCTGCACTCAGGTTTCCATAGCCATTTTCTTCTGTAAAAAATCCATCATCGCCAGAAGCCTTTGTGCCATAGTAACATACTTTAGCCAGTGCTTTACCATCTCCAACCTTATTGATTGTATATGTTCCTGTGCCAGGTCCCGGTTTGGACGGCTGTACACAATAAGCTGTGGCGGACACATTACCGAATTTTACGGTATACTGATACGTCAGATAAGTTCCATAACCATAATCCGCATATCGGTATTCGGCACCTCTTGTCACTGAAACCTGTTGTGAACTTCTTGCATTTCCTGCTGCCGCCATAAATGTCACTGTTTCACCCGGCTCCATCTCATACAAGTCAATTCCTTCATTTTCTGCCTGATCCATTACTTCTGAAACAGTCAGACCAGATTCTTCATCTGTTGTTACTTCCTGTCCATCTGTAAGATCAGTTACAATCTCTTTTGACCCGTCCGAATCAACATCTTCCTCCGCATTACCTGAATCTTCTGTTTCACCGGCATTTCCTTCACCAACTGTATTTTCAGAAGAACTCTTTGTCTGTGCTTCTGTTTCCGGCTCTTTTACCGTAATGTTTCTGCTTACTCTGTAAGCTGGGTGACCGCTGACTGGTTCTACTGCATAGACAGCTTTGTAGGTATCCGGTGTATGTGCATCAAAATCTGTACCGGCTTCACTCTTTGCTTCATGGAATAAAACTTTCACCTTTTTTTCATTCACGCCCTCTATACCGGACAGATCGACTTCCACCTCAAATTCTTCTCCATAGGGAATCTCAATATCCTTTGCTTCCACAATTTCGTCTTTGTCAAGAGTATCCTGCACATCCTGCAGTTCCGGATATTGCTGTTCAAATGAAGTTGTCTCCGGTTCTAATTCAGAAGCAGAAACCGTGACTGGTTGAACGATAACAGACGCCAAAGTTGCAACTGCCATAAATCCCGACAAGAATCTTTTAAATCGCATTTTCATTTTGACTGAGTCCTCTCTTTCTTCGATAATTTACTCCACTTTCGTTCAGGCTTACACCTGCATGAATCAATCATAGAAACCACCTCCCTTGTGTCTTGGATTGACTTTTAAATAAAAACAGGATTGAGCTATTAAGCCGCAAGAGGTAATTCGTAATCATTCCTGCCAAGGGTGCCTCTCATCCATTGCCCTTCACGTTGCCACCGAATACCCGCCGCCAGATGCGTAGCTGGGAAATTCAGGTATCCTCTTGCTGCTGATATGAAATTGTCAAGGTTCACTTTTAGGAGGGAATTTATTGTTTTGAATTAAAATAGACATTTGCCCCTCCACTAACCGCATGTGTGAAAGGGCAAAAATTAACCTGTTTGAAATTTTTTTAGAAAATTTTTTGAAACAGCAAAAACTTACAAAGTTTCCAGCCTGTCTTTTAGTTTCTGCAATACTTTGTTTTTCCTGTTTCTGATTGTCTTTGTACAACACCCGAAATACTGTGCTGTTTTTTTAACTGTGTACTCTTCAAAAAATAATAGTCTTATCAATTCCATTTCTTCTTCAGACAAATATTTCAGTGCTTCCTGCAGCTCTTGTATTTCTGACACCCTGATGACTATTTCTTCTGGTGATAATATATGCAAATAACTGTTGTAACTCGTTTCTCCTACTTTTTCTATTCCGCATACACCATTTTTCTGCATTTTTTCAAGCTGGTATCTTTCTTTTCTTCTTGACTGGTACCATGCCAGATATACGTCTCTGGTAACTTCTACGAGAGTTTCATTTACACGCAGCACATACCGTTGTCTTTCCTTTGGTTTTTTACCACGCATCTTTTATTCTCCCTTCTGAAGCACTCCGGTCAGTCTGCCTGCATTTCTTCTCATTTTCTGCTTTGCCTGTGAAATACATTTTGATACTGCCGGTTCTGTAATTCCAAACACCCGTGACACTTCTCTTTGTGTCCGTTGCTGAAAATAAATTTGATGGATCACCTGTCTCTGCCGGTCAGTCAGCAGATCCATGAATTCTCCAATAGCTTCTTCTATAATCAGTTTTTCAAGTACATTCTGCCTTTTATCCACCAATTCGCACCAGCCTTCTGAAATATGGCTGTATGAAATGCAATTATTATGTTCTCGTACCTCCCTGTTCCTGCACAGCCGATCTTCACCTTCTAATATCAACCGCACATACCAGGGCTGATTATCAAAAAAATCTTCCTTAACAACTGTTATTTTTCTTCCTGCTTCATATACATAATCTCGACAGGTAAATAAAGGAAAAACCGTTCCATAATCACCTGCACAATAGAAAACATATCCTGTCTGATACGCAATAATTTCCGCACCATCTATCAGTCTATGCTTTACAACTGCCACATCGTTTTCTCTCAAATACCTGGCGGACGGAACCTTTCTTTTTTCTTTCCTGTTACCTACAACCTGTTTCAATTCCTGCAATGTCAGCATAATTACCACCTTTCTGCCTACTGGCAACAGGAGCCCATCAGCAGAAAGGATAGGATTATTACTGATTTACTGGCAAAAGGGCAGTAAAAAACAGCTTCCGGCACACCCGTTTTTTTTAACGAGAGCCTGAAACTTCCTTACTGCCCTTTCTGCTAATTTACAGCATCCTCTATTTTATTTTCCGTCTGATGTCCCGGTCAGACTTCTTTGCATTTCTTTCCGTTTTTATGTTCTTTTCATTTTCCATCAAAACAGAATAGTCTCCCATTGCATCATAGGGACACTGCTTCCGATAGATTAAATTTTCTTGTCTGGTCATCAATCCTGTCTCCCTTCCTTGTTTCTGTCTCTTTCTCTCTGTTTGCTATTTTAACAGCACAAAAAACTATTATCCTTAGCATATATGGGGAGTTTTTTTGTTTTACACCCCATATATGGTGAAATTTCACCTGTACTCATTAAAACTGTCTATCAGCGAATCTATTGTCTGCATAATAATTTTCTGCTCTTTCCATTCCATCTTCTGAATACGATAAAATACTTCCTCAAACTGCTTTCTTTTTTCTGCATCGTCCCCCTCTTTTCCCATCAGGATATTGGCATCTGTTTCCAGGATCTCAATCATCTTCCTGAAAATCTCAACAGACATTGCCGTTTGCCCTCCTTCTATCCTGCTGACCGTATTGACACTGATACCTGCTTTTTCCGCAAAAGATTCCTGTGACAACTTCATTTCCTGCCTGCGTTTTCTGATCCGTTCTCCCAATTCAATAAGTTCTGTGGAAATTGCACGATTGCTCAATACGGTGTCTCCTTTCCTGCAATTTATCCCAGCTTTACGACATTGTGTCGCAAAGTTTCCAGAAAAAAAGCAGCTAATTTTGTCTTAGCTGCTTTTCAAAAGATCTATTTCATTTTATTCTCGGTATTTTATGTATTCCTGTAATAACTGTGAGCAGGAAAACACTAAGATAAATGATTGCCTGTCCAATCATTGCCAGCAATACGACACTTCCTATCAATCCTCCGATCAGAAAATTCATTGTCCATACTGCCAGTGTTCCTCCAAGATCAAAACCTCTTGGAACCATCCAGACACACATTTTTCCAATTCCGAATGGTATCCCCATCAGAAGCAACAGCAATAAATAATTGCACTTCCCATCCTGGATACAAAGTGGTCTCAGCATTGCAAACAATACAGCAATCATCAGTACTGGCACAACAACTTTTTTTATCATATTTCTCATGTTCCTTTATCCTCCATACATATCGTGATTAACCTCTGCCTGATAATAGCTGTTTATCGTTGCCGGGGCATTATACAGGGCAGTCAGAAGATATGCTTTAATGTTTCCAACCTTGGTCGTATTTCGGTTCAGGCAAAACAGCACATATTCGATATGTGAATAATTCAGCTTCATAAACCTGTTTTTCACCAAAGCAACTGGCTTTTCTGTCCCTGCGATTCGAATCATACTATCCTCCGGCATCATCATAACTTCAATCATCAGTTCTACCAGTTCATCCACATCTTCTTTGGCATGATATTGATAATCTATGTTTTCATGAATCACTTCACGATATGCCCGCATCTCCTCCATCACATCTCTTTTCTTTTTCAGATTACCTGATGATATGATTGGATAGGATTGATTTATCTCAGTTTCACTAATATCAGTCTTGTTAATATCAGTATTATTAGATTGTGATTTCGGATATTCTGGTTTTGTGATTTCCACTATTCTTGAATGATGATTTTCACAATTTTGGAATTGTGATTCTGGAAATTCTTGATTTGTGGTTTTCATCATTCCTGAATTGTGATTTTCACCATTCTGTAATTGTGATTCCACACAATCCTGAATTGTGGATTTCACTACTCCTGAATGATGATTTTCACAATTCAGAAAAGTGCCTGTTTTTTCCCTATTCTCAGCTTCTGATTGCAGATTTGCACATTCTTCATGGTTTCCCTGCTCAGATTGCAGATCTGCACATTTTCTATGATTTTTCTGCTCTGATTGCAAATCTGCACAGCTATCCATCGGCTTTTGGTCTGGCACTTCTCTGAGCATAAAATTTTTCACATAAATAACATTAGGCTTTCCCAGTCCCAGACGTTTCTTTTCAATCAGTCCAATCCCATTATTACTGTCCAGCTCTTTTACCAGCTTCACTGCCTTTTGGGTTCCACAGTTCATCAGCTCTGCAATTTCTTCCACCGTGAAAATAATATATACTCTGTCCTCTGAATCCAGCCATCGGTTCTTAATGCTCAGGCTCATACGGTCCAGCATCAGACCGTATAATACCTTTGCTTCACAAGAAAGAGCTTTAAAGCATGGTTCTGTAAACAGCACTTTCGGGACACGATAAAAGCTATATTGTTCCGCTTCCATTCCCGTAAAATAATCAAACTGTATCTTCTGCATCTGCTACTCCTTCTCTGTTTTGTTTCCATTTATCCAAAAGCATAAAAATAACTTCTTCTATCTGTTCTTTAGAATATGTCTCTGGAAAATAATTGCCGATTTTTTTTGCCGGAATGGTTACATTGATTTTACTGTTTTCTTTTTTCAATAAAATGGCATAGATATAACCCTGATTTAATTTTCCATTTGCACTGCATTCCTTTAATTGTTCTGCCTGTTGTTTTGTCGGAAAGATATTACTGTTGACAATTCCTTCCAGAAGCCATTCCTGTTCCTGTGGTTTCAGATAAGACAATTTTTCTCCCACTATCATAGGGATTTTATTATCGTCCACATATTCCAATAATCCATCTGATAATGAAGCCAGACGGATATATCTCTGCACAGTTCTTCCACTGTCCCCGGCTGTTTCACCAACCATATCTGCCGTATATTTTTCACCTTTACTTCCCTGGTGCTTCATAGCATCATATTTCATCTTATAGGCATGGGCCTTTTCACTTGGCAGAATATTTTCACGCTGAATGTTGGAATCGACCATAATTATGACAGCTTCATCATCTGTATAGTTTCGGACAAGGACCGGCATAGTTGTTTTGCCACACAGTTCACAGCCTCTTTTTCTCCTGTGACCTGAAATCAGTTCATATCCACCTTCTGATCGGGGTCTTACCAGAGCAGGATTTAAAACACCGTAGTTTTTAATACTCTCTACTGTCTCAGCCATTTTTTCATCATCGCTTACATGAAATGGATGATTTTTGAAAGGATAGAGCTTTTCCAGTTCTATTTCCACAACCTGGTTCATGCTCTTTTCCGGTGTTTCTTCTAATCCCAGTAATTTATCATAAGAGGTGAGCTGAATATCTTTTTTCGGTCTACGCATGTTTCAACACCTCCTGAACCAATTCCAGATAGCTGTCTGCCCCCTTGCTTTTTCCATCATAGGCAAAGATACTTACACCCTCCGATGCTGTTTCTGCAAGGCTTTCTGTTCTCGGAATCGTCTGCTCAAAAATCTTAATGTCATCTCCATATGTAGTTTTAATCGCCTGTTTGTTTCTCTTTGCATTATTGTAACGGCAATTATCCATTGTGAATAAAATGCCTTCTATCTGTAAATCTGGATTGAACCTCTGATGGATTCCCTTAACTACTTTCAGTAATTCCATGAGTCCATCTGCCGCATAATATTGTGGCTGCACCGGAATCAGAACACTGTTCGCTGCACTCAGAGCATTGATGGTCAGCATTCCCAGGGATGGCATACAGTCAATCAGAATATAATCATACTCGTCCTTCAGCAGTTCCAGATACTCTTTCAGCACCTTTTCTCTGTCCTCTACTGTAAATAAGGACATATCCATTCCAGCAAGCAATTTATTGGACGGAATCAGGTCAACCCCTTCTTCATGGTGAAGAATTGCTTCTTTTGGATCAAATTCCAGTCCCATGATGATATTTTCCATCATGCTCTTTAATGTTACCTTGAGATTTTTAGGGAATCCCAATCCCATTGTCAAGTGCCCCTGTGGATCAGCATCTACCAGGACTACTTTTTTCCCTGACTTCACCAGTCCGGCTCCCAGATTGATTGTTGTCGTTGTTTTGGCTACTCCGCCTTTCTGATTTGCAATAGCAATTACTTTACACATATACTTTCCTCCGATTTACTCTTTTTCTTCTACTTCAACATAAATACGAAAATATTTGCTTGTTCCTTTGTTCGCATAAGCATCCGATACTTCCAGAACATCCAATTCTTTATGCTTTTCCAAAATACGACGGAACCATTGAATATCCTTTAAAGTACCCTGTAATCTAATTTTCAGCATACATATCCTCCCAGTCTTTGTAAAAACAATACTCTGGATAACGGATTTTAATGGCTTCCCAAAAATACCGGGCATATCCGCAACAAAACAGATCTTCTACGGTATAATACTGACACTCTTTTAACTGATCTTCCTCTGCTTCATAATCTCCGACACTTGGTGTCCCATTGCAGTAAAGATTAAATGCCATGCGGACGATCCGTAAACTTCCACTGGTCTGCCAACCTTCCTGCAGGGATTCCGTTTTTACACATCCAGTTTTAAAATTATAGATTTTATTCACATTTTCTCTTGTGTCTCTGTCGATACCCAGGCAATAAACCAGAGCCTGATGGTAGACATCCTGATATCTGCATTTTTCCAGATATTCCATATAAAATTTTTCGTGTTCCTTGCTCTTGAAAGTAATTGTGCGAGAATTGCTATTCTCTGCTCTTAACGCTGTGTTTGTCATTTTTTATTTTCCTCCTAAATTTTAATAAAAAAGACACCCCATTTCTGGAATGCCCCATAAAAAATAGGGACACCCGCTTTTAACAAGTATCCCTATAATCTATCAATGATCTGATAGCTCTCTATTCATTTTCATATTCAAGATTCTTTGTGTTCCCCGTCCCGAGGTCTAACGCAACAACAACGGTTACTTTCTTCACAAGGCTCTTTTCTTTGTGATTTTCACCTATTTTTTTGAAACTGAAAAACTCCACAAAGTGCGTAAATTCAAGGATTTCTACATATTTTTCCTTTGTAGCAACACCACAGTCTCGACATGTGTCGGAGCTACTATGTAAACACAATTCTCTGACCTCGTTACTTGTATAGGAACACAATTCTGCGTCCTTATGTACAGCCGCAGCGTTTTTACGCTTTGGCTTAAAATCCTTTGCATTAAGATTTGAGTGGATACCTGTTTTATACACAAAAGTTATCTTCAAAGGTTCTTCCACTCCTTCATCATTATAACCTCCGATAATTATTCTTTCAACCACACTTTCAAAAACCACTCTGTCGAAACTCTCCAGTATCTCTCCTGAACTCAAGTTTTTCCGAAATTCCCGCAGCCGTGTTTTTGTGCTTTCCTGATTTTTACCCAATTCAACCAACTGCAACTGTTCGTCTTGAAGTTTTTTTAGCTGTTCGGATAATTCCCGATTTTTCTTCTCATAAATATCCCTGTCGATATTATTATCAAGTCTTAAGTCAAGCAGCTTCTCTTTTCTCCTCTGTAAATCTGCCATTTCTTTTTCAATCTTCGGCAGACGTTTCAAAGAAGTATCATCATTAAGAATGTCCTCAACTTTTTGTAGGAACACACTCACAACCTCATGTTGGTCGGAACATAAGAGCTGATAACTTTTAACAAAGGCATTCTCAATTACTTCTTCGGGGATGCCTTTACAATGCGGACAATTCTTTTTCCCATGCTTTGTAGCTGTCACACAATGCCAGATTGTTTTTGTATATTCAGAACTGCTATGCCAATTCCTTCGAGTTAGAGTGCCGCCGCAAAAGCCACACTTAATCATACAACTAAAAGCATATTTCCTGCTGAATTTGTTCCGCTTCTGCCCCTCCTGATGCACTCCTCGATTGACATTTCTCTTTGCCAATATCTTCTGGGCTTCTTCAAATATTTCCTCACTAATAATCGGTTCATGATGGTCACGAATATAAAATTTATCTTCCTCTCCGAAATTTTCCAACCGTCTTTTTGAAATTGGATCAACAGTAAAGGTTTTGCCCAAAAGCAAATCGCCTTTATATTTCTCATTTTTAATAATGCCGATTACTGTGGACTGTACCCACCGTGAGCTGCCATACTTGGTTTTATAGCCGAGATTTTCAAGCTCGTTTGCTATAACCGTACAACCTGCACCCTCGATATAGCGATTAAAGATATATCGCACAATCTCGGCTTCTTTTTCATTGACCGATATACTCTTTGTTTCTTTGTGATAATCATATCCCAGACAGCCTTGAAAGCCCACAAGTTCTCCACGCTGCATCTTCATTTTTAAACCCTTTTTGACATTGGAAGATATATTCTCTACCTCCTGCTGAGCAACAGAACTGAGTACCACCAATAGTAACTCGCCGTCCATCGTTAGGGTATTGATATTTTCATCTTCAAAGAAAACGGCAATCCCTTTTTCTTTCAGCATACGGACATATTTCAGAGTATCCAATGTGTTTCTGGCAAATCTTGAAATGGATTTTGTGATGACCATATCAATATCTCCATTCATACAATCGTTAATCATCCTCTGGAAGTCCTCACGCTTCGTTACCTGTGTTCCCGTTATAGCTTCATCAGCATATATATCGGCTAATGCCCATTCGGGTTTTTTCTTAATCAAATCCGTATAATACATAACCTGTGATTTATAGCTGTTAAGCTGGTCTTCGCTGTCTGTGCTGACACGGCAATAGGCAGCTACTCTCAATATCTCAACCTTTCTGCCACGCATACGGTTTTCGCTACGGTTTGCCTTGATTACTTGAACATCACTCATAAGATTTTACCTCCAAAATATTTATTGATAAGTGTCAAGCTGCAAGATTGGAAACGACATTGAAATCACTCATAAGCCGTTTCTTTATGGCTTCGTACTCATCTACCGTAATTAAACCGTTTTTCTTCAGCTTCTGCAAACATGCAAATTGGATGCTGTAATGTGCAAATTTCTGTCCTTTATTTTGTTCCATTCAAGCACCCCTTTCTGTCCATTGCAAGACTAATGGCAAGAGCCTTGTCAACTCTTGCCATTATGTTATTGGGCATCATTCCCATATACTGTTTTAACCGTTGCTTATCAATCGTCCGTATCTGTTCAAGCAGGATAATTGAGTCCTTATCAAGCCCCTCAAAATCCTTTACTGAGGTATGTGTTGGTAATTTTGCTTTTGCGTGTACTCGGCTCGTAATCGCTGCAATGATAACTGTCGGGCTGTGTCTGTTGCCTGTATTATTAGAGATAATTAGCACGGGTCTTGTGCCGCCCTGCTCCGAACCGACAACGGGATTAAGTTCTGCGTAGAAAACATCTCCACGCCTGATTATTCTTTCCATAGTGTTTGACCTCCTATCTGGAATAAGGCAGATATGTACTGCCTATGTAACAGCCAGATATAAGGAAGTGTTTAAGGTCGGGAGAGTATAAACAAAGCTCTGTTCCATAGACCGCCTTATATCTGGCTTTATGATAGGAGCATTTCTATTTGTCCTCGACACCCCGAAATGCCAATGCGCTTATATCGCAGGGAAGTCGCCAAACGGTCAGCAGCGAACTGACTCCACAGGAGTTCCACCTCAACTGTCGGTCTGACAGAGCCGCCCTCATTGCCTGCGATGGATTGGATACCATTCGGACTATGACTGGACGGGAGTACCATTATTCTCTTTGTGGGTCATGGCGAAATCGGGAGCTGCCCGATATTTTGAGTCAGTATTTATCCGCTCACCACCTTTCATCGCTATTCTGCTTGTCGGCAGATCATGGCGTACCGCTACACACGCTTATGCTCATCACAATCACAAAGAGGAAGTATTTGACGAATGAGTATTCTGTTGTCAAGGAACAATCCCGTTTTCGCCACACAAAAATGAAAACAGGTGAAAGGGGTTTTTAAGCCCTCTCACCTGTTTGCTCACTCAAACGCCATAACACAATGCACTATTTCAAAAATTTTTTCAAAGTTTTCAACGCCGCATAAATAGTGTTCTGAACAGCTTGATATTTGCATCCCTCCAATTCTGCAATCTGCTCATAGGTCAGCTCCCCGAAAAAGTACAATAACAATCTGCGTCTTTGTACTTCGGGAAGTTTTGCTATTGCCCTATGTAACAATTCATATTCCATACTTCTTGACACAGTATCCTCAACCGTTTCTGGCTTATAAAATGCTCTGTTATTTAAGGTGGCTTCTGTCAGCTCGGAGTGTTCAATATGTCTGCTTACCTTATTGAGATAGGATATATCCTCAAGCTCAAAACGGTTGAACAATCCATAAAGCACCTTATCAATCTCTATCGTCTGCAACATACCACGCCCATCTTTGAACGATAAGTAATAACGTCCGTTTGCTATCGTCAACGTATATGGGTTATGCTTGTCCTTTTTTCGATTTGGATGCTTTTCATCCATTGTCATTTCCTCCAATCAATCTGAAAATTTTGAAAATTCAGATTGGTAGGGGGAGAACGACAGCCTACGCCGCAAATCAGCTTTTTACAGTGTTCTGCAAAAAGCGACAAAAGAAAATCCGCAAAGGCTGTATAACCTTTGCGGATATAGGAGTATCTATTTCTGTTTTGTAGATATTTGACTTCTACTTTAAGGGTGCAAGAGTTCCATGCACAAGCATGGATTTTTTTAACGCACTATTCTCTTTCCTGTATAATATTATGTAGATAGTCGCTGCTTTTGATAAGCAGCGGCGTGGCTGATTTAGACCAACACAAAAAAATCCCTCCAAACTCAAAACAGAGAATGGGGGGATTTCTCAATATAGGCGTGACAAAACAGCCCACCGAAGCTCCGTTTTTTTTATTCAGTGGGCTTTCCTACCTATTCTATAAAAAAGAAAGAACCGATGATCTGTAAGTTACCTCACAAGTTCATCGGCTCTGCGTCTGTGCGTCTGGCTCTTTGATGATAGTTACCTTTAATTGCTGAACATTTATAAGTTGTTCCCTTTTACATTTAGGACAAAAAAGCGGGAAATTAAGAAGTACCGTATTTTCCCTTATCTTTATTCGTGTTTTATTTCCACAAACAGGGCATAGTAGCCATTTTTCATTCTGCATAAACATCTCCTTTAATGGATATTCTCATCTTTTATAGCAATGTATTGTTTTTCCTCTGCTTTCAACTCTTTATAAAGATGAGCAGCCATAAATACTGTAATAATAGCGGAAAGCACATCTGCAACTGGTTGAGCATACAGAATACCATTTAGCCCCCATACCATCGGGAGAATAAGAATAACTGGCACAAAGCAAATCCCCTGTCTGCAAGCTCCCAGAATAAATCCCTCTTTTCCTTTACCTAAAGCAAGGAACAACGAAGAATACACCGTGTAAAATCCAAATAACATAAGGGAAACTCCATTTACCCTTAATGAGCTTGCGCCTACCTTTATCATGTCCATGTTGCCACTTGCAAATTGAGATACGATTGTCGTTGAAAACAAAGCTAATATCAATCCATAAACGACACAAAATGCAGTTGACCAAATAATAGACGTTTTAATTGCTTCATGCAGGCGGTCAAATTTTTTCGCTCCATAGCTATATCCTGCGATTGGCTGAAATCCTTTAATAAAACCAAATATCGTCAGGCTTCCCATAGAAACAAGACGTGTTACAACGCCCATTCCTGCGATTGCAGCATCTCCATAATTAGCCGCAGCGTTATTGGTAAGAGATATGGAAAGACTTGTTAATATCTGAAATACAAGCGTTGGAATACCAATTTTAAATATTTCGGACATAATATCCATTGAAAAACAACAATCTTTTACTTTGAAATCAAATACGCTTTTCTTTCTGAAAATATAAAAAAGGTAAACCAGAGTGGATACCACCTGTGCAATAGCAGTAGCAATGGCAGCTCCTGCCACACCTAAATCCAACACATAAATAAAGATCGGGTCTAATGCAATGTTCAGCACAGCACCCGTCAATAAAGCACACATCGTTGTCTTTGCCGCACCTTCGCTTGTCACAATATTATTCATTGTGACATTAAATACATTGAAGATGCAGGAAATAATATAGATGCTTCCATATGTGACTGCATAAGGTAAAATACTTTCTGTCGCTCCTAAAAGTCTTAAGATAGGCTTTAAAAAAATGACAGACAATATAATTATAACCGCCCCGACAAAGATACTACTGTATAAAGCGGTGCTGACAACCTTATTCGCCTTTTCCTTATCGTTGCGCCCTAACAGTCTGGAAATGTATGACGCTGCACCATTTCCAAACAAAAGCCCTAAACCTACAACAACCTGTCCGAGAGGGTACACAACCGAAATTGCTCCCATCTGACTCTCTCCCAATCCCCCGACAAAATAGGCATCCACCAGATTGTATAAAGCATTGACTAACATTCCAATCATTGTCGGGATGCCCATTGCTAACAGAGCTTTGGGAATGGGTGCGCTACCTAATAGTTGCATTTTTTTGTTTTGTTGACTCATGACTAGCACTCCTTTTCTTGACACTATTTATAAAATATAGTAGTATAAATTACAGCAAACTAAGCTGCGTTGAATATACTACTATAAATTATAGTAGTTGTCAATAGAGAAAGGAGAATATTATGGCAACAATAGATTTAATTGTATTAGGAATGCTGAAAAAAGAAGCTCTAAGTGCCTACGACATTCAGAAGTTAGTTGAATACCGCAACATATCAAAATGGGTAAAAATCAGCACTCCGTCAATTTATAAAAAAGTCATCCAATTAGAAGAAAAAGGATACATTTCAAGCAGCATCGTCAAAGAAGGAAAAATGCCAGAAAAAGCAGTCTATTCTCTGACAGAAGCAGGCGAAAAACAGCTTGAAAATCTTATGTTTGAGATTGCCGCTAAACCTATTCAAATCTTCTTAGATTTTAATGCTGTAATCGTAAATTTGGATGCTCTTTCGCCAGAAAACCAAATGAAATGCCTAACAGATATTGAAGCGAATGTAAAAACATTAAAATCATATCTGGAAGAAAACTTGCAAGCGAAAGAGAATATACCCGAAATCCCCCAAACAGGATTAGCAGTCTTGCAACAGCAATTTGTTCTCGCTCAAGCGATAGAAACATGGATTGAGTCCTTAAAATCTAACTACGAATAATCAACAAAAAGAGCCGATGATCTGTGAGTCACCTCACAAATTCATCGGCTCTGCGTCTGTGCATCTGGCTCTTTGATGACCGTTATATGAAAATTCTTTGCTTCAATCAAACTTTCCTGCTTGCACTTTGGACAATAGAGGGGAAAGTTTTTCAATTCCGTATCTTTCCGTATCTGTACCCTTGTTTTGTTCCTACAGACAGGACAGCGTATCCATTCTGTTGTATCCATAAGCACACCTCCAGACTTATGAAATCATTTCCACGGTCTGACACTGCCGAGCCAGCCCTGTTCAGCCCAATATTTCCCGTCAAGATATTCGGGGTCTGCTTTATGTAACGATTTCTGCATAAGCCTACAAAATAAAAACTTTACTTTTGTAATGAAATTTGTATGTGCCGCTTTTGCATAATCAATACGGGCATATTTCTGTGACAATCTTTTTGCCTTGTTTGTAAGCTCATATTGCTTTTTTTGCGGTAGTTTGTCCCAAACAATATCGCTCATCAGTTTACCAGTAAATACACCGATTTGGGAAATTCCCCACCAAGACAAACTATGCTTTATATCTTTAGCCGCAGATTTTGCGCCGCTGCCTAAGCACTGCGTTATGATAACTGCTCGCTTTCCGAACATTGTGGGCGCAGGACGGTGCGGTATCCAACGATAACCCAAATGATCGAGAAAGGCTTTCATTGCACCTGTGATATGAAACACATAGGCAGGAGATGTCATTACAATCAAATCTGCTTCCAAGAGTGATTTTTCTATATTTCCGATTTTGTCTGCATCTTTACAGGTATGCTCGCCCTTAAAAAAACAGTTTGTGCAGCCAATGCAAAAGTCTGGGCAATCCTTTGGCAAATAATATTCTGTAATATCTGCTTTCCCTTTAAATTCCGATAAAAATATCTCTTTTAACCGATAGGTCACACCGTGCTTTTCTGTACCGTTTATAACTGTAATTTTCATTGTTTACACCTCCAGAACATCGTGAAGTATCTGCGTATGAAAGGCTCTGCGATTATCTCTCTGACTTAAATCAATATCCAACATCTTCGATATTGTTTCGTACCGCAAAAATGTCTGCTGCATAATGGTTATCAGACAAAAAGTTTTTCGCTTTACAGTTGTTTCATCCCAATCGGGGCGGCAGGCTGCAACAAGTGGTAAATATGCTGCATAGGTTCTGTGAGTGTTATCATTGGCTTTTGGAGTCTGCATATCTGTAAGTACTGAAATTCTGGATACAGCGGAGTGTTCAAATAGAAAATCCAGCGTCATATTGCCAAGATATTCTAATTTTTCAAAAGACGAAAGTGCTTTTGCTTCCTCCCGCATATTCTGGAAGCGTTCTACAATTCCATTTATAATGCGTTCCACACACATTTCTATCAGTTTTTCTTTACTGCCAAAATGATAATTTACAAGCCCTAAACCAACTCCCGCATTTTTGCATATATCACGGACGGTTATTTCCTCTAAATGCTCTCCTTTTTCTTCAATAAGTGTCATCGTTGCCTGTATGATTGCTTCTTTGTTATCCATATTCACATCTCCCTTTTGAACAATGTTCAATCATATTATATTATACTGAACACTGTTCAAAAAGTCAATATGAGAAAAAATAACCTAAGACATCAAAATACCGATGAGCTACGAGGTATCTCGTAAGTTCATCGGCTCTGCGTCTTTGCGTCTGGCTCTTTGATAATCGTTATATGTAAATCCTTTGCTTCAATTAAACTTTCCTGCTTGCATTTCGGGCAGTAGAGGGGAAAGTTTTTCAGTTCCGTATCTTTCCGTATCTGCACCCTTGTTTTGTTCCTGCAGACAGGACATAGTATCCATTCTGTTTTATTCCTCATATCCATACGATACCTTGCTAATTATTCCGTCAAAGTAAATAAAATCACCATCGGGATAGTTCCAAACAGCTTGAAATTTTGAGGGATACTTTATACCATTTACAGAAATTTGATAATCACCACATAAAGCAGACCACGGTATATATTCCATACTGCCGTCTGTTCCTGCAACAGCTCTGTCATTTGTTGTAAATGAAATCATTTCATACTGCTCGTTGAAAGTAAAAATGCCACTTGCCTTTTGCTCTTTGTAGCTAATTGTTGCCTGTACTTCAAAATCGCTTATTTCTTCAAAAGTGATATAATCCTGCAATAGAATGGTAGGAGCAAATAAGCTCTCTGCAAGAAAGGTCGCCAAACACGCCTTATCTATATCCGCTCCCGTCTGATCGAAAAGAGTAATTGCTTTTGCAATCACGCCTTTCATACCGCCTGTGCCATTTTGGTAATAATCATATCCCTCAAAAGGAATACCAAACATACTGCTGTCTATGAGTGCCATTCTGCAAGGCTCATTTATAAAATTGTATTGCATATAGTCGATTTTCAAAGTAGGGTGATTTTTACCTTGTGAAAAGTCAACATTATTGTATTCCATTCTCAAATAAGACATTTTCGGAGTTCCAATATATCCGCAATTTTGTATGTACTTCTGAATAGCGACGGGTAGACTGCTGAAATCTTCTTTCGTAAAAACTTCATTATTTGTCCGCAACTGATTTTCAGACATTAGAGCGTCAATATCATTCTGAAAATCTCTCTTAACGGGAGAGTACGGAACGTAAAACCATATCAAAATGATTCCAATAAGCACAAATAAGCCGCCAATTAAGATAAACATTTTTCTCTTCCTCAATTTCCATTCCATTATTCAAGTTCTCCCACATAGTTTTCCATTCGTTTCACATCTGTACATTGTACTTAGATTGATAGAATTACAATTCAGATTTTATCCAATCTAACAACGCATTCAGATATTTCTTATCTGTCCAATCGCAGCTTTGCCCGACCGCACACATCAACGCTTTTTCCCACGGCTCATATGTTGTGGGATCTTTCTTCGCAACCATTTTTTGGAGCATTTTGCACATTGTTCTGTCAGCGAATGACATCTTTTCCTCGTTCCACGCACCACGACCATAAAAACAAGGAATGTTACTTAAATTCCCACTGAAATTGTGTTCATAGACTTGCTTAAAAGCCTGTTCATCAAACGGCGAAGCGCCAACGCAAAAAACTGCTATGCGTTTGTTTTCTAACTGCATAATGTGCTTTTTCAAAAATGCTAGACCCGCTATCCCCGAAGCGTAAATACCACCCGCTAAAATAACAATGTCGTATTTTGCAAGGTCTTTTATGTCCGCTTTCTTGATTTCCAAACAAGAAAATTTTGTAGCTTCGGTAAGCCAATCGACATATTTTTTTGTTGCACCATATTTTGATTGATATAAAACGATACCGTTCACTTAAACTTCCTCCTTTTGCTTCTGGAACGCTTCTTCCAAGTGCTTAATTCCGTTCATCATCTTAATTGACAAGGAATAATAAACGTCGATTTCATCTTCGGTAAATTCACTGAAAACAGCTTCGTGAACAAATTTCCCTTTCGCTGTATTCTCTTTACTGAATTGTTTGCCTTTTTCAGTATAAGAAATGCACAAACTCCTTGCGTCTGCCTCTGATTTTTCAAGTCTGATATATCCCTCTTGTTCAAGTGGTCGTGCCAACTGTTTTACATTTTGACGGGAGCAGCCCATAGCTTTCGCTACCGTTGACAAATCGGGCGGCGTATCAAATGCTTTAAGAACAGACATTAAAAGCCATTGTTTGCACGACATCTCGTTATATCGGTCAAAAACTGAATGAAGAAGGTTTTCTTGAATGAACACTCCTGCAAACAAAAGATTTTTCTTCCATTGCAGATTTATACCCATTTTTTCATATTCCATTTTGTATTCTCCTACAATGCGTAATAAGTTACCTTTTTCGTATTATAGTAACTTATTACGCATTTGTCAAGAACACCTTAAATTTGTTTTCATTAAAGAAACATTTCAGCTTTTTAATCTCTGCAATCAAGAGATTATATCTCTTATAACAAGAGATTTCACATCGTTTCATAAGAGCTGACACCTCTGTAAAATATAATGGAAACATTATGTAAGTACAAGGTGGTGAGCTTATGGACGAAAGAAACAACGGTTTTGACTTCGACTTTATGCCGATCGGACAGGCGATTAAGAAAGCCCGTGAAGCCAGAGGTATGACAAGGGAACAGCTTTCTGGGATCATCGGTTTTGCTCCCAGACATCTTCAAGCAATCGAAAATGAGGGGCAGTATCCGAGCATTGAGCTGTTCATTCAGCTTATCACGATGTTTGATGTATCGGTTGACGAATACATATTCCCAAACAAGGAAGTCAAAAAAAGTTCCGTCCGCAGACGCTTAGACGCACGGCTCGACGAATTAGACGATAGAGAACTGTCGGTTATAGAAGCAACTGTAAACGGACTATGTAAGGCAAAAGAGCCAGAGGAATAAAACCTCTGGTTTTCTTTTGCCTTTTCTTAATAGGCAGGGATACCGTAACCATAGATAACGCCGCTTCCGACAGCATAGCTTCTCTGGCGGCAGGCGTCATCAGAGTTGCCCTCAACGGTATAAACCGTTCCGTTTTCGCATTTCTCCACAATGCCTGTATGGTCGATTGTACCGTCACCGTCCCAATCGAAAAAGATAATCGCTCCTGCCGATGGCTCATAATCCCGTCCTTGCCATTGCCCATTGCTCTGAAACCAATCCACACCGTCCGAACAAAGAGAATACTTTGGTACGATTCCGCTATCCAGATAACCGCACTGATCGGCACACCATGAAACAAAGCAGGCGCACCATTCCACACGCCCCTCAAAGCCGTACCAACTCCAATAGGGCTGACCGCCCACATTACCGAGCTGTGTCAAGGCAACCTCCACGATTGCCTGATTGCCGCCGCTTGTGAATGCCCGCCCGTATGGATAGTACCGCAGTACATGGGCGGGATACTGCGTGTCCCCGTATTTTTCCCAACCTAACCGCTGTGCCTGCATAGTAGAAAACTCTACCGCATTCGCATAGGAATAACCGCCATAATTACTCTTTGCCCATGATATATAGCCATTCCCGAAGTTATAGCCCTGTAAGGCAAGTTTGATATGCTCCATGTCAATCGGGTTTTCCACCTCGGCAGAGATAAGAGCTGCCTTTAATTCCTGCACTCCGCACTCTATGGAATATTCGGGGTCTTGAATCCCATTCGGCTCATGAGGGTATCTGGTGTTAAAGCTCCCTTCCGCCGCCTGCATAGGGTCAAGTCCACGCCCGCCGCTTTCCTGCATCATAACCGCCTTGATCAACTCCACATATTCGGGAATGCCGTATTGTTTGGCGTACTTTTGGATTAACGGCTCATAGGCTTCTACCTCTGCGCTGACAGGCGTATAGGAATTACTGCCGCTGCCGCCGCCAAAAAGAGAAACGGCACAACCGAACAGGACAACGATCAGAATAATCACAACGGCGATCCAACCACCTGCAATAAGGGCAGAAATCAGAGCCTTTGTCCCTGCGATAATCGCCTTGACTGCGGCAATGGTAGCTCTGACCGTCGCTTTTGTTGCTTCGGCTGTCGCCTTTGCGGTGGCTTTCGCCGCCTGTGCCGCTTTCTGGGTTGCTTTGGCAGACGCCTTTGCTGCTGCCTGTGTTGTCTGGGCGGTCTGCTCTGCGGTTTTAATCGCCGCCTTTGAGGTTGCCTGTGCTGTTTTTACCGTCCGCTCGGTAGTCCTGACTGTACCTTTTGCGGTAGACTTTACCGCTTTTTCTGCATTTCGGGTTGTTGTCTTAATGGTCTTTTTCCCCTGACTTCGGGTTTTTATCAACTGTTTTGTCCCTGTCTGGGGTGCTTCACCCGTAACAGAAATATCGGGAGCAGGGGACAGGCCCGCAGTTCCGTGACGGATCTGCGAGCCTGTCTGCTCTGCAGCCTGCTGTGCTTTTCTCTGTTCGGCGGCTTTTACCGCCCGTTTCGTTTTAAAATCAGAAAGTTTATCCTTTGCCTTACCGATATTCTCTCTGGTCGTCTGGACACTTTTCTGTCCCTGCTTATTAAACTGACGGACACCCTCTGCTGCGATACCCTCCGAAGTATGGGAAATCTTATCAGAAGCATACTCGGCAGGGGAATTTCTCTCCGTATAATAACCCTGTTCTGCCTTATCCTTTGTCTTAGCATAGGCATTTTTCATCCGCTCTGAAGCAATGGCGGCTTTGTCAATGGTCTTTATCGTGCCTTTGACCGCATCTCTGGTCTTAATATCAGCCATACAAAACCTCCTTTCCCAGAGGATTTGCGGTCATATCAGTTTACCTTTTTTGCCACAACAACAAGCCTGCCGTTCTGTGCAGAGTATTCGCAGGTAGACAGGGTAATGAGCCTGTCGCCGTACTTTGCGGTCACTCCCGTATCATACAGGGCAAGCTCTTTGCATTTTTCGATATAAGCATGAAACTCATCCTCATTCTCCGCATCTACAAAATCATAGTAGCGGTAGCCCTCGGAGCTGTATGCAACTGTCTTGAATACGGCAATGATTTCATACTCCGCCTGCTCTGTGAGCGTGTCAAACTGAATGGTCTTGTGTTCCTCATAAAAGCTCTTGGCTTTGTAATCTTCCAAAGCCCCGAACATCCTTTGCCCTTTGATATGATGACCGTAAATAATCAGATTGTCACTTGTGGCAAGATCGCAGTCCTCTTGGATATACGGCACACCTAAATCACTGTATTCCTTTTCAAAATTATGCTTCAGATAGAAGTTGGGGTTGTTCTTCGTCTGCATAACAGGATAATTGATGTTCGTGCCGGCAATGGAAATCCAACCAACCATATCTTCATTCTGTAAATACAGCTCCTTATATTTTGCCAGAACGTCCTCGCCCTCACTGACAGGCGTATCTTCTGGTACTTCTTTATCATCGGGAGCGTTCTCTACAACCTCGGCAAGCTCCGAAAAGGCTTCGGTCTGCTCGTCCACCTGTGCATAGTGATGATAGATGTGATAACCACAAAAAGCCGCCGCAGCTAACAGGCCGACGACGGCAACGATACTAATAACAGATTTATATTTTTTCAAATTCATAGGCTTTTCCTTTCGATATATTGATTTACCTTGTATGCTCGGTCTGCTTCTTGGGCGTGGGTAAATCCCTGCAATATTCGGGATACCTGACCTTGATACCCTCCATGAAATACGGGGCAAACTCACAACAGAATAATTCCTCTGGCGTGAAATACCGTTCCCGTCTCTCCTCGGCGTAACCGTTCCAGAGGTTAAAGGCAAGGTGGCACACCTTGACCGTGCCGCTTGTCTGCCAACCGCCGTGCATCCCCTCTGGTTCGATACAATCCGTCTTAAAGTTGAACATGGAATTGATATTCCTGCGTGTTTCATCCGCAATCCCCATGACATAGAAAAAAGCCCTGTGGTAACAGTCGTTGACCTTGCATTTCATCATATTTTCCAGAAAGAAATCCCGATGTGCGGTGTTGCGAAACCTAATATCTGCCATAGACTTACACCTCCCCAAATTTCGTTGTCATCAGCTTGTAAAGCTCCGTATTTTTCGGGAACTTATTGACAAACGGCACGAGGGAGCTGCCCACTTTCAAAAGCCCCTGTCCTGCGCCGACATTCGTGATATAGCTCATCTGCAAATCGGAGATATTCAGGAGCTTGGCAAGCTCGATACGGTCTGTGGACGCCTGATTTAACATGATGATAAACTCGGAGTTGGCAAGCATCGTCCTCGCCGTATGGCTCTGCAAGAGGTCGTCTACATTCTGGGTAATACCCGTACAGTACGCCCCATACTTACGCACACGTTTCCAGAGGGTAAAGAGGAAGTTTGCGGAGTATTCATGTTGGAACAGCAGATAAATCTCATCAATAAAGATAAATGTATTCCTGCCTTTTGCCCTGTTCTGGGTAATACGGTTTAAGATACTGTCGAGGACAACGAGCATACCGATAGGCTGTAACTGCTTGCCCAAATCAAGGATGTCATAGCAGATAAGGCGGCTGTGGGTGTCCACGTTGGTATGCTTGGCAAAGGTATTCAGTGATCCGTCCGTAAACAGCTCGATGGCAAGGGCGATTTCCTGTGCTTCTGGTTCACTCTGCTTCAGAAGTTCCTCACGGAAGTCCTGCAAGGTCGGCGGTGTTCCCATATAGTTGCCCTGCTGATAGTAGCGGTACACACTCGCCGTACAACGGTCAATGATGGATTTCTGCTTTGCCCCCAGACTTGCACCGCCGATGAGCTGCTCACAGAGGGATAAAATAAACTCCGATTTCAGAATGACGGGGTTTGCACCGTCACCGTAATCGGAGTTCATATCCATAGCGTTGATGTGGTTTTCACTTGTGGCAGATATATGGATGACCTCGCCCTGCATGGCTTTCACAAGGGGCGAATATTCCCGTTCTGGGTCAATGATAATGACATCGGCATTGGGGTCTGTCAGTATGATATTCGTCATTTCTTCCTTTGCCGTAAAGGATTTACCCGCACCAGACACACCGAGGATAAAGGAATTTCCATTCAAGAGGTATCTGCGGTTGGCGATAATCATATTTTTGCTGATGACGTTCTGACCGTAATATACGCCGTTTTCATGGTAGATTTCCTGCACACGGAATGGGATAAATACCGCAAGGCTCTCCGTTGTCAGGGTACGCAGGGCGTCAATCCTCCTTACGCCGAAAGGCAGAGCCGTGTTCAGACCATCCATCTGCTGATATTTCAGCACCGCAAACTGGCAAAGATGCTTTCTGGCTGTTGTGAGCAGGGCTTCGGTATCGCTGTCAAGCTCCTCTTTGGTGTCGGCGGTATGCACCATCGTGAGGACGGAAAACATCATCCTCTGGTCACGGGTCGTCAGATCATCAAGGAACTCTTTGCTTTCCTTTCGCTGCTGTTCCATATCATAGGGGATGACCGCCGAAAAGTTGTTATTCTGGTTCTGTTTTCTCTGCCAGTTGGTAATATTCGTTTCAACACCCAGAAGCCTGTTTTCAACTTCTCTTACGGCTTCATCTGTGGGAACAGGAATAACATCGACGGACAGCATCATGTTTCGGTTTAACTCGCAAAGCTCCGCTACCATGCTGTCCTTGATATAAGCGGCGTATTCTCTGAGGAAAATCACACGCCCGTATCTGTCGCCAATACGGAAACAGTCCTTTTCAAACTCAAAGGTATCGGGGCAGATATAGTCTTTAAAATCGTGACCTTTCCGCATGGTCTGTACCATATCGAAAGAAAATGCCGTTTCTTCGCCTGTGCGGTAAAAATCATGGAAGATACGCAGCCTGTCCGTTGCATCCAGTTCCGTACACTTTGACCCCAGACGGTTAAAATGCCCGATAAGGTCAGCACCGATACGGGCAAAGTAGTTCCTGGCTTCCTCGATATTTTTCTTGCAGACGGAAATGGTCACATACTTATCCTGCACGATGGAGTTTGCCCCCGTCGCCTTGTCGAGCAGCATCCTGTTGTATTCGTCACGGTATTTATCCAGACCGTCCTCCGCCATCGGGATTAGGATGGTCTGCTCAAAATCCCTGCGGTTTAAGCGGCGGTTATTGATCGTGATTTTCGTGGTCGCCCCGCTGTCGAGGGCGTTAAGAAGCTCGGAGTATTCAAGGAACATGGCTTCTTTATCCTCACGGCTTGCTACCGCATAATTTATATCCTCAAACTTAAAGGTTTTGGCATATTTGTTCTTGCCGACAAGGAAAATGCCGTCCTCCCAGATCGTCTTAATCGGGATGACACTCTGCACCGATTTTGGCACGGCAAATTTCTCCCTGTCCTGCTTGAACAGATTTTTAAGCGTTTTAATCATGGTCTACCTCCTTACGCTTTTTTGATTTCTTCGGCGGCTTCGGATTTCGTTTCGGTTTCATGCCGAGAGCCGCCCTTTCATGGTCTTGGATTGCAGGTTTCAGCGTTTCATAATAAAGATTATCTGGGAGAAACATCAGCTTTTTCGGCGTCATAAACTCGGATTTGAACCACGCACACACAAACTGCTCGGCAGTCATGCCGTTGTACTTGACAAAGCCCATCGCCGCAAACGGGGCGGCTCCCAGAATACACATCCAACTGAGGGTTTCCGTGCCAAAATGGGGACGGAGCAGAAAATACAATCCTACCGCCACACCAATGGCAAGGAGAGAAAAAATGAACTGCCGCAGGGACAGTCCAAAAAACATGGATTCCGTATAGTTACGGATTTCCTTATTTATCTTGACTTCCATTTACAAACACCTCCCTTACAAGCCCATCATTTCCCGTACCACACGGTCTGCCATCTTGACCGCACCGACAAGGACGAGCATATTAAATACAAGCTCCCCGATATAGCTCCAGACCATCGTGACTGCCGCCGCATCGGGATTGACTACGGGTGGAGAAGCCGCAAACAGGGAGAAGATGATACAGCCGAGTACGATGATTGCCCCCTCAAGGCATACAGCGGCATAGCTTTTGATAAAGCTCTTGCCGACACTCTGGCTCGGTTCTCCCGCAAAAGTGGAAAGCGGCACGGGAGCGATTGCGGTATAAAGGTAGAGCTTAAAAAATCTGCCATATACCGACATAATCATAATGAACGACAGCACCGTAATGAACAGCCCTCCAATGAGCGTGACCGCCCATAGGGGGATGCTCTCAAAAAAGCCGCAGTCCTCAACGGCTGTGACAACCTCCTGCGGTAATACCGTCTGGGTTGCCGAGCCGAAGCCTGCGGCGTTCATAATGGTTGAAATGATACCCTGCACAATCTTGAACAGAGCCATCATCAGCTCCAGTCCATAGGTTACTGCACCTTTAGCAAGGGCAAATCGGATAAAGAGCTTTAATGCGTGTTCGGGTTTTTTGACTTCTGCAAAGCTGCCGCAGGTTTTCATCATGCCCACGACAAAAAACAGCACAAGCAGGGCAAGCCCGACAGCCTGCAATGCCCCGTGTATATCCACGATGACATTCCATATCGTACCGCCCTTGAACTGCTCTGGGGATTGGGTAATGAGCGTCCATATTTCGGACAGCTTCTCATTCCATGTGTTCAGGGCGTTCTCTAAATTCTGTACTACCCAGTTATCAGACACATAGACCACCTCCTGTTTTCTCTGGATAACTGTTTATTTCAACGTCACATACAACCTCATCGCCCCAGACATCCCAACCATCCGTTTCTTTACGGGCAAACAGCTCCAACCTCGGCAAATCCCCCATAAGTTCAACGATTTTTTCTCTGGTTTCATCTGGCTTCTGGCTATGCTCACGCAGAGGACTGATAATAAACTGATGCACACGATTAGACTGCCTGCGTGGTTTTCCCTTTGTGGCAAGCAGACAGATTTCTGCATTTCCCCGTGTCCAAAATCCCAGACCGAAAAACCACCCTTTTCCGCTTTTGTTCTGTTTCAGCCAGACAAAGGCAACTGTCTTGTAACAAAAGCCCCATGCTTTAATAACCCGCAATGCTTCCTGTAATTGAGGGAATGTCGTCCACAAAAACAGCACACAATCCTCCGCTGCCACTTCTGCAACGCCTAAATTACAGATTTCCTCAATACTCATTGTCTGGTAATGATGTTCCGCAGCCCCCGACAGATTTTTCTGGTTATACCGCCACGGCGGGTCTGCATAAATAATTCCATATTTTTTTATATTCCCGATAACGTAACCACCTCCGTTCTTAAAATTGGCAAACAGGGCAGGCCACGCCCGTGATCTGCCCCGTTTGCCCTGTCTATTCTGCTTATCTTTCGGGTATTGCCCTTAGCCTGTGATGAGGGTCAAAATCTCCTTTGCAAAGGTAATCACGATGCCGCCTGCAAGGGTCAGGAAACCGTTAGACCTCTGGCTTGGGTCATGGGACTGCAAGGACAGACCAACCTGCACAATACCCCAACCGAGCAAAATCAGACCAACCGCACGGATAAGACCGAAAATAAAATCAGAGAGGTTATTGACCACCGTCAGCGGGTCGCTTGCGGCAAAGGCGGTCATGGAAGTGCCTGCCACCATCGCCATTGCCATAACCATCACGCAATAGAAGCGGAAGCCCTTTTTGACTTTTCCTGTCATGGGCAGTTTCGTGGTTTCTTTCTTCTCGTTCTTCTTGAAAATTCTCATAGATAAATCCTCCTTTAGATGTTGAATATTTCTTCTAAGTCCTCCTCGGACAGAAGCTCATAGGAAGTGCTGACAGTGGAAACGCTCACGGCGTTCTCTGGAATATCCCCGTCAAACACAAGGGTTGCGACAGCCTGTGTCGGCTCGCCGTGAAGATAAGGCGGCTGACCTCCATCGGTTGTCAGTTTCACATTCGGGTGTTTCAGTATATCGAGCTTGAAATCCATGACAGGGCGCTCCCCTCGGATAAAAAGGATGGCATACTGGTTATCAAGCAGCCGTACCTCCGAAGCATCCAGAAGCTCCCGCCCTGAAATCTGATAGTTTGTGGAATAATTACCGCTGCGTCCTGTGCTTTTCCCATAGGTGTTCGTGTCTATCGTTGACTTTCCGAGCAGCTCGCTCACGAATTTATGGGTACTCTGCTCGTTGCCGCCCAGATAGAGAAATTCATCGCAGTTACCGACAATGCTTTCCCACTGTTTCTCAAAAAGGGCTTTAAGCTGCGCCAGATTTTGAAGGATGATGCTGACCGACACACCTCTTGACCTCATTACGCTGAGTATCTTGTCGAAGTCATCGGGCAGGGAAACATTGGCAAACTCGTCCATGATAAAATGGCAATGCACGGGCAGGCTCCCGCCGTACTTATGGTCTGCCAGATAAAAAAGCTGTTGGAATAGCTGCGTATAGAGGATACTGACAAGAAAGTTAAAGCTCGTGTCGTTGTCTGGTATCAGAGCGAACAGGGCTACTTTCTTTTCTCCCAAACTTGGCAGGTCAAGCTCATCGGTGGCGGTCAATCCCGCAAGACTGTCCAGATTGAATTTTTCAAGCCGTGCGGCAAGGGTAATCTGGATGCTCTTTAAGGTCTTTGCGCTTCCGCTGTGGTAATCACGGTAGTATTTGAGTGCGATATGCTCTGGATTATCCATCTCCAGACGGTCAAACAGCTCGTCAAGAGGGCTTACATAGCTGTCATCGTCCTCACGGACTTCCCCTGCACGTAAAAGCTCCATGACCATCGGAAAATTCTGCTCGTCTGGCGGGGCTTCATATTTCAGATAAAACACCAGAGAAAGAAGCAGCATACTCGCCGCCGTGTCCCAGAACGGGTCTTGGGACTGTGAGCCTTTCGGCGTGGTAGCCTTAAATAAATTCGTTACCAACCGTTGCACATCGTTATCGCTACGGAGATAGACAAAGGGGTTATAGCAATGGCTCTTGTGCATATTGATAAGGTCAAGGACTCGCACCTCATAGCCCTGCTTTTCAAGCATCCCTCCTGTGTCACGGACAATCTCGCCCTTTGGGTCTAAAATAACCATTGAGGTATTGCACTGCATGACATTGGGCTTACAGTAAAATCTCGTCTTACCTGCGCCAGAGCCGCCGATAACCAATACATTCAGGTTCCTGCGGTGCTTCTTCCCGTCCAGTCCGATACGGACATTCTGGGTCAGCAGCTTATTGGCAGACGGGTTTTTGTCACGGTATTTCTTATTCAATGCTTTCGCATCGCCCCATTTGGCAGAGCCGTGTTCTTCTCCTCTGCGGTAATTCCTGCGTGTGGAAAGGCAGATGCCGATTCCCATGCCATAGGCAAGCAAAAAAATAAGGACAGTCTTTACGCTGTCCTCACATACCGTTATCTGAAACGGGTTGCTTACTGCCGTTGGCAGGTTTCTCATTATCTCCACAAGACCGCCGCTGACATAAGGAGCTGTCAGCATGGCAAGCCACACAACAGGAATGATGCCGAAAGCCGAGAAGATGAAGCCCGCCTTTAAATTGTTATCGTTCTTCATTACACCTGCACGGCAGCACCCTGACCTTTTTTGTCGGGGCGTGCGCCACCTTGCTTATCAGCTCATCCACAGGGTCGGTGGGGCGTTCCTCCTGTATCTGCTGTGTCCGCAGGGTATTTAAGGCATTGATGACGATATTCTTATCGTACCTGTCAAGTGCGATATGGTATCGTTCTTCTTTCATAGGCTGCACCTCCATTAGCGTTCCTGCTCTTTGGATTTGGCGGGCTTGTTCTTTTCAAGGCTCTTATACATATCGCTCTGGATTTCTCCGAGGACATCACGCATCGAGCCAAGCTCTCCCTTGAACGCCTGCGTATCCATCCCGTCATATTCTTTCGGGAGCCCGCCGAAGTTAAAACCTCTGGTATCCACGCCGTAACGGGAGCTTACCATATAGGCGACGCAAAAGGATTTGAAGTCAGAAGCGTCACGGCTCTCGCCGTGCTTAAAGTCAAAGACTGCCGCCGACACTTCCTTTGCCATGCTGACAAAAAGCTGCTCCTCGGTCATGCCCGTCCTGATAAAAATCGTCTGCTGTCCGCTGTCGTAAAACGCAGGCAGCTCAAGGTCATCCACAGGCACAAAGGAAACGGGGCTTGCGTCAATCATTGCCGACACAAGCTCACGCATAGTTTTTTCTTCCTGCGCCTGCTGCCTGTCCTTTGCCGAGGTCTGGGAAATATCATAGACTACTTTGACGTTGTAGCCGACAGCCTTTGAGCCATCGTCACGCTCATATTCTTTCCCCGGCTCAAGGATCGTGACTTTCTGGGCGTTCTTATTTACATAGACACGGCTCTGTTTCCAACTGCTGTAATCCCTAAGCTGTGTCGCTTCGGGCATCTGTGCCGATACCAGAATGGCATTGTTGACGGAATAACGGTCAAAACGCCCCTGCACATCAAGATACTGTTGGAACGCACCGCCATCCGACATCATCTGGGAACAGGTGGCGTCAATCAGCTCATAGGCTTCCTGTCTTTGCGCCTGCTTCTGCGCCGCCCATTCTTCTTTGTTGAACGGCTTGCCGCCGCCGTTAAAAACATCATAGATACTCATTATCTTGCTCCTTTCGATTTTTTCGGTTTCTTCTGTTTCGGGGGCTGCTTATGCTCCGTCTTTCTGGCAGGCTGTTTCTTTGCCTTGTCCGAAGATTTTTCCCTGCCCTGTGCGGGGGACGCATCCGCTTCCTGCTCCTTACGGCTCTCCTTGATTTTCCGCAGTTCTTCTTTGACCGACGGCTTTTCCGTCTTAGTCATAGTAGCCCCCTCTGCGGACTTCTTTGGCTGCTCTGAGGTAGGCTCGGACAGAGGGGATTTTTCTGTCTTTGCCACCGAGGGGTTTGGGGCATTTTCCTCTTTCTGGACGGGCTTGCCCATGAGGGCATCGAGCAGCCTGTCTTTCTCCGCTTTTTCCTGTACGCCGACGTCTGGCTCTGGCTGACCGTCTTTCGCATCCTTGCCATCCGCAGCTTTGGTGTCTCTGCTCTTTTCCACCTCGGTCACGATAGATGCGGTATCCACCGATGCAAGGTTGAAGCGTTCCACGATACGGCTGATTTTCGATGCGTCCTCGGCACGGGCGATCACATCCACCTCCGCATTAGGGTCTTTGTTCTTACGGTCTGCAAGAACGCAGTAAAGGACGCCGTATCTTTTCGCCTCCTGCGTAAACTTCTTCAAATCCCCGTTTTTGACGGTAAAGACTTTCAGCTCTTTACCAGAACGGAGCATTGAGGTGAGTCTGGCTTTGCCTTTGGTTTTCTTTTCTTCTTTCAGAATGGAATAAAGCAGGATGGCAATGTTCTTCGCACCTGCCCCTGTGATTTTGGCAGCGACCTCAAATCCCTCCAAGCTCATTCTCACGATCTGCTCTGCCGCTTCGCCGCCTGTGTTCATTCTTCATCAGCTCCTTTCTTTGCTGTTCCTTTTCATCTGCCCGTATGACCTGTAATTTTTCCTTGAGGGTATCGCTGCGGGCTTCAATACCCTCACACAGTCTGACCTCCTTTCGGATAACCTTTAACCTCCCCGTGATTTCAGAAAGCCGAGCTTTGACCGCTTCTTTTTCTTCGCCGCTTATCCTGCGGCTCTGGGAATAAAGCCCCTTACGCTGTTCGGTCAGCTCCGCCATCTCGTTCTCCAGAGAGCCTTTATATGACAAAAGCTGCTCCACCGTATCAATGTGATTGCGGCAGAGTAGCCTTGTTTCGTTTGTAATGGCATCCATCTTCATCAAATCGTCTTTGAGGAGATAATGAAGCCTTGCGTAATTCTGTTTCCTGTTCTTTGGCAGGATGCCGAGCCTGTAACAGTAATGAAGATACAGCCCTCGCAAGCCGCCGATTTTCTTTGCGTCTTTTAAAGAGCCTTTGAGCCGATAGACCATGACCTGCTTTTGCGGCTCGGCAAACTTTGAGAATTTCACAGCATAGGAATTTTCCCTGATACGCTCCAAAATCCTCTCGTTGGTATAATCCTCTCCGAGCTTATACAGCCGCTTGGGACGTTTCCAACCTTTCCCGATAATCGTCCAGTATTTGCGGTTGGGGTCAAAGCTGCACCGGTAGCCCATTTCATTCATAAGCCTGTCAAAGTCTTTGAGCGTGAACGATTTGGAGATAGCTTCGTCCACCGCCTGCCGTGCCACGTTATCTCTGGTGGGTAAGCCCTGCTTCTCGGCTTGGTACAGGGCATAGGGCTTTTTCTTTCCGCTTGGGTGTTCAATGACGGACAGGGAATACTCCCTGCACAGCTCATCGGAACGCTGACGCAAAAGACGCAGGCTTGCTTTGTTATCGTGATAGTGCTTTCCGTCCGCAAAGGAAACAGAGTTGACAACAAAGTGGTTGTGCAGGCACTCGGTATTTAAGTGGGTGGCAACCACTACCTGAAACCTGTCGCCCCACATCCGCTCCGCCAACTTCACGCCTACCTCATGGGCAATCTCTGGCGTGACCTCGCCGTGCTTAAAGCTCTGAAAACCGTGATAGCAGACAATCTCGCTTTCATCGTTCCATTGTGCTTTCGTTATCAGCATCTCATCCCTTGCGGTGGAAACATCACAGTTTACACCCGTGACGAAAAAACGCTGCTCCGTCTTATCCTGATTGGTGGCATATTCCATGACATCCACCATCGCCTGCAAGTCCGTATCGCTGTATCTGGGATTGGCGGTCTTTTCTGGATTTTCGGCATAGTCGATTGGGTGGTCGAGCCTGCCCCGCACATCCCATATCTCGCAGACCGCCATCAGTCCGCCGCCCGTTTCGGGAGCAGGTATTTCTTTCGGACATCGAGCTGAAAGTCGTGCCACTTCCTTGCTTCCTCACGGAGCATCGGCGTGTCGATAAAGTCAAGGGCATTGGCTTTCGCCGCAAGCTGGTTGATACGGTTGCCGATAGCAGACAGCTCACGCATGATCTGGTAAAACTCTGGGTCTGGCTTCTCGCAGAGCCGATAGCCTTTGACCATTGAACGCAGCAGGGCTTCTTTGGAACGCCCAGACTTTTTCACAAGCTCATAGAGGTATTCAGCTTCTTCCTCGGTCAGACGGAAAAGTATCTGCACATTTCGTTTTCGCACTCTGTTCCTCCTCTCGGCTCGACAGCCTGTTTATCTGCACAAGGCACATACACACCACACCGACCACGCCGCCGAGCATTGTGCCGATGATAAAGAATAGCAATTCACTCATTCTTGGACTCCTTTCTCTTTACGGGGTATTAGGGGACTCCCTAACAAGCGAATTTGGTTTCCAGACCTGTTCTGGATAACCAAATTCAGTGCTTGGTAAGACATTACTCGCCGCACTCGTCCTCATACATACATTCTCCACACACGGGGCAGAAGTACGGACAATCCGAACAGCAATCATCCTCCATATCCCCGTCCTCGGCGGCACGTTCTTCACATCCGTCCTCATCAGCATCCTGAATATCGGCTCCGCCGCAGACAAAATCCTCATCGGAAAAGTCGATAAGGTCGGTGTCAAAGAGAATGATTTTGACTTTCTCCGCCGCCTGTTCGGGGCTGTCGGCATAGACGGAAATGGTCTTTTCATAGTGTCCTGTGAGTGTAACTTCAAATTTTTTCATTCAAAAATTCCTTTCTTTTTTCATAATCAGGCTTCATTTTCTGGCTTCTTTCTCTGGAAAAATCCTCACACAATCAACGGGCATCACCCCTTTCACGGCGGGATTTTTGCTTTGCAATCCCCAGATAGGACATCAAAAAATCGTTGACATCCTTACCGGCAGGCGGCGGTGCGTCAACGATTTTATAGTCTTTCTTCAGTAATTCCGTTAAGGCGGCGGTACAGAGCCTGCCAACCTTGTCATTATCCAAGTGCAAAACAATGGTCTTGATATGCGGGTTTTCTTCCAAAAATGTGGAGAGGGCAATGGGGATTTTGCTGTCCTTTATCTCTTTCTTCGGCTGATACACGCCCGAAAGGGAGAGCAGGTTTTCCGCCTTGTAGTCCTTTCCCTCGCACTTGAGATAGGTTGCATAGGACAGTAAATCAATGGCGGCTTCAAATAAATGCACGGTATCCGCAGGCTCTTTTGCCAGAAGCCGAAAGGAATACCGCTTGTCGCTTCCCGATGCGTCGCCCTTAAAGGAGCTTCCAATCGTACTCCGTAAAGCCGCATACTTTGGCGTACCGCCTGCGTCTTTCCCCACAAAAACAGCGTTGTGGTACTTCCTGCCCTCAAAGATAATCCCCTCGGCGATGCACTCCTGTATGAGCGAATAGTCGATGCCACGCCCGAAAAGATACTCGGTCACTCGGTCTGCATTTCCGTTCTTCTGCGGCAAAAGCAGCACCTTCGGCTCGTCTTTCTTTGTGGCAGGGGGCGGCGGTTTCCAGTCTGCCAACGCCTGCCCTGTGAGGATTTCCACGGCTTCCACAAAGCCACATTCCTTGACTTTGATAAGGTAATCAAGGGCAGAGTAGCCGCCGAAGCCCCTCGACCACCAGTACCATTTGCCGTTGGAAATCTTCAGGCTGTCATGCTCGGCGGTGCAGTACACGTTGGTCGTGCCTTTGACCTTGACGAGATTGCTCGGCTCATAGGTGCGGAGATAGGAAAGCAAATCTATCTGCCTTGCCCGTTCCAACACATCAGGGTCAATCTGCACATAGGGTCTGTTACTTCGCATTCAATAAAATCACCTCCGAAAATAGAAAAAGCCGAAGGATTTTCGGGAAAGAAAACCTCTCGGCTATGTAAATATCATATTTAGTTTTGATTTCAACTCATTGATAAATCGGAATTTGTGGAGAGATTTCTTGAACTTTCCTTATTTTACGGGCTTTCCAGCCCCTTAAATAGTGAAATGATATGTATTTTCCCTTATTTTTGACCTTATGCGGAATCAGCAAGGGAAATAAGGGAATTTTTTATTTAGTCGTTGCCTGCCACTTTATCAAGAAGTCTGGCGGAGTTCCGCTTTGCCTTTCTTGTAGAGTGGGCGTAGACATTCATTGTGGTACTGACATCAGAGTGCCCTAACAGTTCCTGCACATCTTTTGGGGCAGCTCCGTTTGAGAGGAGGTTGCTTGTGTAGGTGTGTCGCAACTGGTGGAAATGGAAATTCTCAAATCCGTCCAGCCTTTTTGCAACTGATCGGCAGGCAATGCTGAGTGTGCTTGGCAGTTCCAGACATCCGTCCGGTCTCAGGCAGACAAAGGAGATTTCCTTGTAATCTACCGGGATTTCTTCGGTTCCGTCCAGATGATAATATTCATAATACACTCTGTTTTTGTCCTGTGCTTCCTTGTAGAAATTGCGGTGGTAAAGTTCACCATACTGCATCCGGCTTTTAAGCTGTTTTTTTCTGGCGGTTTTCAGTATTTCAGTCAGAGTATCGCCAAAATCAACAATCCTTACTTTCTTTCGCTTGGTCGGTCCGATGATGTTTTTATGTTTTGTGCCATCATAGCGGATACTTCTTTTAATGGTCAGGCATTGTTCTTCAAGATTGATGTCCTGCCATGTCAATCCGCAAACTTCACCGATACGAAGTCCCGCATAGTATGCGATCTGGATTGGCAGGATTGCAGGTGGATTCTTTACTTTGAGGTATTCTATCAGTCTCTCATAATCTTCATGGGAAATAGGCTGTATGCCTTCTTCTACCTCATCATCTGAGAATAAATCCACATCCTCTGCCTGTTTTTTCAGCTTAATATACTGCATAGGATTAAAAGTAATCAACTGTTTTGGAAATACTGCAAACCGGAAAGCCTGTTGTAATACTGCTGAAAAGGAATGGATGTAATCTTTACTGTATCCTTTTCTCACTTTTCCATCTGGAAATTCCCCACCGAATGTAAGCAGATCGAGAAATGCCTGTAAATGTTCAGCAGTAACGGTTTTTAATTTGCGTTCTGCAATCGGATGTTTCTTGATACAACGGATTGCACCAAGATAATTTTCCACTGTACCATTGCTGAGTGTTCCGACTTTCAGTTCTTCTTCCGCCCACATATCAAGAAGTTCTCCTACAGTAAGATTATCTGTCTTTGCGACAAATTTCTTGCTTTCGTAATCATCCATTGCCTGACGGAGCAGTTTTTCCGTTTCACTTTTACTTTCTGTTCCAGCGTATTCTTTCTGAACCAGATTGCCGCTTGCATCTTCTACATAGAAGCGGTAGTACCATTTCTTTCCTTTTTTTCTTACAGATCCTTTTGCCATAATCGTGTGTCTCCTTTCGATATCAGACAATCGGAACTGATGAAATGCTTCTTGCGTGTAAGTATATCATAACTCCGGTTGTCGTTCTATACCGAATCGGAATCCTCATACAAAACTTCTGATAAAAGATTTTCAAGCCTTTGTTCTGCCATTTCCGGTTTCTTGGAATAAAGCCTTACGATATCTGCCATGTCGTTAAAGGCATTAACAGTGTGGGTGATCTCCCGGAGAAACATAATCTCGTTATATTCATCATTCGATTCAAACCCCATTACTTTTGCAATATCAGCTTCATTCGTGTTGCCCTTGTAATTCTTGCAGGCAAACTGGAATGATTCCAGAAACAGGTTATATTGCTTTAACATCAACAGCAGTAAATCTTTGGAAAAAGCATCTTCCTTTTTACTAAGGTCGAGAGGTAACTGTTTGAGAATATCGCCCATTGCATCACGAATCTGTAATTCTTTCTTATCCGTAATATCGGTTTCGTATTCATCGGTTTCCCCTCTGAGCCATTCAATAGATACATGAAGTGCTTCCGAAAGACCTTCCAGCACCATCTTTTTGGTATTGTCAATCGAACCATTCTCATAACGCAGGATTGTGGAAGCGGTAACTCCCATCTTCTCTGCAACATAAGGCTGTGTCAGATTTAATTCCAGACGACGCTGTTTTGCCCTGCTGCCTATCAGCTTGCGTAGTTCTTTATCTTTCATGCTGATTGCCTCCTTTTTCGGTATGTATGAATTATAGCATGTACCTCACATAATTGCAATATGCAATATAATAATTATTTTTAAAATTTCATAACGCTTGACAACACAATATAAAACCGCTATACTAACAGCACAACAAAAATTGCATAATGCAATTCATAAGGAGGTGACAAGATGACGGAAAGAAAGATTGCATTATCCATCGAGGAAGCAGCCGACTATACAGGAATTGGCAGAAACACTTTGAGAAAGCTGGTTGAATGGAAGAAGCTTCCGGTATTAAAAGTCGGAAGAAAAGTCCTTATTAAAACTGACATTTTAGAAAAGTTCATGGAAGCCAACGAGGGGCGAGATCTGAGGGATAAAGGAAATGTAAAAACTGTCACAAGAAATGTGGCAACTTAAAAAGGCGGCTTCCTACGAAACCGCCAAAGGTTCTATCAGACCGAAGCCATGATATACCTACACGCAAGAGGATTATACCATGTGCTTCTCCTGATATGCAACCGGGAACTAATGTTTATCTTGTCGGAAAAACATCGACAAGATAATGCTCCGCAAGGATGCACCACGATTCTGATTGGAATTATGTCAACAGAGCTGACCAGAATCGTGTGCCAAATCTTAGCAGAGCAAGATTTGATTATAAGAGAAAGGATGAAGACGATATGGCGAAATCAACAAAGACTTATGAAGAAAGAATACGTGCATTAGAGAAAAAGGAACAGGAAAGCATCGAAGCTACCAAAAAGCTCATTGCACAGCGAAAGGAACTGGAAAAGAGAAAGAAAGCCGAGGAAAGTAAAAAACGAACCCACAGGCTCTGTCAGATTGGCGGTGCGGTGGAATCGGTTCTTGGCTGTCCGATTGAGGAGGAAGATTTACCAAAGTTGATAGGCTTCTTAAAAAGGCAGGAAACAAACGGAAAGTTTTTCTCAAAGGCGATGCAGAAAGAGCCACTTACAGATATGGAGGAAGTGTAATGGCGGAGGGAGTGGTTTTTCCATTCCCTTCATTGCCTTTGAATGAAGGGCGCACTTATGGACAACCAGAGGTCGTCCTTATAAGTTTGCCACAAGTGGCAACCGGTCTGCGCTTACGCTTGCCGGGCTCGTTCCGTCGGCGGGGCTTTCAGCCAGACCTGCTCATGCCGCAGGGGGCACTCTTGCGCAGAGGGCGTTCCGACAGCTTCACTTCTGCCAAACCAGAAGAAGATGCTGTCGGAAATCAATGCCGGATACGGCAGAAAGGGGGAATCGTATCATGGCGATATTTCACTTTACAGTAAAGATTGTCGGGCGCAGTAAAGGAAAATCTGTCATATCCGCATCGGCATATCTTAATGGAGATGTGATGAAGAATGAGGAAACAGGCAGAATCAGTTACTATACTTCCAAAAAGGAAGTCGTCTACACCAGTCTGATGATGTGCGAAAATGCACCTCCTGAATGGCTGCATGTACCGGAAGAAAATATAAAAAGGTTTCAACAGTCTATCCGTTATAAAAGAGCGGATGATAAAGATGCCGCACTGGAAAAGTTTAAAATCACATTTCAGAAACAGCGTCTATGGAATGAGGTATTGAAGATAGAAAAAAATGCAGATGCACAGCTTGGACGCTCATTTGAATTTTCCCTGCCGAAAGAATGGAGCAGACAGGAACAGATTGATTATACAACCGAATATATTCAAAAGACTTTCGTGGACGAGGGAATGTGTGCCGACTGGAGCATACACGATAAGGGCGACGGGAACCCACATGTGCATTTACTTGTAACCATGCGACCATTCAATCCAGACCACTCATGGGGCAGCAAGGAAGTCAAGGACTGGGATTTTGTCAGAGATACTGACGGAAATATCGTGGTTGATGAATCCCACCCGGACTGGTGGCAGGATAAGAAAAATCCAGACCGTCATGGAATCCGTATTCCGGTACTTGATGAAAACGGAGTACAGAAAGTCGGGGCAAGAAACAGAAAACAATGGAAAAGGGTTCTGACTGACGCTACCGGCTGGAACAATCCAAAGAATTGTGAGTTATGGCGAAGCGAATGGGCAAAGATGTGTAACCGGCATTTATCCATAGACAATCTGATTGACCACCGCTCTTATGAAAGACAGGGCAAATTGAAAGTCCCTACGATTCATGAGGGTGCAGATGCAAGGAAGATTGAGGAAAAATATCTCACCGGGCAGATAAGGAAAGGTTCATGGAAGGTCGAGGAAAACCAGATGATAAAAAAACAAAATGCACTGCTGCAAAAGGTAATTGCAACCTTTGGTAAGGTATCCGGTGCATTGTCGATGTGGAGGGAGTGGTTGAATGACATTAGAAGAAAGCAAAGAAGTAATTCCCATGATGGAAGCAATGATTACACAGATAGAGGAACAGCAGAATATCATGGCAGAGATGCTTCAGGAGATACAGGAAAAGGACGAGAAGCTGATGTGCTTTCAGGAGCAGGAAGAACGATTGCAGCAATTAGAGAAAGAATTGTCAGAGCTGCTACAAATCTTACCGGATACAGAAGAACTGTTGATGCTTCTGGAAGAAAAGACAGACCAGATACAGAAACTCACAGACGAAAATCAGCAATGGCAGGAATTGGCACAGAAATTGAACAGCGAGAACCGGCTATTGCAGAAACAGAACAGCGAATTACTGAACTTGAACAGCAATTAGAGAAAGGAAGGTTGATTGATGAACGAATTAAGAAACTCAAAGAGCGACGATCAACTGGAAGAACTGCTAATGCTGACGGAGCAGATGCAGGAAGAACTCGACCAGAAAGACCGGACTATCAGGAAACTGAAAGTGCAGCTCGACGAATCGCTGACCTTGAACGAGAGGTTAAACAGCGAGAACAGAGCAGGGAACATTCAAGCCTTAAAGAACGACTTGAGGAAAACAAAAGAATTATTGCAGAGCGAGAAAGAGAAAACGCTCACCGCAAGGGACATGATAGAGGAATGTCGCGATAAGCTAAGACAGGCAGAACAGGAACGGGACTATGCACTCTCCCATCAGAAAAAAGTAGAGATACCGGTTGAAAAGCCGGTACTCTATCAAAAGTGTGGGAATTGTAAACAGACAGCTTATCTGAAAGCTAAGGAAAAGTATGATATGCAGAGGGAAAAACTGGCAGGCAGATATAAAACAAAAACAGCCATGTATGAAGCATTGATGTTTCTGCTGATATGGTATTCCGTATCAACTACTCTTTTTCAGATGATACGGTCAAAAATATTTATTTCTGATTGCGTGGTATTCTTTGATACAATCGCAACTTTCACACAGACCATTGCTGGCTGGGTTGTACTGGCAGGAAAGAACGTGGCACAGATTAGTGATGGAATATCCAATCCTGTCGTTGCTGGAATTATAAACTGGCTGATAAGAATATTGATTTGCGGTGGATGTCTGGTGGGTGTGGGAATACTTTTGGCATTCATCGAAATAAAGATTGCAGGGCTATATAAGAAATACTGTTGGGATATGATTACCATAATGGTGATACTTGTAAGTATGGCAATAGCTATCTACTTTGGGGATTGGATAAAGGAAGTATTGCCAATCAATCTGCTATTTCTCTTATTATTCGTGCAACTGGTATATGTTGGAATCAGGTGGTATGTAAAGGGATGGCGGGAAAACAGAGGTTATGTTTAAAAATAAAAAAATTGTCTGAGACGCAGCGAAGTAAATAAAATGAGTAGTATTATAAGAAGTCAGCAGTGCGTGAATAAACTGCTGGCTTCTTTTTTGATAGATACAGTCACTCTCAGAGAGTGTGCAGGATAGTAAAGTAATAATATCAACATGCCGATATAGAAAATGCAGGGAAGCATTGTATTTCAAAGAGTTTGAGATACAATGCTTCTGCGTTTCTATAGGAGATAGTCGTTCTATGCGGAAAATAGTCATTTGATGCGGAGAATGATCGAGCGGAAGATTTGTTTGATATAATAAAGAGTGCTAGGTGAGACTTGTATGGTTTACAGGTATGAGAGAAATCAAAGACAGGAATGAAAAATATGAACATTATTATTTGTGATGACAGGATAGATGACAGAAAAAATCTATCAGATTTGCTGTCAGACTATGGTGAAAAAAAGAATTATGAGTTTGCTATTACAGAATATGATTCTGGAGAACAGTTATGCGAAGAACAATCAGCTTTGGAAGCGTGTCAGATATTATTTCTGGACATCAATATGCAGGGGATGGATGGGCTGAAAACAGCTATGAGGATTAAAGAAAAATATCCAAAACTTCCGGTTGTGCTGGTGACGGCATACATGAATTACGCACTGGATGGATATAAGGTGAAAGCAAGCCGTTTTCTGCTGAAAGATAACCTTGCAGATACTATAGAAGAATGTATGGATGATTTGATAGCAGAAATTAATAAAAACCGTAGGATTCTCGAATTTCGTTTTGTGGAGGGAACGATAAAACTCTATGCAGATGACATCATTTATATAGAAACAGAACTTCACAAAAATGTATTTTATACTGAAAAAGGTACGTTTCAGATTTATAAAAAACTGGATGAACTGGAAAATGAATTCAAGGATATGGGATTCGTGCGGGCACATCTAAGTTTTCTTGTAAATGAGTTAAACCAGATAGGGATAAAAATAGATATGTATCGGCAGGAGTACAGATTTACTCCTGCTTTCGCCTTTATTCAGGCGGTTTGACGTGTAGTACGCCGCATATATTCCCGCTCCATTTCCCGCATTTCCTCGTCTGTGGGAATATCCACAATCCCGACATAGGAATAGTAAATGTCGATTTGCTGTGTCCGTTTCCCGTCCTTTTTCTCACGCTCATGGATTACGATTTTATCCACAAATGCGTTTAGGATTTCGGGCGTGAGTTCGTCAATGCGGGTATATTTCTTCGTGACGGCTATCAGCTTTGCTACATTGGTCACTTCCATATCGGCTTGGCTGACCTCTGCGGTCAACGCTTCGATTTCACGCTTTAACTGTCCCTGCTCCGCTTCATATCCGTCTGACAGCTTGTAAAAGCGTTCGTCATTCAGTTTTCCGCTGACATTGTCCTCGTAGATTTTGCGGAACAGGCGGTCAAGCTCATCCATCCGCTTTTCGTCTTTTTCTATCTGTTTCTGCTTTGCGGACAGTTCGTATCGGCGTTCCGCAAGGGTGGTGTCTATCTGCCGTCGGATAAATACCCGCTCAAACTGCTGTAAATAGGACAGGAAATGCTGAAGCTGTTTCAAAACCAACTGGTTTAATGCGTCCTCTCGGATATAATGCTGCGTGCAGTTCTGCGTGCGGCTCGTCCGTTTGTACTGCGAACAGCCTTTAAGGTTGATTTAATAGGGTGCGTCTTTGTAACCGCCATATCTCGTCCACCGCCTTTTTAATGTCCTCTATATCCTGCCTGTAAACCGTCCCCGTCGCATTGGCGCGTTTTGCAATCTGGTTGATGTTCCGGCTCACCGCTTGCAGTTCCCGGATATATGCTTTTGTGTCGCTTCGGTCAACGACAAGAATATACCCGTCTATCGCCATTTTACGGAAGTATGCCCCATACTGCTTTATGGGAAGCTGCTTCATCTTCTCGTCGATCAGCCGCTTTTCTTCTTCCGTAACGTAAAACTTCATCTGTATATTTCTCTTTCGGTTTTCCATTTCCGCACCGCCTTTCGGTATAAGGGTTTGGGATTATCCCAACAAGCACTTTTCGCAAACGGGTACTCGTTTGCTGTGCTTGCTATCTACTCCTTATCCCGTTTCAAAGGCAGCGTTTGTTGCACTCTCTTTCTAATTTGGCGCAAAAAAAGATTGCAGCCCCTATGCGCTGCAATCTCCTGCTTCCCATATTGTGAGGTTAGTCCTCTGCTTGTTCGACTTCTGTTATCTCCCTTGCCGTTGCGGTTACAATCCGTATGCCTTTATCGCTCATACCGTCCAGCAGCGCGTCAAGCTGCCGCCGCCCGGTGGATTTCTCCGCATTGCTGTTCGGGAAGAAAAATTGATCTACCGAAATATGATACCGGGTTACAAGGTCATAGAATACCTGTAAACTCGGCTGTTGTCCCTTGTTCTCGATATTCGCAAGGTAGCGCGGGGAAATATATAACTCGTCGCTTACCTTTTTGCGGCTCTCGCCGTATTCATTTCTCGCGGCTTTTATAGCTGCCCCGAAAGCCTTAAAGTCGTACAATGGTACGGGTCTTTTTGCCATTTTCATTCACCCTGTTACATTTTACAGTTCACCTTTCTTTTTGGATATGTCCACACAATTCATATCATTAGGTTAAATACTTCCTGTTGTGTATTGACAGTAGACTGATTTTCTGATAAAATAAAATTTATGTAAAAGGAGGCGGCGTTTATGTTGCATAGCATGCGTATTAGATAAGCATTGAAAAAAAGGATTTTCCCATTTTCAACATGGGCTTTTTTGTCATGCTTATTTTGCGGATGCTATACAAAAAACTAACGACGTATAGATATAGTATAGACATAGTGCAAGCTATGCCTTAGTTTTGTTGTACTGCTCTGTGCATTATAAATGCAGGTCAATGCTCATGTTGAGGATTGACCTGCATTTTTTTGTGTAAAAAGGACGAGTGAAATATAATGCTTAAAAAATATTGGATAAAATGTCCGATTTGTAACGGAAAGACGAGAGTTCAAGTATTTCATAATACTGTATTAAAAGATTTTCCTCTTTTCTGCCCTAAATGCAAATTGACGCATATCATTGATGTAGAAAAATTAGAGATTGTAATCAAAAATACAGAAAAACAAACTTTTATTATTTAGAAGAAAGGATATAAAAATGAAACGTTTACCTAAATATACGCCTGCGGAAGTACGGAATGATCCATACGGATTTACTTACAAAGAAATGTCGGAAGTTATTGGCGAGAATGAAGCAAAAGCCTTATATGAAGAATTATATAAGCAATTACCACGCAAAAAAAATCTATCAATGTTGGTAAAAAATATTTGCAAAAGCAGTGATACTGAAAAGTATGTTTACGAACTGAAAGACAACAAATACATTGAAACGGTTTTTATCAAGCGGCGAGATGGTGGAACTGTTTGCGTGAGCACACAAGTCGGTTGTCCTGTTGGTTGTATTTTTTGTGAGTCCGGGCGAAATGGCTTTGTTCGTAATCTAACATCGTCAGAAATCGTACAACAGATTATATTGTTGCGTCGAAAAGTAAACCGTATCGTTTTTATGGGTATGGGAGAGCCTTTATTCAATTATGACAACTTGATAAAAGCAATCCATATTCTCCGAGATAGATATGGGCTCAACTTTCCAACCGACGGCATTACCATATCAACAGTTGGTCCGGTCGATCAATTAAAAAAATTGCGCGAGGAACATCTTAAAATTCAGTTGACAATATCTTTACACGCAGCAACACAATCTGCAAGAAATCGTATTATTCCTCACATGCGCATATATGCTATTGAAGATGTTGTTAAGCAAGCCTTATCCTATTCTGAAAGGCATAATCGCAAAATTGTCTTTGCGTATTTGCTTTTACCGGGTATAAATGACCGGCCCTCAGATGTAAGACAACTTGCAAAATGGTTTCGGGGCAAAAAAGTTATGATTAACGTGTTACAATACAACCCAACAAGCAATTCAAGAATTAAAGCACCACAGAAACGGGAAATAGTTGCATTCAAACATCAATTAGAGCAAGCAGGACTTGAAGTTACTATGAGAGTTTCTCATGGCAGAGAGATTAACGCGGCTTGTGGACAGTTAGCTAACACATATAATAAATTCAAAAAAAAATGATTAAAAGTGCCAGACGCATAGACGCAGAGCCGATAACGCATTAGGTCAAAAAACCTATGTGTTATCGGCTTTTTTATTTAATATTGCGCAAAAGCCGCTGTTCCCTATTATAGAATGGATTGCGGGTAGTGTATTAAAGTCGCCCTTTTTTAAGGATACGGCGGTATCGGGGAGGTATCGCCGTGTCCATTTTTATTTACTGTAACCCGCCTAATGCTTTGCGGTCAAAAAAAGCTATGCTCCGCAAGCGGGATATTCCGGCTATGAGTATGAACTGTCAATACATCTAAATACTTCTTACATTTCCTTTGCGCTCGTCCGCGTCTTGCGGACGGGCGCATTTTGCTTGTGCGCCTAGCGGCGCACGTTTCTAACGGGTTAAAGTCCCGAATCCGCCCGGTAGTGGGAAGGATATAGCCGAAAGCAATGGTGTCCATCGTGAGATGGAATCTGAAGGAAGCTGGATGTGAGGAATATACTAACTCACGGGCAAATCTCTGGTCTGACGAACAGAAATCTCATATGAGGTCATGCATGTGGGTAAGGCAGCAAGCCATGTTGAAGCCCGATAACTACACGGAATCATGCATGATAAATGAGGCAGATGGATGGAGAGGAAGAAACGTGTGGTACCTAGGGAGGTCTGTGCGGTATGCCTTGAAAGAGGTAACCATTGCATAAAGCAATGCTGAGCGCACAGAAGTCAGCAGAGGTCATAGTAGCCGAGAGGTGAAGGACCGAATCAGTAGGAGTCTTGAGTATGACCGAGAAAGGAGGAATGACCGTCTATGGCAGAAAACATTGAAAACAATGGCTGTTCGCAAAGAGATAATGCGGAACATGAAGGGTATGTGAAAGCGTCTAGGTCATTCAATCGGATATGGAAAGAAAGAGACAGTGCACAGCCGAGACTTTTGGAAACGATACTGTATAAAGACAACTTTAACAGAGCGTATAAGAGAGTTAAGGCAAACAAGGGAGCGCCGGGAATTGATGGCATGACCATTGAAGAGGCTCTTCCATATCTAAAGGAACATCAACAAGAGATAACTGACCGCATTTATCGTGGAAAGTATACTCCGTCTCCAGTAAGACGAGTTGAAATTCCCAAACCAGATGGTGGTGTGCGAAAGCTTGGCATACCAACAGTGATAGACCGTACACTTCAACAGGCAATAACCCAACAGTTAGTGCCAATCTATGAACCGCTGTTTGCAGATGGTAGCTATGGCTATCGTCCGAACAGAAGTGCAAAAGATGCAATACTTAAGGTTAAGGAGTATGCAGAACAAGGCTATACATTCGCTGTAGTCCTTGACTTGTCAAAGTACTTCGATACTCTTAATCACGAAATTCTCATCAATCTTCTCCGAAAGAATGTAAAAGATGAACGTGTAGTACAGTTGATAAAGCGCTATCTGAAAAGCGGTGTAATGGAAAACGGAGTGGTAATTGACACAGAGGAAGGCTCACCACAAGGTGGAAATCTATCACCATTGCTGGCAAACATCTACCTCAATGAGTTCGACCAGGAATACCTGAAAAGAGGTGTTCCATGCATAAGATATGCAGATGACATCGTGCTTCTTGCAAAGAGCAAGCGAGCATCAGAGAGACTCTTGGAAAGCAGTACAAAATATCTTGAGGAGAGGCTGAAACTTACAGTCAACCGAGAAAAGAGCCGTACAGTCAGCGTGTTTGCAATCCGAAATTTTAAATTCCTTGGCTTTGCATTGGGAAGGAACGGAAAAGGCATATATGTCCGAGTTCATCCGAAGTCATGGAAGAAGTTTAAGTCCAGACTGAAGGAGTTATCTTCCCGTAAGCGATGTCAGTCAATCAAGCCAAGCCTTGAGAAAATCAAAGTATATGCAAGAGGATGGCTTAACTACTACGGAATTGCAAGCATGAAGAACAACATAGATGACATCAACGGATGGCTCTATCACAGAATACGCATGTGCATATGGAAACAGTGGAAGAAACCAAGGACGAAGGTACGTAACCTTATCAAGATGGGAGTACCCAAAGACTTGGCAATGCAAGCGGGTAATACCCGACGGGGACATTGGTTCGCAACGCATACAGTTGCAGTAAACATGGCAATGACAAAAGAAAGACTGATAAACAGCGGCTTTTATGATTTAGCCACAGCCTATCAGTCAGTGCACGTCAACTATTGAAAGCGCCGTATACCGAACGGTACGTACGGTGCTGTGAGAGGACGGCGGTTAGCCACCGCCTCCTACTCGATTTTTCAACTTTTTTCTGAAAAACGCACTCAAGAGCCATCTCCCGAACGGGTACGGAGCGAAAGGGGCAGAGAGGACAAGCCCTTAACTCCCGTCCTCTACTCCACGCGGGAAGGAGGTGAACTCTATGGAGCTATCTTCTTCCGACAAGGAAAGAATACAACATCAGTACGACGCATTAGCAAAGAAAACTTTGGTTGGCGAAGCGAAAAGCCACCGCCGCACTCTTGCGAAACGCGCAGCACGCGAAGTACCTTTTTCGGATTTGAGCGAAAGCGAACTCGCGCAGCTTTTCACAACGGACGAATACAAAAGCGATTATTTCCGTTTTCAAGTGTCCGGCTTTGATGTACTCGTCAAAAATGAACTGCTTGCCGAAGCCCTTAACGCTTTGCCCGAAAGGAAACGCGACATTATCCTTTTGTCCTACTTCTTGGACATGAGCGACGCGGAAATTGCTGAACTGCTGAATGTTGTACGCACGACGGTTTTCCGGCACAGGAAATCCGCGCTTGCGAAAATCAAACAGTATTTGGAGGGAAAAGCAGATGATGAATACCGTTAGGAAATCTGAAAATCTGTTGCCGTTCCCTGTCATTTCCGCAGCGGCAAACGGCGACACAACCGCCATGTGCGCGATCTTGAAGCATTACGAGGGTTACATAGCGAAACTTTGTACCCGCACGCTGAAAGACGACGCGGGCAATACCTATTCCTATGTGGACGAGGAAATGCGTAACAGGCTGCAAGTGCGCCTTATTACCCGCACCCTTATGTGACACAAAACACAATTCTAATAGTGTGGAAGAATATTATGAAAAATTATGTAAAAAGTTTCCGCAAATAAGTTTTAATACCAACGGCGGTGTTGTGCCTTGCAATTCCAATAAAGTGGTCGTAAATCTTTCTTATGACTGTTTGAAAAAAATGGCTAATGATCCGGAATTCGCAAAAGAAATAGAATGGAATTTATCCGGAGAGGTTGCAGCAAATTCACAAGTATATTCTTTTGCAAAGCGTGACGGTGTAGAGTTGGGAGGCAGGACAGTTACATATGATGCTAATGGAAATCGGCAATCTTCATGTGGTGGTATGAGAACAGCTAATTCGTCAAATAAAAGTTCAGATGTATTGAGTACACAAAATCAACAAAAAGCAGCAAAAAGTAGACGGGACAAAAAACGTGAGCAAGAAGAATACTTAGAGAAAATGCGTGAGAAACGAAAAAGAGATGAAGAATATTTGGAAGAATTGCGTGAGAAACGCAAAGATAGAGATGAGTATATTAGTGAAATGTCAGAAAACAGTAGTTCAGTGGTAAGAGCATATACTCAAGCGGAATACGATAATGTAGATTTATTATCTACATTAGATACGAAAATCTGAGGAGGACACGGATATGTCGTTGGAAGTTTACAGTAGGCAGAGTAAGGCGTTTCAGTATGATGGATATAAAATAAATTCTGAAATGCGGGAACACATAAATGCAGAAAAAAGCAGTTCAAATGTACATAAAGACAGAGATACCGTGAATTTTTCCGCAGAGGGCAGAAATATGTGTTACGGATTTGGAGTGCATGATGTAAAAGACCGTGCAAAACATACGGTAGTTAAGCCAGGCATAGCACCTCTTTTTGACACTATTTCAAGGACACTGAAAACAGTCAGAGAAGCAGTACATTTACAATTCAGATAAAATGATTGGAGGAACAGAAGTATGCACATTGGTTCTGGTCTAAATACGGTATCTTCAATGTACCGCCAACAAAAAGGCAATAATATGAAAACGCCTGCATCTGGGGAAAAGACATTTTATACGGCAGAAACACCGAAGGTATATCAGATATTCACAACAGATAATATGTTGTGGACAGGAGGTAATGGCACCGGTCTTTCTTATTGTCTTAAATATGCGGATGATTCAACGGATGAAAATCCGGTGGTGTTACATCTAATTACAAAAATACAGCTATTAAAGATACGGTCAAATAAGCTGCTCCATCATGGGAAAAGTATAAAATTAGGAGCTTTAGATAATATCACAAGGGAAAAGTTTTCAAAAACTTCTGGTAACTCTTTGAAATACATATCATATCAATAGATACGATAATATAAATTATGTTTGTATTTGTTGATAACAGGTTTATATCGGAAAAATTGTAAATTTATTTTCTATGTGAATTTTCATTTTTGTAGGGCTGGCATTAGACCAGCCCTTGATTTCATTATAATAGATAAAAAGATATTGAATATATATGCACGGTAAAAAGACGATTCTCAATAAATGAGATTGGGAAAAAGTAACCTTAGTGCTGTTGAAAAAATCACCATAGTTCTAATGAATCTTCTGCATCTACCCATATCTGCATTGTTTCATCAAGATATAATTTTGCATATTCAAGCGGTTTATCAATGGCAAGTGCGTTCAATGCACAGTCTGATCCGGGTGTGGTTTTTAAATCCTTTTCGGCTTCCCAACAGTCAATGCGGAGCATATAACCAGCAGAAGTATAAATATCAATGCTGTTTCTGTGTGGATTGTATTCTGCAAATATTGTTCTCATCGTATAGAATCTCCTTATCATTCAATCAGTCATTTGTTACAAAAATCAGAAGCATTTCAATCAGTTCACCATGTCACTTTTATTTTGTGTTATACTGTTTTATAGATTTTTCTTGCCCTTGTATTTGCCCTTATCAGAGTTCGTAAACGCTGACGGGACGATATAACACAAGGGAAACAATAAGGGAAAGCTCACCTGCGATAAATCCAGTGTTTTCAAGGGTTTGCAGAGAATTTAATAACAAAATATAACAGTTATTAAATTCCCTAAAACAGGTGAAATCTCAATCGGAATTTGCATTTTTATATTTTTTCTATTTCTTTCAATGTTTTTTGGATGTCCTTATAAACTAATGGTTGCATACTATCATCATAAATACATATATTAGCTTTATGAAGTGCGGAAAGAATATCATTCTTCAATTCTGGTTTATCCTTTGCAATAATCGGCAACAGTTTAATACATTGTCTTGCTGTAATAGGTTTAACATCTGTTATGTGCTTTAAATAGTTATCAATGATTTCATCAATTTTATAATCTTTATCCCATTTTGCATTATAGGCAATCAATGTAAGCCCTCTTGTGCGGATATAAGAATTATCACTGTCAAGCATTTCGCTTAATCTATCCATATAAGGATAAACACAATCTGTTTCAATGCTTTCTTTTTGCAATTCCTGTAATGCCTTGTATGCAACATTATTATTTTTGTCGAACAATAATTCAAATGTTTCTGCTATATTAAGCAATACAATATCCTCCTTTGCAAATTCAGATTTGTTTTTCTTATTATACTCCCCAACTATGAAATTTTCAACTCTGATAAGCTACCATATAACTGCCGAACAGAAATTATAATTCCTCTCGGCTATGTAAAAAGCGGCATCAGCTTCACGCCAACACCGCCTTTTCTCGGTCAGTCCGTTATAAAATCCCTGCCTTTTTCAGATACCCCACGCTGTCATAGCAGCCACGGAAATAAATTGACTGCAACTCCATATCCGTAAGCTGGTTTTTCAGCTCCATAATTCGGATAAGAGCCGCACATTCTTCTTTGGTAAGCTCCGCCGCCTGTTCGCTGTCAAATACGCCTAAAACCTTCGGATATTTCTCGTACAGGCTCTCAATCTCGTCCTGCACGGCTTTATATTCCTCGTTTTCTTTCGGCAGCTTTGCGATAACAGAGCTGAGATATTCATTAAAAATATTGCTGTGGGCATCTACAAAAGTTTCAAATCTGAACGCTCCAGACATCTCATACACCTCCGACATTCTCTAATTCTTCCCTTATTATACTGCCCAAAAAACAGCATTACAAATGTGCAAATCAGATTATCTCTCTCGGTCTGTGCTTTTTCTTTCGGGCTGTCCCTCGGTCTGCTCTGGCTCGGAGTCCAGAACAGGCGTGTCCTTCTCGTCAAGGTTAAGCTCGATATTAAGGGCATTGAGCCTGTCGGTCTTTTCCTTCAGCTCGTCCTCGTAGGCAAAAGGCTTCAAAAGCTCCGCCTTTGCATTGGAAAGCTGTTCGATAACCTCGGATTTCTGCCGCTTCTCAACCTCCAGATTGGACGCAACCTTTGAAAGCATATTTTCAATTCGGGTCAGATTACCCAGAGCGTCAGAGCCTAACTCTACCTTATATCTGCCTGCCCCGCACAGGTTTAAACAGAAATGGGCGTTTACGGTATCATAAAAAACCTCCATCTTGAAACCTCGGTAGCTGCCGATTTCCACGGGATTTAACAGCGGATTTTCCTTACAGGTTGCAAGAAGCATCTCGCCTGCGTCCGCTTTTTCCTGATAGGTCACGCCCTTTAAGGTCATTGGGCAGAACTTGTCCTCGCCCTGCGGTTTATGCTGTTCGGCAAGTGCCGCATCCTTTTCATAGGCGGCGATACGTTCCTCAAACTTCTTTATGGTCTGCGGATAGTATTGCAGCACCCTGTCCTCAAGGTCGTAATGCTCGGAAAGATAGCTCTGCTTCAACACTTTCAGCTTGGAAACCTGTATATCCAAATCCATCTTTTCCTTGAAACGCTCGTCGCCTGTGGCAAGCATTTTTACCTCCGCAAAGGAAAGAGCCACCTCGTCCACATCCTCTGCGGAACGCACGGGGCTTTTGCTCGTCATTATCTGGGAGATGAATTTCTGCTTTGATTCCACCAACTGGTAGAGGTATGCGTCAAAGGTCTGTTCCGTCACATAACGGTAAACCTCCACCTCTGGGAACATATTGCCTTGGCGTTCAAGCCTGCCTTGACGCTGTTCCAAATCAGAGGGTCGCCACGGACAGTCTAAATTATGGATGGCAATGAGCCTGTCCTGCACATTCGTACCTGCCCCCATCTTCGGGGTAGAGCCAAACAGGATACGCACCTCGCCGCTTCGCACCTTTGCAAACAGCTCTTTTTTCTGTGCATCTGTGGTCGCTTCATGGATAAAACGCACCTGCTCCGCAGGGATGCCACGCTGTATGAGCTTCTCCCGCATATCGTCATAGACATTAAAGCTGCCGTCATTTTTCGGCGTGGAAAGGTCGCAGAATACAAGCTGTGCTGCTTTTGTGTCGGCGTGTTCCTCCCAGATACGGTACACATTGTCCACGCAGGCATTGACCTTGCTGTCTGGGTCATCGGGCAGCATCGGGTCAATCATCCTCTGGTCGAGTGCCAGTTTGCGCCCGTCATTCGTGATTTTCAGCATATTGTCGATGTTCGGCTTCACAAGCCTTGCACGGACTTTCTCGGCTCTCTTGGCAAGACCCGCCACCATTTCTTTCTGTATCTGGCTCGGCTTCGTCTTTACATTGTGGTAAATGACTTCTGGCACGGGGAGCTTTAACATATCGGCGGTCTGAATATCCGCAATCTCACGGAACATCTGCATAAGCTCTGGCAGGTTGTAGAACTTCGCAAACCTCGTCTTGGCTCGGTAATTCGTGCCTTCGGGTGCTAATTCCAGAGCCGTGATGGTTTCGCCAAAGGTAGAAGCCCAACTGTCAAAGTGCTGCAATCCGTTCCCTGCAAGGGTATCGTACTGCAAGTACCGCTGTACGGAATACATCTCTACCATTGAGTTGCTGATAGGCGTACCCGTTGCGAAAACCGTCCCTCGGTTGCCTGTGATTTCATCCAGATAGCGGCACTTCATAAAGAGGTCGGAGCTTTTTTGGGCTTCGGTCTGGGCGATGCCGCCCACGTTCCTCATCTTGGTATAGAGGTAGAGGTTCTTGTAAAAATGGCTCTCATCAATAAACAGACGGTCAACACCCAATTCCTCAAAGTTGATCACGTTGTCTTTCCGCTTGGTATCGTTGAGCTTATCGAGCTTTTCTTTGATCGCCTTTCGGGTTTTCATAAGCTGCTTGACCGTGAACTGTTCGCCTTTGTTTGCCTGTACGTCATCAATGCCACGCTCAATATCGTCAAGCTGACGCATGAGCTGCTCCCTCTGGCGTTCCTCGCTGATGGGGATTTTCTCAAACTGGCTGTGACCGATGATGACCGCATCATAGTCGCCTGTGGCAATCCTGCCGCAGAATTTCTTGCGGTTTCCTGTTTCAAAATCCCGATTGGTCGTCACAAGGATATTCGCACTTGGATATAGACGCAGGTACTCCGACGCCCATTGCCCGACAAGGTGGTTTGGTACAACAAACATGGATTTCTGGCATAAGCCGAGCCGTTTGCTTTCCTGTGCGGCGGCAACCATCTCAAAGGTTTTGCCTGCGCCTACTTTATGGGCAAGGAGCGTATTGCCGCCGTAAAGGATATGGGCAATGGCGTTGACTTGGTGCGGTCTTAACGTAATCTCTGGGCTGATACCGCCAAATTTGATATGGCTCCCGTCATACTCACGGGGGCGGACGCTGTTAAACGTATCATTATAATAGCGGACAAGGCGGTTTCTGCGCTCTGGGTCTTTCCAGATCCAATCCTGAAACGCCTGCTTGATCGCTTCCTGCTTTGCCTGCGCTGCGGTGGTTTCCTTATGGTTGAGTACCGCTGTTTTCTTACCATTTTCATCGTACACATAATCAAAAATGCGGGTGTCACGCAGATTTAAGGTGTCCTCAATAATGCGATAGGCAGACGCCCTTTTCGTACCATAGGTGCTGTCTGCCTTTACATTTCCCACATCGGAACTCTTATTCTCAATGAACCAGTCGCCATTTATCGGCGTGTAGCGTACCCTTAACCTGCCCATCGCATAGCTTGACGGGGTTAAAAGCTCCACCATAAACCGCTGTATATCCTCCTGCGGTATCCATGTTGTACCCAGACGGACAGCGATTTCACTTGCGGGCAAATCCTTTGGAATGACACGCTCCAGAGCCGATACGTTGACTGCATACTCTGGATTGTCCTTCGCTGCGGCTTTCGCCATAATGAGCTTTACACGGACATTGCCCGACAGATATTCGTCTGCGGTCACATACCTTGCAGGCTCGGAGCTTGGCTCACGGAAGATAACGCCCTGCAAATCTCTGATGATTTCCTCCTGCGGCTTGCCTGTGAGCTGTGCCATATAATCCAGATCAACACGGGCTTTCTCCCCGATGGACAAGGCAAGGGCTTCGCTCGCCGTTTCCACAAAGGTCACTTCACGGTGGGGCTTAATCGTCCGTTTCGTGAACATATCCGCCTTGCGTTTGAATTTCCCCTCATCGTCAAGCACTTCAAGGGAGCATAAGAGGAAATAGCTCTCGTCCGACGCAAAGGCAAGATAGTTCCCTCGGCTGTTAATAAGCCCGTACTTCGCTGTATAGGCATCATACAGGCGGTTTAAGTTTGCCTGCTCGGTCTGTATCATTTCCTCTGAATAATCGTCGGTCTGATACTGGATGAGCCTGCGGACTGAGTCTCGGATTTCCACAAGCCCTCGGATGCGGTTTTCTGCGGTCATGGACACCTTTGCGGGCATCATCTGGTTATTCTCTCGGAAGTAAATTTTTCCGTCCACAAGAGCAAAAGAAAAATTCCGCACATTCGGGTCGGCAGGAACAGGCTCGTCCTGTTCATCAGAGATTTGGTCAATCTCACTTTCATACTCTGGGATTTCCCCGTCTATCTGCTGCACAGCTTCGGAAAGAAGCTCGGAAAGCGGTATATCCTCATAGACTTTGCAGGCACTATCCATGCCAAAACGGGTGCTTTCCATCTTCATCTCGCCCAAAATCATCTCTGGGTGGGATACAAAATAGCGGTTCATTGTAATGCCGTTCTCATCCGTGTCAAGGTGTACCCACTCTGGCTCGGTTTCGATGATCTGGTCACGTTTCTGCAAAATGATAATGTCACTTGTGACCTCTGTGCCTGCGTTTGCTTTAAAGGTATTGTCTGGCAGGCGGATTGCCCCTAACAGCTCGGCTCTCTGGGCGATATATTTCCGCACTTCTGGGCTTGCCTTATCCATCGTTCCTTTTGAGGTAATGAACATGACAACGCCGCCGGCACGGGCTTTATCCAGAGCCTTTGCGAAAAAGTAATCGTGAATAAGGAATTTCTGGGAATTGTAGCGGCTGTCATTGACCTTAAACTCCCCGAAAGGAACATTGCCGAGTACCACATCAAAGTGGTCGTCTGGCAGCTTTGTGTCCTCAAATCCCTCGATAGCGATATTCGCTTTCTGGTAGAGCTGCTTTGCAATCCTGCCCGATAAGGGGTCGATTTCAATGCCGTGCAGCTTTGATTTTTCCATGCCATCGGGCAGTAATCCTAAGAAATTGCCTGTGCCGCAGGACGGCTCTAAAATGTTGCCCTGTGAAAATCCCAGACGGTCAAGGGCTTCATACATTGCTTTAATGACAACAGGCGGCGTATAAAAAGCAGTCAGCGTTGACTCCATCGCCGCACGGTATTCTTCTTCGGAAAGTGCCGCTTTCAGTTCCCTGTACTCATTTGCCCATGCCGCATTGTGTTCATCAAACGCCATAGACAAACCGCCCCAACCGACATAGCGGGAGAGGATTTCCTGTTCTTCGGGAGTAGCAAGGCGGTTTTCTATCTGAAGGTCGTGCAGTAGATGGATTGCTGCCATGTTTCGTTTAAACTTTTCTTTTGCGCCGCCAACACCTAAAGCGTCATCGGTAATACGGAAGTTTCTGCGGTCATCGGACGGGGCAGGGGCGTTTGCATTTTCTTTTTCGGGTGGTAATTCTGGCTGTGCCTGTTCCAAAAGCCTGCGGATATAGCCGATTTTCTCCACACGGTTTATTGGAAAGCCCACATTGTTCTGAAACATGATGTCACGCATGGATACATCGCCGCTGATTTCGCCAACACTCTCTATGAGATAACGGCGGTTGTCAATCGTGATTTCTCTGCCGATAAGGTCAGTATTATCCTGCGCCGCTGTCGGGTCGGCAAAAGCATCGGAAGTCTGCTCTACGGTGTAGTGTGGGTTTTTTTCCTCATGGAATGGGGCAAGCTGTTCCTCCGTCACGGATACCAGACTGTCAAAATCCAGATAGGAAAGACCATTCTGTATCAGTTCTGAAAGACTGTCATATTGCGTGTACTCTGCAAGCGTTCCGTCAATATAGGTTTCCATACGGAAGTCCACAAGGTTTACGGCGGCTTGAATTTCGTGCTGTTCGTCCTCGGTGGTGGTATAGGCGATTCCCACTTTGGACAGGTCGGTGTAGTCTGCGCCGTTTTCCTGCTCATATTCCTCACGGCAGAAAGCGTCAATCAACGCCTTTGCCTGTTCCAGTAATTCCTCCTGCGTGGGTTCTTCGGCTTTTCTGTTCCAGTCGGTTTCGGTAGCCATTATCTCAGCAAGCAGCTTTTCATCCTCTGGGGTCAGCTCACTGTGCTGCGTGAGAAAAGGAAGAAACACATCCCGTCCCCACCGCAGGCTTTCCATCTTTTCTCGGTAGTAATCCCCGCCCTGCTTTTTCCATTCTGGGATAAACGGACAGTTGGGGGAGAGGGAGTATTCATAAAAGTTTTTGATATGGGCTATCAGATCGCCCCCACCATCCCCAATGTCAAACCGTCCATCATAGTTAAATTCCTCGCCGTTTATGACAGCCTTGATTGCAAAATCGGTCTTATGATACCAACCAACCTGTTTGCTCTCGTCCTGCCGTTCACGGTGCTGCTTTTCATCCAGAATGCCGAGCAGCCTGTTTCCCAGAGCAAAGCTCAAATTGGTGTATCGGTCATTCAGCTCCCTGTCATAAAAGGCAGGATGTTCCGAAAAGCCAATAGAAAATACAATACTGTCTGGCTTTTTCTCGGTGGGTATTTCCTTTTCCTGCCGTTCCGTCACAACTACTTTCAGATGGTCATTTGCAGGGTTTTCTCGGAGCTTTTCTTCAAAATCGGCTCGGCTGTAATGCTGCCCCAGAATAGGAAACTGGGCGTTTTGCAGATACACACCCTCATCATCAATGGTCGTGACCTCATATTTGTCCGCTCCGATATAAACCGTATCGCCCTCACGGTAGAGGTAACACATGGGATGAAGCTCTTTTAACTCCTGCGAAAAGCGGTAGGCATTGCTGCGGCTGTAAACACTGCTCGTCTTGCCCTGCACCAAAGCAAAGAAATCAAGGAGCTGCTGTACGGCGACAGGGTCGGAAAGCTGCTGCTCCATCTGTCCTGCGGTCACATCGGCAAGGTCAGTACGGTCTACGTCAGAGAGCAGACCTTTCTCATAACCGTCCAAATCACGGATAAAATCAGAGAGCCGCAAAGAGAGGGTATCCCTTTTGTCGGCAGGCGGCAGCTCCCTGTGTGCTTCGATAAACCTCTGGCGTGAAAGTTTCCTCTGGGTGTCGATTTCATACTGCGGGGCAGATACGCTCTCCAGATAATCGGCATAATGGTCTTTTTCTTTCGGATTGAGATAGCGGTCATCTTTGATAAGCTCACGCAGGCGTTTTTCCACCTGTGACCATTTGAGTACAAGGTCATGCTCCAGAGAAATGCCATGCTTATCTATGGAAATTCCTTTTGCATCATGCCACCAATGCCCTGCATTACCGTCTGAAAAATAGAACGTGCCGTTACCTGTTCCATATTCTTTTTTGAGGAACGCTATATTACTTTTGCTGTCCTCACGTTTTTGGAACTGGCGGTAAATACGGTATTTCCCATCTTGAAAGCCACTGCCCCTCACAAGAACAGAGTCAATATCCTCCTGTGAAACGGAAAAAGCAGAGGATTTTTCGTCCTCTGCTTCTGCTATCCTTTCAATCTGTTCATCTACGGTAGGGAGATTGGCTGTAACTTCTTCCTCATTGGCAACGCTGACCTGCTCCTCCTCGGCAGGCTCTGGCTCTTGGGGTGTCAGTTGTAAATCAGTTCGCTCAAGATGACTTCCTCCGCCTGACTGCGGATGTTGTTCATCAGACCTACCCACTGCATCGGTGCTTTTTCTTTCAGCTCCTCCGTCACGCCCTGCTCCTTTGAGAGCTGCTTCGTCAGAAGTTCCAACCTTGAAAGTGCTGTCTGTTCGGTCTGGTACAGATACCCGTTCAGTCTGCCCGATGTCAGCAGGTTGAGGTAGGTCACTCTCTTGTGCTTCTCCAGATAATCCCTGTGCATCAAAGCGTATCTGCCAAGCGGAAGCTCTGGCTCTGTCGGTAATGTCAGGTCGGGAATAAGATAATCCCCCTGTTTGGTGTAGGTGATTTCGCTCATGGTTTTCACTCCTTTCGGGTTGTTTTCTGCCTTTATCATACTGGCTTGTGATATTCCTTGCAAATGTGCGGTTCTGCCGTCTTGCTTCGATTTGCACATTTCGGACAGCCGCAGAGATTTCACGCAGAGCCATTTCGGAAATATCGCTTGTGGCAATGCCGATGGCGTTCAGCGTTTCGGGCGTATTGAAATTTACAATATCCCTAAAATCCTCTGGCTCAAATAAATCGCCCGTATCCAGACCACAACGGCTGATCAGCATAAAAGCAACGCTGTTTGCTGTCAGCCGCCTGTAGATGACTTCTATATTAAGGTCGTCCAGTCCTTCTAAAAAGCTGTCTTTCGTACAGCCTTTAAGCTGAGAGAGGTAATCGGTCAGATTGTCCTCCACAGCGTTCTTTGCCGTTTCCATCAAAACAGCGGCAAGGTCGCCGCTTTCCGTTCCGCCAAACCTGTCCGACAGCCTTTCCATGACAGGCTGCTCGTACCGCCTATCCATCTGCCATATCGGAACGGCTCGGCTGCCATAATATCCCTCATGGGTGTCGGACACATCAAAATAATATTTGAGGGTATTCCTGCGCCCTTTCGGGTCAAATACCGCAATGCCTTTGCTGTCCTTGTTGACCCAACGCTTGAACAGCCTGTTCCATGTGTTAAGCTCTGCAACGGCAACCGCATCGGGGCGTTGGGCATAGATCAAAAGCTGCTCATCAAAGCGGCATTTGTAATTTCGGCAGGCAGAAGCCAGAAAGCCCTGCCACGCCTGCGGATTTTTCGCTACCGCCACGCCTGTCCTCCGATACAGCTCTGTGATTAGCTGATACTTTGCAGCCAATGGGCTTACACCTCCTTATCGTTCATAATCTTATTTCCTGTTTTATGCGGCAGCATAACTGATACCGTTTCGCTCCATTCTCTGTGCAAACTCCAGAATGGAATAATCCACACCGTCAATCTTTGCATGGGTTTCGTCCAGATAGCGGCAGATAGCATAGTTTTCATCGCCATTGCCATAAGCGAGCTTTATCATACCGCCGTCTGGAATGGTAAACAGGGCGTCGCCCTGACTGTCCGTAAAGCAAATCTTATTCTCCCTGCCCACGCTGTACCTCCGCCAGAAAAGAAATGACCTTGTTCGCCTTAATGCTCTTTTGCAGGTCGTTGATGATGCCGATTTCCACTACCGTAATTCCCTGTATGGAGAGAATATCATCCATCGTCATAGCAGCGATGGCTTTTTCATCGGTAAATCCTGTGTCCAAAATCTTATTGATGACCTTGACCGCTTTCTGGTTGACTGCCATATCAAAAATCCTCCTTATCGTTCATAATTCTTATGCTTTGGGGTTTTCTGTGACTGCGGCTGTTCTGGCGGCTTCGGCTCATAGGTCGCACCGTTTCTCTCCATACGCTCGGCAAATTCACAGATATGGAAAAGATTGTTTCCCACTTCGGTATGGGTTTCATCAATATAACGGCAGGCAAGCTCCGTTTTCTCTCCCCAAGCGGAAGTGATAATGATTTTGCCGCCGTCTGGGATACGGAACAACTCTTTATATCCAGAGTCGATAAAGCGGATGCCCTGCTCAGTTCTGCCGATATGCCTGTCAAGCCATTCCTTCACATAGCAGTAACAGTAAAAGTTGTAATCGTCCCTTGTGGGATTGCATCGGAACAGGAAAGCGTGTTTCTCCGTATCGGCTCGGAAACCGTACTCTGTGCAATAGTTCCCCTGAAAAGCACTTACGGGATAACGCCTTGCAAAAGCCCGCATATCATAGCGGTTGTGCAGAAGCCCTTTGTCCTCCCGCAATTCATTGATAACCGTGTCAAGCTCCGCCTTAAATTCGTCCGTTTTCCATTGCGCCCTGTGGTCAAACCATGTGGTGTAAAAACCATATCCAGAGTCGGCAAAATCACCACGTAGATGCCCGATACACCCTGTCTGCCCCTCAAGCTGCATACTCTGGGCATAGGTGTATTTCTGTTCTTCGGGCGTTAAAGGTCGTATCTCCATCAGCGTCCCTCCCGATTTCTTTGCTTTTTCTCTTTTTCCTGTGCCTTGATTTTTTCAAGAGCTGTCTTTGCCCAATCAGGCATACGCTCTGGGCGGATTTCCCCAAGCACATCGTACCTTTCCCATCTGGCTCGTTCTCCTGTGGCAAGGCAGGTGCCGAATACCGCCTGCCCTCTGCCGCCTGTCGCTCCGTTTCCACTTTCCGCTAAAACAAGCTGATAGGCGGAGTGCTGGTATTCATACCGCTGCGGCTCGGCATTGATTACGACAACCTTGCCAACAATGCTCTGGTTTCTGGCGTCGGGGATACAATCCTCTATGGTAAACGGGGTCATATCAAACTTATATTTTTCCTGTTCGCCCCGTACAAGCTCCACCTGTGCCTGCACCCTGTCAAGGAATACCTGCATGGCTTCCAGATAGCTGTCCGTGCCGACGGCTTCCGTCGGCCACGGAACGCCTAACGGGTTATCATAGGAGCAATAGCATACCATAAAGCGGTGTTCCTGCGTCCTCTTTTCATCCACGCCTAAAAGCACTTCCTTATTGCCGATGAAAATGTCCTGTTCAATGGTGTAATCACAGAATATCCTTTTTTCTTCACTCATTCGGTTGCTCCTTTCCCTGCTTTTTCTCGTTCTGCCCGTCCAAAATCTTTCGGATGCAGACGTCGCAGAAAATAACTGACCTGTCCTTATATCGGGGATAAGGGCAGGTCGTACAATCGTATTTCTTTTTATTATCGCTCACGGTCATCACCGTTTTTCTGCTTCGGGGCAGGGGGATTGTTATAGGGCATACGACGCTCCTCATTGTACCGTTCACTCAGACTTTCCCTCGCCGCCGAAAGCTCATTACAGTAGCAGCCCCAGTAATAATTATCGCCGCCCTTACAGTACCAACACACATAAGGGTTGGGGGCTTTGGGGTTATGACCGATGACAAGCTCTTTACTCCCGATGGTACAGCTCTCTATGATTTCATAGCCCTGATTGATACGTTTTTCCTGTTCCATAAGCACCTCTCATTCTTTGGCATACTTCCGATATGCCTTTTCGCCAGTCGTCCGTAACTTCTGCACGGGTCGGCTTCCCGCCAGTTCTGGATGCTTCGCCTGCAGCTTCCTCCGTGTCCTGCTGACGCTCTCAAAGCTCGGCAGACCGAGGGATCTGTGCTGTGTCATGATCTCCGCAAGGGGTATCGCCCCCGCATCCTTCAGGCAGAGATTGCAAAGGGCAAGATACAGTACCATGTCATCGTTTCTGGCATCTTCATTCTTCTTCAGAATGGTCTTTACCTTGTTTTCAATGGTCTTTAAATTTCTCATTGCATACCTCCATAAATGGAAAGAGGGCGGCTTTTTTCAGCCGCCCCCGTTCCTGCTCCTCATGGGTTATTTATTCTTCCGATTGCGGATATTCAGCCAGACTGCCGCACCTACAATGAATACGACAAGCACAACCGCAATAATGGTCTTAGCATCCATTCCTTAATCCTCCTTTTTCTTTCTGCTCTTAAAGCCGACAAAACCGAGAACGCCTGCACCAATGACACACGCTGCCGCAATTCCTCCCCAGAGGGCGGGATTGAAGTCATCGCCTGTTTTCGGGGTGTCACGCAGCTCATTGTGCATCGTGACTGTGACTGTTTCATCCACCCTTACCGTTACGCTCTGGTCGGCAGGCAGGATATAACCAGAGGAAACCTTGTCGTTTATCTCGGATACGGTATATTCGCCAATACGCAGACCCCCGATGAGAATTTCGCCGTTCTTATCGGTAGTAAAGGTCTGGTCGTACCCGTTATCCCCAATGACACGGAAAGAGAAGCCCTCCACTTTACCGTCAGAAGAAGTCTTGACGATTTTGAGTGACCCTTTCTGTGCGGCGTTCATAAAGCCCACGCTCGCTTCATTCTCCACCATATAGGTCTTGCCGTTTTCCTCAATGGATACGGGATAGACATTTTCATCAAGCACAAAGCCTGTCGGGGCGGTCTTTTCACGGACAAAGTATTTACCGTATCTGAGGTCGCTCATCTGGTAAACGCCCTTTTCAATTTCGCCCATCTCTCCGAGCAGCTCATCATCCTTGTCAAACTCGCCGTTTCCATTGGTATCCGCATAAACTTCAAATACTGCACCTGTGAGCTTATTATCAGGATAATCCTCATCCACCTTTGTCAATCCGATATTGCCTGTGATGAAGTCATTGACAAGCTCGATTTCCACGATTTCATCCACCGCACCGATGGTCACATTGATTTCTTCCTCGGAGAGTACATAACCTTTCGGGCTTTCGATTTCACGGATGATCCATGTGCCATACGGGACTTTGGCAAAAGAAAAACTGCCGTCATCTGCTGATGTGGCAGTCGCAATGGCATTTTCCTCTGTAAATTCCGTTGTGCCAGTCTGAAAGATACCGATGAGCGCACCGCCGAGGGCGTTCCCGTCCTCATCATACTTCATACCGCTGACAGAGCCGTAAATAAGGTCATTTTCAATGGCTTCGCCATCATTGGCTGTGATGTTTACACGGGCGGTATCCTGTCCCGCATATTCAAAGTTCACAGGATATTTCGTGTCGCTGCCAATATAAGCAGCATTGGTGTTGATTTCCTGCACATAGTAATTTCCAATCGGCAGGTCGCTGATTGCCTTACCGTGACCGTCCCCGTCAAGGAAGATGACCTCAATCAGACCGTCCGCAGGGATAGTTGTGCCGTCAGCGGCGGTGAGTTCTTCTGCGGCATACAAGCCAAAGGTCACATCATAGATTTCGCCATTCATGCCAACGCCATAGGCTTCGTCCGTTTCAAGGCTCTTTACAAGGTCGATTTCCACCCGCTGACGTTCATTGTAAAAACCTGTGGCTGTTTCCGTCACTTCGATTTCCTGTCCTGCATACACAAGCTCTACGGAATGAACTTCGTCATTTAAGACCATGCCATACGGGGCTGTGATTTCTTTCACTTCGTATTTACCCAGATACAGCTCCTTAGAGGTCGCTGTTCCATCTGCGCCTGTGGTAACGGTATCCACAACCTCGCCCTTAGAAGCGCGGAGCGTACCATCCAGAGTATAGATGTCCTCGGCTGCGGTAATCTCATAGACCGCACCCTCAAGACCGCTGACCGCAAAAATCGGCTGATATAATCCCTTGTCGCCTGCTACGGTAGAGAATACCTCGCCAGACTTGGACACGGTAATCGTGCCTTTCTGCGCCATGTTGGAGCGTACCACTTCAATGACCGTGATACCGCTTTCCTCCTCGGAGTTTTCCTGCACCACATCAAAATAAACAGGCTCGGAATTTAACACATAGCCATACGGAGCCTGTACCTCCACAAGAGAATATCCCTTGCCGTATTCAAGGGTCTGCGGTGTGATAAGCTCGCCCTCTGCGGTAGTATAGAACGTATCAATCGCCGTCACTTCGGGATAAGTGAAAGTCATGGTCACAAGGTTTCCGTCTGGGTCATAAATCTGGAAGCCCGCCCCTGCATACGGAATGGTATTGCCTGTTTCCGCATCTTTCTTAACAATCTTGATATAGCTCTCAAAGTTGGCATTGTTGATGAGATAGCGGTAGGTCTGACCGTCAGAATTGATGAACACATCAAATTCCTTCATCAGCTCACGCCCCTCCCATCCAGAGGTCTGGCGGACAGTATAAATGCCATACGGCATATCCTTTGTCTGGGCAAAGCCGTTCTCATCGCAGGTCAGAATATCACGCTCGGTTTCCTTTGCGTTTTCATAGCTGCCTGCGGATTTTAAGAATACCTCAAACACCGCACCATCTTCGGGCGTTTCAATCTGGGTATCGCCGTTGTCGGTATGCTTGATAATGGCGATATTGCCCTTGATGACCTGCTCATTCACATCATTTTTTGCGGAATTATACTCTATGGTGTAAAGCTGCGACTCTGCGCCAACATGGTGGCTTTCGGTATCCAGAAGATAGCCCTCGGACGGGCTGATTTCACGGATGCTCCAGTCATCGCCGCATACATAATACTTGGTCGTGAACTGACCGTTTTCATCTGTCGTATAAGTGTCGATCAGCTCCTCGCCTTTGTAGATGCCGTAAACCGCACCTGCAAGGGAAGCGTCGCCCTGCGGTGTGCCGCCCGTTTCCACATCGCTCTTAGTCACAGTCACATTGAATTTCTTTAAGATATTGGTAAAGCTGCGGCTTGTGACCTTGTTCCATTCAATCGGGGCAGTCTGGGAGTCGGGAACCACATAACGGACTGCCGTATCCACCTCCTCAAGCACATACGGGGCATTGCCGCTAATCAGGACATTCTCAAACTTCGCCACGCCATTTGCATCGGTTACAGCGTATTCATCCACCGCCAAACCGCTTAGGGAAGTGCCGTAAAGGTGGAACTTCACGCCCTCCACCAGATTGTCCTCGGAAGTTTTCACAACCTCAAGGCTTCCACGCTTCAAGGTATTGCTGAACGTAACAGTAGAGGTTTTTCCCCCGATAATCGTCACGGTCTGGGTCTGCTGCGGCTCATAGCGGTCAATGGACTGCTCCGTTACGGTATAAGTGCCGGGGAATAAGCCCTCTACAGAGATGTTACCATTGGCGTCAGTTTTCACGGTCTTATTGAAGTTGTCGCCTTTGATCGTGAACTGGATACCCTCAACGACGCCGTCCTCGGATGTCTTTTTGAGGGCAATCGTGCCTGTCGGCGTTTCGATATTGATATACGCTGCCACAGTATCAGCGTTTTCCACACCCGTAATCAAGTCCTGCAGGTTCGGGTCGCCGTATGCGATCAGCTTTGCGCTGCTGCTGACTGTCGGCACGTTGTTCCTTGTTGCCGTGATACGGACGGAGCCGCTGACTGCTTTTTCGGATGTGATGGTCAGCTTATTGCCAGACTTTGATACCGTCACGCTGCTGTCGGAGCTTGTAAAGGTATAATCCGATAAAACACCATTGCTGTCTGTCAGCGTGATGCTGTATTTTCCGTCTTTATAGGCAAGCTCCTTTGTGATGTCCTTTTTACCGCCCGACATAAAACTCGGAATGGTATTGTGGGCTGTCAGCATGGAAACAATCTGGTCATACGCTGCCTTTGCTCCGCTGTTAGGATAATTCGAGCCAAAGTTTACATCATAAATCTTATTGCTAACCTTCTTATATGAACCTGTGGCTTCACGGCAGCCCGTGACAAACTCCCATACAAGGGTCTGTGTGGCAAGCCACTTCTCATCATCGCTGCCTGTCAGGTTGCTCTTGTTGCCCTGATACCCATAGAGCAGGGCAAGCCCAACCGCCTTTTTCTGGTTGGCAGAAAGAGCGTTCCATGTGTCGGAAGATGCCTTTTTCAAAGTATTTCCTGTTTTTAAAGGTACACCTGGCTGGATACAGAACCCTGTTTCCCCATCGATAAACATACGATAGTGATAATGTCCTGTACCGCCTGCGGTGTAGCCGTTAAAGGTATCGCTTGAATTATATCGGATGGCATTTCCATTGCTGTCATAAGCAAAGTTAAAGGAAATCGTACCAATATCACCTGCTGCAAACGCTGTCGTCGCAGGTATCACGGACAATGCCGTGACCGCCGCCAAAGCAAAGGCGGCAGCTTTCTTGAATAATTTACGAATTTTCATCGTTACCTCCTGTTAGATTTGTGATTGGATTGCCTTACTGCCCGAAAAAAGCTGCCCCTTACGGACAGCTTAAATACTTTCTTTTCTCGGATAGTTACTGGCAGTATCAAGGGGGAGAGGTGTGGAGAGGGGGAGCCGAAAAAAACGGCTATCCTTCAAAGGGCAGACTTCTCCCTCGGTGTGTGGCTTACCTTTCGTGAGCCTTGTTCCGCTGTAAATGGCGGTTATAAAACTCCAACGCCTTTACAACAAAATCCGTTTCCTGCCCTCTGGGGATTGACTTTGGTATGAGCTTGGTTATCCTTTCATCACGGAACACAGGCTTTTCCCTCTGGTTGGGCTTTTCCTCCTCCATGATAGAGCTGATAACCTCGTCCGTCAGCTTTCCCTCCTGCATAAACTTCTTCATTTTGATAGCCTGTGCAAGTGACGGGGTGGCATCGTTATAGCTCATGGCTTCAAGCAGGGTGTACTGCTGTCCCTCGGAGAGATAAGAAATCTCCACCGCAGGACGGAAAGCAATCTGCCTGTCATCAACCATCTGCAAAATTTCGGGTACAAGCTCGGTTAGACGGATATAGCGAAAAATTTGATTTTTACTTTCTCCTACTTTCTCGGCAAGTTCATCACTTGAAGTCGCAAACTCTAAATTATTTCCCATTGGGGAATAATTACCTTTGACGGGTCTGCCTGCTTGCCGCTTCATCGCTTCAAGCCGCATCTTATACGCAAAGGCTTTCTCACTTGGCAGAATAACGGAGCGTTGCAGGTTGCTCTCCACCATGACAATAATCGCTTCGTCACGGGTCAGCTCCTTAACCTCGCATTTCAGCGTTTCAAGCCCTGCAAGCTCGCAAGCCTTTTTTCGTCTGTGACCGCTGATAAGCTCATACCGCCCGTCCTCTTTGAGCCGTACTGTCGCAGGGGTCATTACGCCGTTTCTTCTGATACTGTCAACAAGTTGTTCCATATCTTCGTCCATGAAAACCTTGAACGGGTGGTCTGGGAACTCGTCAATCTCTGAAATGGGAATGTCCCTTATTTTGCTTAACGCTGCTTCTGCACGGCTCTCATCCGTTTCAAACAGGTCATCGTATGCGGTCAGCTCGATTTTGCTTTCTCTGCCTTTCGCCAATCTCTGCCACCTCCTTTGCGAACTGGTCATAGGCTGCGGCTACCTTTCCGCTTTTATCATAGGCAAAAATGCTCTTGCCCTCTGCGGTAGCTTCCACCGCACGGATGGAATGGGGTATCTCGGCGTCAAAGACCCTGATTTTCTGTCCGTATGCACTCTTTACCGTTGCGGTAATCTCCTTAGAGATGTTCGTGCGGGGCATTACCATCGTCATTAAGATACCGTCAATTCGCAGCTTGGGATTGATCTGCCGCCTGACCTTTGATACGGAGCGAAGCAAAAGCTCCAGACCTTTTGCAGAAAGATAGTGGGGCTGTGTTGGGATAACCACGCTGTCAGCCGCCGCCAATGCGTTAATCGTAATCATACCGAGGGATGGCATACAGTCAATAAGCACATAATCGTAATTCTTTTTGACCTCATTCACATAGGCTTTCAAAACACTTTCACGGCTCATGGCATTGATTAGCCTTACCTCAAGACCCGACAGCTCAATATTGGACGGGAGCAGGTCAACGCCCTCGCTGTGGTGGATAATCCCGCCAGAAGCATCAAAGGATTTATCGTCTATGATGTTCTGCATCACAGTAGAGATAGTAATGGGTATATCATCTGGTCGGTTATAGCCCAGAGCCATTGTGAGATTTGCCTGTGCATCGGCATCGATCAACAATACCTTAGAGCCTTGCTTCGCCAGACCAACACCTAGATTGACCGCTGTGGTCGTCTTTCCGACACCGCCTTTCTGGTTTGTCAGAGCAATCACTTTGCAATTTGACATAGGTGCGTCCTCCTTTCGCATAGATTTAGCCACTTTGTCAAGGTGGCTATGTAAAAACAGTACCAGAGAACGCAGCTCGATTAACATCTCGCTGACCGTGACAGTCGCCAAATGGAAATGCAAGCATTTCCGCTTGGCTCGTTGTGATACGCAAAAAAGCCGACTGGCTGTTACACCAATCGGCTATGTAGAAAGTTACTTTATTTAGTTTTAGAATTTTCATACAAGGTTTGCCGTATCTGTTCCATATTCCATTTTTGAGGGAACAGGACTGCCATGATACGGAACGCATCATATAATCCCGCTACATACGAACAATTAGAATAATCTATGTTCTGGCTATCCCTGCAATCTAAAAGTTGGTCACATACCTGCCGTTGCTTTTCTGTCAAATCAAGTTGGATATAGCTTTCTTCAGCAGAGCTTTCATCTTGACTTTCTTTCTGAAAATCCATATCTGACTGTAAAAGCTGATATACAGAGTTCTCTTTCAGATTTTCCAACGCCAATGTTAATATCTTCTCAAACTCCATATCATATAACCTCCCCACAGCTTATCACAACCTTTAATTTTTTAATTGGGGCGTTACTGATTTTAAAGATAAGTTCGTCAACAGGGTCGGTGTATCTGCCTTGCTGTATGAGCTGATTTTTCAGTTCAACAAGGCTAAGTAGCAGGATTGTCTTTTCTTTACTATCTACATACAAATGATTAAGTTTCTCCCTTATAATCTCCACCGTCCTTTTTTCTTTCATTATATAAAAAAGCGGCAATCGGCTCAAATATGCAAAATCGGGTAAAAAATAAGCGTACCACTATCTCTAATGATACGCTTATCCTGTTCGATTTCTAAATGTCTGTCGCCTGCACTTTAGTAACAGGGTGTACACTACATAGATAAGTGACACCTAAAAACCCTTTAATTTCCGTTTGTGTTCCCACACCCGATATCAACAACCACCGAAACGTCAAAATAATTTTTGAGGTGTTTATTACGGCTATTTTTACCCTCTGGAGAGAACACGAAATGTTTCGCAAAGTGCCTAAAATAAAGGATTTCTACGAGTTTTTCTTTTGTATCAACACAATAGTCTCCACATGTACGGTCTGACAAAACTGATCCACACAGCACACCTTCTCCACCCGGTAGCCCCGTCCCAGAAACATCTCCAAGTCCCTTGCCAGACTGGTGGGCTTACAGGAAATATAAACCAGTTTATCCACCCCATAATCAATAATTTTAGGCAGCGCCTTTGGATGAATCCCGTCCCTTGGCGGATCCAGTACAATAAAATCCGGTCTCTCTTCTATCTCATCCAGCACCTTCAGCACATCCCCTGCAAGAAACCGGCAGTTTTCAATCCCGTTTCGCTTTGCATTTTCTTTTGCTGCTACAACGGCCTCTTCCACAATTTCCACTCCGATGACTTCCTTTGCCACAGAAGCCAGAATCTGGGAAATGGTTCCCGTGCCGCTGTAAAGGTCAAACACCGTCATATCCTTTGTATTTCCAATGTATTCCCTGGCCGTCTCATAGAGCACCTCTGCCCCATAAGAATTGGGCTGGAAAAAAGAAAACGGCGTAATCTTAAACTTCAGTCCCAGAATTTCCTCATAAAAATAATCTTTTCCGTAAAGAATCCTGGTTTCATCACTTTTCACCACATCGGAGAGAGCATCATTGACAATATGCAGAAATCCCACGATTTCGCCTTCCAATTTCAGATTCAAAAGCCTTTCTTTCAGCTCTCCAAAGTCTGTCTGCTCCTGACTGGTTGTCACCAGATTCACCAGAATCTCTCCTGTGGTATTCCCTCTTCTCAAAAGCAAATGCCGCAGGAATCCCGTATGCTGCATTTTGTGATAATATGCATATCCCTGTTCCCTGCAGTATTCCAGCACACAGGTGAGAATTTTTGTCATATCCTCATGCACCAGCTTACAGTCACAGGCATTTAATACATCATAAGTACTTCCTTTTTTATGAAGTCCCAGAGAAAGCGGTCCGTCCTTATATTCATCGCCGAAAGAAAACTCCATTTTATTGCGGTAAGCAAATTCCTGGGGACTTCCCTTGATTCCCTCAAATGTATAGTCCGCATTTCCGTGCTCGTCAACCTGTCCGCTCTGTATCACCGCCGTATCTATGAGTTTTTTTATCTGCTCAGCCTTCATCTGCAGCTGATGCTCATAAGACATGGTCTGATACATACAGCCGCCGCAGGCCGGAAAAATACTGCATACCGGTTCTCTGGTTTCCAGAGGTGATTTTTCCAGTACTTCCAGGAGCCTTCCCTCCAGGCGGGTGCCTTTCTTTTTATTAATCTGAAATCGTATCTTCTGTCCCGGCATACCATTTTTGACAATTACGGTTCTGTCCCCTATCTGCACCCTTCCTTTATTTGGAAAATCCACTTTCTCGATAATTCCCTCGTATATTTCGCCTTTCTTCACACTGCTCTCCTTTTCACTCTTATTCTGCTTTACAGAAAAAGAAACTCCGGTTCCCCGAAGTTCCTATTCCCTTTAAGTCTTTACTTTTCCTCGTCGTCCTCGTCTTCAAAGTAGTCGTCGAAGTCATCGTCGAAATCCTCTTCAAAATCTTCCAGATAATCCGGAGTAAAGAAACGGTAAACAGCATATGCGATTCCGGCAACGGCTGCAACTGCACCGATAATCGCCAGTACCCACAATACGGTATTTTTATTTTTTTCTTCCTCTTTTTTCTGCAATGCGGTAATTAAATCCTCAATACGATTCATAGTCTGCACCTTCCTCTCTGCTGAAATTGTCTGTAACGCATTTCTGAAATTATATTATTCTGAACTTTATTTCTGTAGATATTATACCACCGTACTTTGAATTTTACTATCCCTTCTTGAAATTTTCAAGATATTTTCACAATCACTGCACTTTTTTTAATTTTGCAAAAGAAGCAAACATCTTTTTGATTCCCGCTTTGTCAAAGTTCACCGTAACTTCGTAATCCCGGCCGCCTTCTGTAATGGCCGTTACCACACCCACGCCGAACTTCATGTGCTTCACCGTGTCACCTACGCCGTAATCCAGACCGGAAGCCTTCTTTACTTCAAACTGTTTCGGCACAAAAGCCGGCTGTTTAAAGGCCTCCTTCATCTGCCGGTAACTGGTGGGAAGAGGAATTTCTTTCAATTTTTTCTCCTCAAAATTTCTGCCAAGTTCCACCAGGTCTCTGGGGATTTCCTTAATAAAGCGAGATACCTTATTATACTGGGTTTCTCCACGAATCATACGCTGTTGGGCGCAGGTCAGTGTCAAATCCTTCATGGCTCTGGTAATTCCCACATAACACAGGCGTCGTTCTTCCTCGATTTCCGTAGGATCATCTGCGGTAATGGTCATATAGCTTGGAAAAATTCCATCCTCCATACCAGCCAGATACACATAAGGAAATTCCAGACCTTTGGCGCTGTGAAGGGTCATCAGAAGCACCTGATTGTCATCGCCGTCCACGGAATCAATATCCGCTACCAGAGCAACTTCTTCCAGAAAACCGGAAAGCGTAGGCTCTTCGTTTTCCTCTTCATATGTAACGACTTTGGTAATCAACTCGTCAATGTTTTCAATTCTGGCCTCTGCTTCTTCCGTTCCCTCTGCCCGCAGTTCTTCCACATAACCAGTATTTTCAATAATATCTTTCAAAAGTTCTGAGGGAGAGAGGTACTCCAGCTTGCTTCTCAGTGTCTGAATAAACGTGACAAATGGCTCTACTTTAGACGCAGCTCTTCCAAGAGACGGAATCTGGTCTGCTTCCCGCAGAGCATCATAGAAACTCATGCCCCTCTCTGCGGCATAATCCTGCACACGGCCAAGGGTGGTCGCGCCAATTCCCCTTTTTGGCACATTAATAATTCTCCGTACCGCCAAATCATCTCTTGCATTATCCACCGTCTTTAAATAGGCCAGCAAGTCCTTGATTTCCTTTCTGGCATAGAAGTTCACGCCTCCTACCAATTTATAAGGAATATTGGCCATAAGGAATTTTTCTTCAAACAGACGGGACTGGGCATTGGTTCTGTAGAGAATGGCAAAATCCCGGTACTCCCCGTCATGCTCACGCACTTTTTTGCTGATATCCCCCACAATGTATTCTGCCTCTTCATGAGCGTTCATAAACTGGCGGAAATGCAGTTTTTCTCCTTCTGCATTTTCCGTCCAGAGAGATTTTCTCTTTCTTTCCATATTATTCTGAATCACCTGATTCGCTGCATTCAAAATGTTCTGGGTAGAACGATAATTCTGTTCCAGGCGAACCACCTTTGCATCCGGGAAAACTTTCTCAAATCCCAAAATATTTCCGATGTTGGCGCCGCGGAACTTGTAAATAGACTGGTCGTCATCTCCCACCACGCAGAGATTACGGTATTTATCTGCCAGAAGGCTGACAAACTTAAACTGGGCGGTATTGGTATCCTGATACTCATCCACCATAATATACTGAAACCGGTCCTGGAAATATTCCAGTACATCCGGGCAGGCGCGGAAAAGCTCCACTGTTTTCACAATCAAATCATCAAAATCCAGAGCATTGTTCTTTTTCAGTTCTTTCTGGTATTCCTTGTAAGCCAGGGCAATCTTCCGCTTGGAAAAATCGGACATCACGTTGATTTCGTACTCCTCCGGGCTGATGAGCTCGTCCTTGGCCGAAGAAATCGCAGCCAGAATTGCTCTTTCCTTGTACACCTTGGTATCAATATCCAGGCGCTTGCAAATATCTTTCATCAGCGTTTTCTGGTCATCGGTATCATAAATCGTAAAATTGGTGTCGTATCCCAGACGGTCAATAAACCGGCGCAGCATTCTCACACAACTGGAGTGAAACGTGGAAACCCAGATGCTTTCAGAGCCAAATCCCACAATCTTATCCACACGTTCCCGCATTTCTCCTGCTGCCTTGTTGGTAAAGGTAATGGCCATAATATTCCAGGGATTCACACCCTTTTCTTCTATTAAATATGCGATTCTGTGGGTCAGCACCCTGGTCTTTCCCGAACCGGCGCCAGCCAGAATCAGAACCGGTCCTTCTGTATGAAAAACAGCAGTCTGCTGTTCGTGATTTAATGTATCGTAAATACTCATGGTTTGTTCTCCTCCATATGTAAATCAAAACATTTGTTCCTACAATATATCATATTCAGCTGAAACAGGCAACCTTTTGCCGCAAAAGAAAAGAGCTCCCGTATCTTTTTCCCTCTGATACAGAAGCCCGTTTTCTCTATTCTTATCTGTAAATAATATCTTCTCTTCCCGGTCCATTGGAAACCATAGTAATCGGGAATCCCAGTTTTTCTTCCACAAATTCCACATATTTGCGGCAATTCTCCGGCAAATCTTCATACTTCTTAATGCCGCGGATATCACATTTCCATCCGGGCAGCACTTCCAGTACCGGTTTTGCCTTTTCCAGAAGATGTGTTGTTGGAAATTCTGTTGTCACTTCACCGTCAATTTCATAACCTACACATACCGGAATTTCATCTAAATATCCCAATACGTCCAGCACGGTAAAGGCTACATCCGTAGTTCCCTGGATACGGCAGCCATATTTGGAAGCCACACAGTCAAACCATCCCATACGTCTCGGACGTCCTGTAGTCGCACCGTACTCTCCGCCGTCGCCGCCTCTGCGTCTCAACTCATCTGCATCTTCACCGAAAATTTCGGATACAAATGCACCTGCACCTACTGCGCTGGAGTATGCTTTGCAAACCGTAATAATTTTTTTGATTTCATATGGCGGAACTCCTGCTCCTACTGCACCGTAAGCAGCCAGTGTAGAAGAAGAGGTAACCATTGGATAAATACCATGGTCAGGATCTTTTAAGGAACCTAACTGACCTTCCAGAAGGATTTCCTTTCCTTCTTTTAAGGCATTCCACAAGAGCAGCGAAACGTCACATACATAAGGTGCAATCATCTCTTTATACTGCATTAATTCTTCCATAATGTCATCTGCAGTCAACAGCGGTTTGTGATACAAATGCTCTAATAAAACATTTTTCTTATCACAGATATTTTGCACTTTTTCTCTCAGTGCCGCTTCGTCTTCAAACAGCTCGCTGACCTGGAATCCGATTTTTGCAAATTTATCTGAATAGAACGGGGCAATTCCTGATTTTGTAGAACCAAAGGATTTGCCTGCCAGACGTTCTTCTTCGTATTCGTCAAATTTAATATGATAAGACATTACCATCTGTGCACGGTCAGAAACCTTAATGTCCGGAGTGGGAACACCTTTTTCCACAATAGACTGTATCTCTTTAAACAGTACCGGAATATTAAGAGCCACACCGTTTCCGATAATACTTGTAGTATGGTCATTAAAAACACCGGAAGGAAGTGTGTGAAGTGCAAATTTACCGTAGTTATTTACAATGGTATGCCCTGCGTTGGCACCACCCTGAAACCGCACAACAATATCTGCGTCCTGCGCCAGCATATCTGTAATTTTGCCTTTGCCTTCGTCTCCCCAGTTTGCCCCTACTACTGCTTTTACCATCTTTTATTCCTCCTGTAAGATTGAACTCATTTCAATTACTACAGTATCATACACCATTTTTTTTCAGAAATAAAGTAAAATTTGAAAAAATCATCTTCTTCTGAAAAGAATAAACAGAACCGCACTGATTCCCATAAGAATCGGATAAAACAGATATGGCATAATCTGCACCGGTGACAGACCTGCCAGACTGGCTGCTGTAAGAAGCTGCGCTCCGTAAGGAATCATTCCCTGTCCCACAGAGGCAAAAATATCCAAAAGAGAGGCGCTTCTTCTCGGTGATACATCAAATTCCTCACTGATTTCCTTGGCAATCGGTCCTGCCATAACAATCGCCACCGTATTATTTGCAGTACAGCAGTCTACCAGAAAAACCAACAGGGAAATTCCAAATTCTCCGCCTCTTGCCCCTTTGATATTTTTCTTAATCAGATTCAGAATAAACTCGATACCGCCATATTCCTTCACCAGGGCCACAATGGCTGCTACAATGATGGAAATTACGGTAATGTCATACATACTGGTAACGCCTTCGCCCATCTTCTGGAACATTTCTCCCAGAGCAAAAGCACCGGTTCCTACTCCTACAATGGCTGCCAGCACAGTTCCTACAATCAGTACCACAAAAACATTAATTCCAATCAAAGCACCTATCAGAACGACCAGATACGGAACCACTTTAATAAACTGGTATTCCAAATCTTTGTCCATATTTCCCGCATTTCCTCCTGCCAGGAAAAAGAAAATCACTGCAGTAATGACAGCAGCCGGAAGGACAATCAGAAAATTTTCCTTAAATTTATCCTTCATTTCACATCCCTGGGTTCTCACAGCCGCAATGGTGGTATCGGAAATCATGGAAAGATTGTCTCCGAACATGGCGCCGCACACAATAGCGCCCATGCAGACAGGCAGAGAAATTCCCGTCTTTTCTGCAATTCCCACTCCAATGGGAGCCATGGCTGTAATGGTTCCCACAGAAGTTCCCATGGAAATCGAAATAAAACAGCCGATAATAAACAGACCCATGACAGCAATGGATGCCGGCATAATGGACAGTCCCAGATTTACCGTGCTCTCCACTCCTCCTGCAGCCTTAATGGTGCCGGAAAAAGCGCCTGCGGCCAGGAAAATCAAGCACATGGTTACAATATTCTCCTCTCCGATGCCTTTGGAGATAATGGTCATTTTGTCCGCAAAACGCACACGGCGATTCTGCATAAACGCTACCATTAAGGCTATGAGAAAACCTACAATGGCCGGCATGGTATAAAAATCCCGGGACAAAACCCCTGCTCCGATAAAAATCACCAGAAATACCCCGATAGGCAAAAGCGCCAGGGCATTTCCGTTCTTCTTTTGATTCATAAAATGATATGCTCCTTTCTATAACAGAAAAAGAGGCTGCCGCACTCCTTTTGCTCTGATTTTCATGCAGCAACCTCTTCTCTTGTGTTCTTCGTTATACGTTTCTTTATACGTTAATCTCTGCTGTCATTCCAAGAAGTTCCTTATTTGCTTCCAGTACGGGATTTACTACCTTGTTCAGGAAGTTGTCTACCTGTACGGCTGCTCTTCCTGTATATTTTGCAGGATCCATAGTCTTCTGAAGATCTTCCAGGCTCATATTGAATGCAGGATCCGCTGCAATCAGTTCCAGAAGATTGTTATCCTTTCCTTCCACCTTCACGTTTCTTCCTGCTTCCATGGAAAGTTCACGGATTCTTTCATGAAGTTCCTGACGGTCGCCGCCTGCTTTTACAGCGTCCATCATAATATTTTCTGTAGCCATAAACGGCAGTTCGCTTCTCAGACGTTTTTCGATAACTTTTGGATATACTACCAGTCCGTCTACGACGTTTAAGCACAAATCCAGAATACCGTCAATAGCCAGAAAGCCTTCCGGAACAGAGAGACGTTTGTTTGCAGAATCGTCCAGAGTTCTCTCAAACCACTGTGTTGCGGAAGTAATAGCGGGATTTAAAGCATCCACCATAACGAAGCGTGACAAAGAGGCAATTCTTTCACTTCTCATCGGGTTTCTCTTATAAGCCATGGCAGAAGAACCAATCTGGCTCTTTTCAAAAGGCTCTTCTACTTCTTTCAAATGCTGCAGAAGACGAATGTCATTAGAGAATTTATGTGCGCTGGCTGCAATTCCTGCCAGGACATTTAAAACTCTTGTATCTACTTTTCTGGAGTAAGTCTGTCCCGAAACCGGATAACATTCTTTGAATCCCATTTTTTCTGCAATCATCGGGTCAATTTTATCAATGGTTTCCTGGTCTCCGTCAAAAAGCTCCAGAAAACTTGCCTGTGTTCCTGTCGTTCCTTTTGAACCTAACAGCTTCATGGTGCTGAGTACAAATTCCAAATCTTCCAAGTCCAGAAGGAATTCCTGCATCCAAAGGGTCGCTCTTTTCCCTACCGTAGTGGGCTGTGCCGGCTGGAAATGGGTAAATGCCAGAGTTGGCAGCGCTTTATGCGCATCTGCGAATTTTGCCAGTTCCGCAATCACATTGACTAATTTCCTGCGCACCAGCTTCAGCGCTTCTGTCATCACAATAATATCTGTATTGTCTCCTACATAGCAGCTGGTAGCGCCCAGGTGGATGATACCTTTCGCTTTTGGACACTGTACACCATATGCGTATACATGGGACATCACATCGTGGCGAACCTGTTTTTCTCTTTCTTTTGCCACTTCATAGTTAATATCCTCTGCATGAGCTTTCAATTCGTCAATCTGTTCCTGTGTAATGGGCAGTCCCAGTTCTTTTTCGGTCTCTGCCAGAGCAATCCACAGCTTTCTCCAGGTACGGAATTTCATATCAGGAGAAAAAATATACTGCATTTCTCTGCTTGCATAACGCTCGGATAATGGACTTACATATCTGTCTGTACTCATATTCATTTACCTCTCTGTTCTCTTTCATATATCACGCAGTTAATACACATGGATTATATCGCAACACTTCTGAAAAAACAAGTTTAAAATCCCGTACTCCTGTGATAGTCACGAATAAATTGTTCTAAAAGCCCATCTGTATCTTCTCCGGACACCTTCCTGGCTTTCTTTGCACTCTGTTCCAGATTCCGGATAATTTCTTCCTGTTCCTCTGCCTCTACTTCCATTTTTCTGCATATTTGAGGAAATTCCTGGGGGTTTCTCATATAAGATGCAGTAAGGTAGTGCCTGTATACCTGTTTTGTATGAAGCAGTTCATAGGCTTTCCAAAAACAGTCTGCTGCTTCCTGAAACTGAAACAGATTTAAATACGCGCAGCCCATATTGTGGTAAATACCGCCGTTAAACTGTTCTCCTAACCCTTCCTTATCTTCTTTTTGCAATGCATTTTCATAAATCCTCACCGCATTGACATACATCCGGTTTTCCACCAGATAATCTCCCTTTTTCTTTTCTCTCAACACCTCCGGCTGTTGATTCAGAAGGCTCATCCGCTCATTCAATTCCTTAAATTCACTGTGTGTCAGATAATTAATTTCTTTAAACACGGCCAGAATAAACTCTGCTGTTCCCAGATTATCCTCCAGGATTTTATAAAGCCGCCTGTACAGCTTTTCCAGCCCCAGTTCTTTTCTCAGCCAGTCACAGAGATGTTCATTTAAAATCGTCTCGTCCAGAAGATAAATATTATGGTAAAAATAATAACAGAGTTCTTCAATGGAATAGATATTTGTGCTGATGTTCTCAATATAATAAGGCATCTTTGCTCTTTTTAACTGACATAAAATATATCCGCTCATTCCCTTTTCTCCTTTACCATGATACTTTTTCTGTCCAGACTTTGCCCTCGGAGGGGAACAAATCTCCAAATCCCAGGTCTTCCGCCGTAATGACGCAGAGTTCCTGAGATTCATAGACAATACGGATACCCAGTCTGGTGGTTTTATTGGGACGCTTTGGCAGACCTTCCAGTTTCATACTGCACCTGGTTTTTCCGGTTCCCTCCATAGAGGTTACCAGAAATTCCAAATCCTCTTTTCCGTCCAATATCAATTCCAGTTCCGTGTGAATCTCATACCAGTTTTTCCCTGCTTCGATAAGCGCATACGTCTTGGGTGAACCATTCACCAGCATCTCCATGGATACATTGTGCTTTACCAGAGAGGGACTCAGGTAGAGATATCCCTTCAAAGTTCCGTCTTCACATTTTTCTCTGGCTCCATAGCAGGCACCTTTCACATACAAATTGTTTCCATAATACACATGTCTCTGGTTTCTGCACAGCAGGGGCGTCGAACGCACTGCCCATTCCTGGTCAAACCCGTCCCCCACAATATAGATACTGGAATACGTATCTGTTCCGCAGGAACGCTCGATTAGACGATAAAAATTATCATCTTTTTCTATGGCATCCTGCGGCAGCTCCGCGGTAATTCCATGCTCTATAAACGCTGTAATAGGACGTTTCTGATTATCCATAACCAGTCTGGCAAAAGACACCTGATTTTCTTCAAACAAAAACCAGCCGATTTTCCGATTCCAGTTATCCTTGCGGTGATTCATCACATAATAGTAAAAACTTTCGTCATAATCCTGCAGGTAAATCTGGTTTCTGGTAAATCCCAGATTTTCTCCTGCCTGATATAAATTTTTCACCAGAGCTGCGGAAAGCCGGGGTACGGTAATCATCAGAGCCTTTATCTGTCTTGCGGGTTCCGCGGTTCCCAGAAGAGAAATACAGCCCTTTAAATAGTTTTCCAACAGTTCAGAAGGCTTTCTTTTTTCTCCGTCCACGATGACTTCCTCCGCGCTTCCAAAAATCCCCAGAAGTCCGGTAATGGAAATTTCCCCTTCCTGGCGGGAAAAATAATCTGCCTCCATGCCGTAATGCCACACTTCTTCTCCCGGTTTCTTGGAAAGTCGGGTAGGAAAAAGATATTGGTTGCTGCCTGCTTTTACGGAAACAGAAATCGGCTCTTTTTCCCTGCGGTCATAATAGCAAATCTGGGACTGGTTTTTTCCGATTTCCAGACCTACTATAATATTTCTTGTCTCATTCATCTCTCTGCCTCCTAATCCAATAAAGCAAACAGGTCTTTTACCTGCTGCTCCCGTTCCATATAGGCTTCTGCCATACGCTGCAGTTCCTCTTTTTTTCCCTTTTCTCTTAGCTGCAGCATAGTGTTCAGCATCTGATATTTGCTGCTGCCCTGCATACTGCTTTCTTCTACCGTCAGAATTTCTTCCCCGGTTGTTTCCACCTTCCCGTCTTTTTCAATCACAAAATAATAATGCAGTTTTTCTCCGTAGAATAAAACAAATTCTCTGTTATAAATCCCCTGATACCGCTCCTTTAACGGTTCGCTTTTTTCTTCTGAGGTTTCTCCCCGTTCAATATAGGAATGCAGTGTTACTCTTGCACGACGGCCTGCCCGACATTCTACAAACATTTTATCCTCCATCTGGCAGGTGCAGAGCAGTTCTCTGGGCAGCATCCGGAAAAATGCGAACTGCAGACGCTCTTTTTCACATTCCTCCAGGATTTCTTCTGCTATATTCTTTCGCTTTTCATCCCAGACTCCGGTTTCTCCGTAATGCTTTAAAAGAGAAATTCTGCAGATGATATCACATTCCCATTTCCTCTCCATGACTTTTTCCAAAGCCTCAAAAAGAAATTGGTCTTTTTCCTTTTCTCCCAGGAAATATTCATAACACTCAAAGGTCAGATAAGAGAGAATCACCTGCTCCTTTCCGCTCTGACTGATATAATTTTCCAGCACTGCAAGACCTTTTTCATGACACACTCTGGAAAACATGCTGCATACCAGAATCTTTTCCTCCAGCTGATAGCAGTCCAATGCAAAGCCCATAGCACGGTTCCAAAGCTGTACCATTTCCTCCACAGGGCCTTCAAAATGCTGTACCAGATACTGCAGGAGCACTTCATCATAAATACCGGCGTGCACAATGTACCCTGCCAGCAAGAGAAGTTCCTCTTCATATTCAAATTCCAGCTTCAAAATCATCTGGCTGCACAGTCTTAAAAGAACCGGCATTTCTATCCGTTCATATCCGTATTCACAAATCAGGTCATAAGCCCCTACAAACATCTCCTGTTTCACCAGAATCGTAATCAGCAGCCGTTTATTTACCCTGGCAAATGCACGGAAGTCCATTTCCTGCAGCGACTCTCTCAAATTGCGGTTATCCATCTGGGATTCATAATACAGCAGCAGCTTTTTGCGTATATTCTGCCGGTAATCCTCACAGAAAATCTCCTGTTTCAAAACTGCTTCAAAAGAAGCCACATTGGCTTCAGTCACCGGAGATTCGTGTTTCAGCTCCCCACAAGTGTGCAGCAGCATGCCCGGATATTTCTTTCCGTCCTTTCGCAGCTTCCCGGCCAGCTCCTCCAAATCCAGGAGATTGTGTACATTGTAATCCACCGTATTCACATATCTACGCTGACTGCTGTCCTCAAACAAAACAGCGGCATCCTTGGTATACAGTGAAATATAGGTCGTCTTATCTGTGCAAAGATACACCTGTTCCTCTTTCATAGAAGCATGGCGCACAATCACCTTTCGGATTTTGGGGTCATCGCAGTAAAGCCGATAAGTAAAGAGTACTTTTGCCAGAGCCGTCCTGACATTTTCGTCCTGAGAATCCACACAGAATTCCTGATACACCACTGCAAAATCTTCATTGATTCTTCCCTCTTTGATTTTTTCTTTTGCAAAGGTCTCCATGTTTTTCTGATAACTCTGATAAGTTTCTCTATCTATCTCTTTATTCCGAATAACGTTGCTGTAGACAAACGCCTTCTTCGTATCACTTAACGTATTGTTGTATCCGAAATACAGGCGAATGACTTTTGGCAGTACCTTCTGATAGTTTCTGCTCATGGTTTCAATGTAATACTCATACAGCCCTGTGATTTTCAGTTCTGCCTGCACCGCCAGTTCATACCAGCGGAAATACTCCGGCTTTCTGGGTTCCCCCTTCATAATCAGCTGACAAATTCCCCTGACAGCATGAACGGAAGGGTATTTCTCATACACATACTGCAGGACTTCGTAAACCTTTTGGGAAAATCCTTTCATCTGTCCTGCAAGGTCAATGGCACGAAAAGCCATTTCTTCCGTGAGAATCCCGTATTTTTTGGCAAAAAGATACACCTGTATGGTAAAAGCATTCATTTTCCGAAATGCGGAACCATCTGCTGCCGCCAGTCTGCACGCTGTCAGATAGAGAAATGGACTCCTGCAGCCGATTCTGTACTGTTCTTCTAAGAGAAACATTTTCCTGGACTGGGTGCGCAGATTTTCTTCATCCAATTCAAAAATCATAGAAAGAAGCAGCAGACTGTCCACTCTTCTCTGATAAAGCTGATGGAGCCGCACAGCCGCAGCTTCTTTGGACTGTGTACTTCTCTCGGAAATCTCATTCAAATACAAAAACGCCCCCTCCAGAATTTCCTCCTGCTGAATCTTCTGGTTGTTTTCCAGGGAATCCAAAAGCCTTCTGGCTTCCTCCTTCCTGTCTGCGCGCACCTGTACATAAGCTTCAAAAAGCTGGCATTCTGTGGAATAATAGCCGTTTTCCTTCAGTTCATCCAAGAGTGCTTTCATTTCGGCGCACCAGGCTTCCGTATTCTTTCTTCCAAGCTCCAAAAGCAGGAAATCTCTGGCTGCTTCCAGCCTTTTTTTCTTTTCATAAGCTGTGACATTGACCTGAATATGGCCGTTTTTCGATGCCATAATCTGGTAGGTAATGGTCTCATACACCGTTTTTATCTGAATTCTTCCGAAATTTTTCCCCTTTCCGAGACATTCCTTCCGTATGATATATTCCAAATCATAGACACTGCCGATAAAATGCCCGTCTTGGATAACCTTTTTCTCTACTTCCAGAAAATCTCCCTCGGTCTGAATTTCAGCGCGAAGAAAACCCCATCCGCTTCTTCGGATTCTCAACGTATCTTTTAAAGAAGTCTGTACCTCATAAAGTTCCAGATTTTCTTTTTCCAGGCTTAAATGCACAGGTTCCTTCAGCCCCGCGCCTATAAGAAATTCTTCCAGATTCTGATACGGCACAGGCGTTTTTACCATGGAGGCATAATACGGCAGCAGTTCTTCTCTGCCTTTTAACAGCCTTTTAAAGGAAGTATCTATAAAAAGCTGGTATGCCTCTCTGAAGTCTTCCTTTGCCAGACTGACAAATTCCTCCAGAGTCCCTACCGTTCCCTGAGATGTGCGCACTTCCAACTTTTTTATTCCAACAGAAAAAGGCACCCGGTACGTTCCGATACTGGTACTTAAAACAATTTCTCCCTCTATGCAATCTGTACTGTCCAATCCCTTGGTATCCACACCATAAGGAAGAATCATCTTTTCTCCTGAAAACTTTTCCTTACCCAGAAGAAATCTGCGATGTGTGGAATAAGCCATTCCCTTGATTTTTCTTCCGTCTTTTGCTGCAAACTGCAGTTCTCCTCTTACCTTTTCTTCCGGCATGGTACTGAAAGAAATATGACTTGCAGACAAATCCAGACCGGGTACTTCATATTCAAATCTTCCGTTTATCAGTTGTTCCATTCGTGTCTTCAAAATATCACCTTTGCCCTGTTTTATTTATAAAAATCTGATTATTGAATAATTGACAATATTCTGCTACTATGAATTATACACTACAAACTTCTGCTGTGCAACTTCAATACACAGCCTGTTTTGGAACATTTTTTTACCAAAAGGAGGTTTTTTATGCTGAAACACAAGGATCATTTTCACGGCAGCGACCTGGAAAAAATTGAGGAAATCTATCATATAAAGAAAGAAGACATTACCAGCTTTTCCGCCAATGTCAACCCTCTTGGGATTTCTCCCTTACTGAAAGAGACCCTGGCGAAACATGTAAACGCTATTACTTCCTATCCTGACAGAGACTACACAGGACTCAGAAAAAGTATCTGCCAGTACACGGGGGCACAGTTTGAAAATATCATTGTGGGAAACGGCTCTACAGAATTGATTTCTCTCTTTATCCAGACCACACATCCTCAAAAAGCCCTGATTCTGGGACCTACCTATTCGGAATATGAACGGGAAATCGCTCTGGAGGGAGGCCACACCCTTTATTATCCGCTGAAAGAAGAGGATGATTTTCAAATGGATGTGGCAGATTTCTGCCAACATCTGAATGACAGTCTGGATTTGCTGGTACTGTGCAATCCCAACAATCCCACTTCCACGGCCATTGCCAGAAAAGATATGCGGAAAATCCTGGATAAAGCCCTGCAGTACGGCATTTCCGTCATGGTAGATGAAACGTATGAGGAGTTTACAGACCCCAAAAGTAAAATTTCCGCAATTCCCCTTACCAATAATTACAACAATCTGATTGTTTTAAGGGGAATCTCCAAATTTTTCGCAGCTCCCGGACTGCGGCTGGGTTATGCGGTTACCGGAAACCCTGACCTGCTGAAATACATCAACACCCGTAAAAATCCCTGGACCATTAACAGTCTTGCAGAAATCGCAGGCTGCATTATGTTTTCCGACAAGGAATATATCGAGAAAACCAAAAGCCTGATTACTGCGGAAAGAGAACACCTTTATTCTCTGCTTTCTACCTGGGACAGCGTAAAGGTATACCCTTCCTGCTCGAATTTTCTGCTTATGAAAATTTTAAAAGAGGATATTACTTCTGAAATGATTTTTGATTTCTGTATCCGAAGGGGATTGATGATTCGGGATTGCTCTACATTTCCGTTTTTAGATAATTCTTTTATCCGATTCTGTGTCATGAGTCCTGAAAAGAATCATGAATTGATAGAAGCATTTCGTGAAATCTTAGAAGAAACAAAATAATCTTTTTCAAGGCGCCGCTGTTTTGAATCTCAAACTCAAAACAGCGGCTGTACCTTGAAAAAGCTATCTTATCCTGCAAGAAATAGCAATACAACTTTTTAGAATTTTTCTCCGGAAAGCAGTTCATATGCTTCCACATATTTGTCTACGGTCTTTTTCACTACTTCCTCCGGAAGAAGGAAATCGCTTTCAGGATTTGCTTTCAGCCAGTCCCGCACATACTGTTTGTCAAAAGATGGCTGTCCCTGTCCCGGTTTGTAGCCTTCTAACGGCCAGAATCTGGAGCTGTCCGGTGTGAGCATTTCATCCCCCAGTACCACTTCTCCGTTTTCGTCCAGACCAAATTCAAATTTTGTATCTGCAATAATGATATTTTTTGTCAGTGCGTATTCTGCACATTTTTTATAAAGAGCAATGGTGTAATCACGGATTTTCTCTGCGTACTCTCTTCCTCTTCCCGGATGAAGTTTTTCCAGAGTTTCTACGGTTTCTTCAAAAGAAACGTGTTCGTCATGGTCGCCAAGCTCTGCTTTTGTTGTCGGTGTATAGATTGGTTCAGGCAGTTTATCAGACTCCTGTAACCCTTCCGGCAGTTCAATGCCGCATACAGTTCCATTTTCCTGGTAACTAGCCCAGCCGCTTCCTGTAATATATCCTCGAACAATACATTCTACAGGCAGCATATCCAGCTTCTGGCACAGCATAGCATGTCCTTCAAATTCCGGTTTCTGGAAAAATTCCGGCATTTCTTTTACATCTGTGGAAATCATATGGTTCGGAACAATATCTTTCGTAAAATCGAACCAGAATTTAGACATCTTTGTCAGGACAACGCCCTTGTCTGTAATCTTGTTTTTCAAAATGTAGTCAAATGCGGAAATCCGGTCAGTTGCATAGATAACCAGCTTATCTCCAATATCATATACCTGACGCACTTTTCCTTCTTTAAATGGTTTGTACTCCTGCATGTTTTCACCTTTCCTCTTGCTTAATAGTAGTTGATTCTTCTTTATTGTAACAAATTTCCCGAAAAAGGGAATAGAATTCCTGAAAAAAATACAAAATTTTTCTGTTTCGACAGATACTCTATCCGTTTGCCAAAACGTTCTTCTTTATTGAAAATCAAACAGCGACATCTGATTAGACTGTGGCAGTTTCCCAAACAGGCCCAAATCATTCATCAAGTCAATCGTAGAAGCCGTCACCTTTGTCCGGTTTCGGAAGTCATCCAGAGACAAAAATTCTCCCTCTTCTGCCGCAGCCACCACAGCGTCGGCGGCTCTGTCCCCCAATCCTTCAATGGTATCCAGCGCAGGCATCAACTTATCCCCTTTTATCTGGAAGGTATGCGCATTGGCTTTATAAATATCAATAGGCACAAACTCAAATCCTCTTGCATACATCTCCTGCACAATTTTCATGTCTTTATAGGTATCCTGCTCTTTCTTGCTGAGCGTATCCTTTCTCCGCTCATAATCATCCATAAAATACTCCAGTTTTTCCTTTCCCTGGCACATGATTTCATAGGAAAATGCCGTAGCGCGTATACTGAAATACGCCGCATAATATGCCAACGGATGAAAGATTTTACAGTAGGCAATGCGCCAGCCCATCATAACGTAAGCCGCTGCATGGGCTTTTGGGAACATGTATTTAATCTTTTTACAGGAAGCAATATACCAGTCCGGAACATCGTGCTTTTTCATCTCTTCTTCCCATTCCGGCTTCAAACCTTTCCCTTTACGGACACTCTCCATAATGGTAAAAGCCTGCCCGTGTTCCAGGCCCTTATTGATAAGATAAATCATGATATCATCTCGGGTACAGATACAAGTGGTAATGGTTGCTGTACCGGATTTAATCAAATCCTGCGCATTCCCTAGCCACACATCCGTACCATGGGAAAGACCGGAAATACGCACTAAATCCGAAAAAGAAGTGGGGTTGGCGTCAATTAACATCTGCATGGCAAAATCGGTGCCAAACTCCGGAATCCCCAGACAGCCAAGAGGACAGCCGCGGATATCTGCCGGGGTAACTCCAAGGGCATCTGTACTCTTAAACAGAGACATAACCTCCTTGGAATCCAGCGGAATTTCCCTGGCATTAATTCCCGTAAGGTCTTCTAACATACGAATCATGGTAGGATCATCGTGCCCCAGAATATCCAGCTTCAGCAAATTGGAATCAATGGAGTGATAATCAAAATGGGTGGTAATAATGTCGCTGTTCATATCATTAGCCGGGTGCTGTACCGGAGTGAATTCTTCGATATCCCAGCCGATGGGAAGAACAATGATTCCTCCCGGGTGCTGCCCTGTGGTACGGCGGATACCGGTGCACCCCTGCACAATCCGGTTAATCTCGCAGTAACGCTTTCTCTGCCCCCGTTCCTCATAATATTTTTTCACATATCCGAAAGCTGTTTTCTCTGCCAGCGTACCGATTGTTCCCGCCTTAAAAGTCTGTCCTGCGCCGAAAATAACCTCTACATAGCGGTGGGCTTTTCCCTGATAATCCCCGGAAAAGTTCAAGTCAATATCCGGTTCCTTATCTCCTTTAAACCCCAGGAAGGTTTCAAAAGGAATGTCAAATCCCTCTTTAATCAGAGGCTCTCCACACACCGGACACTTCTTATCCGGCATGTCGCAGCCCGCTCTTCCCGAATAAGCCCGCACTTCCTCAGAATCGAAGTCCGAGTAATGGCATTTCGCGCAATAATAATGAGGGCTTAAAGGATTTACCTCTGTAATTCCCGACATGGTTGCCGCAAAAGAAGAGCCTACCGAGCCTCGGGAGCCTACCAGATAACCGTCGCTGTTGCTCTTCCATACCAGCTTCTGCGCAATCATATACATAACCGCATATCCGTTTGAAATAATAGAATTCAGTTCTCTTTCCAAACGCTCCTCCACGGCTTTTGGAAGATTGTCCCCGTAGATTTCATGGGCTTTATTGTAACAGATTTCCCGCAGCATATTATCCGAATTTTCAATCACCGGCGGACATTTTCCTTTGTGAATAGGAGAAATTTTCTCCACCATATCTGCAATTTTGTTCGGGTTGGTAATGACAATTTCCTCTGCCTTTTCCCGCCCCAGATAAGAGAATTCTTCCAACATTTCCTCTGTTGTACGCAGGTACAGCGGAGCCTGGTCATCTGCATCATCAAAACCTTTCCCCGCCATAATAATTCTCCGGTACACCTCATCTCCCGGTTCCAGAAAATGCACATCACAGGTTCCCACCACCGGTTTATTAAAGGCTTCTCCCAGCTTCACAATCTTTCGATTAATCTCCTGCAAATCCTCTTCACAAGTAATGTCGGAACGGTCCTCGCTGCGAATCATAAAGGCATTGTTGCCCAGCGGCTGAATCTCCAGATAATCATAAAAATTCACTAATCGGGCAATTTCCGCCTCCGGTCTGCCGTTTAATACGGCCTGATACAGTTCCCCTGCTTCACAGGCTGAACCAATAATCAATCCCTCCCGGTACTTCAAAAACAGGCTTTTTGGCACACGGGGACGCCTGTGATAATAAACCAGGTGAGAATCCGAAATCAAGTGGTACAGATTCACCCTTCCAATATCATTTTTCGCCAGAATAATGGCGTGATAGGTAGGCATTTTCTGAATAGAATTCACGGAAACCGCACCTTTTTCATTCAACTCATCCAGATTGAAAATATCTCTTTCCCTGCACATCTGAAGAAATTTCACAAAAATTTCAGCCGTACATGCTGCGTCATCCACGGCTCTGTGGTGATGTTCCAAAGAAACTCCCACGGCCTTTGCCACAGTATCCAGCTTAAAACGATTTAACTGAGGCAGCAGAAAACGAGCCATTCCCACGGTATCCACAATGGTATCCTCTCTCTCTATCCCCAAATCCTCATAATTTTTCTTAATAAAACTCATATCGAATTCTGCGTTGTGAGCCACCATCACACAGCCCCTGCAGAACTCCTCGAAACGGGGCAGAATCACATCAATGGTAGGAGCCTCTGCCACCATACTGTCATTAATGCTGGTTAACTGCTCAATGCGAAAAGGAATGGGAATTTCCGGATTCACAAACTCGGAAAACCGCTCGGTAATGTTTCCGTTTACCACCTTAACCGCACCGATTTCAATGATTTTGTCCTTCATGGCAGAAAAACCGGTGGTCTCGATATCAAAGACCACATAAGGAGCGTCCAGGCTCTGCCCCTGACTTTTCTGGACAATTCCTTTCAAATCATCCACCAGATAAGCCTCCACACCGTAAATCACCTTAAAGTCCGAATCCTGCGGCACTACGCCGCCCCAGGCGTCAAAACAGTGATTGGCTTCAGGGAAAGCCTGTACCACTCCATGGTCCGTAATGGCAATGGCCTTATGTCCCCACTCATACGCTCTCTTAATAATAGACTTTGCGTCAGAAACACCGTCCATATCGCTCATTTTGGTGTGGCAGTGCAGCTCTACACGCTTTTGTGGATAATTATCGGAGCGCACAGTTCCAAAACTGGCAATCTTTTTAATCCCCACTACAGAGCCAATGGTCAGCTCACTGTCAAAGCGGTCTATGGTGGTAATTCCCTTTAATTTTACAAAGGCTTTTTCTTTTACCCCTTCGGTAATCTCCTCTACCTGGTCGTTGCGGGCAAACATTTTTACCGTAATGGAATCCGTAAAATCCGTAATAGAAAAGATAATGATGGTCTTTTCGTTGCGGATTTCCCGCTTCTCCAGGCTCATAATCTGACCGCGGATACACACCTCTCCCATCTCTGTCTGCACGGTTTCTAAAGGAAGCGCCTCATCCTCGAAGTCTCTTCCGTACAATACATCCGGATTATCCGAGCGCTTGACACTCCGTCTGAAATCAGAGGAAAACTTCTCGTTTTTCCCCTTAGTTCTGGGTGTTTTCTCTCCGCTGCCAACCTGTTTTGCACTCTTCTTTTCTGTATTTTTTACTTCTTCTTTTCGTTCCTCTGCCGTATTCTCCGCCTCTTCTTTTCCTTTTCCAAGAGTTGACATTTCTATAATATGCGCAGCCTCCTGCGCAATGCGAATATCACTGTTCTTTCGGAATCTGCTTTCCTTTGCTTCCTGATATTCGGCTTCCACTTTCAGAGAAAATTCACACCGCTCACAGAACACCTTTTCCATATAGTGAATCAGTTCCTCTTCTTTACTTCTTGCCAGTACTGTGGACTGCAAAAGCATATGCATGGTATTGGTTTCCGGAAACGTAATAACAGCATTCCGGAACATATTAAAGACCAGAATGCTGTAATTTTTTAGTTCCAGTCCCATGGAAGACTGATACGCTTCAAAGAATAATTGGGGCGTATACTGGCTGGAAAGTGTAAATTTCTCCAACACCTTAACCTCCATGGGAACTCCCCTGAAACACTGGGACGCAATGGCTCTCTCCAGTGCGTAGATATACTTTTTATGAATCCACTGCCGGCTTCGGATATAAACCCGAATATGGTCCTTTCTCTGGTTCACGGATACCTTTGTTACCACAACCTCTTCCAACAGGGCTTTCAGTTCTCCGTTTAATTCCAGATTCCGGAACACATCCAGAAATTCCTTTTCCATAACCGCATTGCCTCCATCTTTATTTCCAATTTGCAAGTTCTTCCCGCAAAGTAAAAAGCAGTTCTTCTTCCGGTACCTTTCGGATGATTTCGCCTTTCTTTATTAAAAGGCCCTCTCCTTTGCCTCCGGCAATTCCAATGTCCGCTTCCTTTGCCTCCCCCGGTCCATTAACCACGCAGCCCATAACGGCCACCTTAATGTCCAGAGGAAATTCCTGCACCATGTTTTCCACCTGATTGGCCAGTCCAATCAAATCAATTTTTGTTCTTCCGCAGGTGGGACAGGAAACCACTTCCACACCGCCTTTTCGCAGGTTCAGCGTCTTTAAAATCCGCTTGGCAGACTTAATTTCCTCTACCGGACTGCCCGTAAGCGATACCCGAATCGTATCTCCGATTCCCTGATACAAAATAATGCCCAGTCCCACAGCAGACTTTATATTTCCGGAATACAAAGTTCCCGCCTCTGTAATTCCCACATGCAGAGGATAGCAGGTTTCTTTTGCCAAAAGTTCATGGGCTTTTACACACATCAGAACATCCGAGGATTTAATGCTGATAACCAGATTGTCATAGCCCAAATCCTCTATGATTTTCACTTTATCCAGCGCGCTTTCCACCAAGCCTTCTGCTGTGACACCATGATATTTTTCCACCAGTTCTTTTTCCAACGACCCGCTGTTTACTCCTACGCGGATAGGGATATTCCTTTCTTTTGCCGTATCCACTACCGCCTTGATTTTTTCTTTTTTGCCGATATTTCCCGGATTAATCCGAATCTTATCCGCCCCGTTTTCCATGGCTGCAAGAGCCATTTTATAATCGAAATGAATGTCTGCCACCAGTGGAATGTGTATCTGTTTTTTAATTTCTTTAACAGCTTTTGCCGCTTCCAGAGTAGGCACGGTACAGCGGATAATCTCGCAGCCTGCGGCCTCCAGTTCTAATATCTGGTTTACCGTTGCCTCTACATCTTCGGTAGGTGTGTTGGTCATGGACTGAATCAAAATAGGATTCCCGCCACCGATTTTCCGGTTCCCGATAGCAATGACCTTTGTGTTGTCCCGATACATACTGCCTTCCTCCTTAATGATTAATCTGCAGTAATTTCTGTTTTAATTCTCCCTCCAGACGGTAGATTTCCGCTTCTGCAGCTCTTCTCTTTTCCCGTCCTTCCTTTTGAATACTCATAACCTCATCAAAGGTACTGATTAAGGATTCATTGGTCTTCTGCAGAGTTTCAATATCTACAATACCGCGCTCGGATTCTTTCGCCGCTTCCACAGTAGCCAGCTTCAGAGTCTCTGCATTTTTCTGCAGCAGAGCATTGGTCATATCTGTCACTTCTCTCTGGGCTCTTGCCGCTTCCGTAGAATGTGCCACTCCAAGGGCAATCACCATCTGGCTCTTCCACAGGGGGATAGTATTGACAATGGTGGACTGTATTTTTTCTGCCATCAGCGTATCATTTCCCTGTACCAGACGAATCTGCGGTGCTGTCTGAATGGCAATCATCCTGGTCAGTTCCAGGTCGTGAATTTTCTTTTCAAACCGGTCGCAGAGAGAGTCCAAATCCTTTGCCGCCTGGGCGTCCTCCGGCAGACCACTGATCTGGGCTTTGCTCATAAGCTGGGGCAGTTCTGTGGCGCGGATTTCTTCCAGCTTCTGTTTTCCTGCCAGAATATACATGGATAATTCCTTAAAATAGTTTAAGTTTAAGGCATACATCCTATCCATAATCGCTGCGTCTTTCATAAGCTGAATCTGATGTTTTTCCAGAGTTTCCACGATTTTATTCACATTGGTCTCCGCTTTGGCATACTTGTTTTTCATGGATTCCAGTTTGTTGGCTCCCTTTTTGAAGAATCCCATAATACCTTTGCGCTCTTCTTCCGCATCAAAGTTTTTCAGTTCTGTCACCACATCTTCCAGCAAATCGCCCACTTCGCCCAAATCCTTGGTGCGCACTTTGTCCAGCGCATCCTCCGAAAAATCCGCCATTTTCTTCTGTGTGCCTGCGCCATACTGTAAAATAGCAGTTGAATTGCGGATATCAATCTGTTTGGCAAAGTCATCTACCATCTTTCGCTCTTCCGGTGACAGAATACTGTCGTCCATCTTTGGCTCTGTCGGCTCTTCCTTCTTCACTTCTGCAACCGGTGCCTCCTCTTTTAAAGGTTCAAAAGTCAGGGTGGGTGTCACCGTAAAATCCTTTAATTCTTCGCTCATCTTCTATGATTCCTTTCTCTGAAAATTTTTTTCTTCCGTAAGCCCTTCCTGTGCCAGCATGGTTTTCAATACCGAAATGTCGGCAGAAACATCCCAGGCTGTTTCTTTATAAAAACTGTCCAGAAGATTTTCAAACGCTACGTTAATGGTATCCAGTGTATTTTCAATTTCCCTCTTGGCCGTTTTAATGTTTTCGCCTTCCAGACTCTGCTTGTCCAGTTCCTCGTAAGCATTCAGAAGTTTTACTGTGGTAGGAAGATAATAATCCATAAACTTATGTAAATCCTGAATCAGCTCCGGATGTTGTTCTACTCTCTGGAAAATCCGGAGAATTACATTTTCCATATGATAAATTTTGTTGGAAATTTCCACGCCTGGAATAGCGTCATTGCTTCTGCGGATTTCTTCGATATAACGGTCACCCTCTTCGATAACCTTTTTCACTTCCTCAGAAAGCTGCTGTCTGGGAGATTTTTTTTCTTGTTTCTTTAACTCTCTGGCATTTTCTTCTGTTTTCACATACTGCTCATAAGCTTCGTCACTGGCAATCAGACAAGTGCCTTTAGCATCCAGATGCCCCTCTAAAAACATGCGCTTATTAATCATTTTTTTCAAATCTCTACGGACAAATTTCTCCGACTTTCTTACGCTTTTTGCCAACTCTCTGATGCTTCCATGAGGTTTCCCATTGAGGGTTTTCACATAAGTGCGGAATCGTTTAATCTTCTTTCTCAAATGGTTACCGCAAACCGCCATAATCAGACTCAGTGCAGTAGCTGTCCCAAAAACAGCCAGGATAGTCCCCAGTTTTACCGCAACTGTATGCACAAACAGAGATGCAATGATAAATCCCGCTGCAGTCGCCCCAAACATAATGGTCAATGCAATTCCCAATGTCGTAAGCAAAATCCCCATGGCTTTTGCACTTCCCGTATTGACAAATAAGGCAAACTCTTCTCTGGCTTCCTTCACTCGCTCAGATGACGCAGGGCTTCTGTAGTGTCCAAAGGGCCGATACCTGTAATTGGTACTATACCCATTCCCCGGCCCGTACGGTTTCGGCTCTTTATCCTGCCCGTATGGCTGATTCATTCCCTGCTGTCCCCGATAACGGTACTGCCCGGCCATATTTCCTGCATTTTTCATACTTTGTGCCACATTTCCCAATGCGCTCTCCAGAGTCTGTCCCAAGTCCCGGTTCAGTCTGCCGAAGTCTCCTGTATCAATGGCATTCTGCACAATATTTTTCACATCTCTCCCCAAATTATTCCAGTCATTTCCAGACATATCCTTCACTCCTCACTCTCAGTCCGCATCCTATTTTTTGCGTCCCAATTTTCTATTTAAAACTCTGTTCTTTTCACTCCCTTAAATTATATATGAAAGAATCCAAAAAAGCAACGGAACTTCTCTTGCAATTCACACGTTAAAGTTTTATAATGGTAAAAAATTAATTAATGATAAAAAATTACATACCGCATTCTGCGGCAGAATGGAGGAAATGGACATGGAGAAAAAGAACATTGACTGGTCTAATCTGGGATTTGGCTATGTAAAAACCGATTATCGTTTCGTATCTGACTTTAAAGACGGAAAATGGGATGAAGGAAAAATGACGCAGGATGACAAAGTAGTCATCAGCGAATGTGCCGGCGTCCTGCAGTACGCCCAGACCATATTTGAAGGAATGAAAGCTTACACTACACAGGATGGACGCATTGTTACCTTCCGCCCGGACTTAAATGCCAGCCGTATGGCAGATTCTGCCAGAAGACTGGAAATGCCGGTATTTCCGGAAGACCGTTTTGTTGAGGCTGTTGTAAAAACCATAAAGGCAAATGCCGCTTATGTTCCTCCTTACGGCTCAGGCGCAACCTTATACATCCGCCCCTATATGTTCGGCAGCAATCCTGTTATTGGAGTGAAACCTGCAGACGAATATCAGTTCCGTATCTTTACCACCCCGGTAGGACCGTATTTCAAAGGCGGTGTGAAACCTCTGACCATCCGCGTCAGTGATTTTGACCGGGCTGCCCCACACGGAACCGGACACATCAAAGCCGGCCTTAATTATGCTATGAGTCTGCATGCAATTGTGGATGCCCATCAGCAGGGATATGATGAAAACATGTATCTGGACGCAGCTACCAGAACAAAAGTCGAAGAAACAGGCGGCGCCAACTTCCTGTTTATTACAAAAGACGGAAAAGTTGTCACACCGAAATCCGACAGTATTCTTCCTTCCATTACCCGCCGCTCTCTTATGTATGTAGCAAAAGAATACCTTGGACTGGAAGTGGAAGAACGGGAGGTATTCCTGGATGAATTAAAGGATTTCTCAGAATGTGGTTTGTGCGGTACAGCCGCCGTTATTTCTCCGGTGGGAAAAATCGTAGACCACGGAAAAGAAATCTGCTTCCCAAGCGGCATGGAAGCCATGGGACCGGTGACACAGAAACTTTACGAAACACTGACCGGTATTCAGATGGGGAAACTGGAGGCACCGGAAGGTTGGCTGAAGGTGATTGAATAACAACCTGGAGGGTGATGGTTTCTCACCCTCTTTTTTATTTCCCCAATGCCTCAAACATCCACTTCTTATACGCCTCTACCCCCGGCTGGTCAAAGGGATTCACTTCCAGAATCCTGGCCGACACATAGCAGGCGAACAAAAAGAAGTAAAACAACTGTCCGAAGTGGTAAGCATCCAGTTTCTCAATCTCCAGGATAAGGCATGGAAGCTTTTCTCTGTGCGCTTTTACCGTAGCATGGAAAGAGGCCTTATTCATATCCCAGAAATCTTTCCCGTTGAGGTAATCAAATCCATCCTCCACCCGGTCTTGTTCGGCATACAAGGACGCGTTCTGCTCCTGTACATCCAGAAACGTCTCAAACATCAGCGGCGCTCCGTCCTGAATATACTGCCCCACTGCATGCAGTTCCTCGCAGAATTCTGCCGCCACAGGGAAAAGCCCTTTGTTTTCTTTGCCTTCCGTTTCCCCGAAAAGCTGCACCCACCATTTATAAAACCACCGAAGTTGAGGTTCAAAGCCTGCCAGCATTTCCAGCTTATACCCTTTTTCATAATACATATTCCGAAGACAGGCATACTCATAAGCCGGATTTTCCTCACTTCCCCCTTTGTGAAGCTGTTTTTCCATATCGGCAGCGCCTCTTACCAGACTTTTCATATCAATTCCCGCCACAGCCATGGGAAGCAGCCCCACGCTGGTCACAGCAGAAAAACGTCCCCCTACATTTTGCGGAAATTCCAGAAACGTGTATCCGTGTTTTTTGCAGAGTTTTTCCAGAGAACTTCCCCTTGTGCCGGTTGCTATCATTCTTTTCCCTGCCTGTTCTCCATACCTTTCATACAAAAATTTCCGCAGGATACGGAAGGAAGCCCCCGGCTCCAATGTTTCAAAGTTCTTGGCAATGCAATCGATATAAACGGATTTTCCCTCCAGACTTTTCAGCATTTGATTTAACGCATAAGGTGACAGTGTATGGCCTGCATACACAATTTCTACTTTACGGTCTGTCTGAATGGCTTCGATGACGGAACGGGCCGCATTATTGGAGCCTCCCACTCCCACGATTACAAAAACGTCTGCCTCTTCCCGGATTTCATCGGCCAGCTTCTGAATCCTTTCTGTCTGTTCCACATCTGCCCATTCTGCTGTATGAAACCAGCCCAGCGAATCTTTATAATCTGTTTCGCCCTCCAGAATCTGATTCAGAACGCTTCTTTTTCCTTCCATATACTCCTTTAATTCCTGCTTGATATTGGGATTTTTGTCTTCTATTTTTAAATTCAACATTCCTTTTTCCTCCTTGGATTTCCCCGTTTCCCCAACTGCTTCTTCCGCAAATAAACGAAAAGCAGGCTGTCCCCAACCACGCTGCAAAATTTTACAATTTTCCACATAGCGATAAAAGACAACCCACTTTCTATTATTTATCCTATTTTATCCCTTTCTCTCTGCCTTTTCTCAACCCATGCAAGGATGACAGTGTCCGTAAGCATCCATACAGTCCTCTTCCGGATTTTTCATACAGAGATGAACTGCCGATTTTTTGAAGGTCAGAGGCAGGGCCAGAATATTCGGAGTTTCCCCAACAAATTTCTTCTTGGCATCCTCCAGAGCTTCTTCAAAGGTGGCTCTTGTTTTCAGTCCCATGCCCCTTGCATAACCAGGTTCCTGTGCGCCTACAATGTAAATCGCACTGGTATTCATTTCTGCAATATGTCCGCAGGAAATCATACTAAAGCCATGGAATGGATGGAACGCATTTGTAAAACGGTATTTCCGGATATACTCTTCGTTTGTAGCAAAATACTCGCCATAGCGGTTCACATCCGGCAGTGTGTTCATGTAATCATGCTGGAAAACATCATACATTTCTCTCAAATACGGCCACAGTTCATCATGGAAAAAGCCGTTGCACAGAGAAGAACAGATGATGACACAGTTATCACTCATGACACGTTTGTAACGCAGTACCTGTGCGCTTAAAGCCTGCATCATCATAATCGGGTTTGTTCCCATGCCGTCCCCGTAATGGAATTTCTGCGGCATACCAAATACCAGAACATCGTATTTCTTCTCTGCCCAGTGTACATAAGTCCTCTTGTCAGCCAGTTTCCAGCTTTCCGGCATCATTTCTTTTGCATAACCGGAATAAATCGCAATCTGTCTGGAATTTGTATCCAGGACTGCGTCACAGCAGAAGAATGGATGTCCCATTTTCTCTTCCATATGCATGGAAATCTCATCAAATTTCGTTCTCATAAGACTGCCTCCGTTTACAGGAGTAAAGTCTTTTCTGTGCATAACGGACGGAACATGGTGGCTGGCAATGCTCTTCCAGTTTGTAATACCGGTTGCGCTGTGTTTGTATCCACCGGAATATCCGCCATAAGGATTTCCCTGTACATGACCAATCAGAATCGGAATATCACATTCATATACATATTTATTCATGTAAACCGGGTCCCCTCTTCTGGTGGTTCCCAGATTCACCATATGCTCCTGGTCTTCGCTGTCGTGGCTGATAATTTGTCCTGTGTGCCAGAATTCATGGAACAATTCTTCTCCGAAAATAGCCTTTGCGTCAGATTCCTTACTTCTTGGGTGCAGACCGTTTGAGATAATGAATAAAATATCTTTCTTTTCCACACCTGCTGCATAGAGTTCTTCCAAAATATATTTGATACTCAGTTTTCTGTGGCTGGTCGCCTGTTCCCCGCCTTTTACTCGGTCCGGAACTACAAAGGTAACGGTGCTGCCCTTATGAGCCAGTTCTGTCAGTGTAGGCATGCCGATGGGATGCGCCAAACTTGTGAGATAAGCGTCTCTTAATTTGTCTTCCGGTATGTAGTCCGGGTCTTTTACCGTTTCACCCGGAATAAAAATGTCTGTGTTATCCGGCAGTTCTGCTGCCATAGTTCCCTGTCCGTATTCAAATTCTAATTTCATAACCTTATTCCTCCTGATTTTATGCATTCATATAAAGACCGATGATTTCCAGATATTCTTCCGGATAGTAACCTATTTCACCCTGAAATCTGGTAAGAGCAATGAGTCCGCCGTCGATTTCCGGTATAGAAGCCAGCATGGCTGCATTGTCCTGCTTCAGCCCGCCTCCGTATACCATATCCATGCCCGCTGTCTTTTCTTTGACAAATCTGGCAATCTTCGTGATATATTCTTTATCTGCCGGAGTTTTGCCCGGTCCAATGGACCAAACCGGTTCATAGGCAATGGTTACCATGGATTTATCCACATCCTGCAGTCCGATTTCCAACTGCTCTCCCAAAACTTCCTGCCACTGCTCTTGTTCTTCGCTCTTTTCCCCAATACAGTACAGAACTTTCAGCCCCTGAGCTACCGCGCATTTGATTTCCTGATTCAAAATACGGTTCACGGCTTTGGTATCTTTACATCCGGCTTCTGCCAGAATCCCATTTAAGTTGTTCCGTTCCTCACAGTGTCCGATAATCACGGCTTCACAGCCCGCCGCTTTCATCGCTGCTGCCGGTCTTCCGGTTGTAAAGGCCCCGAAGTTTCCACCGGGCTGTACGTCATTCCGGAATACTCCCTGACAGCCCACCTGAACCGGACTTTCTTCTGTCTTTGCCCCAATAGCGGAGAACAGGTGAATTTCAGGGAAAAACATAGCAAACTCCACATCCTCTTTTGCATAAGGTTTCAGCTTTTCCTGTGTTTCCTTTACTATATAACTGCCCCATTCCCGAACATCCGCAATCCGGTTTACACCGCCCAACTCTGCAGGCACATCAAATCTCTTTAAATTCAGATAAATATGTTTCATCTTTTTTCCTTTCTGTGTTTCCCTTTTCAAACCGAACGAAACACGCTTTTACTTTTTTCCATAAAATCCGTTAAACGATACCATATCCGGAAGTTCTTCTCCGATAAGAGGTCTGCACCAGTCCAGAAAGGCCCCGGTCACACCATTGCCCTCTTCATTGATAAATTCCTCCGGCATGGTCCTCTCATACATCATAACCTCATCAATATCCACCAGAAACGCTTCTATGTGATATGGATTTTCTGAAGTCCGTTTAAATGCCACCATCTTCCCGGACTCTCCATCAAGGGCAGCCCGGCATGCTGTTTCTCCCGCAAGCTGCGCTTCCTGACAGTCCACCGGACTTTGCAGACCAATGGATGCCCGGCCCAGAAGCCCCGGTTTTTCTCCTCTGGCTTTATACCCCAGCTTCTGAATCACCAGGTTAGCCAGATGAGAACTCACATCTCCGAAATACGTAGCCCGTTCTGTTTTAAAAACCGGTTTGACAATGGGGTTTCCCTCTTTGTCTGTGAGCCCTTCACTGGCCACTACCACAATGCCGCTTTTCTCTTTCAGCCTATTTTCCACATCTTTTATAAACTGTTCTTCATCAAAAGGACGCTCCGGAAGGTAAATCAAATCCGGTCCGTATCCTTTCTCCCCGGCCAGCGCACTGGCTGCCGTAATCCAGCCTGCATTTCTACCGGAAGCCTCCATCACCACTACATGAATTGGCAGGGAACGCACATCCGCACACAATTCTTCCGTACAGGCTGCAATATAGCGGGCTGCACTTCCAAAACCGGGACTGTGGTCTGTCACCGCAATATCGTTATCTGTAGTCTTGGGAATCCCCATAACACGGATATCCAGATTTCTGGCCTGACAGGTTTTATGCAGTTTCCCGCAAGTATCCATCGTACCGTTGCCTCCATTAAAGAGCACATATTTTATCTCTCTCTTTACCAGAATATCTGCCATTTTTTCATAGTCTTCCTGCCAGATAGGGTCTCTGGACGTTCCAATGGCAGTTCCTGGAGTCTGCAGAAGCAGTTCCAGCTTTTCTTCCGGCACATTTTCTAATGCAAGAAAATGCTCTTCCAGAACACCTCCCGTTCCATTTTCAGCTCCGTAAATATGTTCCAGCTTTCCGTATTTTTTTGCTTCTTTGATTGCCCCGTACAGAGAAGCGTTTAAAACTGCCGTAGGCCCGCCTCCATGTACAATCAGTAAATTCTCTGCCATGCTTCTTTTCCTTTCTCAATCTTCTATAAAATTTGGAGTTCCCTTTGAAACACAGAATTTTTCTTTTCCATATTTCGGGAAGTTCTTTGGCACAGGGAAAAACGTGTTTTCCATATGACAAAAAACAGGGGCTGCCGCTTTCTGTAATTTTCTGTATACAACAAACGCGGCAGCCCCTCCCCCAATTTTCAATCCTCTGTTTTTCCTACAGCTGCACCTGACAAGTTTGGAAGCTTATTTTCCTGCCTCTTCCATAATGTCAAACAGTACATAGTCCTCAACCGGAACTTCTTCTTTTATCTTTCCTGCATCCAGGAAGTTTTTCTGCTGAATTTCATAGTATCCTGCAACGGTTCCGTCACCAACTTCTTTCAACAGTTCTTCGGAAGTAATCCATGCACCGTCTGTTGTCTGACCCATAGCCGTTTCTACATCTGTTTTTGTTTCATCTGCCACATATCCGGCAACTTCTTCAAAGTTTTCTTCTTTTGCACCGAAGTCCATGGCTTTATACAATGCTCTTGTGTATCTTACCAGCAGGTCTTTGTTCTTCTCTGCATATTCCGGCATACATACCCAGCTTGCCGGGTCTGCTGCAATGTCAGAGAAGTCTGCGTTGCTTACGAAAATCTGTGCGTCATCGCCTAACTCATCCGTGATAACCTTTGTGTTCGGTGACCATGGAGCACAGGCGTCAATGGAACCGGAAATCATGGCACTTGGCATGTTGGTAACTTCCATGTTGTATGGTTCAATATCGTCCATAGTAAGCCCTACAGAGTTCAGAGCGCGAAGCAAAATTGTCTCAGAAGATGTACCGGAAGCATACGCTACTTTTTTACCCTTTAAGTCTTCCAGGGAATTTACACCGTGGGATTTCAGCCCCATCACGCAGTCTGCATCACCCAACTGCTGGAAGCAGAATACGTCTACATTTCCCTGAATTGCCAGTGTATGAGCGCCAGGGCCGATATAAGCCACGTCCATAGAACCGGATTCCATAGCTGCAATTTCTGTAGGACCGTCATCAAACTTTGTCAGTTCTACTTCAATGCCTTCTTCTTCAAAAAATCCTTTTTCTCTCGCTGTGGTAACAACCCATAAGGAAGCGTAATTCGGCATATAAGCCACTTTTACCTTGTCCAGTTCTTTGGACTCTTCTTTTTTCTCCCCTGCATCTGCAGACGCTTCTTTGTTGTCCTTGGTGCCTGCCACCTTGTCGTCACCGCCGCAGCCTGCCAACATTGTCATTGCAGTCGCTGCTGCCAGTACCATTGCCAATAATTTCTTCTTCATGAAAAAATCCTCCTTAAAAATATAGTTTTTATGTTCTCACAGGTCGCCCCTTGTAAGTCCTATTTTCTAACCTCCAGGTATTCCTGGTATACCTGACCCCAGATATGGTTTTTCAGTTCAATGAAACGCTCGCTCATTTTTGTTTCCTGGTCTCTCGGATATGGAATATCAATATCCACCACTTCTTTAATCCGTCCCGGGCGGGCACTCATAATCACTACCCTGGTAGCCAGTACAATGGCCTCCTCAATGTCATGCGTTACAAAGAAACAGGTTTTATTCTCTTCCTGCCATGCTTTTAATAACTCTGTCTGAAGCTGCGTCCTGGTCTGTGCATCCAAAGCGCCGAAAGGCTCATCCATGAGAAGTACTTCCGGATTCATGGCATAAGCTCTTGCAATCGCAACCCTCTGTTTCATACCGCCGGATAATTCCTTTGGATAAGAATCTGCGAATTTTTCGAGTTCTACCATTTTCAGATATTTCATGGCAATGCTGTCACATTCGTCTTTGGAGAGTCCCTTTAACTTCAGACCAAACTCTACGTTTTTCTTAACTGTCAGCCACGGAAACAGCGCATACTGCTGAAATACCACACCTCTGTCTGTTCCGGTTCCCTGAATCGGTTTGCCGTCTACCAGAATCTGTCCGGCTGTAGGCTCTAAAAGTCCGGCAATAATATTTAACAGGGTGGATTTTCCACAGCCGGACGGCCCGATTACACAGATAAATTCATTTTCTTTAATATCAAAATTTACACCATTCAGAGCAACTACCTCTCCCTTACGGGTATTGTACTTTTTCTCTATGCCCTGAATACTTACCTTTATATTTCCCTCTTTTCCTGCCATCCTGTTAACTTCCTTTCAAAGAATTTAAGAACTTTTTCTGCAATCATACCGATTACACCAATAATGATGATGTAAAGCAGCATAGGTGTTGTCTCATAAGAGTTGGCCAGAGATTTAATCCTCATACCAAGACCTGCAATGGCTCCGGTGGACTCTGCCGCAATCAGAGTCGTCAGTGCAGTAGAAATACCAAGTCTTACTGCCGTAATGATAAATGGTGTCGTAGCCGGAAAGATAACCTTCACGAACAGCTGCGCATCATTGGCTCCCAATACTCTTGCCGCCTTAATCAACGTTTCATCCACATTGATAACACCCTGGAAAATCGTAACGGTCATAATCAGGAAAGTGGCCAGACAGATAACGATAATCTGCGGTGTACGTCCAACACCAACACCAATAACAACCAACGGTACATATGCTAATGGCGGGATATTTCTAATAAACTGAATCCACGGCTCAAGAATAAACCGTACCGGTCTGTACCAGGCCATCAGAAAGGCTACCGGCACAGAAATCACAAATCCCAGAAGAAATCCCCAGAATACGGAAATCAAACTGCTTCCGATATCCTGCAGCAAAATTCCTCTTTCTCCCTGCATTAATCCTATGGACTCCACTACTTTCACCGCATTTGGAAAACATCTTGCTGTCTGCGGCGTCACAGATAACAGCGTCCATACAAGCATGGCAACGATAAATGAAATAAACAGCCATATCCCTTTTGGTATTTTGCTAATAAAATCAGCACCGCCCTTGTTTTTTTTCCCCATTTTAAACCTCCGCTTTCTTTCGTTTCGGTATTTCGCACCAAAACACATTTCTTATTTGTTTTTCTATTGACATTATCCCCTATATAGGGTTTTGTTTCAACTGTATTTTAAGCAAACGTTTGATTGTTTTGTTTATTTTTGTGTTTTATCAAAGTAAAATATTGCGCAAGATAGCAAAAAAGCATAAAAATTTGAGCAGCGCCTTTTTTGCGCTGCCCAAACCTCACATTTTTCTGTGCATTTTGCACTTTTGACTCTATTTTTTACATTCTTTTATAACGTTCTGCCATTTCCTCAAGAGAAACCTGTTCCACCAGCGGCGCTTTTCCGTAAGAACCAAACTCTACAATCAAAGTTCCGATAGCTTCTTTTACACCTTTCTCAATCACTTCTACCAATTCCGCCCTGTCCTTATCCGGAACCATTCCATACATAACCGTATCCATAATTGGCGGCAGAAAGGCTCTTGGGTCAAACTGCTCTCTCTTCTCTTCCAGCAGCTGATAAACGCCTCCAATAGACGGACTGTTTCTCTTTTCCGGATGTTGTGCGAAATATTCTTTCATATTTCTGGTAACAGCCAGACGAATATCCGTGTCCACATTAATTTTGCCAATGCCACAGGGAATGGCAGCTTTCAGTTCTTCAATGGAAATACCATGTGCATTCTGAATATTTCCGCCCAGTGCATTGATTTCCTCTACAATATATCCGGGTACTGTAGAGGAACCGTGAGATACCAGAACTCCAAAGAGATTTTCATGCATCATGCACTCTTTAATTGCAATAGCAATTTCTTTTCTCAGCTTTACACCTTTTCCTTTGGAAGCCCCATGCATAGTTCCATAAGAAATGGCCAGGGCATCACAGCCTGTTTTCCGAAAGAATTCCACTGCCTTTAAAGGATTGGTATAAGTAGAGGTGGCGGAAAATACATGGTCTTCCACGCCGGCCAGTACACCTAATTCTCCTTCTACAGATACGCCCCTTTCATGGGCATATTTTACCACTTCTCTGGTCAGTTCCACATTTTCCTCAAAAGGAAGGGAAGAACCGTCAATCATAACCGACGTATATCCACCTTCAATGGCTGCCACACAGGAATCAAAATTTTTGCCGTGGTCCAGGTGCAGAACAACCGGTATAGGTGAATTTTCTGCGTATTTTTTTACTGCTGCCGCAATATTTTTTGCGCCTACTTTTTTATCTTCCAGGGTAGCATTCTGAAAATCTGTGCGTCCTCCCATAAATCCGTTGGCCAAATCCGCCCCCTGCAGAATTGCTGCGGAACGGAACATTTCGTGTACTTCAATGGCTGCTTTTGCCTGTGCCACTGCATTTACATTAAAAGCCCCCTGGGCAAAATGATATTTGTCAACGGTTTCCAACAATGGTCTCAATGGTATTAATGGCATGATGATTCCTCCTGTTTTTCAATTTTCATTCCTTTTACAAAAGTTTCCAGAATATTGTAATTTTCATCTAAAATGAGTATATCTGCGTCTTTTCCCACTTCCAGACTGCCAATATGCTCCTCTGCGTGTATCAGTCTGGCCGGATTCATGGTAAGCAGCGGCAGAACGTCTTCCATAGACTCTCCCGTAAATTCGATCAGCCGCTTCAGAGCTGTTCCCGTAGTCAGCGTACTGCCGGCCCGGACACCGTTTGGCAGTTTGGCATCTCCGTCTTCCACAATCACATCATTGACTCCCAGCTTGTACGCTCCGTCCGGAAGTCCTGCGGCCATAATAGAATCAGTCACAGCTACCACTCTGTCATGGCCTTTTGCCTTTAAAATCATACGGACACTGCCCGGGTGCAGATGTCTTCCGTCACAGATAGTTTCACAGTATACATCGTCCGCTTCCAGCACAGCCCCCATAATTGCAGGGAAATGCTGATGAAACAGCTTCATGGCATTGCAGGTGTGGGTACAGGCTTCGGCTCCGTTTTCAATACATTTTCTTGACGTCTCATAATCCGCTCCGGAATGACCGATGGCAACGGTTATGCCCAGCTTTCTGATTTCAGGAATGGATTCCGGAATTCCCTCTACCTCCGGCGATACTGTAATATACCGAATGTTCCCCCGGGCTTTTTCCTGATATTCCCGTAAAAGCTCTATATCCGCCCCCCGAAGCAGGGATTCAGGCATGGCCCCTTTAAATTCCACGGATAAAAAAGGTCCTTCCAGATGAATTCCCAGCAAATCTGCACAGTTTTCGTGGTCTTCTTTATGCTTCAGCACTTCTGCAATGACCTTTTCCGTTTGTTCTTTGGTATCGGTCAAAATCGAACAAAGCCAGGTTGTAGTTCCCTGCTGTGCAAAAAAATAACCGATTTTCTGAAATTTTTCTTTGGAAGCTGCATTGACGTCAAAGCCGCAGCCGCCGTGGGTGTGAATATCGATAAAGCCGGGAACTACCGCATTGCCTTTGACATCATGGATGATTCCATCTGTAATTTTCTCAGACGGGCTGCAGATTCTGGTAATCCTCCCATCTTCCATACAGAGATTTTTTCTTTCCAGGCGGCGTTTTTCATATCGGTATACATATCCGCCGGTAATCCAGGTTTTCATCTCTATCCCTCCAGTGCAGCTACAAACTCTGTAATCTTCAGATTAATGTCCGGATGTCCGGTAAGAAGGGATACCGGGAAATCAGAAGTTGCCTCTCCGTAAGCTGTACGGCGTACCACTGCTCTGTGCCAGTTTCTGAAGCATCCCAGTCTGATTTTTTTTGCATGGGCAATTTCCCAGATACCAATGGTCACACAGTAATGAGGCATATCTTCCAGTGCACCGTTAAAATCTCCAATGGCATTTGCAGTTCTGGTTTCCTTTGTAATCTCCAGCACTCTGGTCTTCTGCGCCAGAAATTCTTCCTTGCTCATAGAAGCGTCTGCTTCGTTGAACGCCACATGACCGTTGATACCGATACCGCCAAAACAAATATCCACACCGCCCAGCTTTTCAATCAATTCCGGTATGTATCCCAAATTTTCCGGATCCGGGAAAACCCTCTGTTCTTCCGGCATCAAAAGTTCTTTTTCGATTTTTCCATATACTTCACGGTTCATAAAGCCTCGAAAACTTAACGGATGGGTTTCCGGCACCCACTTTTTGTCGTCCTCCAGATATTCATCCATGTTGATGAACCATACATTTTTCAGGTTGATTTTTTCCGTATTTACCTTTTCCACAAAAAACGGATACTGTCCTACCGGGCCTACGGGGCAGATAAATACTGTTTTTTCCCCTTTTTCGTTGTGGGACTTGATTTCCTCTGCCATTTCCTCTGCCATAGAGCGAAACACCGCTTCATTGTTTTCCATAACCAGCACAGGAAGTTTCGGGTTATTGCTTAAAAGTTCTTCTCTGGTATAGCTGTAATATGCATGTCTCATATCAGTTCTTCCTTTCCATACGATTGGTCATTGTACTATAAATCTTATCTTTGTAGTTCCGATTATACGATAAGCACCATACATTTTCAATAAACCTTTCCCAAAAGCCCCTTGTTTTTATATTCTATTTAAGCAAACGTTGTCTTATATTTTGTTGTCATAATCCGTCATTTCAGTTATAATATGCTTATCTATTAACTCTTGTATTGTGAGGTTTGAATATGACTTTAAAAGAAATCGCCCAAAAAGCAAACGTATCCATATCCACGGTTTCCCGTGTCATTAATCAAAAAAACACAAAAGCAGCAAGCCCTGAAGTTCAGGAACGTATCTGGGAAATTGTGCGGGAGAGCGGCTATACGCCCAATACTTCTGCACGGGCGCTGAAAATGGGGACAAAAGCACCTGCTGCAATCACCTCTTTGCCGAAAACGATTTCCTGTATTTACGCAAGAGGAGAAACCGCAGTTTCCGACCTTTTTTTCTCGCATATTGCCAAGGCCATTGAGCAGGAAGCTTTTAAAAGCAACTTTTTCATCAAACATTCTTTCACTGCTCTTGATATTGCCAATGCGGAGGTTGCCGCCCGGGTAGCTAATTCTCCTGCCGACGGAGCCGTGATTCTGGGTCGTTATGACAAACAAATGCTGAAATTTTTCACAGAACATTATAAGCATATTGTATATGCAGGACTAAACCCCATGGGAAGCAAATACGACCAGGTGGTATGCGATGGAAGAGAGATTACCTACAGCGCCATTTCCTATCTCCATGAACTGGGGCATACTAAAATCGGCTATATCGGAGAGCAGAACAACGAAATCCGCTATACGGCTTTCAAGGAGGCTTTAAAATCCCTGAATCTGCCCTTTTTACAGAAAAATACAGCAAACGTAAAACTTTCCCACGAAGGCGGCTACCAGGGAGCTTATCATCTTATGGAAGCCAAATCCGACATAACGGCCATTTTCTGTGCCAATGACAATACTGCCATCGGGGCCATCAAAGCCATCCGGGAAAAAGGATACCGGATTCCGGAAGATATTTCTATCATTGGTGTGGATGACATCGAAACCGCCCAGTATCTCTCTCCCATGCTGACCACCGTACACATTCCCACAGAAGAAATGGGACAGCTGGCTGCCAAGATTCTCATTGACCGGATTAACGGCGGACACAGAATTCCTTTGAAAGTAATTCTGCCCTTCCACATTGCCAAACGGGACACCTGCGCAAAGCCTGCACGAAACGGGAAAACCTTTCTGCAAATGCCCCCAGGGTAAAAAAACAGCAGAAAGCTGCAATGGCGTTTTTCTCCTGCAGCTTTCTGCTGTTTTTTATTTTTTCACTCTCTCATATGTCCGGAATTCGTATTCAATATCAAAATACGTCTGTTCTTCGCTTCTCTCAGTCACTTTCCACTCTTTATCCTCATCCAGATTTGGGAAAAAGGTATCTGCTTCGTAGGCAAAATCAATTTTTGTCACATGAGCCTTGTGGCAGTAAGGCAGCATCTGTTTATAAATGCTGTCCCCGCCGATAACGTAAACGTCTTCCTTATATTTTTTCACTTCTTCCAGAGCTTCTTCCACGCTGTGCACTACAATGGCATCCTTTACCCGGTAATTCTTGTCCCTTGTAAGAACAATGTTCACCCGGTTCTTCAATGGAAGTCCTCCCGGAAAACTCTCCAATGTTTTTCTTCCCATAATCACCACATTTCCCGTGGTTGTGGTACGGAAAAATTTCATATCCGCCGGAATACTTACCAGCAGTTTATTCTCTTTTCCAATGCCCCAGTTGGCGTCTGCCGCTACAATCAGATTCATACTGTTCTCCTCTCTTACACTGCAATAGGTATATTTTTAATCTGTGGTCCTGCCTGATAATTTTCCACAATCAAATCTGCTGTGGTAAACGCATAAAAATCCTTGATTTCCGGATTCAAAGAAACCTTTGGCGCAGGATAGGTATCTCTGGAAATCAGTTCTTTCACAATGTCCACATGTCGGTCATAAATATGGGCGTCCGCAATCACATGTACCAGTTCTCCGGGAATCATATCGTTGACCTGAGCCACCATCATAAGAAGAATCGCATACTGGCACACATTCCAGTTATTTGCTGCCAGCACGTCCTGGGAACGCTGGTTTAACACGCCATTCAGCACCAGCTTCTCGCTGTTCTTTTCTTTGGTAACGTTGTACGTCATACTGTAACAGCAAGGGTCTAAGCCGCCGCTGTGCAGATATTCAAACTGATACAGATTCGTCATAATTCTTCTGCTGTAAGGATTCTCCTTCAGCTGCTTTAATACATAGTCCATCTGGTCAATTTTTTCGCCCTTATACAGAAATTTTCTGCCCACCACATCTCCGTAGCAGGTTCCGATAGAGCCGTTTTCATCCGCCCACGCATCCCAGATATGGGCGTTTAAATCATGAATATTGTTGGACTTTCTCTGATAAATCCAGAGAATTTCGTCCATACAGGTTTTTAATGCTGTTTTTCTTAAAGTCAGCGCCGGAAATTCCTTGCGCAGATCGTAACGATTTACCACTCCAAAACGCTTAATGGTATAAGCATAAGCGCCTGTATCCTCCCATTTGGGGCGCACCTTTTCTCCCTGTGTATCAGTTCCGTTTTCCAGGATGTCACGGCACATGGAAATAAACAAATTATCTGCTAAACTCATACTGGTTTCCTTTCTTCTGCTTTTCTCATGCTTTTTATTATACCCTATTCTCCTGTCTTTTGCTATACAAAAAACAAAAGCGTCTCCCGGCGGAAAGCTTCTGAACTTTACAAATCCTGCAAAAAATGATACGCTTTAACAATAAATTCTTCAACGTGTGTTTTACTTTTTACGATTCAGAAAGGAGCCCTTTACAGATGAAAAAACTGATTATTTATTTATTGAAACCATTTTCCTTCCTTCCGGCCATTGCCATGATGTATCTCATTTTCAGCTTTTCCAGCCAAACCGGCAAAGAGTCCGGAAATTTAAGCCATGAAATCAGTTATCAGATTGTATCCGCAGCAGACCGGATTCTGGATAAAAATCTGTCTGAAGAAAGCAAAAATACCTATGCCGACAAAATTGAACTGCCGGTACGAAAACTGGCTCACATGACAGAATACTGCATTCTGACCATATGTATATCTTTCCCTCTGTATGTATACGGAGTCCGGGGCTTCTGGCTCTTTCTTCTGGCCGGACTGCTGTCCGCAGGATTTGCCTGCACAGATGAATTCCACCAGTCCTTTGTTGCCGGACGGGGACCTTCCAAGCGAGACGTCCTTATCGACAGTACCGGGGCGCTGTTTGGTATTATTTTCGTCCAGATTTTCTGTCATAGCTTTACGCCTTCTAAAAGAAGGTAATAAAAAAGGAACTGTCCCGCCAACAGTTCCTTTTTTATTTTTTAAATTTCCAGGGACACATCTGCAAAATCCAGAAGTTCTCTCTCTCCCTGTCCATTGGTTACAAGAAGTCTTCCATCCTCCAGAATTTTTTCTGCCCTTACCACACGACACTCCTGATTTCCAAAGACTTTTATCTGTCTTCCCGGCACAATATTTCTCTGTCGATATTCTGGAGAAATGCCTGGCTTTTCTGCTTCTTTTAAAAGTTCATTGACAATACAGGCTGCCAGTCGGTTTCTGTCTGTCCGAACTCCTCTTTCCAGAATCGCTCCTGCCTTCCGGCGAATTTCTTCCGGGAATCCCTCCTTTGGTTCATAGAGATTCAGACCGATTCCCACTACGGCAAACTCTATCTCTCCTGTCTCAAAATCCGTGACAGCTTCTGTAAGAATTCCGCACACCTTTTTTTCCTGCAGATACAAATCATTGACCCACTTAATGCCCAGAGAAACCCCGCAGCACCCTTCCACCGCACGGCACACAGCCACCGCAGCTGCTGCCGTAATCTCCAGGCTCTGCCGCAGTGTCTTTTTCGGATAAAGCAGCACACTGAGATACAGCCCGCTGCTTTCAGGCGAATAGAACTTTCGTCCTTTTCTGCCTCTTCCTTCTGTCTGGCTGTTGGCTGCCACCAGAGACCCATGGGGCAGCTGTTTCTCCACCGCTAACTGTTTCATGACCCTGCTGGTAGAAGAAATTTTCTGAAAGACCTGCACCTCTGCCTCCTGGTGCTCCAGGAAACAACGGACAGCTTCTCTAGAAAGGATATCGTTTTCCTGCTTCAGCGCATATCCCCTGTTTGTTGCCGCCTGAATCTGATACCCCTCCTGACGGAGCGTTTTCACTGCTTTCCATACAGCGGCTCTGGACACCTGAAGCTGCCGCGCCAGTTCCTCTCCCGAAAGATAAGTTCCTTTTTGACTTTCCAACAACTCCAGAAGCTTTGATTTCGTAGACATTTGCCTTCCCTTACTTTCTTTTACCGCTCTTCACGGAAATAATTCACACCGCAGGATTTCGGCTGCGCATTCTCCTTAGAGAAGCGAATGGAGGTCACAACCAGCACCACAATCGTCATGAGGAACGGAATCATGTCAAAAATAGAGCTTGGAATCACCTGAGGTACATAGTATTTCAGAACGCTGAAACCGCCAAATACCAAGGCTGCCAAAATAGCTCTGTTGGGATTCCAGGTTGCAAAGATAACCAAAGCCACCGCAATCCATCCAAGTCCGTTTACGCAGCTTGTCACCCACACACCATTACAAATAATCATAGAACAGTAAGCACCACCGATACCGCACAAGCCGCCGCCCAGCATCAGATTCAGGTATTTCAGTTTCGTAACCGGAATTCCCGCTGCATCTGCTGCCGCCGGATTCTCGCCTACCGCCCGGACATTCAGACCTGCTTTCGTTCTATGGAGATAAATGGCGCACAGAATAGCCGCAGCCACACCCAGGTACACAAAAATATTATAGTTAAAAAGCAGTTTTCCCAGTACCGGAATATCGGTCAGGAAAGGAATCTCCACCTTTCCCAGACTGTCCAGAATTCCTTCCGGCAGCTTTAAAGAGGTGCTTCCGCTCTTTTCCCTTACAAAATCACCTACAAAGTTACTAAAACCAATGCCGAAAATGGTAAGCGTCAGACCGGTCACATTCTGGTCTGCCATAAAGGTAACAGTCAGAACCGCATAGATAAGCGCACCCAGCATACCGGTCACAAAGGCTGCAATCAAGGCAAACACCAGATTGTCTGTCCAGTATCCCACCACAAATCCGCCTACGGCACCAATGGACATCATCCCTTCCACACCCAGGTTCAGATGTCCTGCTTTTTCATTGATAATTTCTCCCAGAATTCCGAACAGCAGAGGTGTTCCCGCAAGAACTGCTGCTACGAAAAAGTTTACAAAGAAATCCATTATGCATGTCCTCCTTTCCTGCGTGTCACAAATTTATACCGTACAAAGAATTCACAGCCCAGTACAAAGAACAGAATGATTCCCTGCAGCACATCTGCGGAATAAGCAGACAGGCCGTGAGCAGACTGCATAACGGTACTTCCCTTTTCCAGTACCGCAAAGAGGAAAGAAACCACCAGAATTCCTACTGGATTTAACTGTGCCAGCCATGCCACAATGATAGCCGTAAAACCTACGCCTCCGGCTACAGATGTGGTCAGTGTCAGGTCAGAACCGCTGGCCTGTACCATACCGGCAATCCCGCAGATTCCTCCGGAAAATGCCATGGTACGGAGCACAATCTTTTTATAATTCATTCCCGCATAGTTGGCTGTCGCCCGGCTTTCCCCTACGACACCGATTTCATATCCCTGCTTTGTAAATTTCAGATAAATAAAAACAATAACCACCAGAACAAGACCAATCAGCCAGCCTGCATGTACGCCGAAAATTTTATCCAGCTGCGCATTTTCTCCAAATCTGGCAATTTTCGGAAATCCGGAAGAATTTGGGTCTTTCCACGGGCCGTCACGCAAAAAAGAAATCAGATACAAAGCCACATAGTTCAGCATCAGTGTAAACAGTGTTTCATTGGTATCAAATTTCGCCTTGAAAAGTGCCGGAATCAGCCCCCACAAAGCGCCGCCCAGCATACCGGCCAGGAACATGCAAATCATCAGCAGCCAGTGCGGAAAATCCCAGCAAAACAGAGCAAAATAGGTGGCAAAAATAGCCCCCATAATAATCTGTCCTTCTGCACCGATATTCCAGAACCGCATCTTAAAGGCCAGCGTTACACCAAGAGCCGGAATCAGAAGAGGCACCATCAGCTTAATAGTTGCCTGAAAGGCCATAGTACTTCTAAATGCACCGGATACAATGGTTCCGTATACGGAAAATGGATTATATCCGATAAAGAGTATGAACAATCCCCCTGCCACAATGGCAAGAAGAACAGAGAGCAGACGCAGACGGATAATCTGGCCATGGGATCTCTCACTTCTCTTCTCAATACGAATCAGGGGTTCTTTTCTGCTGTTTTCCATTATGCTTCTTCCCTCCTCTTACCTGCCATCATCAGTCCCAAATCTTCTTTGGTGGTTGTCTTGGCATCTACAATTCCCGTAGCTTCCCCGTGGCACATAACCATGATTCTGTCAGAAATCTGCAGAAGCACGTCCAAATCCTCTCCGATAAACAACACGGCAACGCCCTTTTTCTTCTGCTCGTTAAGCAGGTCATAAATCGTGTAAGAAGAGTTGATATCCAGTCCCCGGACAGGATAAGCTGTCACCAGAACAGACGGATTTGACTCAATTTCCCGCCCCAGAAGCACCTTCTGGACATTTCCTCCTGACATCAGCCGCACTGGAGTATCCACACCGGGTGTTACCACTTCCAGCTTCTTCACCAGTTCCTCAGCCATCTTTCTGGCTGGTTTTCTGTCTATAAAAATCCCTTTATTTTTGTCGTAGGTTTTCAGAAGAATATTATCTACCATACCCATGGACGCCACAAGTCCCATACCCAGACGATCCTCCGGCACAAATCCCAGACTGATTCCCAGATTGGCAATCTCTCTTGGACTTTTTCCCACAATATTCTCTTTATTGTGCAGAATTGCTCCCTTATCTACCGGAATCAACCCTGCAATACTTTCACATAGTTCCTTCTGTCCGCTGCCGGCCACACCAGCCACACCCAGAATTTCACCGGCCTTGATTTCCAGACTCAAATCCTTTACAGCCATAGTTCCGTCTGCAGATTTCACAGAAAGATCTACGATTTTCAGTCTGGTAAACACATTTTCACATTTCGGGCGCTGGATTTCCAGTGTCACAGGGCGTCCCACCATCAGCTCTGTCAGCTGTTTTTCATTGGTCTCGCAGGTATTTACTGTATCAATACTCTGACCCTTCCTGAGAATAGTTACCCGGTCACTAATTTCCATAACCTCGTTCAGCTTGTGGGTAATAATGATAATAGCGCTTCCCTGTTCCCGCATCTTCCGCAGAATGGCAAACAGCTTTTTCGTCTCCTGGGGAGTCAGCACGGCAGTAGGTTCGTCCAGAATCAGAATATCTGCATTACGGTACAATACTTTCAGAATCTCTACGGTCTGCTTTTCACTGACAGACATATTGTAAATCTTTTTCTCCGGTTCTACTTCCAGTCCGTATTTTTCTGTCAGTTTTAAAAGACGTTCTTTTAATTCTTTTGGCTTTACTCGTTTCCCTTCCATTCCCATAGCCACATTATCCATGGCTGAAAATACATCTACCAGCTTAAAATGCTGATGAATCATACCGATTCCCAGTTTTCCTGCATCCATGGGAGAGTTGATGGTTACCTCTTTCCCATTTACTTTAATAACGCCTTCGTCAGGGTGATAAATTCCCGAAATCATATTCATAAGCGTTGTCTTACCGGATCCGTTTTCACCTAAAAGCGCCAAAATTTCTCCTCTGCGCACTTCCAGATTAATATGGTCATTGGCGACAACACTTCCGAAGGTTTTGGTAATTCCCTGAAGCTCAATGGCATTCTCTTTCTTTTCCAAAGCCAACTCGTGTCACCTCTCATTTCTTTTGTTGAATTCTCACATCGCATACTGATTCATTGTATCAGAGAAAGAAGTAGTGCACAAGGGCTTTTCTGCTTTTTCACAGAGCAAAAAGAAGGTGCTTCAACTTTCGTCTCAGCACCTTCTTCTATCATTTTTATTTTACTACAATATTCTTGTAATACCAGTTGATACCGCCTGTAATAGTCGCATCATCTAAAGTTTTTCCTTCTTCTCCTACGGTTTTACCGTCATTCGTTTCCAGAACACCGTCAAATACGTTAAAGCCGTCTTCTACAATTTTCTTTCTGGCTTCCTCTACTTTTTCCTGTGTGCCAGGTGCAACGATATCTTCATTTAACGGAGTGATGTCTACCAGACCGTCATCCATGCCGCCAAAGTAGTTTTCAGATGTCCAGGTTCCGTCAATAACTTTTTGTACAGCCTGTGTATAGTACACTCCCCAGTTCCAGACAACGGAAGTCAGAGTTGCTTTCGGCGCATCATTCATCATATCAGAGTTATATCCAACGCCCCATACGCCTGCAGATTCTGCCTCAGTCTGTGGATTTGGAGTATCGCAGTGCTGTCCGATAACGTCACAGCCCTCTGCAATCAGAGCTTTTGCCGCATTGGTTTCTTCTGTTGGAGAAAGCCAGCTGTTTGTTACTTTTACATAAACCTGTGCATCCGGATTTACTTCTGCAACACCAATAGCAAACGCATCTGCACCTCCGGTTACTTCTGAGTTTTCAGAACCCATAGCTGCTACATAACCGATTTTGTTTGTTTCTGTTTTCATACCTGCTACAATACCGGATAAATATCTGGCCTGATAAATTCTTCCGAAATAGTTATTGAAGTTTGTGTCGTTTGATTTATAGCCTGTACCATGTGAGAAAATAACATCCGGATATTCTTCTGCCAGAGCTTCGCAGGTATCCATGTAGTTAAAGCTGGTTGCAAAGATAATCTGGCATCCTTCTTCGATACACTCTCTCATAGCCTGTTCAGTCATAGTCGGGTCTGCATCAGGAATGTTGTTTTTTCTGATAATCTGGCTGTCTTCCAGCCCCAGTTCCTTCTGCATCTCTACGATTCCCTGGTCATGAGCGTAGCTGTATCCGGAGCCGTCTGCAGGATCGCCAATGTGAATAACGCCTACTTTTAAATCTTCCTTTGCTACCGGTGCAAAGTTGCTTTTTCCATCTTCTTTGTCCTCTCCTGCATCCGCACTTTCTTCTGTCTGTGCGCTGTCTGTCTTGGAAGCATTTTGGTCTTCCACCCCCTGCTGCTGTCCGCAGCCTGCCATTAATGTTCCAACCATGGCAAGAGAAAGTAACACACCTAAGATTTTCTTCTTCATGATTTTCCTCCTAAAGTTTTAATGTTATCATAGACCATTTTACAAAAACTATCCATGAAACTACATGATAGCACCATATAATTTATTTTTCAACCGCATTTTTCGGTTTTCTATGGGTTCAGAGTTTCATATACCATTTGAGAAAGTTCATGCATGTCGCTGTAAACGCCTTCCTCACTGTCAAATTCCCGGGTCATAATACACAGGATAAAATCTGTTTCTTCTCCGTATACAATCGCCACATCATGCTGTACATCCGAGGTTTCTCCCGTTTTATTGGCTACCTTCGTTCCCTTTGGCAGTCCTCCCGGTATTTTTACCGTATTTTCCTGTTTCAAAAGCAAATGCAGCATACTTGCGGATTTTTCCTGACTTATGCAGCTTCCCTTATAAATCTGTTCCAGCAGCTTTCCGCAGTCCTTTACCGTTGTAACGTTATCGCCTCCATTGTCCGAATCAAAGCTGGAATAAGCAGGATGAAGCGTTGTATGTACCTCTGTATCCTCAAAACCGTTTTCTTCAAGATATGCATTGATTTTACTGCAGGCTTCTGTAAAATCCCGATCCGCCGACTGTAGTTTCACCAGTTCATTGTATGCTTCATTATCTGACACTGTAATCATTTCTTCTAACAGTCTTCCCACCTCTTCTACCGCTGCCTCTTCACTGTCCGCATACGCTTTCTCATGCTCCAGTATTTCTCCCATATTTTCATAAGACGCCGCCATTGCAAAGAGCTTTATCAGACTTGCCGGATACATGGGAGTATTATTCACGACGATTTCGTTGTCATAATTCATTTCCTGAATATAAACGCTCCACTCGCCAGAAAAATCACTCAACAGGTTTTCCACATCTTCCTTTAGGTTTTCCATAACCTGCACCTGCTCTTCTTCCGCTTCCTGATGCGCATCCTTACGTTCTTGTTTTCTTTCTTCCTCTGCCTTTTCTTTGGCAGCCTGTTCCTCTTTCTTCTGCTGGATTTCTTTCTGCTCTGCTTTTTCCGCCCTTATCACACAGGCACTGTAAATGCCAACACCTACCCCTGCCAGGGCAATTACTGTCAAAGCTATTCTCTTTTTCAGTATCTGCCGTCTCAGCATTGCCTTTTTTCTACGGCGTCTTAACCGTTCCTGTTCTTCCGTCATCTTTCTGTGCTCCCTCTATTTTTCCAGATATTGCAAAATATTTCTAAAAACTTCTTCTTTTCCCTGTTCATTGAGAATCTCATGGCGCATGCCCGGATATCTTTTTCCCGTCACCTTCTGATACCCCACTGCTTTCAAAAACTGCAGTTCCTGCACAAATTTTCTGCCGTTTCCAATACAGGGGTCTTCCTCGCCTCCCAGAAACAATATGGGAAGCTTTTGGTTTCTGACATTCCATCCTTTTTTGCTATAGGCGCTTTTCGTCAGATGAAACAGACTCTCAAATCCATCTGTGGTAAACACAAAGCCGCAAAGCGGAGATTGGTCATAGGCTTCTACCACTTTTTCATCCGAACATATCCATGCAGAAGGACTTCCTTCTTTCCTGAATCTGGACGCAAACGGTCCAAAGGCCAGCAGCTGAATTTCTTTGCTCCTGTAACTGCCGCCTCTTAGCTTTTTCTGGACTTTTGCCAGCCAAAGCCCTGCATCCACTGCCGGATTTTTGCTGGGAGGTCCTGTAAGAACCAGTTTATCCAGTTCTTCATCATACTGTTTCAGGTAATTCCTGGCCACTAATGTTCCCATACTGTGTCCCAGCATATAAAAGGGCAGACCTGCAAACCTATCTTTTGCCCACCTGGTAACCTGATGTAAATCTTCTATAATTCCTTTTTCTTTTGTATTATAAAAATATCCCAGGTCTTCTTTTTCCCTTACGCTGCCTCCATGCCCTCTGTGGTCGTGAATCACAGCCACATATCCATGTCCTGCCAGAAATTTCATGAAAGGAAGATATCTTTCTTTATGTTCACTCATACCATGAGAAATCTGTACTACACCTCTTACCTTTTTCTCCGGCTCTGTCCAAAGCACAGACAGGGTAAGCCCATCCTGTTTGGAAATGAGTTCTGCTGTATTTTGTATCATCAAATCGCCTCCATTCCCTTAATTTTTCTCACGAACTCTTTCAAAACCTAAAAAGAACCGGCGCTTCCTATGCATACAACGTATGCCTCAAAAGCGCCAGCCCCTTCCGTGTCTTAATTAATCTTCTACGATCTCCAGAACATCTGCCGGACAGGCTTTTGCACAGATACCACATGCAATACACTTGCTACTCACCGGTGATTCTTCTGCTTTTACCATAACGCCAAATGGACAGGCTTCTACACATTTGCCACATCCTGTACAGTTCTTCTTGTTGATCATGTATACGCCCTTGGCATTCTGTGTAATTGCGCCTTCCGGACAGGCTTTCGCACATTTGCCGCACTGTACACATACCATAGGCTTTGCATCGCCCTTTTTGTCAATAATCTGGATACAGGACTTGTCCGGGTCAAACTCCTTATAAAAACTCTGAGAACATGCTCTCACACACTCCAGACATGCCATACATTTTGCACCTTTTACAACTTTCAGTTTTTTCATGGTAAAATCCTCCGCTTTCGTGATAAAATTTGTATGCGCACAGCGCATTTCAGGTTGTTATCATCTGATAATTTTACCATTTTATCGGCGATTTCTCAAGAAGATTTTCCTATATCTTATAACTTCTCTCTACAGTTTTAAGAACTGTTCTACATTCACAATAAATACTGTGGCACCGCCCACGTCAATGGTAACCGGAGGTGCAGCATATCCCAGAACAGGTCCCTTGCTTCCGGCTGAATAAGACGGCGTAATCATGACTTCTTTTCTTCTGGAACACTCTTCCTTAATAATTTCCAGGACAGTATCCACTTTTTCATCTTCCGTACCAATCATCAGTGTGGCATTGCCTTTTCTCAGAAATCCACCGGTACTGGACAGCTTTGTTATGCTGATTTTCTCTTTATTCAACCGCTCTATCACAAATCCTTCGTCTTCTTTTCGTACAATGGCAAATATCATTTTCATAAGCCCATACCTCCTTCATCCTTTCGGATTCTGCCTGTTTGTGCACAGGTATTTTTCTGTGAGGCTTATTATACCACATTTTACATCTTTAGGCAAAACAAAAAAGCCCCTGTATCCCAGGAACTTTTATACAAAAAAAGCGCGAGACGGGACTCGAACCCGCGGCCTCGACCTTGGCAAGGTCGCGCTCCACCAACTGAGCCACTCGCGCATATTGTGTTTTGAGGTGTTATCTCAAGCACAAGATATAATATACTATAAAACTTTTTGTTTGTCAACTATAATTTTAAAATTTTTTTAACTCATTTTCTGAACCTTACAAAAACAAGAGCCAAACGGGATATTGCTTAACCGCAGCATCCCGCTTCAGGTACGCAAAATAGCGCTGAGCACATATTGATTGTTCGGAAAATTCTTATGAGTAATATCTTCCAGCCGAATCAGGTCCACATCCAACCACAATTCTTCTGCCACTACCATAAGATGCGAAAACATAATGCCAAAATTCATTTCTTCATATTTCCCCATGTGACTCACAGTATGCTTTTTGGCAAACACATGAATCCGGTTATCATATACAACAAAACGCCAGGGCTGGCTGTTCATGCTGGACGGAGCCAGGCGGGCTGCCTCTAAAAGCTGCTTCATCCACTGCCTCGGCACTTCTTTATAAACACATAACTCTTTTAAATCCATCCGCTTTGCGTCTACGGATTTTCTTGTATAGCTTCCTTTGCTCTTCCCAAAAGCCATGGTAATCATGAATTTTAAGCTGCCTTTGTGCGGGTTCCCCATCTTCGGCTTTACACTGCCCAAAAAACAGGTTCCAAGCCCTTTGGTACATAAAAAGAGCGCAAGCTGTTCCATAATATAACCTGCATTCATCTGAGCCAAATCCTTTTCTTCTGAATAAAAAGAAATATAATAAGGTGCTTTCACGCCCAGAAAGTGAATCCTCTTATTTTGCCCCTTCGTATTGTCTATAATAGAAATATCTGTGCGGATACCGGGATTCAATCCTTCAATCTGCTCATAAAACTCCCTGAGTTCCTGCAGAATTTCGCTGTTCACAGGCTCCATTTCATAGCTGCGTACAGATTTTCTTAAAAAAATTGCTTCATATAAATTCATATTCTCACCCTCAGCTTATTTGTAACAATATTGTAACATATATAATTTGAATTGCAATGCTTATTTTCTAAAATTTCTATTGACATTTGCTCTTCTCGTATGTATTATTGTATTAAGCAATTAGTACAATAATACATTGGTTAGGAGGTGTATTCTTTATGTCATGGAACCTGAATTCTGAACGTCCCATCTATGCTCAGCTTATGGAACGCATAACCCTGGACATTATTTCCGGTATCTATCCCCCCGGCTCAAAGCTTCCTTCTGTAAGAGATCTGGCTCAGGATGCCGGCGTTAATCCAAATACCATGCAGAAGGCTCTGTCCGAGCTTGAACGAACCGGACTGCTTTTCAGTCAGAGAACCAGCGGACGTTTTGTCACGGAGGAATTAACTATGATAGAAAAAATCAAGACAGAACTGGCCTCTGAGCAGGTCAGAGAATTTCTGGAAAAAATGAGAAACATTGGTTTTGACAAAGAAACCACCCTGCAGCTGATTCAGCAGGCAGATGAAGAAGAAAAAGAAACAAAAAAGGAGGATTACACATGAAACCCATTTTGGAATGTCAAAATTTAACGAAGCGCTATGGCACAAAAACCGCTTTAGACAGCCTGAATCTTTCCCTGGAGCGCGGAAAAATCATTGGTCTTCTGGGTCCTAACGGCAGCGGCAAAACTACACTCATCAAACTGCTCAATGGACTTCTGACTCCCAGCGAAGGACGCATTTTTGTAGATGGACGAACTCCCGGAGTGGAAACCAAAAAGATCGTCTCTTACCTTCCCGAACGTACCTATCTGAATTCCTGGATGAAGGTCTGTGATATCATTGATTATTTTCGGGATTTTTATGAGGATTTTGATAAAAGCCGGGCCTATGATATGCTGCAGAAGCTGAATATCAATCCTTCCGACCAGCTTCGCTCCATGTCCAAGGGAACCAAAGAAAAGGTACAGCTGATTCTGGTTATGAGCCGCCGGGCCAGTCTTTACTGTCTGGACGAGCCCATTGCCGGTGTAGACCCTGCCACAAGAGATTACATTCTCTCTACCATTCTTAATAATTATGATGAAAATGCCACGATTCTCATTTCCACTCACTTGATTTCCGATGTAGAAAACATACTGGATGACGTGGTCTTTATCCAAAACGGACGAATCCGGCTTACAGACAGTGTGGAAAATATTCGCTTCCAACAGGGAAAATCCGTGGATACTTTATTCCGGGAGGTGTTCAAATGTTAAAAAAATTGTTTAAATATGACTGGAAATCCGTTTCCCTGCTTTTGTTTATTCTTCACGGGATACTTCTTTTCTATACATTAATCGGACGAATCGGTATTTCCATTGCCATGTCCCAAAGTGCCAGCCATGTTATAACCGAAGATTCTGCTCAGGTTTTTGGCATTGTAGGTATGCTTTACGTTCTTGGCTTTGTTCTGTTTATCTTTGCCATCATGATTGCTACCTTCGTGTATCTGGCTGCCCGTATGCAGAAGAGCCTGTTTTCAGATGAAGGATACCTGACACACACACTGCCCGTATCTCCGGGAAAACTGCTTTTTTCTAAAATCCTGGTTTTCTGTACCTGGTCCGTGCTGGATATTCTGTGCGTCACTCTTTCCATTCTGATACTGGTTACCTACAAAGATACCTTGTCCTGGATGGTGAATGACCTGAAATCTCTGCTGGATGTACTCAGCGGCTTTACCGGAATCGAAGAACAGACTTTGATGATTCTTACCATACTGGATGCTTTGGTTCAGTTTTTTGCCTATTACACCACTTTGCTGTTTTTTGCACTCTGCCTGGGCAGCCTGTTTAAAACGCACAAAGTTCTGGGAGCCATTGTTTCCTTCTTTGGTATTAATATTGGTCTCTCTGTCATCCGGACTCTGCTCTGTTTTCTGATTCCTGGACTGAATCCTTTCACTACCATGGTTTCTTCCGGAACAGACGGTTCTGTGATAACGCAAACCTCCCTTGGAGGCAATGAACTGGCTCTAATGGGATTTTCCCTTGCCTGGGATCTGGTATTTGCAGTTTTATTTTTCCTTGGCAGCCGATACATTCTTTCCAAAAAACTGAATCTGGAGTAAACATTCCTTATTTCCGGAATGCTGCAGACAAAAAACAGGCAGATGTGCGGGACTCTCCCGTTTCTGCCTGCTTTTTATAAATTTCTTTAACTTTCTATTTTCCCTCAGCCTTTGCTTCCTTTTCCACTTCCTGAATCTGCTTATCCACATCTTTTTTGAACTCCTGCCACTTATCCGGATGTTCCACATAATACTTGGGACAGTTTTTCCCGGTCACATCATAATGGCGAATCACATCTTCAGAAGTAAGGTTAAAGCGGTAGCAGAGCCATCCGGTAAGCCGTACCAGGGAAATGTAGGTGGCATCAGTAAAAGCGCCGGACTCATCTACATGACAGCATTCAATGGACAAGGTATCTTCATTTCTGGAATTGGAAGCATATGCAATCTCAGAGCTGGGGATACACTGTACAATTTCCCCCTCAATTCCCACCACAAAATGGCTGCTTGCCTTTGTCTCATGACTGTCTTTTAACCCCTGAAAGTAATCCCGGTTGTTTTTCGCCGTTGTCCCTGGATTTGCAGTGTAATGCACCACAATTCCTTTGACTTTTTCCAGAGGAGTTCCCGGTCTGGAATATTCATTGACGTCCAGCAAATCCACCTCAAAAGGCGGCGCTCCCACAAAAGATTCATTTCTTGCCTTTAAAAGCCTTCTCTCTTCTATTTTTTCTTTTATCTGGCTGACCAATAAAAACAGCAGAAGAACGGTGCAAATAGCTGCAATAAACAGCAATATATGGCGGCGTCTTTCCCGCTTTCGTCTTTGACGGCGCAATGCTCTTCTGCTCTCAAAATCAGCCGGCTCTTCCTGTTTCTTTCTGCCAAACATTTTCTCTTTTGTCCTTTCTGTGTTCTGCTTTTCCGTTTTTCCTGCCTGTTGTTATAAATCCTATGATACGCAAATACAAATTTTATGTCAATAGAACACAGATATTTTGTTTATGCTGCCAAAAAATACCGCATGAACCTGCTTCCTGCTGCAAATTCATGCGGTATTTCTTATTCGTCTATACTATAGTTAGGAGCTTCTTTTGTAATATGGATATCATGAGGATGTGACTCTTTTAAGGAAGCTGCAGAAATCTTGACAAACTGTCCGCTTTCTTTCAGAGTTTCAATGTCCTTTGCACCGCAATATCCCATACCGGAACGAAGACCTCCGATAAGCTGGAATACCGTATCTTCCACATGGCCTTTGTATGCCACACGGCCTTCTACGCCTTCCGGCACCAGTTTCTTTGCGTCCTGCTGGAAGTAACGGTCTTTGCTTCCGTTTTCCATAGCGGAAATAGAACCCATGCCTCTGTAAACTTTGTATTTTCTTCCCTGATACAGTTCAAAATCTCCAGGGCTTTCATCACAGCCTGCAAAGATACTTCCCATCATACATACATTAGCGCCTGCTGCAATGGCTTTTGTCATATCTCCGGAATATTTGATTCCACCGTCTGCAATAATTGGAATTCCATATTCTTTTGCTACTGCGTAGCAGTCCATAACCGCGGTAATCTGCGGCACACCAATACCTGCAACTACACGGGTAGTACAGATAGAACCAGGACCGATTCCTACCTTAACAGCATCTACACCAGCCTCAATCAAGGCTTTTGTTGCTGCACCTGTAGCCACATTACCTGCGATTAACTGTAAATCCGGATATTTTTCTTTGATTTCGCGTACAGCCTTTAAAATATTTGCAGAATGTCCATGTGCAGAATCCACTACAATTACATCCACTCTGGCATTTACCAGCGCATCGACTCTGGCCATAACATTTGCAGTAATACCAACCGCAGCGCCGCACAGCAGTCTTCCCTGCTCATCTTTTGCGGAAAGCGGATATTTAATCTGTTTTTCAATGTCTTTAATAGTAATAAGTCCTTTTAAATTGAAGTTGTCGTCTACAATAGGAAGTTTTTCTTTTCTGGATTTTGCAAGGATTTTCTTGGCTTCTTCCAGGGTTACACCTTCTTTTGCAGTTACCAGATTTTCAGACGTCATACATTCTTTGATTTTTCTGGAGAAATCTTCTTCAAACTTTAAATCACGGTTTGTAATAATACCAACCAGTTTTTTTCCTTCTGTAATAGGAACACCTGAAATGCGGAATTTTGCCATAAGGTCATTGGCGTCTGCCAGTGTATGTTCCGGTGATAAATAGAATGGGTCTGTGATAACACCGTTTTCAGAACGTTTTACCTTATCCACCTCTTCTGCCTGTTCCTCAATTGTCATATTTTTGTGGATAATACCAATACCGCCCTGTCTTGCCATGGCAATTGCCATCCGGTGTTCTGTAACAGTATCCATACCTGCACTCATCATCGGAATATTCAATTTTACTTTTTTTGTCAGCCATGTTGCCAATTCAACCTGATTCGGTATTACCTCTGAATATGCAGGAACTAACAGCACGTCGTCAAAAGTAATGCCTTCACCAATAATCTTACCCATTTCTGTTCTCCCTTCGTTTCATTTATAGTATAGTAATATAACAAATTACGACAAGCCTGTCAATCTAAAAAAACTTTGCGCGGACAGCTTTTCTGAATGTTTTCAAGAAGCTGGGCATCCGGCTCAAGCAGGACTTTATACAGTTCTTTTTCATCTGGAATAAACATTGCAAATACTTTGTGATTGGGATTTCCCGAAGAAAAATCCAGCACCTTTGCTCTGGTATTATGATTCTGGTATTCCAGTCTGTGGGAATTCACCGGTGCCATAATATCCATTTTGCCCAAATCAAAGCTTTGGGCACGTTTTCTTTTAGCCTTGGACATAATCTTATCAATATCCAATTCTCCATTTACAAATACATACTCATATTCCAAATCCAGCTTTGGAAGAATGAAGTATGCCGCGATTCCAAGCGCCAGTGTTAAAATCCATGCAATGGGAATAAGCAACCCCGCTGCAGCCGTAATGGCAATGGCTGCAATCATCAGGATTTTAATGGCCTTGTCTTTTCCAGTCTGCTCTTTTTTAATAAGCAGCTCTGAATACAAGTCTGTCATCTCAAGTTCCTCCTATATTTCCTATGTATTCTGATAAGTAGTGTAGCACAAATAAACCGGGGTTGCAAGAAAGGAAAAGCCGGTGTTCCAACTTTTGAACACCGGCTTTTCCTTTTTTATTTACATCATTCCCATTCCTGGAGCGCCTGCCGGCATAGCCGGAGTTTCTTCCTTAATTGTGGAAACAACAGATTCTGTTGTCAGTAATGTACCTGCAACGCTTGTTGCGTTCTGCAGTGCACTTCTTGTAACTTTTGCAGGGTCCAAAATACCTTTTTTCACCATGTCTACATATTCTTCATGTAAAGCATCAAATCCTGTACCAACTTCGGATTCTCTGACTTTATTGATAATCACAGCGCCTTCCAGACCTGCATTTGCTGCAATGTGGAACAGCGGAGCTTCCAGAGCTTTCAGAACAACTTTAGCGCCTGTCTTTTCATCACCTTCCAGAGTATCTACAACTTTAGCCACTTCTTTGGAAGCATGGATATAAGCAGAACCGCCGCCTGCAATAATACCTTCTTCTACTGCTGCTCTTGTTGCGTTTAAAGCATCCTCCATACGAAGTTTTGCTTCTTTCATCTCTGTCTCTGTTGCAGCGCCTACGCGGATAACAGCAACACCGCCAGCCAGTTTTGCAAGTCTCTCCTGCAGTTTTTCTTTATCAAATTCAGATGTTGTCTCAGCAATCTGGTGTTTAATCTGAGCAACTCTTGCAGCGATTTCTTCTTTATCGCCAAGACCGTCTACGATAACCGTAGTTTCTTTCTGTACTTTCACAGATTTTGCACGGCCTAACTGTTCCATGGTTACGTCTTTTAATTCCAGTCCCAGTTCATCAGAAATCACAGTACCGTTTGTCAAAACTGCAATATCTTTGAGCATTTCTTTTCTTCTGTCCCCGTATCCCGGAGCTTTCACTGCACATACAGAGAAGGTTCCTCTTAATTTGTTTACGATTAAAGTAGTTAACGCTTCACCTTCAATGTCTTCTGCAATAATCAGAAGCTTTGCGCCAGTCTTTACAATCTGTTCCAGAACCGGAAGCAAATCCTGAATGTTTGAGATTTTCTTATCTGTAATCAAAATGTATGGATCATCCAAAACGGTTTCCATTTTGTCCATGTCTGTAGCCATGTATGCAGAAATATAACCGCGGTCAAACTGCATACCTTCTACTAAATCCAGTTCTGTTTTCATTGTTTTGGATTCTTCGATTGTGATAACACCGTCTTTGCTGACTTTTTCCATAGCTTCTGCTACCATTTCGCCAACTTCGTCATCACCTGCAGAAATGGCTGCAACTCTTGCAATCTGGTCTCTGCCTTCAATGTTAGAGCTCATATTCTGGATAGCTTCCACTGCTGCTTCTGTAGCTTTTTTCATACCTTTTCTCAAGATAATCGGGTTTGCGCCTGCAGCCAGGTTTTTCATTCCTTCGTGAACCATAGCCTGAGCCAGAACAGTAGCAGTTGTAGTACCGTCACCAGCTACATCATTGGTCTTTGCAGCAACTTCTTTGATAAGCTGTGCGCCCATGTTTTCAAAGCCGTCTTCCAGTTCGATTTCTTTTGCAATCGTAACACCGTCGTTTGTGATTAATGGTGCGCCGAAAGATTTATCCAGAACTACGTTTCTTCCTTTTGGTCCTAAAGTTACTCTTACAGTATCTGCTAATTTATTTACGCCAGCTTCCAGGGCTGCTCTTGCCTCTGCTCCATATTTAATTTCCTTTGCCATGATGACATTCCTCCTAAATTAATCTTTAAATTTACTGTTGTCTTTTCTTATCTGTTTGCAAAGTTTATTTTACTACAGCCAGAATATCGTTCTGCTTTACAATGATATATTCTTCTCCGTCCAGTTTTACCTCTGTTCCGGCATATTTGGAATAGATAACCTGGTCGCCTGCTGCAACTTCCATTTTCACTTCTTTTCCGTCTACAACTCCGCCAGGACCAACTGCAACAACTTCTGCCTGCTGTGGTTTTTCCTGAGCCTGACCCGGCAGTACAATACCTGATTTGGTTGTCTCTTCTGCAACTAACTGTTTTAATACAACTCTGTCTCCTAATGGTACTAACTTCATATCTATTTCCTCCTTAATCATTCCTGTCTTTTGTTATTAGCACTCATTTCTATCGAGTGCTAACCGATAGTCATATATTAGTTAATTTAAGACATTTTCGCAAGCGGATACATGAACCTATTTCTCCCACTTTACTCTTTATATCTCTTATTTTCATTTATTTTCTCACTATATTTCACTTTTTCTTTTTTGTGCAGATTTTATATTTAGTTTATAAACAAAAAGCTGCCGCCTAAAACAGCCTTCTGCAAATCCCACAGAATTTTTCTCGGCTCTTTTAAGCGTCAGCCCTGTTTACGGTTCTGTTACTGCTTTTTTTACCAGCTTCCGTTTCTTGATTTCTTCCAGTTCGTCGAAAATCACTTCATTTAATACCTTGATATAAGTCCCCTTCATACCGGAGGAACGTGATTCAATGACTCCGGCGCTTTCAAATTTCCGCAGTGCATTCACAATAACGGAACGGGTAATCCCCACTCTGTCTGCAATTTTGCTGGCTACCAGGATTCCCTCATCGCCATCCAGTTCGTCAAAAATATGAATAATCGCTTCCAGTTCTGAAAAAGACAAGGTATTAAAAGCTGATTTTACCACCTGAATTTTCCGGTTCTCCTCTGCATTTTCCTCATGCACAGAACGCATCATCTCCAGCCCCACAACCGTTGTTCCATATTCACTGACAATAATGTCTTCAATATCATATGGTTTCTGGCTGCGGTACATGAACAGTGTTCCCAGACGCTCTCCCGCAATATCAATGGGACTGATAATGGCCATATACTGTCCAATCTGCTGGCCTTCAAATCCCAGTGTCTGCAGATTTACATTTTCTTTTGTAGACAGCACTCCCAGCAGTCTTTCATTTAAAAGTTTATCAATATAGCCCCCTACCTCACTGTCTATCAATTCCGTAATACGCTCTATGCCGGGGCAGGTTCCCACACCCAGGACTTTTCCCTTCCTGCTCATGACCAGAATGTTGGAATCTAATGTCTCTACCATAACCTCACAGATATCATTGAAAAGTACCTTTGATGCGTGGTTGTTGTGAAGAAGTTTATTGATTTTTCTAGTCTTGTCTAATAATTGTACGCTCATGGCGAACCTCCTCTCCTTTTTACCTCATAGTGTCTGTTCCGGTGGCAAAATCATAAATTACCGTTACGAATCCTCTTCTTCTAACCATTTTAACATACAATATTCTTTAAAGCAATGTGTAGTTTTGCTATTTTCAGTCTTTTCTATAGTTTTTCTAATAATTCCTATTACTGAAACAATGAAGCTTAACCAATGGCAGAAAAACAGCCTGACGTGGATTCAGACGCCAGGCTGTCTCATTCTTTTTATTTATTTGGCGCTTCTGCGGTTTCTTTTGGTTTCATCATTACATAACCGCAGTGCTCGTCCGCACATACCAGTTTACTGCCTTTTTCCAGCATATAGCCTCCACAGGACGGACACTTCTCTTTTGACGGCTTCTGCCAGGACATGAACTCACATTCCGGATTGTTTTCACATCCGTAATACAGACGTCCTTTTTTGCTTCGCTTCACCACGACCTCTTTGCCGCAGAGCGGACAGGCTACCCCTATTTTCTCCAGATACGGTTTGGTATTCTTACAGTCCGGGAAACCGGGACATGCCAGGAATTTTCCATGGGGGCCGTATTTAATAACCATATTCCGTCCGCACTGTTCACAAACAACATCTGTAACCTCGTCCTCAATCTTCACCTGCTCCAGTTCTTTCTGCGCTGTCTTTACGGCTTCATCTAAGTCCGGATAGAAGTTTCGGATTACGGTTTTCCACTCTACCTTGCCTTCTCCCACACAGTCCAGAAGTTCCTCCATAGTGGCTGTAAAGTTTACGTCTACAATACTTGGGAAAGCCTCTTTCATAATCTTATTGACTACTTCTCCCAATTCTGTCATGTACAGATTCTTATTTTCCTTTGCTACATACCGTCTGGCTATGATAGTGGTAATGGTTGGCGCATAGGTACTCGGCCTTCCGATACCCAGTTCTTCCAGCGTTTTTACAAGGGCGGCCTCTGTGTAATGAGCCGGCGGCTGGGTAAAATGTTGCTGTTCCTTAAATCCCTTTAGACCGATTTTTGTATTTTCATCTATACTTTTCACTAACAGCTGGGTTTCTGCTTTGCCATCCTCGTCCTGGGTATAGACAGCCATAAAACCGTCAAATTTCAGCTTTGACGCAGCCACTGTAAAATAATATTCCCCTCCCTGGATTTTCACAGAAGTTGTCTCATAAGCAGCCTGCTGCATTCTGCTGGCTGCAAACCGTTTCCAGATAAGCTGATACAGTCTGTACTGGTCTCTGGACAGCGATTCTTTTACAGACAGCGGAAGTCTTCGGATATCTGTTGGACGAATGGCTTCATGAGCGTCCTGAATTTTCTTTTTGCTGTCATTTTTCTTTTCTGCAGTAGCCGCATAAGCTTCTCCGTACTCAGAGATAATGTACTCTCTTGCTGTTGCGTCTGCTTCCTCGGAAATACGGGTGGAATCTGTACGCAGGTAGGTGATAATACCAATGGTGCCGCTGCCCTTAATGTCCACGCCTTCGTATAGCTGCTGTGCCAGGCGCATGGTTTTCTGTGTGGAGAAGTTCAGAACCTTGGACGCCTCCTGCTGCAGGGTACTGGTGGTAAACGGAAGGGGAGCTTTTTTGCTTCTCTCGCCCTTTTTGACCTCTGCTACCTTGTAATCCACGCCATCCAGTTCTTTTAAAATCTTGTCCAGTTCTTCTCTGGAATGAATGCCCAGCTTCTTATTTTTGTTTCCATAGAATTTTGCAACGAGCGGCTTTTTCTCTCCATCCACAGAAAATTCTGCATCAAGAGACCAGTATTCTTCCGGAATGAAATTGTTGATTTCTTCTTCCCTGTCTCCGATAATCCGCAGCGCCACAGACTGTACGCGGCCTGCGCTGAGACCTCTCTTTACTTTTGCCCACAATACCGGACTGATTTCATATCCCACCATGCGGTCCAGGATACGTCTGGTCTGCTGAGCGTCTACCAAATCCATTTTAATGTCTCTGGCCTGTTTAATGGATGCTTTTACCGCTGTTTTGGTAATCTCATTAAAGGTAATTCTGCGCATTTTTTTCTCATCCAGCTTCAGTGCGTTGGACAAGTGCCAGGAAATTGCTTCTCCTTCCCGGTCGGGGTCCGTTGCCAGATAAACTTTATCCGCTTTTTTTGCCGCTTTTCTCAGCGCTGCCAGAATATCTCCTTTTCCCCGGATTGTAATGTATTTTGGTTCAAAGTCATGCTCTACGTCAATTCCAAGCTGGCTTTTCGGCAAATCCCGCACATGACCGTTCGATGCCATTACCTCATAATTAGAGCCCAGAAATTTTTTAATTGTCTTTACTTTTGCCGGTGATTCTACAATCACTAGATATTTCGCCATGTCATCCTCCTGCTCTGGCATAATAATTTTTTACCGGCTCCTCAATAAGCCCATCTAATTCCAATTTCAGTAAACTCTCTGTAATTTCACTTGTTTTCAGAGGAATTTCCTGAAAGATTTCTTCTATATTTTTAGGTTGTAAATCGAGACAACTATACACCATTTCTTCTCTGCTTGCAAGCCCAATCTTTTTTTTCTCCCTGAAATCCCCATTCTTCTCTCCCTGTTTCTGGCCATAAATCTGCAATTCACTTAAAACTGCTTCCACAGAATCCGCCACTCCGGCCCCGTCTGCCAGAAGCCGGTTGCAGCCCTCGCTGAGTGCATCCCCCACCCGTCCCGGCAGGGCAAAAACGGCTTTTCCCTGTTCCAGTCCGCAGTTCGCTGTAATCAGAGAACCGCTTTTCTTTCTGGCCTCCACCACCAGTATCAAATCCGCCAGAGCGCTGATTATCCTGTTTCTCCTTGGAAAATTTCCGGCATAGGGTGGTGTTCCTTGGGGAAACTCGGACAAAATGCCTCCGCCGCCACTCACTATCCGCTGATACAAGTCTTGATTCTGCCTGGGATAACAGATATCCACCCCACAGCCCAAAACGGCAAAGGTTGCGCCGCCTGCGTCCAAAGCGCCTCTGTGGGCACAGCCGTCAATCCCTCTGGCCAGGCCGCTGATTATCTGTACTCCGTATCCGGCCAGGGCTTTGGCAAACTCATAGGCCTGATAAGCCCCGTAGCGGCTGCAGGTTCTGGCTCCTACAATGGCCACACTTTTTTTCCCGACATCCGGCAACTGTCCTTTCACGTACAAAACGCCCGGCATCTTATCATAATCCCGGAGTTTTGCCGGAAATTCCTTTTCCAATGCAGTATAACAACAAATCTTTTCTTTTCGTTCCATATAAAAATCCCTTTCTCCTATTTCCGGTATTTGTCATCTAAGGTCCGGTAAAACACAGCCTCACTGATATGAGGCTCCCTGATAAGCTCCTCTTTGTCCAAATCCGCTATGGTTCTGGCTGTCTTTAAAATCTTATGATACCCTCTTACGCTTAAATTCATTTTTTCATAGGCTTTTTTCAGCAGCCTTTCTCCCTCCCTGTCCATCTGGCAGTACTTCTCAGTTTCCCTTCCGCCAAGAGAACCATTGAAACAGATTTTCTCCTCCCCGTAACGTGCTTTCTGAATCTCATGAACCCGCTGCACCTCTCTGCGGATTTCCAGCGAAGTTTTTCCTCTTTCTCTCCTCCAGAGCTGCTGGGAGGGAACGTCCTTTACCTCCGTACACAAATCAAACCTATCCAAAAGGGGGCTGCTGATTCGCCCCAGGTATCTGGCAACTTCTCCCTCCGTACAGGAACACCGGTTTCGGTCCGGGTAGTAACCACACGGGCAAGGGTTCATGGCAGCAACCAATAAAAAATGAGACGGAAATTCATACGTTCCATTCAAACGGGAAATACAAATTTTATGCGCTTCCAAAGGCTGTCGCAGAACCTCCAGAGCCATCCGGGAAAATTCCGGCAGTTCATCTAAAAAAAGGACGCCCTTATGTGCCAGAGTAATTTCTCCCGGCCGCGGAATTCTCCCTCCTCCTGCCAGCGCTGTGGGGGAAATGGTGTGATGCGGCGCGCGGAAAGGACGTTTTTTCAAAACAGGTTTTGTACTGGATAAAAGTCCGGCCGCACTGTATATTCCGGAAACTTCCATGCCTTCTTCCCTGGAAAGCCCCGGAAAAATTCCGGGAATCCGGCTGGCTATCATAGTTTTCCCTGCACCTCTGCTGCCTATCAGCAGCAGATTATGAAACCCGGCTGCCGCAATCACTGCCGCCCGCTTGGCTGCCTCCTGACCGAAAATATCAGAAAGATCCTCTTCCGGTTTTTCTTCCTGATACTCCCATTTCTTAGGCGGATTTTTCACAGCGCCCCAATCCGGGCGTCCGGCACACTCCAACAGTTCCCGGAGACTCCCTACTCCCAGAATGGGAATGTTGTCAAGAAACTCTGTCTCCTTTAAATTTTCCCGGGGAATAATGCAAAGACGGCACCCTGCCTTTGCTGCAGTATCCACAATGGGCAAAATCCCCTGTACCCCTTTTACCTCTCCATTCAGACTCAATTCCCCCACCATGCAGACGTCCCTTACCTGTTCCGCTTCCAGGCTGCCAAAAGCGCATAAAAGAGCCGCTGCAATGGGCAAATCAAATCCTGTCCCCTCCTTTCGGATATCCGCCGGAGACAGATTTACGGTAATCCGCCTGGCCGGAAAAGAAAACCCCGTATTTTTCAGTGCTGTCCTGACACGTTCCTGTGCCTCCTTCACCCTGGAAGACAAATACCCTACCATGGAAAACAGCGGCAGTCCATTGCTGACATCTGCTTCTACCTTCACTGGAATACAGGATACCCCTGAAATAACTGCTGAAATTATACTGCTGAACATAAGCAATACCTCCCAAACTGCAACGGCTGTCTGCAGACAGAAACACTTTGCACTATGAAACAATTCCCTATCTTCACAGCCGTTTCTTTTTTCTTTTTTATTTTTGGAAATTATCGGCGGAACCGCCTTGAAATTTAGATTTTGATGAAGTTCATTTTAACACATTTTCCGGTATTTTACAATGGAAAAGCACTAATTTCTTTCTCTTTACATAAACTATAATTAAATTCCTCTGAGGTATGCCTGTGTGAAAACTTTTCTAAAGCCCCTGACACCGGAAGAAGAACGCCATTATCTTCAGGAATACAAACAGGGCAGCCTGGAAGCCAAAAACATCCTAATTGAACGAAATCTGCGTCTGGTTGCGCATATTGTAAAGAAATATCAGGGAGCTTCAGAAGAACTGGACGACTTGATTTCTATCGGTACCATTGGTCTGATTAAAGCTGTCCAGACCTTTGACAGTGCCAAAGCAAGCAAACTTTCCACCTATGCAGCCAGATGTATTGACAACGAATTGTTAATGCTTCTGCGCTCCAGAAAAAAGTCTAACCGGGAAGTCTCCCTCTATGAACCCATTGGTACAGATAAAGAGGGCAATGAAATCAGTCTGTTAGACGTGATTGAAACGGAACCCGTAGATGTGGTAAAAAATTATGCGCTGAAACAGGACACCACCCTTCTCTATCGTCTGCTTCCTGAAATTCTAAGCCAGCGGGAGCAGGAAATTCTGAAACTGCGGTATGGTCTGTACGGGGAGAAAGAACTGACTCAGCGGGAAATAGCAAAGCGGCTGAATATCAGCCGCTCCTATGTGTCCCGTATTGAAAAAAACGCACTTCTGAAATTACGCAGTTTCTTCCCGTCTTCTTAAAATATCATAGACAGATACTTCAGCCTCTAAATCCACATACAAAACCTGCTGTGGATGAGGTGCACTTTCCATTGGCTGTCCGTCCTCGTCAAAAATTCCTTTGACAAGGGCTTTCACATTTCTTCCGTCAGGTTTCATCACTTCTATCGTTTCGCCCAGCAGGAACTTATTCCTCTGGGTGATACGGTAACGGCCGTCCTCTCTGCGCCCTTCAATATAACCAAGATACGTATAGCCTTTTTCGTACGTATTGTTGTCGTAAATCTGCGTGGTTTCATCTGGCTTTCCATAGAAAAATCCAGTGGTAAACTGCCGGTAAGTACAGCTTTTAATCTGTTCCTGATACCAGGGCATATGTTCCCGGTAAAGTGCCGGGTCTTTCAGATAATCATCAATGGCCTTTCTGTAGGTTCTGGCTACTGTTGCCACATAGAGGGCCGTTTTCATTCTTCCCTCGATTTTCAGGCTGTCAATCCCTGCTTCCAGCACATCATCCATATGCTCAATCATACACAAATCTTTGGAATTAAAAATATAGGTTCCCCGCTCATTTTCATAAACGGGCATATATTCTCCCGGCCGTGTCTCTTCTACAAGAGAGTACTTCCAACGGCAGGGATGTGTACAGGCTCCCCGGTTTGCGTCCCGTCCGGTAAAGAAATTGGAAAGCAGACATCTGCCGGAATAGGAAATGCACATAGCCCCGTGAATGAAGCTTTCGATTTCCATTTCTTCCGGTATGTGCGCGCGGATTTCCCGAATCTCCGCCAGAGACAGTTCTCTGGCAGTAACCACCCTAGTGGCTCCCAGATTCCACCAGAACTGATACGTTCCGTAGTTGGTATTATTGGCCTGGGTACTTACATGACGCTCAATTTCCGGGCAGACTTCTTTTGCAATCATAAACACTCCGGGGTCTGAAATAATCAAAGCATCCGGCCTGATTGTCTTTAACTCTTCAAAATATTCCCGCACACCCTTTAAATCATCGTTATGAGCCAGAATATTGGCTGTTACATATACTTTTACTCCATGCTCATGAGCAAACGCAATTCCTTCTTTCATGTCCTCCATGGAAAAATTCTTTGCCTTTGCCCGCAGTCCGAAAGCTTCTCCGCCGATATATACCGCATCTGCGCCAAACATAACTGCAATTTTCAGCACTTCCAGGCTGCTGGCCGGAATTAATAATTCTGGTTTACGAACCATTTTATTCCTCCTGCTGTTTCTTAATGCTCAGAGTTACCCCATCTCCCAGGGGAAGAATCGATGTTTCCAGCAACTCATGATGTTTCAAAACATAGAGATATTCTCTCATTCTCTTGTAAATTGTCCGGTTGCGCCGCTCTACCGCAAAATGGGATTCTACAATATCTCCATCCTGCAGTACATTGTCGGAAAGAAGAATTCCTCCATCTTCTAACAGGCGCAGCACCTCCGGCAAAAAGTTGATATACTGTCCCTTGGCTGCATCCATAAAGATAAAATCAAAACTTCCGGTAAGCGTCTTCAAAATCTCCTGAGCATCCCCCTCAAGAAGTGTAATCTGTTCCTCCTTACCGGCTTTTCGGAAATTCTCTTTTGCAATGGGAATCCGCTTTTCATAATTCTCTATGGTGACAATTTCGCAGTCCGCCGGATTATATGTGCTCATAAGAAGGGTGGAAAACCCCACTGCGGTCCCCACCTCTAAAATACGTTTCGGTGCTTTTATCTGCAGAAGCACCTTCAAAAAACTCTGCATTTCTCTTCGGATAATGGGCACACGATTTTTCAGTGCCTCCTGTTCCAGATGATTTAAGAAAGGAGTATTCCCCTTATCCAGGGAATTCATGTAGGTAACCATTCTCTCATCTACAATCACTGCTCTGCTCCTCCCTCATCAGAGGCATTTTCCGATTCGCTTTCGATATCAGAGCTGCCTTCCTTCGCCGCCCCGCTTGCGTCTGTCTGGTCCGGCTGTCCCTCTGTGTTTTCTCTGGCCAGAATGGCCATCATCTCATCCGGGGTCATACTGGTGTTGAGGATATATGTGCCTGCCTGCAGCTTGCCCTTATAACTGGAAAGTTTTTCCTGTACCACAAAAATCTTTGCGTCTTTAATCAATCCCTTTTTTTTCAGGATTTTTCCAATCTGGTATACCGAATCATCTTTTTTCAGAACCACGGTAATATCCCGCCCGTTCTCTTTGGTTGCCACTGCTTCCTGATTAAAAATCTCGTATCCGAAATCATAAGCAGACTTGCCTATATAAATAACCGCAATAGCCACACACAGATAGACACCCAAACGGAAAAAACCGCCTGCTATAATGGATGATTTTTTCTGTTTTCTGATTTGTTTTCCCATACTGTTCTCCTTACTCTATGACAAATCAGGCACGTCCAGATGAATGCCCTGATGAATAGCGGTTCCGATATCCTGCAGCTGTCTGCACAAGGCCAGTTCTGCATCCAGAAAACGGTTTACTTCCGGTATCCCGGACAATGCATCCATTTTTTCGTCCAGGTCATCCATCTCCTCGTACAGCTTTGTTTCTTCGCTTGCATTCTGCACCCGGTAATTCAGGCGGCGAATTTCATCTACCTGCTCCTTTAATCCCGGAATCTTGAAAACCGCATCCAGTGCAGCACAATACTCCTTGTATGTGCTGCCATTTCGGATTGCGGAAACCAGCATTTCTGTACAGGTTTCAACAAAACTCATGTCTAAGCCTCCATGATGATTGGCAGAATCATCGGATTTCTCTTTGTGCGCTTCCACAAGAAATCTCCCAGAGAATCCTTAATAATGTTCTTGATTTTTCCCCAATCTGTAATGTGTTTATCCAGGCAGATGTCAATGGCATCCTCCACTACAATCCTTGCCTCATCCATTAAGTCTTCCGACTCTCTTACATAGACGAAGCCTCTGGAAACAATATCCGGTCCTGCCAGCAGTCTGCTGCTGTGTTTTTCCAGTGTCAGTACCACAATCATAATGCCGTCTTCTGCCAGGTGCTGGCGGTCTCTTAAAACGATATTTCCCACATCGCCTACACCCAGTCCGTCTACTAAAATAGCGCCTGTGCGAACCTTTTCTTTCACCTTTGCCGGTTCTTCTTCATTGAGTTCCAGCACATCCCCGGAAGAAAGAATAAAAATATTTTCTTTCGGAATACCCAGGTCTCTGGCAAGCCCGGCCTGCGCCTTCAAATGGCGGTATTCACCATGAACCGGTATGGAATATTTGGGTTTCACCAGGGAATAAATCAGTTTGATTTCTTCCTGGCATGCATGTCCGGATACATGGGCATCCTGGAAAATCACGTCTGCACCTTTGCGGCTTAACTCGTTAATCACCTTTGACACAGCCTTCTCATTTCCCGGAATGGGATTAGAGCTGAAAATAATGGTGTCGTTGGGCTTAATGGTTACTTTTTTATGAATGTTTGCCGCCATACGGGACAGGGCTGCCATGGATTCCCCCTGACTTCCTGTGGTAATCAGCACCACCTTGTCGTCCGGATAATTTTTAATCTGGTCAATGTCCACCAGCGTCTTATCCGGTATCTGCAGATAGCCCAGTTCTGCTGCTGTACCGATGACATTTACCATGCTTCGGCCTTCCACAGCCACCTTTCTGCCGTATTTATAGGCAGAATTGATAATCTGCTGTACTCTGTCCACATTAGAAGCAAACGTCGCAATGATAATACGGGTATTTCTATGTTCTGCAAAAATATTGTCGAAGGTCTTTCCCACGGTTCTTTCCGACATGGTAAAGCCTTTTCTCTCTGCATTGGTACTGTCACACATCAGCGCCAGCACACCTTTTTTCCCTATCTCTGCAAAACGCTGTAAATCAATGGCATCACCAAACACAGGTGTATAGTCCACTTTAAAGTCTCCTGTGTGAATCACGATTCCCGCCGGTGAGTAAATAGCCAGGGCTGACGCGTCCTGAATACTGTGGTTGGTCTTTATAAATTCAATACGGAAGCAGCCCAGGTTAATAGACTGTCCGTGTTTAATTACTTTTCTCTTTGTGCTTCTTAAAAGATTGTGTTCTTTTAATTTATTGTCAATCAGTCCTATGGTGAGTTTAGTCGCATAAATCGGTACATTTACTTCCCTCAGCACATATGGCAGAGCCCCGATATGATCCTCGTGTCCATGGGTAATGACAAAACCTTTGACTTTGTCAATATTGTCCTTTAAATAAGTTACATCCGGGATTACCAAATCAATCCCCAGCATATCGTCCTCCGGGAAAGAAAGACCGCAATCCACTACGACAATACTGTCTTCGTATTCAAAGGCTGTGATGTTCATTCCAATCTGTTCCAGTCCGCCCAATGGAATGATTCTCAATTTTCCGTTATTATTTTTTTTCAATGTTATTCCTCCAATTATTGTCCGTTCCTATTCAAAATCAATGTCATCTAACATAGCAGCAAAGACCTTATAAACTGCTTCATATTCCGTATCGTCTTCTACGAATACATAGCAGCCTTCTTCGTCGCCATCCTCAGAAATGTCTTTTAAAATGTACGCCGCACTTCCGTTTTCTTCGTCGTTTTCTTCAGGGTCAATAACCAGCAGGTAATTCACGCCCCCTACTCTTGTCTGCTCCAGAATCCCAAATTCCAGTTCTGTTCCATCTTCTCCGTCAAAAATTACTGTTTCCATTTTTTTCGTCCTTTCTCTTTTTATTTTTTAGGCATACACAGAACCCGGAAACACGTTCGTTTCTGCCCGAACCTGCCGCTTATGGTTCAGGCTTGCAATCAAACGGTATCCGGGTTTGCTTTTGCATCTAAATAGCCCTGCAGAATAAATACAGCCGCTATCATATCTACATATTTACCTCTGTTTTCTCTTCGCACACCGGTTTCCATCAGCGTACGGTTGGCTTCCACTGTCGTAAGCCTTTCATCCCACATAACAACGGGCAGTCCCAATCTTCGTTCCAACGTTTCTTTTAGCTGCAGTGATTTTTCCGCCCGTTCTCCGATAGTATTGTTCATATTCTTTGGAAATCCCAGAACAATTTCTTCCACTTCGTATTCTTTCACCAGTTCTTCCACTCTGCGCAGAGATTTCCGCAGCTTGTTTTCCTCTTCTCTTCTGATGATTTCCACGCCCTGGGCTGTCAGTCCCAAGGGGTCACTGACTGCCACCCCTATGGTCTTTGAGCCATAATCCAGTCCCATAATCCTCATAGCTTAACCGCGCTTCCAGGATTCGTTTTTAATGTATTCCTTCAGAAGTTCTTCTACCAGCTCGTCCCGTTCTACTTTCATAATTGTACTTCTGGCACCCTTGTAGCTGGTAATGTAAGTCGGGTCTCCTGACATGATATAGCCCACAATCTGGTTCACCGGATTGTATCCCTTTTCCGCCATCGCATTGTAAACCAAATCCAGGACTTCCTTCACGCGCACTTCCGGAGCTGTTTTTACATTAAAATATTGTGTATTTTCTAAATTTGCCATACGATTCACGCCCTTATCTCTCATTCTACTACTGCAACTATGATACTATTTTAATATATCTTGTTTGGAAATTCAACTATTATATTGTGCAAATAAAAATCCCATCTTCGACAGAATCCACAACTTTCCCCGTACGAATACAGTTTTCCAGGTTTTTTTCTGTCTTTACAGCAGCTCTCAGATATTCTTTTGTATGCCCTGTCCAGTAAGTTTCTCCCTTGATTTCCATGGTTTCTTCAAAGAGAATTTCCACTTCCTGTCCCACAAAATGACTCATATATTTTTCCATATGTTCTTTTCCAAGCTGAATCAGCACATGGCTTCTCTCTGTCTTTACCTGCTCCAGCACCTGGTTTTCCATACCGTCTGCCCGTGTCCCCTGTCTCCTGGAATATTTAAAAATATGGGTTTCATAAAAGTCCGCCTGCTCAATCATAGCTTTGGATTCAGCAAATTCCTCTTCTGTCTCTCCCGGAAATCCTACAATGACATCCGTAGTCAGCGCAGGATTTTCAAAATGCTTCCGCAGGATTTCGCAGCCCTTTAAATATTCCTCTGCTGTGTAACGACGGTTCATGCGTTTCAAGGTCTCATTGCAGCCGCTTTGTAGAGACAGATGAAAATGAGGGCAAATTTTAGGCATACTGCCCAGTGCTGCTGCAAATTCTTCGGTTACAATTCTGGGTTCTAAGGAACCCAGACGGATTCTTTTCACTCCCGGCACTGCATGTACGGCCTGAATCAGAGACAGCAGCGTTTCCCCACAGTCCACGCCGTAAGAACTCAGATGAATACCGGTCAGTACAAACTCCTGATAGCCGTTTTTTGTCAGACGTTCCACCTCTGTCAGTACGTCTTCCTTTTTCCGGCTGCGTACCCTTCCTCTCACATAAGGAATGATACAGTAACTGCAGAACTGGTTGCAGCCGTCCTGCACTTTCAGATATGCTCTGGTGTGCTCTCCTGCTCTGGACAACTGCAAGTCCTCATACTCTACAGGAGTCTCCAGATTCACCACTTCCCGTTCCTGTCCCTGGTTCTTTTTATAATTTTCCAGTATAAAGAGCAAATCCTGCTTCCGGTTATTTCCCAGCACAATGTCAATGGCATCATCGATTTTATCCATATCTTTCTGTGCCTGCACATAACACCCCGCCGCAATGACAATGGCATCGGGATTCATCTTTCTGGCTTTGTGCAGCATCTGTCTTGACTTTCTGTCAGCAATATTGGTAACCGTACAGGTATTGATAATATAAACGTCTGCTCCCGGCTCAAAGGGAACAATTTCATATCCTGCTGTTTCCAGCATCTGCTGCATAGCCTCCAGTTCATAAGCGTTGACCTTGCAGCCCAGATTATGCAATGCGACTCTTTTTTTCATAATTCCACCTTTCCTGTTTTTTAGACCTAGCGTTTTGACGAATTGTTTTCATTTTCTTTGTATTTTATTTCTCCCTTTTTTATATTGACTTTTCCTGCCAATAACGGTAACATTATCCTTGTAAAATGCAATTAAAAAATCTGATGTAAGGGAGGATTTTATTCCAATGAAAACAGTTAAAATTTCACTCAATTCCATTGACAAGGTTAAATCCTTTGTAAATGAAATCACAAAATTTGATTATGATTTTGATTTAGTATCCGGCAGATATGTCATCGACGCTAAATCCATCATGGGTATTTTTTCTTTAGATTTATCTAAGGCTATCGATTTAAACATTCATGCAACAGACGCTGCTTTAGATGAAATCCTGGAAGTATTAAAACCATACTTAATCTAATTTAAGTGCGTATTCATATTTTTTAAAAGACTGCTACTTTTGCAGCAGTCTTTTTTCTTATTCGCAGATAATGGTTTCTGCAGTTTCCACAGCCTCTTTCATCATCTCGTCGATTTTTTCCTGTAACTTTTCTTCAGAACGTTTAATTACCTGAAGATTCGGCTTTGTCACCGGATGTTTCGCCACAAAGATGGTACAGCAGTCTTCGTAAGGCAAAATAGAAGTCTCATAAGTATTGATTTTCAGCGCTACGTCTACGATTTCCTGCTTGTCAAATCCGATAACCGGACGGAATACCGGCATGGTACACACTTCATTTGTTGCTGCCAGGCTGTGAATCGTCTGACTGGCCACCTGCCCAATACTTTCCCCTGTAATCAGCCCCAGACAACCGTCTTTCTTTGCAAACTCTTCGGCAATTTTCATCATGTAGCGGCGCATGATAATGGTCAGTTCCTCATGAGGACATTTATCGTAAATATACAGCTGTATGTCTGTAAAATTCACCACATGCAGGCGGATAGGACCGCTGTATCTGGCTACCAGTTTTGCTAAATCCACAACTTTCTGTTTGGCCCTCTCACTGGTGTACGGCGGCGCATGGAAGTATACCGCGTCGATTTTCACACCTCTTTTAGCAATCATATAGCCTGCCACAGGACTGTCAATACCGCCGGAAAGCAGCAGCATAGCGCTTCCGTTAGTTCCCAGAGGCATACCGCCCGGTCCCGGAATGTTTTCAGAATAGAGATAGATTTTGCTTCGGATTTCCACATTGACAAACACGTCCGGTTTGTGTACATCCACTTTCATATTCGGGCAGGCGTCTAAAATTATGCCGCCAAGAGCGCTGCTGACTTCCATGGACTGCATGGGGTAGGTTTTCTTATTTCTTCTGGTATTTACCTTAAAGGTCAGTTCTTGATCTCCGTACAGTTTTTTCACATAAGCAGCGACTTCTTCGGACAATTTCTCAAAGCCTTCGTCTTCCAGTACAACAGCAGGACAAATGCTGAAAATACCAAATACCCTTTTTAAAGCTTCTATGGTTTCTTCATAGTCAAATGCACTTTCCGCATAGACGAAAATACGTCCCATTTCTTTTACAATACGGAATTTGCCTTCTACGTCTTTCAACTGATACTTTATCTGCTCTACCAGAGCGTCCTCAAAAATATAACGGTTTTTGCCCTTAATGGCAATCTCTGCATATTTAATCAAAAATGCTTTATACATAATCTTTTTCCTCTCTGTTATCTTCTGGCATATCTGCGCAGCATGGGAAGCACTTCTCTTAATACTTCCAGGGTATAAGCCAGTTCTTCTCTTGTGGTAAACTCACACAGACTGAAGCGAATGGCGGATTCCTTTCTCTCTGGCGACAGGCGCAAAGCCCCTAAAGAGGCACTTCCTGCCCGCTTGTGACTGGAGCAGGCGCTTCCCGCAGAAACATAAATCTGCCGGTCTTCCAGGGTATGGAGAAGCACCTCGCTCCGCACACCTAAAAAGCTGACATTTAAAATATGGGGCGCTCCCTTCTCCGGTTCCGGTCCGTTAATTTCTACTTGTTCCATTTTCTCCAGCTCTGCCGCAAGATATGTTTTCAGTTCTCTCATACGGGCGGTATCTGCTTCCAGATTCTCATAGATTTTCTTTGCCGCCACGCCAAGCCCTGCGATTCCCGGCACATTGTCGGTTCCGGAACGCATGCCTTTTTGCTGACCTCCGCCTAAAAGCAAAGGCTGGATTTTCGCCTTTTCATTTATATATAAAAAGCCGGCCCCCTTTGGCCCGTGAATCTTGTGTCCGCTGACAGCCAGCAAATCAATCCCCATTTTTTTCGGGTAAATTCTGTATTTTCCATATCCCTGCACTGCGTCTACATGATAAAGTGTTTTGGGATTTTTCTCATGAATGATTCTGCCGATTTCTTCCGCCGGTACTACGGCTCCCATTTCGTTGTTCACATACATGGTGGAAACCAGAATGGTGTCTTCCCGAATAGTCTCTGCCAGACGCTCAAGAAGCAGGTTTCCCTTCTCATCTACGGGAATCTCCGTAATCTCATAGCCCTGCTTTTCCAGCCAGGCCAAAGGCGCAGAAACCGCCGCATGTTCAAAGGGAGTGGTAATGATATGTTTTCCCTGCCTGCTGTTTGCCAAAGCGGTTCCTATGACTGCCCAGTTATCGGATTCCGTTCCTCCGGAAGTAAAGAAAATTTCTTTTTCCTGCACTTTTAATGTTTTTGCAATTTCTTTTGCAGCCTGTTTTACATAATTCTCTGCCTCCACACCTTTTAAGTGCATAGCAGAAGGATTTCCATAATCCTCCAGCATGGTCTTTACCACAATGTCTTTTACTTCTTCATAACATCTGGTGGTTGCCGAATTATCCAGATATGCTTCCATTTCTATTCCTCCAGTGCAAACATCAATACAGACAGCACTGCAAGTCCTGCTGTCTCTGTTCTTAAAATTCTTTTTCCCAGAGTGATAGCGCTGGCCTTTGCTTCCCGCACCGCCAGTTCCACCTCTGCTTCTTCAAATCCGCCTTCCGGACCGATAAAAATTCCCACGGACTGTCCTCTTTGGATGTTTTCTACAATCTCCTTGGTCCGGGCCATTCCCTTTGCAAGCTCATAAGGCAGAAGCACCACATCCAGCTTTTTTGCATATTCCACAGCCTCCGGAAAGGTTTTCACCTCGGAAATCCGGGGAACATACATTCTTTTAGACTGCTTGGCAGCGCTTTCTGAAATTGCCTGCCATCTGGCAATCTTCTTCTCTTCTTTCTTTTTGTCCAGTTTTACCACTGCTCTTCTGGAAGCCACGGGAATCACTTCACAAACACCCAGTTCCACTGCCTTCTGTATGATAAACTCCATTTTATCACTTTTAGGAAGCCCCTGAAAGAGATAGAGTTTGGAGGACAGCTCGTATCCCGCCTCCTGAGCATACATAATATGTGCCAGAATTTCTTCTTCCTGCATATCTTCAATATAGCAGGTATATTCCGTATTTTCTCCGCTGCTGATGAATATTTCATCTCCCGGCTTCATGCGAAGCACATTTTTGATATGATTGACATCAGAGCCCTGAATACGAATTTCCTTTTCTCCCACCTGCCGGGGTTCCACAAAAAAACGATACATAGATTTCTCCTAGTTCTTTCTGGCTGTCACAGACACCCACTCTCCCTGATAGGTCACTTCCAGCACTTCCAGTCCTGCAGCTTTCACCGCATTTACCACGGTTTCCTCTTTGTTGTCAATAATACCGGAAGTGATGTAGATACCGCCTTTTTTCATCTGATGGATAATTACCGGAGTCAGAGGCACTAATACATCGGCCAGGATATTGGCCACTACGATATCGTATTTTTCATATCCCACGGTATCCTGTACTTCCTTATCATCAATAATGTTTCCAATCATCATATCAAAAGCAGCCTCCGGAATGTCATTGGCTTCTTTGTTTTCTTCTACAGCCGGTACTGCGCAGGTATCCAAATCTGTACCAACCGCATGCTTCGCCCCCATTTTCAGGGCTGCAATGGAAAGAATACCGCTTCCGGTTCCCACATCAAGAAGTTCTGTATCCTTTGTCACATACTTCTTTAACTGGCGGATACAAAGCTGTGTTGTTTCATGCATACCTGTACCAAAAGCCGTTCCCGGGTCAATATGAATAATCATTCTGCCTTCATCCTCTTTCTTCACCTTTTCCCAGGAGGGAATAATCAGAATGTCATCTACATAAAACTGTTTAAAATACTGTTTCCAGTTGTTAATCCAGTCAATGTCTTCTGTCTCGTCGATTTCTATGGAACCTTCCCCGATATCCATGAAAGTTCTCAGGCTGTCCAGTTCTTCCTCCACGGCTTTTAAAATGTCCTCCTGAGCTGTCACTTCTCCATTCATCAAAAGTTCGCCGTCTTCTGTCTCTTCCACAAAGAAGCTCAGGTAAGCAATGCCGTCATCTTCCTGCATATCCGGAAGAATGTCCACAAACATCTGCTCTTTTTCCAGTGTGGTCAAAGGAACATGGTCTTCTATCTGAGCCCCTTCCAGTCCAATGTCATAAAGGGAACTGATAATCATATCCTCAGCCTCTGTTTTTGTTTTTATTCTGAATTTTTTCCACTTCATCGTTTCCTCTCCTCTATATAAACTATTTATATGTATCAAACAAACAAAAACGTAATTGTAATTGTTACCACAGAAAGCAGGGTTGTCACAATAATACCTTCTGCAATTATCCGGGAATCCTTTCCGTATTGATTGCACAGCATGGCTGAAAGATTGCCTACCGGAAGGGCTGCCATAAGCACAATGGTGGCCCGCATGACAAAATCCGGAAGCAGCGGCTTTAACAGCAGAGCCAGCAGTATGGGAAAGACTGCAAACCGCAAAAGGGTAAACAACATCAGCCTGGTATTTTTCAGTACGCTTTTCACCTTCATATCTGCCATGGAAATGCCGATAACCAGCATGGAAAGCAGGGTGCAGGCATTGCCGTAATAACCGGCTGCAGTTTCTACAGCCTCCGGAAGCTGTATGTCAAACCAATAGATGCAAAAAGCCGCCATACAAGCTATAAGTCCCGGACTTAACATATCCCGAAAAGAAGTTTTTACACCAGATGTTCCCTTTTTCAGCAGCATAACGCCAAAAGTATAAATATACACATTAAACAAAAAATTGAACACAATCACATATACCATGGATTCTGGCCCAATAATTGCCAACGCTACCGGAATTCCGATAAATCCCAGATTGCCGAATACGGTCATGAGTATATAGGATACCCTTTCCTGCGCAGAAACTTTGAGTATTTTTACAAACAGCAGTCCCAAAACACTTAAAAACAGAAAAAAACAGATACCTATCATTCCCACAAATAACACACTGTCTCTGGATACAGACGATAAGTCTTCAAACATGCTGACAATAATCAATCCCGGAGAACAGATATTGACAACCAGCGCAGACAAATCTTTGGAGGCATGTTCGGATATTATCTGCTTCCTGTACAGGACAAAACCTGTTAAAATCAAAAGAAATATCAGCGCCATTTGCTGCAGCACTACTACTCCACTCATAAATTCTCATTTTCTCCCTCTGTTTCTGTATGTTTCCCATACAGAAAACACATGATATTTATTATAGAGGAAAAAAATCCGAATTGCAATATGGAAAGCCATAGAAAAAGACTGCTGCCCGACAGGTTTTTCTGTCAAAACAGCAGTCTGCTTCTTTCTTAATTATCAAACATATCTTTAATGTCCTGCTTCAGCTTTTCACCGAATTTTTTCTTTTTCTCGCCAGTAGAAGGGCGGTTTCCACAGGCTTCATCAAATTTGCGCAAGGCCTCTTTGGCCTCTTCATTTAATTTGGTGGGAACCTGTACTACCAGAGTCACGTAGTGATCTCCTCTGACATTCTTATTTCTCAGAGAAGGTACACCCTTACCTTTCAGTCTTACTTTGGTATCCGTCTGCGTTCCCGGTTTCACATCATACATAACATCTCCGTCCACTGTACTGATGCGTACCTCACCGCCTAAAGCCGCCTGAGCATACGTAATAGGCGCAGTCGAGAATATATTCATATCCTGTCTCTGGAAAATCGGATGGCGTGCCACAATAACCTCCACCATCAAATCCCCTCTCGGACCACCGTTTAATCCCGGTTCACCCTTATCCCGGATACGAATGCTCTGTCCATTGTCAATTCCTGCCGGAATGGTAACTTTAATCTTCTTACGGCTGGAAACAAATCCTGTACCGCGGCAATCTGTGCATTTTTCCTTTATCACCTTACCGGTTCCCTGGCACTCCGGACAAGTCTGCACATTCTGGATAGTGCCAAACATGGACTGCTGGGTATAAACCACCTGTCCGGAACCGTGACACTTCGGACAGGTTTCCGGAGAAGTCCCCGGCTTTGCACCCGTTCCGTGGCAAGTATTACAGGCATCTTTTAAGTTTAAATCCAACTCTTTTTCACAGCCGAAAACAGCTTCCTCAAACGTAATATGCACGGCTGCACGGACATTAGCCCCTTTCATCGGACCATTATTGGGGCGTCTTCTTCCGCCGCCACCGAACAAATCACCGAAAATATCGCCAAAAATATCACCCATGTCTGCGCCGCCAAAACCGCCAAAGCCTCCGGCACCGCCGCCGCCCTGTTCAAATGCCGCGTGACCGAATTGGTCATACTGCTGCCTCTTCTGCGGGTCGCTTAAAACACCATATGCCTCCGTTGCCTCTTTAAACTTTTTTTCCGCCTCTTTGTCTCCCGGATTCACATCCGGATGGTATTTTTTGGCAAGTTTACGATATGCACTTTTAATCGCAGAGTCATCTGCGCCCCGGTCTATGCCCAGGACTTCGTAGTAATCTCTCTTTTCTGCCATTGGTTTTGTCCCTTTCTGTATATCGAAGCACATAGACATGGGCTGCCCGAAAACACCCCATGTCTATGCCTTTACTGATTCACCTTATACACTGCAGATTAAACTTCTCTGTAATCTCCGTCTACCACATCATCGCCATACGCTTCATTAGAGGCACCGCCCTGTGCGCCTGCTCCCATGTCCGGACCAGCCTGTGCACCACCCTGTGCCTGAGCCTGTTCGTACATTTTTGCAAAAAGTTTCTGTGCGCTCTGCATCAGTTTTTCTTTTCCTGCTTTGATTTCTTCTACCTGTGCATCGGTAATTTCATCCACATTTGCACATTTAGCCAGAACATCTTTCAATGCATTCAGGTCAGCTTCTACTGCTGTCTTATCGTTTGCGTCAATCTTATCTCCGGCCTCTTCCATAGCTTTCTCTGTCTGGAATACCATGGCATCTGCATCATTCTTTGTATCTACAGCATCTTTCCGCTTTTTGTCCTGTGCTTCGTATTCAGCAGCTTCTCTTACTGCTTTATCAATTTCGTCGTCAGACATATTAGAACCTGCTGTGATAGTGATGTGCTGTTCTTTTCCTGTTCCCAAATCTTTAGCGGATACATTTACAATACCATTTGCATCAATATCAAAGGTAACTTCAATCTGAGGAACACCTCTTCTTGCTGGCGGAATACCGTCCAGACGGAACTGTCCAAGAGATTTATTATCTCTGGCAAACTGTCTTTCACCCTGTACAACGTTGATATCAACGGCTGTCTGGTTATCTGCTGCTGTAGAGAAAATCTGGCTCTTCTTTGTAGGAATTGTTGTATTTCTCTCAATCAGTCTTGTCGCAATACCGCCCATGGTTTCAATAGACAGAGACAGCGGAGTAACGTCCAGAAGAAGGATATCTCCGGCACCTGCATCACCTGCAAGCTTACCGCCCTGTACAGATGCACCAAGTGCTACACATTCATCCGGGTTCAAAGTCTTGCTTGGTTCTTTGCCTGTCAGCTGTTTTACTTTATCCTGTACAGAAGGAATACGTGTAGAACCACCTACTAACAGTACCTGACCCAGTTCAGATGCGGAAAGTCCTGCATCCGACAAAGCGCGTTTTACCGGTTCTGCTGTTCTCTCCACTAAATCGTGTGTTAATTCATCAAATTTGGCTCTTGTCAGGTTCATATCAAAGTGCAGCGGTCCGTTGGCATTCATGCTGATAAACGGAAGGTTGATATTGGTAGTTGTTGCAGAAGAAAGTTCTTTCTTTGCTTTTTCAGCAGCTTCTTTGATACGCTGCATAGCCATCTTATCTGCGGATAAGTCCACGCCTTCGTTTTTCTTGAATTCAGCAATCATGTAATCTGCAACTTTCTGGTCGAAGTCGTCACCACCAAGGCGGTTATCACCTGCTGTAGACAATACTTCAATGACACCATCACCGATTTCAATGATAGAAACATCGAATGTACCGCCGCCTAAGTCGTATACCATGATTTTCTGCTCTTTTTCGTTATCCAGACCATAAGCCAGAGCTGCTGCTGTAGGCTCGTTGATAATACGTTTTACGTCAAGTCCTGCAATTTTACCTGCATCTTTTGTAGCCTGACGCTGAGCATCGTTGAAGTAAGCCGGAACTGTGATAACAGCTTCTGTTACTTTCTCACCCAGATAGTTTTCTGCATCTGTTTTTAATTTCTGAAGAATCATTGCAGAAATCTCCTGTGGAGAATATTTTTTATCATCAATCGCAACTCGATAATCGGTTCCCATATGTCTCTTAATAGAAGAGATTGTTTTGTCTGCATTGGTTACTGCCTGACGTTTTGCAGGTTCACCGACCAGTCTTTCTCCTGATTTTGTAAATGCTACTACGGAAGGTGTAGTTCTTGCTCCTTCTGCGTTTGCGATAACTACCGGCTGTCCGCCTTCCATAACACCTACACAGCTGTTTGTCGTACCTAAGTCAATACCTATAATCTTTCCCATGATAAATTCCTCCTAAATTTTTCTTCTATGATGGATTGTCTGTAATTTATAAGATAAAATCTTCCAGGATTGCTCCTGTGAGATGAATATCGCATAATTTTTTAACCGAATGTTTCAAGTTAATTTGCCACCTTAACCATGCTGTGGCGAATCACAGAATCTTTATACATATAACCCTTCTGGAATTCTTCTACAATCACATTTTCTCCGGCTTCTTCATCTTCTATATGCATGACCGCATTGTGAAAATCCGGGTTAAACTCCTGTCCCACCGCTTCTATTGTCTTTACGCCCATCTCATCAAAAGCCGTCATAAGTTGCTTATAAATTTGAGTCATTCCTGTAGCAACAGGATTTTCTTTTTCATTCTCCGGTATCATTGCTAAGCCTCTTTCGAAATTATCCACTACCGGAAGAATTTTTTCTACAATTTCTTTTGCACCTACCTGATACATGGAAGCTTTTTCTTTTTCTGTCCGTTTACGGAAATTGTCAAACTCTGCCATCTGGCGTTTTACCATATCGGTAAGTTCTTCTATCTTTTCATCTTTTTTATCTTTTTTCTTTTTTCCGAAAAGACCTTTTTTCTCAGATGTTTTCTCTTCCTGTTCTGCTGCAGAATCTTCTGTTTCCTGGCTTTCTTCCTTGGAAACTGCCTCTTCTGCCAGATTCACATCATCCTCTTCCAGAATTTCTTCTGCTTCTTTACTGGAAATATTTCCTTCTTCCATGGTATTATACTCCTTTTTTTCTTCTGACACGAATCTCATACCGCCTTTCTATGTTTTCTTAAATATATTGTCCAACTGATTTTTCAGCGTTTTCAGATTATCCATTACATTTTCATAATCCATCCGCTTCGGTCCTATAATTCCAATGGTTCCCTGCATGCCTTCGCCCAAATCATAGGTAGCGGTTACAACACTGCAGTCCTTCATGGTCTTCACGGGACTCTCATTTCCAATGTATACCTGAATCCCCGTATTCTCACTGCCGTATTCACTTTCTGCAACATCCTTTACAAACTCTGCCAGCGCCTGTTTCTCTTCAAATGCGGAAATCAATTCACTTGCTTTTGAGGTATCTGCCAGTTCCGGATATTTGAAAATGTTGGTTGCTCCGCTGGTATAAATCTTCATGTCCTCTTCGTCCGGTGCAATGGCCTGCGCTACGGCATCAATGACACTGCTGATTACTGCACTGTGTATTCCTGCCTGCTCCTTTAATCTGGAAATCATAGCCAGATTAATTTCCTCAATAGAAAGCCCGTTTAACTGCGTATTCAACAGAAGATTCAGCTTGAGAACGGTCTCATCATCCATGGGCTCTGTCAAATCAATAATATGATTTTTCACCAGATTACCCTCTACGACCACCACCGTCAGCAGCTGGCTTTCGCCGACTCTGGAAAGCTGCAGGAATTTCAATTTATTCCGATGATAAGTGGGACTGGTAATCATAGTAGCATAATTCGTGTTAGATGCCAGGACTTTGACTACCTGTTTCAAAACCTTTTCCATTTTGTCGGTTTTCTCAATCATCAGTTCCTTGATTTCTGCGGTTTCCTTTTCCTTTTCTTTCATGAGTTCGTCTACATAAAGGCGGTAACCCATATCCGAAGGAATCCTTCCGGCGGAGGTATAAGGTTGAATAATGTATCCCAGCTCCTCCAAATCTGACATTTCATTGCGGATAGTTGCGGAGCTAAGATTCAAATCCGTGTACTTGGAAATGGTCCTGGAGCCTACCGGTTCGCCGGTTTCCAAATAAGTCTGGATAATCGCTTTTAAAATTTTTCGTTTTCTTTCATCCAGTTCACTTATGACTTCCATCTTTTGCTCCTTTCTTTTGTTGTTAGCACTCATTTAAGTGGAGTGCTAATATCTATGTTTTTAAGATAGCACCAGAGGTTTTATTTGTCAAGGGCTTTATAATTATTTTAGAATTTTCCCGGAAAGAATTTCAGTCTTCCAGTTCTTCCAGATTCTTTTTCAGTTCTATCATCTTATCACGCAGCTGTGCTGCCATTTCAAAATTCAGGTCTGCGGCTGCGGTCTGCATCTGTTTTTGCACCTGTCCAATGAGTTTTTCCAGTTCTTTCCGGCTCATGGATTCCGGGTCTTTCATCAGCTTGTCTTCTGTCTCTGCTACTGCCTTGGAAATGCTGATAAGGTCACGAACTGCCTTTTTAATGGTCTTTGGCGTAATGCCGTGTTCTTCGTTATATTTTTCCTGAAGAGTCCGGCGGCGCATAGTTTCATCCATAGCAAGGCGCATAGAGTCTGTCATTACATCTGCATACATGATTACTCTTCCCTCCGCATTGCGGGCCGCACGTCCAATAGTCTGAATCAGAGATACCTCGGAGCGCAGAAATCCCTCTTTGTCTGCATCCAGAATCGCGACCAGTGTAATTTCCGGTATATCCAGCCCTTCCCGCAAAAGGTTGATTCCCACCAGCACATCAAAAACATTTAAGCGCATATCCCGGATAATCTGGGTTCTCTCCAGAGTATCAATGTCTGAGTGCAGATATTTCACACGGATTCCCAAATCCTTCATATACTCTGTCAAATCCTCAGCCATGCGTTTAGTCAGTGTCGTAATCAGAATCTTATTTCCCTTTTCTACTTCTTTATTCACTTCTCCGATAAGGTCATCAATCTGCCCCTCTACCGGACGCACTTCCACCTTTGGGTCTAACAGGCCGGTAGGGCGGATAATCTGCTCTGCCCGGAGCAATTCATGATTTTCTTCATATTCCCCCGGCGTTGCCGACACAAAGAGAATCTGGTCAATTTTATCCTCGAACTCTTCAAAGTTCAAAGGACGATTGTCCTTCGCGGAAGGCAGACGGAACCCATAGTCCACCAAAGTCTGCTTTCTGGATTGGTCACCTGCATACATCCCCCGAATCTGCGGTATGGTTTTATGAGACTCATCAATAATAATCAGAAAATCATCTCCGAAATAGTCTATCAAGGTAAACGGCGGCTGTCCCGGCTTCAGACCTGAAAGATGACGGGAATAATTTTCTACACCGGAACAGAACCCTGTTTCTTTCAGCATTTCTATATCAAAGTTGGTTCTCTCTGAAATTCTCTGGGCCTCCAAGAGCTTGTCTTCACTTTTAAAATAATCCACCCGCTCTTTTAATTCTTCTTCAATGGCCACTGCAGCTTTCCGTATTTTTTCTATGGGCACTACATAATGAGAGGCAGGGAAAATTCCTATATGACTCAGGGAGCGTTTGATTTCTCCTGTCAGCGTATCAATTTCTGTAATGCGGTCAATTTCATCGCCGAAAAACTCTACTCTCACAGCTGTGTCGCTGTAATCTGCCGGAAAAATTTCCAAAACATCTCCTCGCACCCGGAAAGTTCCCCGGTGAAAATCCATTTCGTTTCTGTCATATTGAATGTCTATTAACTGACGGATAACCTCGTCACGGTCTTTTTCCATGCCGGGACGCAGGGAAATAATCATGTTCTGATAATCGTCCGGGCTTCCGATTCCATAGATACAGGACACACTGGAAATAATGATAACGTCTTTTCTCTCGCTTAAAGAAGAAGTGGCAGAAAGACGAAGTTTGTCGATTTCATCGTTGACTGCGGAATCTTTGGCGATGTAGGTGTCAGATGATGGGACATAGGCTTCGGGTTGGTAGTAATCGTAGTAGGATACGAAATATTCGACGGCGTTATTCGGGAAGAATTCTTTGAATTCTCCATAGAGCTGAGCAGCCAAGGTTTTATTGTGCGCTATAATCAATGTCGGTTTGTTCAGGGCTGCTATAACATTTGCCATGGTAAATGTCTTTCCAGATCCCGTAACCCCCAGTAAAGTCTGACATTGATTACCTTCTTTGAATCCTTTTACAAGCTGGGCAATGGCTTGTGGTTGGTCGCCGGTAGGGGCATATTCTGATACTAATTCAAAATGATCCATAAATTCTCCTCTTTCTATTCATTCTTTAAAAGTAACCCACATCTGAACGTTTTATGTCGAGATTGTAATAATCCACTTGATATGTTTTTCCATCCGAAGCAGTATAGGCAAATTTTGCCCAAACTGATTCTTTCTTTAATTCTCCTTCTTTGAAAATATTCCTTACATGCTTCCCTGTAACACTTTTATCACGTTGAAATAATTCTGCCATTTGATCAATCGAAAGCCATACGGTATCATTTTCAACTCTATAATCCGCTTCACCGATATCGGACAATGGCCATTTGCATCCACACCCACATCATATCTTCTAATTCCAATTTCTTCAAACAATTCTGAATCATATTTTTTATGATGATTTCCTTTTACTAAAATCTTTTTTCCATTTAATTTGCTGATCAATTCATTTCTTTGAATTCTCCATAAAGCTGTTCGATGGCTTGTGGCTGTCTCGTGTAATCAGGATATCCATTTCATTGCTGTTTTCCGCTGTCACCTCTCTCTTTTCCTCCAGTAACGCAACAATCTTCTCCGCACTATCTCCCGGTATCACCTGCTGCTGCGCTGTCTGCATGGCTTCTGCTTTTTCTCGGTCTCTTAATAATTCTCTTCCCTTTTTCACCTGTCCCTCCACAGTTCTCGGGGCAATGGAAAGGCCATGCTTTACAAAAAACCGTTTGTTTGCCGTCTCACATCCCGGTATGGGTGCTGTATGCACAATGGGAATCCCGGATACTGCCGCTTCTGTAGAGGTCAGCCCGCCCGGCTTTGTATAAAGCATATCGCAGGCTTTCATATAAACCTCCATCTGCCGGGTCTTTCCCACAACAAAAATAAAAGAATCCTGCTTGTATTTTTTCTTCATTTTCTGAAACATTTTTTTATTATTGCCGCAGATGACCGTGAGATATTCCCCTTCTTCCCTTGTTCTGCAAAACTGCTGAGTCAGTTTTTCCAAATCTCCAGCCCCCATGCTGCCGCCCATTAAAAGATAGTTTACGCCTTCTAAAGGCAGGTGAAGGTAAGCTCTCGCCCTGTCTTTATCCGCCCGTCTGGAAAACTTCCCGCTGACCGGAATTCCCAAAGGCAGTAATTTTTCCTCCGGTATTCCTCTTTTCACACATATTGCCACCATTTCCTCATGGGCTACCACATAATAATCACATTCCGTCTCTTCCCAGAAGGGAATGCAGGTATAATCCGTCATAACCGCCACCGCCAGCGGCAGTTTTATTCCCTGCCGTTTCATATAAGTAATGGTTTCCGCAGGATATAGATGCGGCATCAAAATAGCATCAAAATTTTCTGTCTCTAAATAGTCCTTTAAATATTTTCCCATTTTTGCATTGACATAATACACCGGAGATTTCCGCATAATTTTACTGGCAGCCATCCCAATCTGGTAAACCGCACCAAATACATGGGGCATCTTTTTTACTGTATTTACATACACATCTCCCACCGTATCCGATACTTTCTGTCCTGCTAAAGTCAGATAATCGAACATCACCGCCTCATGTCCCTTTTGTTCCAATGCCTCTTTTACGGCAAACCCTGCCGCGTCATGCCCTCCTCCTGTCTTGCAGGATAAAATTAAAACCTTCATACATTAACTTCTCCTAAGCCCTAAACGTATCTGCCTTTCTTCCTTGTTTTTCCACTCTGCCGCATGTTTATTCATAACCACCCAGGAAATCAGCAGATTTCCCGCCAGCACTGCCGGCTGCAGATGAAACACCAAACCACTGACCAGCCAGCACAGATAAGTCACAATGGTTCGGTATCCGTGAGGTTCCAGTACAAGAACCAGGGAAAAAAGCAGATACCAGAAAACCAGCAGCCACAACCCGGTCAGCATAGGATACATCCCTAAAAGTACGCCGAAAGACACTGCAATGCCCTTCCCGCCTTTCTTCCGTCCCCCAAAAAGCGGGAATGCATGCCCTGCCACTGGAGCTGCCATAACCAAAGCAACTCCCATCCCCAATTTCTCAGGTCCCAGACATTTCAGCGCCCAATGCACCGGCAAAAGTCCCTTTAAAACGTCGCAGAGCAGTACCGCAATTCCACAGACAGCCCCGCCGTAGAAAAAGGCATTGGCTGTCCCCGGATTCCCGTCACTGCTCATACTGCGTACATCAATTCCTTTGATAACTTTCGGTATCACATACCCAAACATAAGGCCACCCGAAAAATACCCCAAAAGTATATAAAAAATAAATTCTATAAGCATGTCAGCACCTGCTTTCTTCCTGCTCCCAGTTCTTCCTCATTTTCCGAAATTCCGGTATGTACAAAAGCAGCGTTCCCGCCATAATTCCTATCTCCAGATAAATCAGAGTTTCTGCCGCCCCAAGGGAAATCCCCGGAAACAGCACCAGCATACACAGCACAACAAACAGACTGGCTGTGCACACTTTTCCAAACCATTTTGCTCCATCCAGCTTTTTTCCATGACGGAGGTTTATCAGCCCCATAACAGCCATGAAACCTTCCTTTACAAGCATAAGTGCCACCAGATACCGCATGGCTTCGTAACGAAAAGCCAGACACAGCGCAATGGCTCCGTGGGTCAGTTTATCTGCCAGCGGGTCCAGGAATTTTCCGAACTCCGTTATCATGTGAAACTTTCTCGCCACTTTTCCATCCAGAAAATCAGTAATTGTTGAGATTGCCACAATTCCTGCTGCCAGATAATAGTCTTTCATGCTGTCTGCTTTCAGATAAATCACGCAAAAGAAAGGGATTAGAAGAATCCTGAAATATCCCATACAGTTGGGTATGGAAAAGAATTCTTCCTTCTTTATTTTTCCCATATCAGCCCTTCTTCCTCTGCCCTCACATCAATTTCTCTGTCCCGGTAATAGTATTTCTCATCTTTCTCCCCGATTTCCCGCAGCACCTTACAGGGATTCCCCACTGCTACTACGTTAGCCGGAATGTCCTTTGTCACAATGCTTCCCGCACCGATAACAGAATTCTCCCCAATGGTAACCCCCGGCAGAATCACAACACCTGCGCCAATCCACACATTGTTCCCGATATGAACCGGAAGATTAAACTGGATACCCCTGCGCCGCAAATCCGGCCGCACCGGATGTCCGGCTGTGGCAATAGTTACATTTGGTCCAATCATCACATAGTCTCCGATATACACCTCTCCGTCATCCACAACCGTAAGATTGAAATTGGCATACACATTCTTTCCCAAATGTATGTGATGTCCGCTCCAGTTAGCATAAAAGGGGGGCTGAATGTAACAGTTTTCCCCACATTCTGCAAACATCTCCTTCATCAGTTCCTCTCTCTTTTTTGTCTCACTGGAACTGCAGCTGTTAAATTCTCCTAGTCTGTCCAGATAAGGGAACTGTTCATTCATAATGGCGTCATCCCCCGGGTCATATAACATTCCTTTTTCCATACGTTCTTTCTGTGTCATTTTCCTTCTCCCTTTTGGCAGTCCGTAAAACCGTCTGCCCCTTTCTTCTTTTACTTTCTGCTGTTTTTATTTTGCTATTGCATAGCTTTTACTGTTTCTATAGCCTTCTGCAGCTGATTATCCTCTTCGTGGGTCAGTTCGGCTTTCTGTTCCAGCCCTTCCGTCAACTCTACTTCCACATCTGGTTCAATCCCCGTACCGTGGATACATCTGCCTTTTGGCGTATAATATTTAGCTGTGGTAGTCTTTACTGCACTTCCGTCTGAAAGAGGCAGTATGCTCTGCACAATTCCCTTTCCGAAGGTCGTTGTTCCTACAATCGTTCCCTTTTCGTAATCCTGAATTGCCCCTGCAAAAATTTCCGATGCACTGGCACTGTTTCCGTTAACCAGCACTGCCAGCGGAATCTCCAGTTCACTTTTTCCATCACTATTGATTTCTTCTTTCTTCCCGTCTTTATCTTCCGTGTACACAATCAGTCCCTCTGGAAGCATATCATTTAAGATACCGCACACGGAAGTAAGCAGACCGCCCGGATTATTTCTCACATCTATAATCAGACGTTCCATCCCCTGGCTCTGTAACTCTTCGAAGGCTTCCAAATACTGGGGTTCTGTCTGTTCCGTAAATTCATAGAGAGAAATGTAACCGATGTTATCCTCCAACATTTCATGGTCTACTACCGGTATATTTACTTCTTCCAAAGGCACATCAAATTCCAGATAATCGTCTTCCCCATCTCTGGCCACAGTCAGATGTGCCACCTCGCCTTCGGAAGCTTTCACCTTATCCACAACCTCTGACAGTTCCAGGCCGCTGACATTCTCTCCATTCACCTGCAAAAGAATATCCTCCGGCAAAAGTCCTGCTTTCTCTCCCGGCGCCCCTTCATAGCAGCGGACAATTTTCACCGCACCTGTGTCCATCTGCATCTGCATTACCACACCAATACCCTTATAAGAGCCTGTAGTTTCCGTATTCAATTCCTCGTATTCCTCTGCCGTGTAATAAGCGGAATACGGGTCTCCAAGACTCACCATCATGCCCTTATACATGTCTGCTTCCATGAGTTCCTTATCCACTTCTCCAGTATATTTTTCGTCTATAATCTCTTCAATCAGCTTTGCTTTTTCCATAGATTCATCATTCACCGCATTTTTACTGTTTTGCCGGTCTTCCACTACATCATAGACTTTCATTCCCGCTCCCCCCACAGCAAGAGTAAGCGCCATCCCCAGGATAAATCCATTTGCAAATTTTTTCTGTCCCATTTTCTCTGCTCCTGATTCTCATTTTTATAAAATAATTTTCCATTTTGTGCAAGGAAGGAGAGAGCACTGCCTCTGCAGCACCCTCCCCTTCTGAAATCCTGTATTCTTTACACTCTCAGGTGTTTTCTCAAAGAGAACATACTTCCAAAAAATCCGATTCCCACGCCAAGTCCGATACCGATTGGCAGAAGATAACGGAATACGTCCCACACATTCAAAAACTGCAGTAAGTTTCCAAGAACACCGAATCTGCTGATAATATAAGCAACCGCCTTTTCATACACAACATAAATAATTCCCATAGGAATTGCTGCACCGATAACGCCCAGCAGAATACCTTCTATGACAAAAGGTACTCTTACGAAAAAGTCAGTGGCACCTATCAGTTTCATGATTCCGATTTCCTCCTGACGAATGGAAATACCCATAGTAATGGTGTTGCTGATAAGGAAAAATGCAATGGCCAGAAGGATCAGAATAATAGCAATAGATACATATCCTATCAGCCTATTCACATTGGTCAGCATATCTGCGGCTTCTTTAGACTCATCTACACGACGGACACCATCCAGGCTTTTTGCAAAGTCTACAAATTCCTTCTGACTTTCCACATCCTTCAGATATACATCGTACCGCGCAGAATTCGCCAACGGATTATCCTGCTGCTCTTTAAAACCGTCTGCCAGTTCTTCATTATCCTCGCCCAGATACTCCTTACTGAAAGATGCCCACGCATCATCTGCGGAAACATACTCTACCTTGGAAACCTCCGGACGACTCTTAATTTCTTCTCCAATCTGGTCAATCTGTTCCTGCTTTGCACCCTTTTCAAAATAAACCAGAACGGCAACGCCTTCTTCTGCAGAATCTACAATATAGTTAAAGTTCATAACAATGGACAAAAACAGTCCGAACAAAAAGATACATGCGGCCATAGTAGCCACTGACGCCAGTGAAAAGCGCAGGTTACGCCAGATATTTTTAAATCCCTGTTTCAATATATATGCGATTGTACTAATTCTCATTCAGATATTCACCTTCTTGTTCGTCGCTTACAATGACGCCTTTCTTCATCGTAACCACACGTTTTTTAAACGCATTTACGATTTCTCTGTTATGGGTAACGACAAGAACGGTAGTGCCGCGCTCGTTAATCTCTTCCAGAAGTTTCATAATCTCAAAAGAGTTTTTCGGATCCAGATTACCGGTTGGCTCGTCTGCCAGAAGAATACTTGGTCGGTTTACCAGCGCTCTTGCAAGAGCAACTCGCTGTTGCTCACCACCGGAAAGCTGGTCCGGTTTTGATTTATATTTTTCTGCCAGACCGACCAGCGTCAGCATTTCAGGAACTCTTTTCTTAATAATACGGGTAGGGCGCTGTATGACACGCTGGGCAAACGCCACGTTTTCATACACGTTTCTATCCTTTAACAGACGAAAATCCTGGAACACAACACCTACTCCCCTGCGGTATTTTGCCACTTTTCTCCGTCTCAGCTTATTAAGTACCTGTCCGTTTACCGTAATGGTTCCGCTGGTAGGATCCAGTTCCTTCAAAAGCAGCTTAATCAAAGTTGATTTTCCTGAGCCGCTGTTTCCTACGATAAACACAAATTCACCCTTCTCCACGTGAAGATTCATATGGTCAATGGCTGGCTGGCCCTTGCTGTATGATTTGCTCACGTCTTTTAAATCAATCATAATAACCTCCTGTTTTCCTATTGAGCACAGACGCGCCGCGCTCTTTAGTAATCAAGTGTTTCCATGTACTTCATATATTTTACTACCATGAGGGCAATCTTAAAGGTAATGGCATCTTCGAAAACACGCAAATCCAGTCCCGTACTTTTCTGCAGCTTATCCAGTCTGTATACCAGGGTATTTCTGTGGATATAAAGCTGTCTGGAAGTCTCAGACACATTCAGACTGTTTTCAAAGAATTTGTTAATGGTAGTAAGTGTTTCCTCGTCAAAGTCATCCGGAGAATGATTGTCAAAAATCTCCCGGATAAACATTTTACAAAGAGGAATGGGAAGCTGGTAAATCAGGCGTCCGATTCCCAGAGAACTGTATGCAATCACATCTCTTTCTCCAAAGAAAATCTTTCCTACGTCTAAAGCCATCTTGGCCTCTTTGTAAGAACGGGAAACCTCCTTCAGTTCCTTTACAATTGTTCCGTACGCAATATGCGTCTTTCCATCTCTTTCTACGCCTAAAGCCGATAAAATAGCATTTGCACTCTTCTCCAACTGGGCATAATCATCGGAAGGGCTCACTTCCTTCACAATAATAATGCTCTTTTCATCTACTGCAGTTACAAAGTCTCCGGCTTTTCCTCCCAGAACATTTTTAATATTTTCCAGGGAACCATAGTCTCTGTCTTCACTGTTTTCCAGTATATATACTACCCTGCGGACATCTACTTCTATGTGAAGCTTCTTAGCCCGGTTATGAATATCCACCAGCAAAAGGTTGTCCAGCAAAAGATTTTTGATAAAGTTATCCTTATTGAACCGCTCTTTGTATGCGGTAAGCAGCCCCTGAATCTGGAACACAACCAGCTTTCCAAGGGTATACGCATCGTCCCCCGCACTGTCCACAATCAATATGTATTCCAGCTGGTGGTCATCATAAATCTTAAAATACTGATTTCCTTTTACTACCTGACTGTCCGCCTGAGAATTGGCAAATTCGGAAACTTCTCCCTCTCCGCATACGCTCTGTGCAAAAGTGCTTGCCAAAACTTTGCCGTCCATATCTGTTACACAAAAATCTGTCCTGGATATTCCTTTTAAACCGTCCAGGGTTGTTTGGAGTATCTGGTTTGATATCATGCTTTCTCCTTCTTTCATCATATAGTCTGTTTACACTGTTACAAATCCCATAAATAAAAACCCTACCATATATACTAATACAAAATAGGGAAAAAATAAAGAGAAAACGTAAAATATTACATATTTTTTTTCAAAATGTAACAATTTATTCACATTTTCTCTGTTTCTTCCTGGTACTGGGATACCAGCTTTTTAAAATTGTTTTTTTCCATGAGGCGGTTCAGCCAGTTGGACTTTATGCCTGTTTCCTGAAAAACAGGAAGCGAACTTCCCAGGCTGAACCATACCTTTGTATTCATCATTTTTCTGTAACGCTTTACAAAACGTTCTACGTTGTATTCCCTGGAACAACTCAGTACCGCCTGGGGATTCCAACTGTTAATTTCGTTTATCACCCGGTCTGTCTGGTCTGCCTCCATATCTGTCAGGCTGTCTTTTCCCAGAATGACAATATCCGGATACTGCTCCTTGAGATAATTGCAAAACTTTTCCGTATCTTCTTCCTTTTCACCCAGAATAAAAATACGGTTTTTATATAAATTCAACAACCAGAACAAAGTTCCGAAAAATCCGTGCTCGGATATTTCACTCTCCCAAGCCTCGTCCTGAAGTCCGGCAGCCTTGACAATCTCCGGTTCATCTGCCACAGCCTTGTCCAGAGTCTCAATATATTCCTTGAGTTCTTCGTCTTTCTGGGCTGCAATCAGCAATTTCATTGTAATAACCCCGTAAGTAGCCAGCGTATCCTCATTCCAGTGCTGGTTAATGCTTTCCATAATATCCTCGGCATAGCATTTTTCTACGGAAATCCCCATAATCTCTATTTTTTCACTCATACACATTCTCCGCTCTACACATATTCTATCAATATAACAGAATTTTTATCCAATATCAAGTATCTTTTTCTAGTTGTTTCATGAGGTACCGTCCCACTACTGGAGAAAATCCTGAAATATCCCGAATATAAGCGAAATCTTTCCCGAAAATTTTCTTTTCCGCTGCCAAATCTTTCTCTTCTCCGGCAAATACCCCCAAGACACAAATGCCCTGGCTTCTCAGCTTCCGCACTTCAAATCCCGTATCCTTTATGGCATATTCCCCGTGATAGGGCTGAGGATTTCTGGCATTTGGCCGGTTTAAAATGACATCATAGGGCCGCCCGTCGCTTAACACAATGAGGATTTTGTGTTCCTCTTCTCTTGCCGAAAGCCCGTATCCCGCTGCCTTTATAGCCAGTCCGTCCCGGTTGTTGGAGGAAGTCACATACTCAAAAATATTGCTGTTTTCTCTTCTGTCCGCATCATAGTCCCGAAATTCATGAAGAATCGTATAATCCCAAAAAGTGCAGAAGCTCATAACCCTGTGGGCAATTCCCACATTACTCAGGGCTTCACTTAAAATATAGGCCTGTATGGCTACCTGTCCCTGTCTGGAGCGCTGGGAACCACTGGCATCAATGAGAACGTCCACCACAAAGCTTCCACTGTCCTGATACAGGCAGCGTTCAAACACTCTGGCATCCTCAGACCGTCCAATTCTCCAAAGACGCGAAGGCAGAACCCGTCCTCTGTCCGAAAGAAGCTCTTCTGCCTCCTCCCGCAAAGTCAGGGTTTTCTTCAACATATCCGTTAAAATCCGGATATTATTCTTTACAATTCTGTGGTTATCATAATACTCATACAGATTTTTATCTTTCTGCTTTCTGGCATACTCATACTGGTAATTGCGCAAAACCGGTGTCTTCAAAATCCCCCTGGTAAAATACAGACTGCAGTCTCCGTGGATTCCTCTGCACATCAGCTGGTTCACACGTTTCTCTTCCATTTCTGTTAAGAACGTTTTTCCATAATTGCGCTCTACATAAGAATACATCCGCTCCAGTGCCTTTTCATCCACCACCAAAACCCGTTTTTTATCTTCTTTCTTCTCTGGCTTTTCTTCTTTTTCCGCCTGTTCCAACATATCCAGATTCGTCATATTCTGTGCCACCTGGTCCAGATAAGTCTCCAGCGTATCCTCCAGCTCCTCTTCTTTCAGATAATCCTTCCAGGAAAACTCCGCCAGCTCCTCATTCGTTACGGCCAGTACCGTCTCCAGACTGCCATGCCTGCGTTCAAAATACGGGTCTGCAATCTCATTGTACAGCGTATCAGTAGTCCGAATAATATCCATTGTGCTTTCGGCATATTCCAGTTCTTCTATCCGGTCCATCCAGTTTCTCATCCGGGCTGTGGCCGGTTCTTTTCCGTTTAAAACTTCTTTAAACAGAGCCAGCTTCAGCCGTCCTGTAAGGGTTTCCTGCAGACGGGCAAAATCCATTTCCAGGATATCTTCGCAGGCTTTTCTGCGGATAGTGGCAACGCCTTCTCTCTCTGCTGTAATTCTTGCGGAAACGGCAAATTCAATGCACAGCTGTGCCAGCTGCATCAGAGGAGCTTCCATGCCATGGAGATAGATTTTTTTCACCAGATACATGGAAAATGCTTCCCTGTCGAAATATCTTGCAAAAGCCCCCTGCTTAATGCCATCGTATAAAGCCACATACCGCGAACGGGCAAATGCCGCCAAATCCGGCTTAAACTCCAGTGCATAATCCCCGCTCACAGTCCACATAAGATTTTTTATTCGGTTTTCCAGTTCCAGTTCTAATTCATCCATAAGCTATCCTCAGTCTTCAAATACATCCCGGGGTGTCCAGGTATCCGGAATTCTGGTCATCACCACATCCTGCACAATTTCCTTCTCAAATATATCAAAGCATTTGTTTACCACGCCCATTTTCACTGCCAGAGCCGGAGAAAGCCCCTGCCGTATAGTCTTTAATGCTCCCAGCATTCCCCGCAAATCCAGAGCCTTTGTGGTAATTTCCCCGTTCTGCGCCTTCAGTTGAAGGTCCATGAACAGTCCTATCCACTGCTTCATGGCAGAATTTTTCAATTTCGGAAAACGGGACTGAAAAATAAAGGCCAGGGTCTCTTCATCCTGGGCCGGCATATCAATCACCAGGAAACGGGAAACCAACGCTTCATTTAGTTCTTTTGTCCCCGCATAGCCGTAGTTCATGGTACCAATAAATCTGGCTGCCGGGTCTATATCAATCTTATCATAACCGGGAACATCAATGCAGCGGCGGTAATCCAAAGCCGCATGAAGCACAGAAACCGCATCATTTTTCGCCATATTGACTTCATCTAAAATTCCAAATCCACCATACTGGGCACAGCGGTAAATACTTCCCTTGCGAAGCTTTACTTCATTGTCAAGGAAAGTGTCTGTTCCAATTAAATCTCCGCTGTCTGTATTCACATGAAACGATACATTATAAACCGGACGTCCGAAAATCCATGCCAGATTCTCTGCCAGCACGTTCTTTCCCGTGGCCTTAGCTCCCGTAAGCAGCAGATTTTCCCCTTCCAGGAGAGCCGCAATGGCCATCTCCAGCACTTCTTTTCCATAAAAAGCCATGTCCGGCTTTACAATCCGCCGTTTTTCCTCTTCCTCTACAAAATTCCGGCTGCGAAATTCCTCAACACCTCTGATAAGGTTCTTGTCTATGTTCTGGTTCTCCAGAAACGCTACTGTCTGTTCCATATTCTCCCTTTCTGATTTTCTCTTTTAAAGAAGAAAGCTGCCGCACTAAACACCTTTTAAGAATATTTAATGCGACAGCCCTCCTGTCTCTTTTCTATACCTCAAACAGTAAATCACCGTAGGACGGCATAGGCCAGATTTCTTTATCCACAATCATTTCCAGTTTATCTACCGGTTTTCTCAGTTTTTCCATAGCCGGAATCACCTGACGGCGGTAGAAAAATGCCTTGTCTTTTCCATCTTCCATAGCCCAGGCCTGCTCTGCTACTGTATGCAGGGCATCCAGTGCCTCTTTTGTCTCTTTTAACAATGCAGAAGTTTCCCGTAAAAGTTCTGTCTGTACATCTACGTCCAGAACTCCCGCTGCTACAATGGCATTAATGGAATCTGCCAGCTGTCTGGCATAACGGATAACCGCAGGAATAATCTGTTTTCCCGCCACATCCAGCATAGTTCTTGCCTCGATATTAATGGCTTTGGCATAAGCTTCGTATTTGATTTCTCTTCTGGACTCCAGTTCCGCTTTTGTAAAGACGCCGAATTCCTCAAACAGCTTTACTGCCTTCTCTGTAGTCAACGTATCAATGGTTTCCACCATACAGGTGAGATTCGGAAGTCCCCTTCTCTCTGCCTCTTTCACCCATTCCTTAGAATAACCGTTTCCGTTGAATACAATTCTCTGGTGCTCCGTGAAGTTTTTCTTCATCAAATCGTGAACTGCTACTTCAAAGTCTTCTGCTTTTTCCAGAATGTCGCAGGCTTCTTTAAATGCCTGTGCCACAATAGTATTCAGCACCACATTAGCCGGTGCAATGGAATCTCTGGACCCCACCATACGGAATTCAAATTTATTTCCTGTAAAGGCAAAGGGTGAAGTTCTGTTACGGTCTGTGGTATCCCGCATAAATTCGGGAATTGCCTTTACCCCTGTCTCCAGTTTTTCACTTTCAATACTGTGGTCTGCCATACCGGTGGTAATCAGCTGATTCATCACATCGGTCAGCTGGTCACCCAAAAATACGGAAATAATGGCCGGAGGTGCTTCGTTTGCACCCAGACGGTGGTCATTTCCCACATCTGCTGCAGATTCTCTTAACAGATCCGCATGGGTATCCACGGCTTTTAACACACAGCTTAATACCAGAAGGAACTGAATGTTCTCGTGAGGCGTAATGCCCGGTTCCAGCAGGTTATGTCCCGTATCTGTAGTTAAAGACCAGTTGTTGTGCTTTCCGGAACCATTGACACCAGCAAAAGGTTTTTCATGGAGAAGACATTTCATGCCGTGCTGAGAAGCCACACGTTTTAAAGTCTGCATCACAATCTGGTTATGGTCTACTTCCACATTGGCTTCTGCGTAAATGGGCGCCAGTTCATGCTGGGCCGGGGCCGCTTCGTTGTGCTGTGTCTTAGCTGTTACCCCCAGCTTCCAAAGTTCCTCGTTTACCTGCTTCATATAAGCGGAAACCTTCTGGCGGATGGTTCCCAGATAGTGGTCATCCAGTTCCTGTCCTTTAGGAGGCATAGCGCCAAACAGCGTTCTTCCGGTAAATACCAAATCTTTTCTCTTTCTGAATTTTTCGTTGCTTACCAGAAAATATTCCTGCTCTGCCCCTACCGAAGGAATAACTCTCTTTGCCGTGGTGTCTCCGAAGAGGCGGATAAGGCGCAGAGCCTGCGTATTGATAGCCTGCATGGAACGCAAAAGCGGTGTTTTCTGGTCAAGCGCCTCTCCCGTGTAAGAACAAAATGCTGTGGGAATACATAACGTGGCACCTGCAGCGTCATGACGGACAAATGCAGGAGAAGTACAATCCCAGGCTGTATATCCTCTGGCCTCAAAGGTGGCTCTTAACCCTCCTGAAGGAAAGGAAGACGCGTCCGGCTCGCCTTTAATCAATTCTTTTCCGGAAAAACTCATCAGTACCTTGCCATTGGGAAGAGGTGCCGTAATAAAAGAGTCGTGCTTTTCCGCCGTTACTCCGGTAAGCGGCTGAAACCAATGGGTATAATGAGTGGCGCCTTTTTCGATGGCCCACTCTTTCATTTCGTGAGCAATGACATCCGCCATCTCCTGGGACAACTCTTTGCCCTCTAATATGGTCTGTTTCAAATCTTTGTAAACTTTTTTCGGAAGACGCTGCTGCATTACTTCGTCATCAAAAACATCTTCCCCGAAAATCTCAGATACATTGATATATTCACTCATTTCTGTGTTCCTTCCTCTCATACGGTATAGAATCTTCCCAAACATTTATAGCCCTGAAACTGTTTCTAAGATACCGCAAAATTTTCCAGAATGCAAGTATTTTTTTGCCAACTTGCAAATGCAGGCCAAGATTCCCTTCCTATCTTCTGCAAAAAATCCCAAATGCAAGAAGCAGCAGACACATACCGCTTATCCAGGACAAGTCCCGGTTGGTCTTTTTCCGAAACCGACTCCCCAGTTCCCAGCCTGCCTTCATCATTCCCATACCGCCCAGGAAAGCCCCTGCTGCCAGCATCCACTCTCCCGACTGCATAAGACCAGTCCCCAACCCGGCGGCCAGACTGTCCGCAGACAGCACAAATGCCAAAATAAAGCCCTCTTTCATAGTCAAAACTTTCACGGCACAGGAATTTGTCTCTTTCCGAAAGAAAAAACTCATCATCCTGTAAATTCCCAGAAAAGACAACAGAAGAATTCCCACCCAGCAGGTCAAACTGTCCGGCAGAAAGGAAGAAAAAAAATTCCCCGTCAGCACAGCTGCGCCCAAAAGAGAACTCATCATCAAATTCATTCCTGCCACAATGAAAAATGGCATTTTTGTTTTTGCCATGCCATATGCAAAACTGACCACAAACGAATCTGTGGTCAGTGCAAGAATCAGTAAAATCCCATCAACAATTTTGATTTCACCCATTGCGTAACCTGATTTCTCTATTTTTATTATCATATGAAGAAACCGGGTACACAGGTTCCTGCATTTATTCTTCCGGCGTATGAATAAGGGGAACTTCCCCGTTTCGCGGCAGTACAATCTGTACAGCGTGTTTCATATTTTGAATCTCCACGCTTCTGTGTTCTCCGCCAAATTCGCCGTCCAGCGTCCAAGAAATTTCTTCCTCACACTGCATACGCAAGGTTCTGGTTTTAAATACTTCTATCATTTTGGAATCCCCAGGTCCCACCAGGGAAGCAATAATTTCATTCAATTCCAGAATATTCTTGGGTTTTCGGATAAGCATGACTTCAAAGACGCCATCGTCCAGCATGACATCCGGCCCGGTCAGACGTTTAAATCCACCTACAGAAGTGGCATTGCTGACCATACCGAAAATAAAGTCTCCTGACAACTTGCCTTCGTCGCTTTCTATCTGCAGGCTGTAAGACTTGATATTAAACAGCCGCTGTGTTCCTTCTAATATATAGGCAGCATGTCCCAGAATATTTTTCATATCCTGATTCGTTTCATAAGACACATCCGTAAACAGTCCGAATGCTGCAATATAAACAAAATAATCGTCATTAAATCGTCCCACATCAAAGGCGTGAGGCAGTCCCTCTACAATGTCCGTAGCGGCCTGCAGCATATTTTTTGAAATATGAAAGCTATTTGCAAAATCATTGGTACTTCCGGAAGGTATATAGCCAATAGGATTGGTATATCCCCCCAGCATCATCCCTGTAACAATTTCATCCAGTGTGCCGTCTCCGCCGCTCGCTACTACAATGTCATAGTTCGCCGCCTTTTTCCTGGTCACCTTCAATCCATCCATATAGCACTGGGTGGGGTGAACCGTAACCTCATATCCTCCTTTGACAAAAATATCCAGAATGTCCATCAGACGGTTTTTAATGCTGCCTTTGCCGGACCGCGGGTTAAATATAAAAAGCATTTTCTTACTCATTCAAATGGCCTCCTGTAAATTCGGAAAAAAAAGGTGTCCCCAAAGCAAATACCGCAACGGTCTTGCTTTTGGTCCACCTTCTTTCATCTGCTACATCTGTGTTCTTACACTAACTCCAGAACTACTTCCATAGCTGCATCACCTTTACGAGGTCCGATTTTGATGATTCTTGTGTAACCACCGTTACGGTCAGCGTATTTTGGTGCGATTTCTGTGAATAATTTTTCTACTAAATCAACTTCTTTAGTATTTTTCTTCTTTCCAGCAGCAGCTGTCGGAACTTCTTTCACTGGGTAAAGAACTTTTAACATCTGTCTTCTGGCATGTAATCTGGAAGGAGCGTCCTTCTTGATTTCTTTCTGTACTTCGTCGTATACAGTCACTTTCTTTCCGTCAACAACTTCTTTTACTCTCTTGCCGTCAGCGTCTTTGCGAGCAACTTTAGCTGTAACAGTTACTGTTTCAAAGTTGTCTTTTTCACGAACAGCCATAGCAATCAGACCGTCAGCGATTTTACGAACTTCTTTTGCTTTTGTTTCAGTAGTAACAATTTTTCCGTGATATAACAGATTTGTTACCTGGTTTCTAAGTAAAGCTTTTCTCTGGTCAGCAGTTCTGCCCAATTTTCTATATTTTGCCATTTTAGATTTCCTCCATTTGTGGAACAATGCGCCATGCTCTCTTCGGTCTTACTGACGCACTGCTTTTCTTCCATAAATTTGTCCTAAAGGCTTACTCCTCGCTTGGATTTAACTGTAAGCCCAATTCTTTTAATTTTGCCAAAACTTCTTCTAATGACTTACGGCCCAGGTTACGAACCTTCATCATATCTTCGGAAGTACGGTTGCAAAGCTCTTCCACGGTATTAATACCAGCACGTTTTAAGCAGTTGTAGGAACGAACAGACAGTTCTAATTCGTCAATGTTCATTTCCAGAACTTTTTCTTTCTCATTGTCTTCCTTTTCAATCATGACTTCTGCAGTCTTTGCACTTTCAGAAAGATCAATGAAGAGGCTTAAATGCTCGCTTAATACCTTAGCAGCCAGGCTGACAGCCTCGTCTGCGTCCAGTGTTCCGTTTGTGTAAATATCCAGAGTCAGCTTATCAAAGTCTGTAACCTGACCTACACGGGTATTTTCAACGGCCATATTCACACGCTCAACCGGGGTGTAAATTGCATCTACAGCAATCATACCGATTGGCATGTCATCTGATTTTCCTTTATCTGCGCTTACATATCCGCGGCCTTTGGTAATGGTCAGTTCTGCATTGAATTTGCAGCCTGTACCGCCATTTAAGGTGGCAATTACCTGCTCCGGATTTAAGATTTCCAAATCCTGGTCAACCTGAATATCTGCACCTGTCACAACGCCTTCGCCTTCAAACTCGATATATGCGGTTTTCGGCTCATTGCTGTCGCTTACGTTCTTAATCGCCAGATTTTTCAGATTCATGATAATTTCTGTCACATCTTCTTTGACACCCGGCATAGAACTGAATTCATGGAGAACACCGTCAATTTTCACCTGGCTTACAGCGGCACCCGGTAAAGAAGAAAGCATAATTCTTCTTAAAGAGTTGCCCAGTGTAATACCATATCCTCTTTCCAGTGGTTCTACCACGAATTTCCCATATCTCTTATCATCAGACATTTCTGTGATTTGAATTTTGGGTTTGTTAAAATCGAACATGCAAAGCCCTCCTTGCTACGCGCACAATTCACTTCTTAATTATTTAGAATACAACTCGACAATTAACACTTCGTTAACCGGTACGTCGATTTCTTCTCTTGTAGGAAGTGCTTTTACTTCGCCCTTTAATGCTTCCTGGTCTACATCTAACCAAGCCGGAACCAGACGTCCGCCGGTTACTTCAAGGATATCTTTGTATCTCTGAGAACCTTTGCATTTTTCTTTAATTTCGATAACATCGCCAGCTTTTAATAAGTAAGATGGAATGTTTACCTGTTTTCCGTTTACCAGTACATGTTTGTGGTCAACAATCTGTCTTGCTTCTTTTCTTGTTCTTGCAAGTCCAAGACGGAATACTACGTTGTCCAGACGTGTTTCCAGCATAACCATCAGGTTTTCACCTGTCTGTCCCGGTCTCTGGTCTGCTTTTTTGTAGTAGTTACGGAAAGGTTTTTCCAGAACGCCGTAGATGAATTTTGCTTTCTGTTTTTCTCTTAACTGAAGTCCGTATTCGGACACTTTTCTGTTTGCTCTTTTTAACTGTCTGGTAGATTTTTTGTCAATTCCCAGATATACAGGGTCAAGACCTAAGGATCTACATCTTTTCAGAACTGGTACTCTATTTACTGCCATGATTCACTGACCTCCTAATTAGACTCTTCTGCGTTTTGGTGGACGACAACCGTTGTGTGGAACCGGAGTTACATCTTTGATGCTTGTAACTTCAATACCGCAAGCTGCCAATGCACGGATTGCTGCTTCTCTTCCTGAACCAGGTCCTTTTACAAAAACGTCAACAGTCTTCAGACCATGGATAATTGCTGCTTTAGCAGCTGTTTCTGCAGCCATCTGAGCTGCATATGGAGTAGATTTCCTTGAACCTTTAAATCCCAGACCACCGGCACTTGCCCATGATAAAGCATTTCCTTCAGCATCTGTCAATGTAACGATTGTGTTATTGAAAGAAGACTGGATATGTGCCTGTCCGCGTTCAACGTTTTTCTTAACACGCTTTTTTGTCACTTTTTTTGTAACTTTAGCCATTTTTAAACTAACCTACTTTCTCTAATATTTAAACTCAACTGTAATTTTCATAATTCAGGCCGCCGCCTGTATCGCAACAAAAAAATTATTTCTTCTTGTTAGCAACAGTTCTCTTAGGACCTTTTCTTGTTCTTGCGTTTGTTTTTGTTTTCTGTCCACGAACAGGAAGTCCTTTACGATGACGGATTCCTCTGTAGCATCCGATTTCCTGAAGTCTCTTGATATTCAGAGCGATTTCTCTTCTTAAATCACCTTCTACAGGAATCTGTAACTCTTCGATTGCGTCACGGATTTTTCCTACTTCTTCGTCAGTAACATCTCTGACACGAGTGTCAGGATTTACGCCTGCCTTCTCTAAGATACGGTTTGAACTTACTCTACCGATTCCGTAGATGTATGTTAAGCCGATTTCGATACGTTTTTCTCTTGGTAAGTCTACACCAGCTATACGAGCCATGTATTTGTTCCTCCATTTTCTGTTAATATTGTTCCTAATTGAGACACAAAAAACTGACGGGGTCTTCTGCGTCCAGCCGCAAAATAATTTTACGCAGCCTTTCCGGTATTTGGCGGATACCGGTATTAAGCAATATTCCGGGTCATCGAAACCGCGCACCGCGCGCTCCGACAACAGGAACCATCCTCGGTAAACAGTTCCCTCAGGGTCTAAATCTGCCCTGGATTCTAATATCACTATATTTAATCAGTACGAACAACGCGTCCTTGCGTTTCATACTGCAGCCGCACTAAAATTCACACAAATCAATGTCACAACTCTGCTATAAATTTCAGATATTAGCCCTGACGCTGTTTGTGTTTTGGGTTTTCACAGATAATTCTGATACTTCCCTTTCTTTTGATAACCTTGCACTTTTCACAAATTGGTTTTACAGATGATCTAACTTTCACTGTTCTTCCTCCTTTCTGAGCATAAAAGTACGCTTTATATAATATCACCTCTCTGGAAAGAATGCAAGAGCTTTTTTTACAAAATTTGTAATCTCCTGCACTCTTTTTTCTCACTGCCTGATTTCTTGGTCTTCTAAACCTCTTTTTCTTCTATTTCCTTTCTGCCCAGCCGGACATCCTCCATAAATTCCGCCAAATCTTCCGGCAGATGTTCAAACAGATACGTTCCGCTTTTTTTCTGTTTTTCTATATAATACTCCCGGATTTCCTGCTTCATCATCCGGATTTCTTCCTGCAGGTTTCTGGCAGACATTCTGGCCGCTCCCTGTCCCAGGATAATCACCTGTTCCAGGGCATCAGACGTAGCCACAGTCACATGATGTTTTTTTCCGATTTCATGTACCGTCTTTTCAATATACTGGTCTGCGGTTTCTGCTTCCTTTGTGTAAACCACATGGATATTGTGATATTTCTCCACAGCCCCCTGGCCGCCTTCCACCCGGTAAGCGTCAAAAACCAGAATCAATGTACATTTTTTATATCCCTGGTAATTACAGAGAATATCCATCAGCTTATTCCTGGCGCCTTCCATACTGGTTTTTGCAAGTTCATTTAAATCTTCCCATGCAAAAATAATGTTGTAGCCGTCCACCAACAGATACTCTTTTTCTTTCTCTTTCTTCTTTCCTCCGCTTTTTCCGGAAGAAGAATCAAAAGAAACACTGCGCACAGTTTTCTGAAATGCATTTCTCTCCCGCTTTACGGGTCCATAAGTCCTGGCGAAAATTTCTTCCAATTCTTTTTCATCCAGGCGAATCTGAGAAAAACTGCGTGGCACAGCTCTGGCTGTTTCTATTTGAATGTCTTCTTTCCTTTTAGCGGATTCCACATGGGCATATTCGTCTACTTCATCCCAGCTGACCGTAAAACCGGCACCATGAGAACAGAATACAGAGCCCGTAGGATTTTCCACATCCGCTTCGGAATTATAGCCAATCGTTTCCAACACCTCATCCTGGTTGTGGCAGGGTTCATATCCTTTCAAAGTACAGAACAGCCTTCCCCTGCCGCCTGTATAGGAAGTCACCTCTCTTTGATAGCCGCTCATGGTCACTGCCGGAGCCATTCCCGTAAGCACGGCCATCTCTTCCTCCAATTCCGGTCCGGCAAAAGTTCCGCTCATCTTCTGAATATCCGTCATGGCTCTTCCCACCAGTTCCTGAGGCACTTCCAGACGGTATTCGTACACAGGTTCCAGAAGGATACTCTTTGCCTTCTTTAACCCCTGCCGCACAGCCCGGTAAGTGGCCTCTCTAAAATCTCCACCTTCCGTATGTTTGATGTGTGCTCTCCCCGCGGTCAGCGTAATCTTCATATCTGTAATGTCCGCTCCTGTAAGAACGCCCTTGTGATTTTTCTCAGCCAGGTGGGTAAGCACCAGTCTCTGCCAGTTTTTATCCAGCACATCCTCGCTGCAGGAGGAGGCAAACTGCAGTCCCTTTCCTCTCTCCAGAGGTTCCAGAAGAAGATGTACCTCCGCATAGTGGCGCAGAGGTTCAAAGTGGCCGATTCCCTCCACAGACTCTGTAATGGTTTCCTTATATACAATACTTCCGGAGCCAAATTCCACCGAAACACCGAATCGTTCCTGTATTAAATTCTTTAGAATTTCAATCTGCACCTCTCCCATGACCTGCGCATGGATTTCTCCCAGACTTTCCTTCCATACAATATGAAGCTGCGGTTCTTCCTCTTCCAACTGTCGAAGCTGGAGAAGCATTCTATGTACATCACAGCCCTTCGGCAGCCGGATTTCATAAGTAAGCACCGGAGCCAGCAGCGGACTTATGGATTCTTTTTCCATCCCCAGTCCTTCTCCTGCAAAGGTTTTGGTAAGTCCTGTCACTGCACAGATGGTTCCTGACGGCGCCTCGCTCACTGTGCGAAATCCTGCCCCTGCATAGATTCTTATCTGGTCTGCTTTTTCTTCCCATTCTTTCCCCTGCAGCACCTGCTTCACTTTCAGGCTGCCGCCTGTAACCTTCATGTGAGTCAGACGGTTTCCCTTATCATCTCTGGATATCTTGAAAATTCTGGCGCCGAACTCTTCTCCATACTCCGGCTCTTTTATATAGGTTTCCAGTCCCTCCAGCAGTTCTTTCACCCCAAAGGATTTCAGCGCAGAACCAAAGTAACACGGAAATATTTTTCGTTGGGCAATGAGGTTTTGTATCTCAGAAACAGAAATCTCCCCTTCCTCTAAATACGTTTCCAGCAAATGTTCATCACACATGGCAACTTCTTCTAAAATATCCTCTTTTTTTCTGTCCTGTCCAAAATCAATACATCTTTCATCCAGCTTTCTCTGCAGTTCCAGAAGCAGCACTCTTCGGTCCGTGCCTTCCTGGTCCATTTTATTAATGAAAAGAAACACGGGAATCCTATACTGTTTCAGCAGCCGCCAAAGGGTCTGCACATGCCCCTGGACACCGTCTGCGCCGCTGATAAGCAGCACTGCGTAATCGAGCACCTGCAAGGTTCTCTCCATTTCTGCTGAAAAATCCACATGCCCCGGCGTATCCAGAAGGGTGAAGGACTTTTCTCCCAACCGAAAGCCCGCCTGTTTGGAAAAGATGGTAATGCCTCTTGCCCGTTCCATGGAATCTGTGTCCAGAAAGGTGTCCTGGTGATCCACCCTTCCCATTTTCCGAATACTGCCTGTATGATAAAGAATGCTCTCGGCCAGTGTAGTCTTTCCTGCATCTACATGGGCCAGAAGAGCCATACTGATATTCTCCATTGAAAATACCCCTTTCTGTTCTATGGTATTTTTCTTATCATAGCACAAAAAGGGGTATTTCAGCAAACCTTATTCCCATTTGCCACCAGCTTAAACCTGCAGCCCAGCACCTCAGAAGCCCGCTTGCACATCATGGTTCTTTTTAGGAAAATCTCAAAATAATCCATGACCGTACACATTTCATCATCCAGTTCCAGACTCATTTCGATGACTTTTTTCTCCTTTTTCACCTCTAAAGAAGAAGACAGCACCGCATAATTCACCCGGTCATGAATGTCAAAATTGGCAGCTGTGGGATTCTGCACCCGGTTTCTTCTTACATCCGTCTTATCTGCCAGAATCAGGGCTGCAGACACCACATCCACCGCTGTTCCCGTTTCCTCGTCATGGTTGCCGATAGCCGTCATCACTGTAACCGCCTCCTCAAGGGGCATTTTCCGCTCTTTTAAAATCTGATAAGCCAGAAGCGCTCCGCTTTGTGCATGGTCATGGCGATGAATACCGTTGCCGATATCATGCATATACCCGGCAATTTTACTCAGCCTGATTTCCCGGTCTCCATATCCCAGCTCCTTTAAAATTCTTCCCGCTGTTTCCGCTACCTTTGCCGCATGCTTTCTGGAATGTTCAGTAAATCCCAACTCCTTTAACACCTGATTGCCATGTGCCAAAAGCATGTTAACCTCTTCATCTTTCTTCATATCCATATACGTAATCTGCTTGTATTTTTCTTCTGCCATTGTTTTCTCCTGTTCTGTCTTTCTCATCAAAAAAGAGTATAAATTCCATACATCTGGAAATCATACTCTTTTTTTATGTGATTTGTTATCCTTTTTCCGTAAAAAGTGTGTGAAATAGATACTTTTTCTTCATTCGGTAATACACAAAGCCCACCAGATCAGCCAGGGCCCATCCAATGGGCACCGACCACCAGATTCCCAGAACCCCGATGCTCTCCACCGAAGATAAAAGATACGCCAGGACCACGCGGGTTCCCAGAGAAATCACCGTCAGTACCACGGACATTCCCGGCAGCTTCACAGCCCGGTAAAAGCCATACAACAGAAACAGACAGCCAATGCCGCAGTAAAACGCCCCTTCGATGCGTAAATACTCCACGCCTGCCGCCAGAATTTCCGACTCCTGCGGCTGGACAAAAATCAACAGCAGCGGTCTGGCAAAGAAAAATACACCGCAGGAAATCAGCACACAAAAGACAAAAGCCATTCCTACTGCTTTTCGGATACCTTCCCGGATTCGCTCCTCCTTCTTTGCCCCGAAATTCTGTGCCACAAAGGTAGAAAAAGCATTGCCGAAATCCTGTACCGGCATGTATGCAAAGGAATCAATCTTTACGGCCGCTGCAAAGGCCGCCATAATTACCGTTCCAAAGCTGTTTACCAATCCCTGCACCATTAAAATTCCCAAGTTCATCACAGACTGCTGCACTGAAGTCAAAAAGGAAAACTGTGCCAGTTCCTTCAGCACCTGCCGTCTGGGACACAGATACTTCCGCTGAATCCGAAAGTGTGTCTGGGTTTTCCAGGTATACAAGGCAATCCCCACCCCGGAAACGTATTGGGACATAACTGTTGCCGCGGCTGCCCCTTTCACACCCCAGGAAAATCCAAGAACAAACCACAAATCCAGTACAATGTTCAATACCGCACAGGCTGCCAGAAATACCAGAGGTACTACAGAGTTCCCCACAGCCCGCAGCAGGGCGGCATAGAAATTGTAAAGAAACACTGCCGGAATTCCCCAGAATATAACCCAGAGGTATCCCCGCATCATGCCGTAAATTTCTTCCGGTACCTGCAGAAGGCCTAAAATAGGGTCAATCAGCAGAAAAACCAGAAAATTCAGCGCCGCCGTTACTGTAAAAATCAGAAGAAAAGCCGCCGTTATGCTCTCCTGCAGCTTTTCCATCTCCCCTTCTCCGAACCGTATGGAAAACACCGCGCCGCTTCCCATACAAAGTCCCAGAAAAACAGAAGTTAAAAATGTCATAAGTGTATAAGAAGACCCCACCGCAGCCAGCGCGCCGGAGCCTAAAAACCTGCCCACAATCAAGGTATCCGCAATATTGTAAAGCTGCTGCAGCAAATTTCCCACTATCATAGGAAGAGAAAACAACAGCAGTGTCTTACCTACAGGGCCTTGTGTAAGATTTTTCTGCATGTGAAAATGCCCCCTCGTTTTATTCTATTTGTTGATTATAGCGAAAATCCTGCAAAAAGACAACGGTTCTCTGCACTTAATATAACGCATTCTCCATGCAAAAGCATTTAAAAAACTTAAAATTTTCAAAGTTCTGCTTTTTGGTGTGGTGCTGCTTATCAGCCTCTATTCCCGGACTTCTTTTCTTCGATAAATCCTGTATACCACAGGCAGAAGTCCTGCACACAGCACACTGTAAAGTACCAGCAGCACAGGCAGGGCTCCTATTATTTTCCCGCCCAGAGAATACAGACTAAAATGGGAAATCACCAGTTCCACCTGCAGCAGCTGGTCTGGCAGAAGTCCCAGAATTTTATCTACAAAAGGAATCTGGGTTTCTGCCAGAAAAGAGGGCGCCAATATCAGCGCAAAGGGAACGATGACGGCTGCCGTGCCTGAATGACTCCATGACGAAATCAGCATGGTTAAAAGTGTGAAAAACAGACAGCCAATATATCCCCCAAGCAATATGTAAGCGTATTCCTGCCCTATAGTCATAGCATAAAAACTTTTCCATTTTCCAAACTGGGTCTGTATTACACATTGACTTCCCTGCAGTCCCAGACACCCCAATACAACCGCGCTGTAAAGAAGCATGATTCCCCAATAAACAAGTGTGGCAGTAAGCACTCCTGCCTTAATTTTCGCCAAAACCGCTTTTTTCCTCCCATGGTAAGAGGCAAAATAAACAGAAGCTGCACGATATCTCTTTTCGCAGGAAAAGATACCGGATACCAGGAAACCTACCGTAAGAACCACCAGCATACAAATCGTTGGAGACCAGGTAAACCATGCATCAAATCCATCCGAACTTTCGTAATACCACGGTGTCTCCAAACTCTTGTATTGGTTTACAAGAAACTCTTTTTCCGTTTTCGTAAACTGGTCTGCCCCTCCTCCTTCTTCTGCAAGCCAGGCTTTCAGATTTTCTGTCCTTTTCTTATAAAATTGCCCTGCCTCTTCTTCCGTCAACGTGTCTGCCCGGAAATAATCATATTCCTGAAATCCTGTAAATGCTTTATTTAACAACTCACGAATATCTGAAAATCCCTGTTTCCGACTAAAAGCCTGATCGTTCTCTTTTGTATTTTCGGACTTTGCCTGTGGGCTCTGGTTCACTTTATTATTTTCACGGATAACTTGTTGAAGCCGTTCTGTTGTCAGTGTTCCCTTCCACTTTTCCTTCTCTTTTTCCAGATGACGCGCTGCGGCAATTCCCTTTGTTCCTTCCCCTTCCGGATTTACATAAGACACTTCTCCCATTGCAAAATATATGATAAGGCACAATGCAAATCCCAGAAAAACAAGCGCTGCCTTACTGCTGCTTTTGGAAAAGATTTTCTTCATTTCATAAAATACCATGATTGTCACCCGCCTCTTCGCCAAAATAATATAAGAACGCATCTTCCAGGGACGGAACTGCCTCTTTTGCATACTCTGCCGGCTTTTCGCCTGCAATTACCCGCACCTGTACTCCCTGTGTATCTGCTTTCATATTGGAAATTTTATATTGTCGCGCCAGCAAAGGAACCGCTCTCTTCTCTACCAAACATTCCCAGACCTTCTGCTTCATAGATTCTGTTATCTGTTTTGGTGTTCCCTGGCGAACAATTTCTCCCTCATTCATCAGCCAGATGTCATTGGCTATATACTCCACATCAGACACAATATGGGTGGAGAGAAGCACCAGTCTGTCTTCTGAAAATTCACTGATGAGGTTGCGAAAACGGATACGTTCATTGGGGTCCAGACCTGCTGTGGGCTCGTCCAGAATCAGGATTTTAGGGTGGTTCATCATAGCCTGGGCAATTCCTGCCCTTCGCTTCATGCCGCCGGAAAGTTTTTTCATTTTTCTGCCTGCATATTTTTCAAGCCCCACGGCAGCAAGCAATTCCTTTGTCCGTTTCTTTGCCACAGCCGGGGGAAGCCCTTTGATTGACGCAATGTACAGCAGATAATCCCGCACGGTGAATTCCGGGTAAAAGCCAAAATCCTGGGGCAGATATCCCAAAAGTTTCCTGTATTCTCCTTCCATTTTAAAGATATCTCTTCCGTCACACAAAATGTTTCCTTCCGTAGGGGTGAGCAGGGTACACAACATACGCATAAATGTGGTTTTCCCCGCACCATTTTTCCCCAACAGCCCATAAACGCCTCTTGTCATAGACAAATTCAGCTGTTTTACCGCAGTAAAATCCCCAAATTTTTTTGTCAAATTATTCATTTCCAATTCCATTCCAGTTTTCCTCCCAAATCTTCCGGCTTCCCGCCAGCAAATGTTTTACAAGCAAGCAAAGAGCAATCACTGCCATGCCAAACAGCCCACACCAGATTGGCATGGTAATGGCCTGATAAAGTCTCTCGTTTATCACTATGCTCCACCATAAAATACTCCACGCAATACAGCCGCCTATGGCTGCAAGTTCATTCCACCCATGTCTGCCGGATAAAATTCCAAAGCAAATACACGCTGCCACCACCATGGGAAATAAAAATTGTGTCAGCAGTTCTGCCATGGCTATCTGCAGACTAAAGGACGACACCAGACAAAAAACAGTGAGTAAAAACACGTCTGTCATCCCAAACAGCAGCAATCTTGCCGCATAAATCTGGCGAAGGGAATAATAAGCGGCCGCCTCAATTTCCATGGAATTACAGTTTCTATTCTTCCACAACTCAGGAATCAGCAAAATCACAAACAAAGCCCCCGCCACTCCCATACTTCGCTGTACGTAGAACGGCTCTCTTGTACAGGAAAGAAAACTCCACAGACTTATCAGAAGCAGGGCCTGTAACATCCACCATCGTTTTCGGATATATCCAAGCTGGGTATATAGAAATTCTGTTCCCGATAAAATCCGCTTCTGTTCTTCTGCATAAAAAACCTTTTTGCTCTGCTCTATGGTTCTTTTCCTACAGATTTCCCGGGCTTGTATGCTCCTGCTTTCTTTATAAAGGCGCAGTTCTTCTTCCAGTTTCATGTTAAATTCCCTCCTTCCAGCAATAGTGCCAACTGCTCTTTTGCCCTTTTTATCCTGTATTTTGCAAGAGGCAGACCAATTTGCAGCACCTTTGCAATCTCCCTCAGTTTTAACTCCTGAAAATAATACAAAATCAACACCTCCCGCAATTCTTCCGGCAATTTTCTAAGAGCCTGCTCCATATCCAGTCTCTCTGCCACTTTCTCCAACTTTCCGTTCTCTTCTTTTTCCTGTTCAAATACCTGCTGTTCCATGGGAATTTCCCGACTCTTTCGGTAAAAATCCCGGCACAGATTCCCTGCAATGGTGTAGAGATAATTTTTTGTTTTCCCCTGGTATTCATAAGCTGCAAGCCCTGCAAAAAATCGTACAAAAACTTCCTGTGTGAAATCTTCCCCATACTGTGCATCCTGACAATGATATGTACAGTATTTTAAAATTTCGTCATAGTATTTGCGCACAAAATGTTCCATGGCCTCTTCCCTGCCCTGCTTCATTCTCCGTATCAGTATAAAATCAGAATCCACAGTTTCCTCCTTCCTCCCTTTCAAAGTCAAACGCCTGTCCTTCTATTATATATAACGCAGCAAACAGAAAAAAGGATAGTCTGCATGAAAAAAAAGAGCTATCACACACCTATTGGTATGTCACAACTCTTTTTTTCTGCGAACAAAGCTTCCTCAATCCTGCATATTTCTTTAGCAGGTCGCTCCGCCCACTAAATGTTTCTCACCCTTAATATTTTCTTCTTTTCTGCTCAGTAAATCATCTGCCATGAGCTGTTCCTGTACATTTTCAAATCCCAGTCTTGCCACGGTATCTGCAAAACGCTCTCCTGTAATTCCTTGCTCTCTGAACAGCAGAATTGCTTTTTCCACAATGGAAAGTACCTCTTCTTTCTCCGTAAACACCTTATCCAGATAACGTCCCTGTGCCACCTTTTTGCCCCAGCGTCCGCCAATGTAGATACGGTATCCATTGGTATAGTTTTCAAAGGCCTTAAACGGACATTTGCCAATGCAGCGACCGCAATGGTTGCACTCATTGTCCGGAATCATAATCTTTCCTTCCACAACCTTTGCCGCCTTAATCGGACAATTTTTTTCAATGCGGCAGACTTTACAGCCACGGCATTTTTCCATATCCACCATAGGAACTCTCTGTCCGATAATACCCAGGTCATTTAAATCCGGTTTCACACAGTTATTCGGACATCCGCCCACTGCAATTTTAAACTTGTGCGGAAGCTTCACTGCGGAATATCCGTGGTAAAATCTTTCATGAATCTCTTCAGACAGCCCAAATGTATCAATGAGTCCATACTGACAGGTGGTTCCCTTACAGGATACTACCGGACGAACCTTGGAGCCAGTGCCCCCTGTTTCCAAACCCGCCTGCATAAGATATTCACGAAGAGGTTCAATATTAGCAAAAGATACCCCCTGAATTTCCATGGTCATACGAGAGGTCATAGTCACCTCACCGCTTCCGAAAAGTTCAGCCGCTTCTGCAATCGTCCGTGCTTCCTCGGCTGTAATCTTTCCGTTTCTGGTAATCACACGGCCGTTAAACTTATCCAGGGTATTTTTGTCTTTTAAAAATCCAAGAGCTTTTACCCGTTTCTCTTCTTCCAGTGATACGGCCCCTTCTGGATTTTCTACTTTTACATCGTTAAAGAACGTTGCCCCTTCCAGAACCACAGTATTTTTATATCCATAGAAACGCATACGGTTCTGCAGGAAATAGGCACGTTTTCCTTTCGCACATACCAAAAGCAGTTTTTCTTCTTTATCCAGCCCTTCGATTTCTCCCTGCACCGCAGAAAGGTCTACATAACGGGCTCCATGAATGGACGGCGCCAGACCTGCATCAATAACCTTATAGCCTTTTGCCTTGCCTGCCGCATATTCCGCCGGAGTCATGCTCACCAGTGCTCCGTTTATCTTGTTGAGCAGCACATGTACCGCCTGTACAAAAGGATGAATGGCAGTGGAAAATGGCGGTGCATAAGCAAAGTCTGCATTTTCAAAATCTTCCAGAACAGCACCCATATTCAGCCCCATAACGGCAATATCCACCATCTTGTCTACTGCACCGGTTCCCAGAACCTGTACCCCCAGCAGTTTATGTGTCTCTTTTTCTGCAATCAGTTTGGTAATAAAGAAGCCTGCTCCCGGATAATAGTGTGCCTTGTCATCTGTAGGTACCAGAACCGTTACAACCTCATATCCTGCTGCCTCTGCCTGCTGCTGTGTAAGACCTGTGCGTCCCACATGCAGACCCGGAAGTTTTACGACACCGGTTCCCAATACACCAGGATAAGTTTTCCTTGTTCCGGTCAGTATCTGCGCCAGGGTTCGGCCTTCCATATTTGCGGAAGAGCCCATTGGCGACCACTGCGGCTTTCCGGTAATGCGGTTTGTCACCATGACACAGTCTCCTGCTGCATAAACATCTTCCAGACTGGTTTTCATCGTATTATCAACCAGAATCGTTCCCTTAGACATTTCCAGACCGCTGCTCTGCAGAAATTCTGTATTGGGACGAATACCGGCTGCTGTAATCAGAAGTTCACAGCCCAAAAATCCAGCAGAAGTTTTCAGTCCGGTCACTTTTCCGCTTCCAACCACCTCTTCTGCTTTTGTACCTGTAAGAACACGGATACCCTCTTTCAACAGATGTTTTTTCACATAAGCAGCCATTTCCTCATCCAAAATATTGGGAAGAAGCTGGGAAGCAAAATCCAGGACCGTAACCTGCACGCCTTTGTTCTTCAGATTTTCTGCTGCTTCCAGCCCTATAAATCCAGCTCCGATAACAACGGCCTTCTTCACCTGGTTTTCTTCCATATAAGAACGAATAGCCGCTGCATCATCCGGGGTACGCATTTTAAATACACCCTGCTGTGCCATACCTGGAATGAGCAGTTCTGCCGGAGATGCTCCTACAGCCAGAACCAGCTTGTCATAAGTACAGACTTCTTCTTCTCCTGTAAACAAATCCTTTACTGTCACCTGCTTTTTATCCGCGTCCAGAGATATAGCCTCTTTTCCGGTTCTTACCTCCACTCCCGTCAGCTCTGCATATTTTTCAGGAGTGTTTATAATCAATGCCTCACGATTTTCAACCAGACCGCCTACATAATAAGGAAGCCCACACCCAGCGTAAGAAATGTTTCTTTCTCTGGTGATTACTGTGATTTCCGTACTTCTGTCTTCTCGTTTCAGTTTGGCTGCTGTCTTGGTTCCTGCAGCAACGCCTCCTATAATTAGTACTTTCATTCTATTTCTCCTGTTCTTTCTCAACTGGTGCTTTGTTTTGCTGGTTATCCATTTCTTTTGGCTGCTGTCTATGACAGCAGTGCTCCATATCTGCACATTCCGGCCTCACCTTTTCGCATACAGCCACATCTCCTCCGCTTATGGTTAGACTTCGCCCATTCACCATAGCATCTGCTATTTTCTGTCGGGCGTTGTCATAAATCCTCGTTACCGTTGGTCTGGAAATGTCCATTTTCACTGCACATTCTTCCTGTGTCATTTTCAGAAAGTCCAGAACACGAATCACTTCATATTCATCGTATGTAAGATTGACACTCCCATTTGCGGTACAGCCCTGCGGTGAAAAACTGGTGACTTTCGGTTTTGAGCAGATACATCTGCGTTTCTGCGGCCGTGCCATATATCCCCTTTCCTCAAATAGATAAAAGATAGTGATTTCTATTTTTTCGCTTTCAGAATACCACCGTTATGAACATATGTCAATATTTTTTTTCAAATTGGAAAACTATCCCTCAAACACAGCGCCTCCGAGGATGTCAAGTCATTGTCACAAATTTCTATCATTTTTATCTGCTCAGCAGTATTTAATATATTCAATTGATATTCCGCAATTTCTTTCAGTACTTCAAACCGTTCTTCCTTCTTCTTCCCTTCTCGTATCATTTGGGCATTGTGCGTTTCTAAATTAGAAATTACTGTTAGTTCATTAATTGTTGCAAAATCTCTGACATTATTTTTCTTGGCAAGTTCTGGATTCTTTTCTCTCCAAGCTTTTGCTGTAAACCCAAACAAAGCGACATTCACTATGTCTGCTTCTTCCGCATATGCAATCCATTTTGAATCTTTTTTAAAATCTCTCTGAGGCAGGATATAGTTCTTCACTGCATCTGTCTGAATCAAATAATTACTTTTACTAAGAAAACGTTTTGCATTCCATTCTATTTGTCTTGCGTTATTTTCTTCTTCCTTCAAACGTTGGAATTCTTTTATCAGATATAATTTAAAAACCGGGCTAATTGCAGACGCAAATTCAAAAGCTACGTCTTTATGAGCGTAGGTTCCTCCATATTTTCCACGCTTTACATAAAGACCAACGGCATTTGTTTTCTGAATCCATTCAGAAACACTTGGTGTAAATGTTAATAAACCCGCTTGCTTTTTAAAGTGTTCAGATTCGAACACTTTAAATGCTGGATTGTATATTTGTTCCCATACAGATAAATACTCTAACGTTCCACGATTTCTTAACCAATTTCTCACTACATCAGCCGCTCTAGAGGAATTTGATTTTACTTTAGCAATATCTGTAATGCAAATATAATCATCTAATTCTTCTTTTGAAATAGTAATTTTTACGTTTTGAACATCTATGATTCTATTCTTCATTCTTTATCTCCATTTTTTATACACACAGCAAAACAGCCTCCGAAATAACGCCTGCAACCAAACCAACCAGAATTCTACCTAAAACGGTACAAAATACAATTCCCATTATTGGATGTCTCTCCTCCCCTCCTTTCAGTTTACCGTAAATTTTTTGTTCCCATTCACTTTCTTTATCCTAAAATATATCCATGAACTGCAATTTTGATTTTCCTGTGAAGTTTTTACTTCTATCAGTATGCCATTATATATGTACTCCATCGTATATCCCTTTTTACAATCCTCGTTTTATCTGTAGTACTTCTGCATATTTCAATAAACGATCATACAAATATTTATTTTCCTTTATACTATTTACTATCTCTATTTCCGTTTTTCCCCCTAAACGATACAGATCACAAACAGAGCGCTCAATATTATAAATATTATAACTGCCGAATTCCGTCTTTTGTTTTCTTATTCCAAAGTTAAAATTACTGTTTGAAAAATAATGTCTTTGTACCGTAAAATCCATTTTCATCATACTGCGATCTGTTCTTTCTGTTGCAACTGATAAATAATCCGGCTCATGTGCCAGTACACCTTGATAGTAAAGTGCACTGTCCATACAAATAACCGCACGAGGATTGCTCAGACACACTTCAATGCATTTATAATCTAACGGTTTCCTGCATTGTTTCCCCACAAGCCAGTAATGTCCATAACATACTTTTTGTAAATACCCTTCTTCCACTAAAACAGAAATCTGACGATTCGTGAATCCTTCTGCCAGAAGTTCTTTCGTTCCTACATAGCCACTGTATTTGTTATATAAAGTTTCAAGTTTAATGTACGTATTCCTTCTCATATCTTCTCCATTTGCATTTCTTATCACACATATTATTGCATTTTTTATTACACACGTCAATAGGGTTTTCAAATTGGAAAACTATCCCTCAAACACAGCGCCCCAAACCCCAGCTGATTATTGGGATACTCCCCGCCCAAAAGAGGCCTGGCTCCTCTTCTTAAATACGCCTTTACCTTCTGCCCATACAAAAACAAGTCCTCGCCTCTTACAATCCCCCACTCCATCATAAGTGCCGCTGCCCCTGTGACAAACGGCGTGGCAAAAGAAGTTCCCGTGCGGCTTTCATATCCGTCCCCTGGGGCAGCTGTGGTAATTCCCACTCCCGGCGCGGCTAAATCCGGCTTAATTTCGTTGGTCACTCTGGTATATCCTCTCCCGGAAAAATCTGCGTAAGCCAGATACCGGGAGTCATAGGCGCCTACGGAAATCACTCTCTGGGCCGTAGAGGGAATGGTCTGTGTTGTCTGCGGTGTAGGCTGCAGAAAATGGGTATCTTCATTTAATACACCGCCCCCCGGCATCCACAAATCATACCTGCCATCCACAATCTTCCCTGGAATCAGCCGGATTTTCCACGTTCCGCTGTCAATATATTCGCTGCGAGGCAGCATTTCCACATAGATTTCCTGTGCCAGACTATAAGGCGCCGGTTCTCCGTAATACAGCAAAAGTTCTGTATTTCCCACAGTAAAGCGCTGCGGTCCCAAAATCTCCTGAAATGGCCCCACCCGCTGTCCTCCGGGTAGCAGCAGCTCCATTGTCATTTCATCCACATACTGCTTCCATATCTGCACATTCAGACCAGGCTCATACGCCCCCACATTAAAAGAAATTTCCGTAACTTCTCCCGCCAATACGGTTCCAGAAGTATGAAGCGCCCGGTTTCCCTCGTTCCCCATTCCCACACAGATAACACTTCGTCCCGTAAGCGCTGCATTATCAAGATAAGTTTCCAAAAGAGATTCTCCACTGTGAGAGCCATAATTATTTCCAAAACTCAAATTCAGCGCCAGCGGTATTCCCCGGTCTGCGGCCAGACGAATGGCATAATCAATGCCCTGCAAAAGTTCTGTAGTCCTCGGAAATCCGCCTTCCCTTGGGGCGCCTAACTTTACAACAAGCAATTCACTTTCATAAGCCACACCCCGGTATATCCCGTCAGAGGCTCTTCCATTTCCGGCAGCAATTCCCATGACTCCGGTTCCATGTCCGCTCAAATCCCTGCTTGGCACTATCTTCTCTCTTTCAGCTCGGCTTCCTGCCTGCAGAGCCTCATTGATTTCCTCCTGTGTGTACTCCGTTCCCAGGGAATAGCCTTTCGGCGGTCTGCCTGCTATACTCTGGTCCCAGAGCCTCCATATCCGGGTACTGCCGTCCGGATTCCGAAAATCCGGATGTGTATAATCAATGCCCGAATCTACACACGCTACCAAAATTCCTTTCCCTGTCAGTGCTTCCCCCAAAGGAGAAAAACGACTTTGCACTGCCGTCATACAGGACGCACTTTTCCCCTGATTGACAGCAAAAAAAAGCCTTTTCGGCTTTTCCACATATTCTATGCCGGGAAGTCTGGAAAGACTTTCGATTTTACTCTCTGCAAGAGTAATCACGGCGAAGCCATTTAAAAGTTCTGCCCGTGCCACCTCTTCTCCAATGATTTGCGAAAGATTTCCTGTATATTTAATAATTAAGTCCCATGTCCGCTCCACTTCATTATACCCGATACCCAGTTCCGGTGACTTTTCCAGTTCCTCCGGCGTTGCATCCAAGGCCAGGTTCAAAAGATTCTCCAGCTTTTGATTCTTCATGCTGCACTTCCTGCATTTTCTTTCAGTTTACTCCCAACGGGCTGAAAATATATCTCTTTTGCAGAATAAAATTTTGTCAGTTTTCTCACCTAATCAGGAATTCTATACGGAAGAAAGAAAAACTTAAACACATACCAAATAAAGTTGGTACTGCAGTAATCCCCAGCACCAACTTTATCTACAATTTTTTTATAATATTTACCAATTCCCTACCCTAACAAACAGCTTCTTTTACCATCTTTAAATAAATTCGACAGTTCTGATGATTAAAATCATATTGCAATGCCTTTTTAAATTGCACGGCTGCCTCTTCCTTATTTCCCATTCCAACATTGGCAAGTCCCATCAAGTAATGACAATGTGCCCTATTCTTTTGATTCATGTCATCCTCAAAAATCAAAAAATCAGGCAAGGATACAGCAAAGTAATCATTTTTCATTTTATCATATAAATGTTTCTCACCGTAATCCATAAGTTTATTAAAGCATACGCAGGCAGCATTTGTATTTCCAAGTTTCCGATTCGCAAGTCCTTTATAAAGAATCATATCTGCCGGCTGGTCATAATAACACATAGCTCCTGCCGGTTCATCAACTCCAAGTTCTGCATTTTTGAAACATTCTTCAGACCTTTCTGCCTCTCCAAGTTCTGCTTCTACAACTCCAAGATAATAATAAATATTGTTATCCTTGATTCCTTCCAATCTTCCTTCGCCTAAATCTACGGGGTACAATAAAGCTTTTTCCAACAGTTCTTTTGCCGCTTTAAAATTTTTCTTTACAATCTCTTCCTTCGCCATCTCAGTCAAAGCAATTTTATACTGTCCTGAGATTCGTCCTTCTGCACCTTCCCATGCACGGAATCTATGATTCATAATGGTATCATAAGCTTTCTGATGCATGCCTAAAAGATTATACAAAGTAACATATTCCAACATAACATCGTCACGCTCTGCAAGAATATCCTTATGTGCTTCATAATTTTGTAATCTAGTACAACGAATAATAAATAATTGCTATATTAAACAGAGGCCGCTTCATCTTC
>NZ_JAAITA010000050.1 GCF_013304445.1 Blautia hansenii
TTACCATACATTATCCTCAAAATATATAGTAGAGATTTAATTTATTCTATACTAGAAAATCGAGAAGGTATGGATTTAGTATTCATATTTTCTCGATTATTTAAATGGTTTTGTATTAGCATAGAGGAGGTAAGTCATTTGAATGTGAAAAATAAGAAGATAGAGAAATCAATGCTTAGAATAATTGCGAGGAAAAATACCTTTGATAATAAATTAACTTTTGGTGCCATAGTACTAACTATTATTATAGCAATTAGTTTGATTACAGGACTTTTTTTGATTCAAATTGGAAATAGGACTGCAGAACAAAAAGTTTTGTCGCAAATGCAGCAAGTATCTATTGCAAATTTAACTACCTCAAAAATAGAAGAATTACAAAAAAATAAATTGATTGAGGAATTAGTCCCTTACAAAAGTGGTTTTGAAATTTTAATAGATAATAAAAAGATTCAGGCTGTTTATATGCCCAATAATACAGAGGTAATACACACGTATAGAATTTTAAAAGGTAATGCACCAATAGATAAAAATGAAGTAGTAATAAATGAAAATCTCCTACAACTTCTGAATAAAGAGATTGGCGATGAATTAGAAGTTTCAAATAATGATGGTATTTTTGAAAAATTTATAATTACTGGAATTTGTGAAAATGTAAGTAGCACAGGAAGCTTTTTTTATGTTTCGCAAAGATATGCAGAGGAAGGAAAACTATTTACAGAAATTCCATACATGGCACTCATTAGAATTAATAATGCGGAAATAATGAATATAGTTGAATTTGAAAATACTATATATGATATGGCGGATAAGTATGATATTGATAGAAAAGAGATTTATTTTAATAGTAAATTTTTGGGTTCTTTGGGAGACGAGTCTAGTTTTGGGATGACATTTATATATAGTTTTTTTATATTTGGTGTTAGTATAATTGTTATTTATAGTATTTTTTATTTATCGGTTTCAAATAGAGTTGTTCAAATAGGAAATTTGAGACTGATTGGAATGACTAAGAAACAGGTGAAATCGCTTATACGTATGGAAGGGGATATATGTAGTCTATTAGGAATTTCTATTGGTGTAGTAGTTGGACTTTGTTTTGCCATATTTATAGAACCTAACGGCGTGAATATTGTAAATATAAGTATCGTATGCACAATTATAATGATAATAGGGTATTTAGTTGTTCGAATATCTATATTAACTCCTTCAAGAATTGCTAGTAGTATAACACCGATAGAAAATGTGAAATTTTTGTCTTTTCAAGATGGTAAGAGCTTTAGTTCAAAATCATATAGTCATCTTACAGCATTTACACTTGCCAAAAAAAATATATATAGAGAACGTAAAAAGAAATTTTTGATATTAGTTTCGCTAGTTATTAGTGGAGTGCTTTTTGTTGTCGGAGTGACATTTCTTAATTCATGGAGTGAAGAAGAATTTGCACGTCAAGGAAATTTAGAACAAGGAGAATTTTATATAGGGATTAATCATAATACTTTAATTAATGGAAAGCCGTATGGAATTTCAGAATATCAGATAAAAACTCCTTTTTCTGATGAGCTGATTAAAAATATAGCTGATATACCTAATGTAAAAAATATATTAATTGAAAAAAGAACGGCGGGTATAATAGAATATGCAGGAGAAGATATGGAAATACCAATAATTCCCATAACAGAAGAAAATAAAGCGGAAGTGTTGGATAGTCTTGACGATCAATGGACATATGAAGAGTTGGTAGAAAAAAATGGTATGATAATATTAGGAACCGATGTCCAAAAGGATGTGTATCATAATTGTCCTATTAAAGGAGAAAATTTAACTTTTAGATGGTTTGATGGACAGGAACATTCGGATAATATAATAATTGCTGGAACATCTGAAAAAAGTTTTAATGAAGGATTTTATTTAACACCAGAAACAATAAAAAAATTTTGGGGAGATATGGATATTACAGCTTCAATAATTCTCAGTGTTTCTGATTATAAAATGAATGGTGATGCTGTTACTCAAAAATTAGAAAAGATTTTATTGAATCATCCAGATTTGGTAATGCAAACACTTAAAGAAACACTAAAGGAAAATGCAGATATTATAGAGAAAACACGTATGCAAATTTTAGGGGTGTCATTTTTCATAATTATATTTAGTTGGTTAAATTTAATTTGTATATCTATGTCTTCTATTGCTACCAGACGCAGAGAGTTTGCCATGTTAGAAGCTATCGGAATGACTAAGAAACAGTTAAAAAAAATGATTATGTATGAAAATATTCTTTTGATAATACTTAGTATCGCAGTAACATTAATATTAGGAAATGGATTGGGATATGTTCTTGTGGAGGCATTAAGTAAGAATGGACTTTCATATTTTGTTTATCAATTACCATGTCCACATATTATAATATATATATTACTAGTATTATGTGTAACTATATGTATGGTTAATGCTATTTTGAAACTTCAAAGGAAAGTGTCATTGGTTGAAAGAATAAAAATAGATTGAAAATATGAGTTTGTATAATATATAATTATCCAAAATTGATATATATACTTAAGGTGAGCAGTTCAACACTACTCACCTTGGGAGTATCCCAAAGTTTGTGTAAACCTTCAAACTGATGTAAGATAGACTTACCA
>NZ_JAAITA010000052.1 GCF_013304445.1 Blautia hansenii
TTGCGGACATTTAAGAAGATATAAAAAGATAGTCAAAAAGACATATATGATTTATAAAAATTTTACGTGCATATTCAAGAGTAGATTATTCAAAAAGAGGATTTCAGTTTTCGGATGCTACTATAGATCAGTTAAACAGCAATTATTTGTCATCATGGGGATTTATACAGAAATATGGTAGATGGTATTATAAAAATCATTACGTTGAGATGGGAGATTTATTGCCATTGCCCGAGGAATTAGAACCTAAACAACCTATTAATGGAAAGGAATTGAAGATTGAAGCTTCATTGAGCTGGAAAATGAATGATGGAAAGATAAGATTTCAAGTATCTTCTAATATTCCAGAGGAAACCCCATTAATGTTTACATTACGTGGCAAAGAATATACAGCTCAATGTAAATCTGTAGCAGGTAATAGAATTTCAATAAGTGAATGGTTTAGTGACAGAGGTAATCCTATGAAAAATGGATTTTATACTATAGATGTGTCATGTCCGATATATAGTGTATTGCCAGAAAAGATAAAGAAAATATTTGGTGAACGTAATAGAAATATATGTGGACAATATGTTAAATTTGAACCAGTGGGAGGAAATACGATTCATTTTTCGTATGGATTAGTTCTTAAAAATAGTAAAGTTCAAGTTATTGATATGCAACAAAGAATCTCAGCATTATAATGAATGTGGTTTTATACAAGAAAACATGGCAGATTGTAACTGGTTAAAGTGAATTGGGCGTATGGAATTTTTAAATCCATACGCCTTTTAAACAAGAGAGTTGTAAGAGCATATTATCTACTCGATGATGATTATAATTCCATATCATATGATCTTTTCTTAGCTCTGGCAGGCTGATTTCGCCGCATCTCCTGTTTCCTCTGATGTTCAAGTTCCCAGGCACGATGGGAAAAAACATCAGGATCTTCCACATTGAGATAATCTACCTCATTGGCTGCAATATCACGACGGTGATAGTCATAATATTTACCGAAAGTACCTTTGAGCTGTTCGATTATCTTATCCCGAAAATCAGGACGTATCTGGATTCGGGTGTCCAGCAATTCTGTATACTGTTCTGGTTCAGGACGAAATTTTTCTTCCCGGAAAGCGGCGGCATCTTTTTCAAGCTGTTTTTTGAGCGAGATGTCTTGAGAATCCAGGATATCAAGATTGTTATTCATCTGGTCATATTTTTTGGATAGATTCGTCATATCTTTATCGGTAGAGCATTCTGCCTGGAAGATTAGCTGCTCTTTCCTTGATTTCAGTTCTTCGATTTCTTCGGTAATAGTGGTAAGCTGCTGATTTAATTTTATATGCCGGATGGGATTCAAAATACTGGTTTTATCCTTTTGCACATTCAGTTCTTTCCGTTCCGTAACTTTAGCTTTGAGTTCCTTTTTAACTGTGTTGTATTTATTCAGTATTGGATTGAAATGATTCATCCAGTCATGGATCACTTCTTTTTGCATCTCATTATGAAGTAAATGATACTGTATAAAAATCATATGATTGCGGATCGCTTCTAACGTTTCAGCTATTATTGGAATAGACTTTTCTACAGCTTCAGCCAGTTTTGCTACCTTTGCTTTTAATTCTCGGAGCATTTTGTTACCCGCACGAATCTGACGGTTGATTTCACAGCGGTCTGCTACACATGGCTGTCATGGCGGCAATCTGTGGATTGAAAGATGCACATTGAATGATTGAGAAGTTGATTCATTTCCGTCAGGTAATGTATGATCGTTAAAGACTCGTGATACTGCCCGGAGGCTTCGGGCGGTATCCTTAAAATAGATTAGTAAGTAACAGTCGAAAGACTTAAAAATAGATTTGTTTGTCATGAAAAGGAGCGATGACTTATGTTGATGCCTAGTATAACGAATATTAAATAATTGCTATATTAAATTGATACTGCTTCCTCTTC
>NZ_JAAITA010000053.1 GCF_013304445.1 Blautia hansenii
TGGTAAGTCTATCTTACATCAGTTTGAAGGTTTACACAAACTTTGGGATACTCCCTACTAACACGAAAACTAAAGTATGAAATATTCCTATCGGATAAGGTGCAATCCACCCTTCTAGTTTGAAAACCAATCCTGAAATATATCCTGTAATCATAGAAATAGGCATAAAAGCAACTCCGATTATATTAAGCCAATTTACATAAAAGGGGGATTTTTCTTCCGATAGTATTCTCGCTATAAAATATCCAACAATCCCTATAGCTTGAATAATCATTGAACCCCAAACTGCTTCCATTGTTTGTTCTGCATACCAATTACCAAATGCACAAAACAGCCCAATAGCAACAAAAGCTGTTGATGATATATAAAGTACCTTACTCGTAAGCTCTTTATTTTTTTGTTCTTTGTCTGCTACTGGTTCAATTCCCTTTAGGATATAGTCAGTTGTTACTCCAAAAAAATCACTCATTATAATTATTTTTTCTAAGTCAGGCGTACTTTGTTCACTTTCCCATTTGGAAACAGCCTGCCTTGAAACTCCAACTTTATCCGCAAGTTCCTCTTGTGATATTCCTTTTGATTTCCTTAAATATTGTATTCTGTCTGCCATATTCATTAGCTAACACTCCTTTCTTTCATGGTGTAATTTTAGCAATATTATCAGTTGCATAGCCACCATTTAGATATGGAAATATGTCAACTGGCAGTTGCAATGATGTTTTTTGACAAATCAGCAGAATATTCTTGCTTATAACGTAATTTAAACATATCCATATTATAACAGTTCCATATATCCGCCACAACAAAAATCAGCACACCCCCCTTGACATTTTTCTGTCTTGAAAAATACACACTTTTTCTTTCTTCCTCTTGATTACCAACCACAGAAAAGAAAAAGCCCTGTCAAGAGCCTTGCCACCATTGGTGGTGCTTTGCACTCTTTACTGGGCTTTTTGTTTGCTGTATCTTTCATTCAAGAGGAAAATTAAAGACCTCTGTTCCATTTCTCTTTCAGATAATCTTCATAGTCCGTTTCATCAAAATCTAACTGTGGCGAAGTGTCGGGAATGTTATTTCTGCTGTCTATGTCCGCAAGTTGACGGAATATCCAGTCATCATAAGGGTCATGGTATTTATACTCTTTGGGCTGTTCTCTGTATCGGTCTAACCCTCGCATTTCCTTATGTACTTTCATCATGCGTTCTATTTTTTGACGTTGTATCAACTGCTTGATTTCCATAAGTTCTTCTAACTCCGTAACCTCATTGGTAATGTAGTTATGGATATACTGTATGAGTTTGGTTTCCATGTAAAATCTGCATTCTTTTTCATCATTGAAAAATTCATTTTCAGACAGATAATCTAAGGAAACATTGAAGTCCTGTTCCCGTTTGATAATATCCATGATATATGGTTCGGTGTGGTCAATATACTTCCATTCTCCTGATAATAATTCATTGGGCGTTACTCCCAGCACGTCCATTATCTTTTCTAATGTGTCAAAGGTAGGATAATTCACACCCCGTTCAATCTTGGAAAGGCTCTGCATATTGATACCGATTTTATCCGCAAGTTCCTGTTGTTTCATTCCTCTGTGTTTTCTTATGGTCTGTATATTCTCTCCTAAGAAACTGATTTTCTTTTCATAATGTTCCATAACTTAGTATAACCGCTCCTTTCGTTGCTTTTCTCGGTGTTTATAAGCATATCATACTTAATATTTATCAAAAAGTCAATCAAAACTTCTTGACAAGTAATTCTAATGGCGTTATTATCGTATTAGATAGGGTGATTAAGCACGCTAGGGTCAATCACACGCTTGAGTAAGCATAGAAAAGATGTA
>NZ_JAAITA010000054.1 GCF_013304445.1 Blautia hansenii
GACATTGAAATTGCACAGGAATGTACAATGGAGCCGATTACAAAAATTGCGGAGAAAGCAGGTATTGATGACAAATATCTGGAGCAGTACGGCAAGTACAAAGCAAAAATTGACTACAACTTATTAAAAGAATCCGATGCACCAAACGGAAAATTAATTCTGGTTACTGCCATTAACCCAACACCGGCAGGAGAAGGAAAGACCACCACAACCGTTGGTCTTGCAGACGGTATGCAGAGACTTGGCAAAAACGTTATGGTTGCTCTTCGTGAGCCATCTCTGGGACCGGTATTCGGTGTAAAGGGCGGCGCAGCAGGCGGCGGATACGCACAGGTAGTTCCTATGGAAGACATCAACCTGCACTTTACCGGAGATTTCCATGCAATCGGTGCAGCCAACAACCTTCTGGCAGCTATGCTGGATAACCACATTTATCAGGGAAATGAACTGAACATCGACCCGAGAAAAATCACCTGGAGAAGATGTGTGGATATGAATGACCGACAGCTTCGTTTCGTAGTAGACGGTATGGGCGGAAAGACCAACGGCATGCCAAGAGAAGACGGCTATGACATCACCGTAGCTTCTGAAATTATGGCAGTTCTGTGTCTGGCCAGAGACATTACAGACTTAAAGGAAAGACTGGGACGTATTATTGTTGGTTATACATACGGAAAAGTTTCCGAACAGAAACCGGTTACGGCTCATGACTTACACGCAGAAGGCGCTATGTGTGCCCTGTTAAAAGATGCTCTGAAGCCAAACCTGGTGCAGACCTTGGAGCATGTACCTGCCATCGTACACGGCGGCCCATTCGCAAACATTGCACACGGCTGCAACTCTGTTATCGCAACCAAGATGGCAATGAAATTAGGTGATTACGCCATTACAGAAGCAGGCTTCGGCGCTGACCTCGGCGCAGAGAAATTCCTGGATATCAAGTGCCGTATGGCAGACCTGCACCCAAGCGCAGTGGTTATCGTAGCAACGGTTCGTGCCCTCAAGTACAACGGCGGCGTGGCAAAAGCAGACTTAAATAACGAAAACCTGGAAGCATTGGAAAAAGGACTTCCGAACCTGTTAAAACATGTAAGCAACATTAAAAATGTATACAAACTGCCATGTGTGGTTGCTATCAATGCATTCCCCACAGATACGAAGGCAGAACTTGACCTGGTAGAACAGAAATGTAAGGAACTGGGCGTAAACGTTGCCCTGTCTGAAGTATGGGCCAAAGGCGGCGAAGGCGGTATTGCTCTTGCAAAAGAAGTTATCCGTCTGGTAGAAGAACCAAACGACTTTACCTTCTCTTATGAACTGGAAGGAAGCATTGAAGATAAATTAAACCAGATTGTACAGAAAGTATACGGCGGAAAGAAAGTTGTCCTGACAGCCAATGCGCAGAAACAGGCAGCACAGTTAGAAGCCTTAGGATACGGAAACTGCCCAATCTGTGTGGCTAAGACACAGTACAGCTTAACAGACGACCAGACCAAACTGGGTGCGCCTACAGACTTTGAAGTAACCGTAAGAAACTTAAAGATTTCCGCAGGTGCAGGATTTATCGTAGCATTAACCGGTGAAATCATGACTATGCCGGGTCTGCCGAAAGTGCCGGCTGCTGAAA
>NZ_JAAITA010000055.1 GCF_013304445.1 Blautia hansenii
CTTGAGTTTCCGCAAACTGTAATTCAAAAATGAATATGTCTGCCCAAAGTGCCAATCTGCCGACTTTTTGAAAAATTCAGAATGGCAGTTCTGTGATTAGGGGCACTTTAATAAGCCCCGCCGGAACCGGACTTTGGGAGACATATTTTTTTATGTATTTAAACAGCCAGCTTAAGACAGAGTTGACGGTATGCAGGACGTTTCGTCCGAAACCATAGTCGGATGCCTTCTTTTGCATAGGATAGTATGCCGGAGATGCCTTTTGCCAGCCGATAATAGCAGAAAGATATTTTCACTTTTATGGGATCTGCTGTCTTTATAATAGCAACTTTAAGGGCATTTGTTTCCGGCTTCATGGAAATATGAGCCAGGAATGCCATGCATAAAGTGATATAGAAATTTAAGGCATTGATTGCTTTGAGCTTCCGTACCCGGAAGTTTTCAAATTGAAACATCTGTTTTTTACAGCGGAAATATTCCTCAATGCGCCATCTGGAAAAATAAAGTTTTGCAATCTTTATCACATCGTCTTTCGATTTGATTTCTTTGTTCGTTGCAAGCATCATAGGTTGGTCAGTAATGCCGTAAACAAGGACTAAATAAATATCTTTTCTGGATGCAGTTATCTGTACTTTTACATGGGAAAGATAAGCCTCATGCCGCTTCCCTTTGTAGAACAGAGGCAGTTTTACCTTGCCTTTCCTGCGGCTGCGCAGTTCGGTGGCAAATACCCATTTATTATGATACAGGAGCTTCCGCTTTGCAGTCAGACGAATCACATAGTCCTGATTCATGGAATCCAGTTTTAGAAACATCTTGTTATCATCATATCCGCGATCCATGACAAAGGTTGCTTTTTCAAATAAAGCAGCTGCACGTTCCATAGCAGAAAAGGTAATATTGTTGATGGATGTGAAGCCTTTTTCATTTGAAGAATGGATTTTAGAAAACAGACTGACAGGATGATTGTTGTTGGTAAGGACAGTGGCTTCCGTTACATGATACCCTTTCTTATAGACATTTTTTGTAGAAGTACTCTCAGAGCCATCGCGTACCCAGCCAAGGGATTCGAATTTATAACCATCCGGTTTTACTACGTCACTGTCATCGATATGAATGACAGGATGAGCCGGACACCATTTCTTTATGTGGGTCAGGTAGGCTCTCAAAGCATCTTTTGGTGTACCTTTTGACAAATGTCTGGAAAGGCGGTCGACACTGTTGATTTTTTTGGAATGCTCATGTAACTGGTCAACAATGTCTGTAAGGAGACAACTGTTGGAAGCAAGAATACCATAATTCATGTCAGCTATAAACTTTTTTTCCGGTTTGGGAAGCTTTCTGGAAATTTTATTGGAAAAAGTTAAAATTTCCCGTTTCATTTGATAAGTTTTTGATGTACAATTAACCACAGGGAATCCTCCTCTTTTTTGTTTAGTACGATTTTTTTGTGGTGATTAAATTTTACATCAAAAAGGAATAGGATTCCTTATATTTTTGGCATTTTTAAAAAGTTGTTAATAATCAGCAAGGATGATTATAGGTTCTGTGGATAAAACTGCGGAAACTCAAG
>NZ_JAAITA010000056.1 GCF_013304445.1 Blautia hansenii
GGGAGTATCCCAAAGTTTGTGTAAACCTTCAAACTGATGTAAGATAGACTTACCAGTTTGGAGGTTTATTTTATGGCAAGAAAAAAGGATACCCCACAAAAAGCAGCTCTTCGGGAAATGATGGGCAACTACCTGAAAGAGAACAATGTAACGGTCAAGGATGGAACGGATGTCAATTCCATTATGCGGGATATGATGTCCATCATCCTGGAAGGTGCCCTGGATCAGGAAATGGATGAGGAACTGGGATATTCCAAGTATGATTATCGGAACAAGGAAACAGATAATTCCAGAAATGGCCATTCCCAGAAGACCATGCATACCAGCTACGGCGATATGGAGATTGATATCCCAAGAGACCGGAAAGGAGAGTTTGAACCACAGATCGTCAAAAAGTATCAGAATACGGTCACTCAGGACATGGAAGAAAAGATCATCTCCATGTATGCCAAAGGAATGACTACGAATGATATCGAAAGCCATATGCGGGAACTCTATGACATCGAGATTTCTGACAGCACCATCAGCAGGATCACGGATAAAATCCTGCCCATCGTAAAAGAATGGCAGGAACGGCCTTTGGAGGAAATCTATGCGGTCGTTTTCATGGACGCTATCCATTACCATGTCCGTAATGAAGGCAGGATTGTAAAACGTGCGGTTTATGTCGCTATCGGAATCGACATGGAAGGGCATAAAGACGTGCTCGGCATGTATGTAGGGCAAAATGAGAGTGCAAAGTTCTGGCTTTCCATTTTGAACGGACTGAAAAACCGTGGCGTAGAAGATATCCTGATCGCATGCGTAGACGGCCTGACAGGCTTTCCACAGGCGATTGAAGCCGTTTTCCCGGATACTGAGATCCAACAGTGTATCATTCATCAGATCCGGAATACGACAAAGTTCGTTTCTTATAAGGAACTCAAGCCGTTGATGGCTGATCTGAAACGTGTATATGCAGCTCCAACGGAAGAAATCGCACGGGCTGAACTGGATAGTTTTGATGAGAAATGGAGCGGGAAATATCCCAAAATCGCAAAATCATGGAAGGATAACTGGGCGAATCTTTCAACGTATTTCAAGTATCCGGAAGCGGTCCGCCGCTTAATCTATACCACGAATACCATCGAGGGATTTAACCGGCAGCTGCGGAAGGTCACGAAATCCAAGACGGTATTCCCTTCGGATGAGAGTCTCCTGAAAATGCTGTATCTGGCCATGGTGGATATCACGAAAAAATGGACTGGACACCGACAGGATTGGGGACAGATCCATTCGCAGCTGGAAATATTTTTTGAAGAACGATTATCCGGATTATAAGCTGTTTCTGGCCTTTCAGGGCTGGCCCAGCCAGCCCTGCTTGACATGTCTGGAAACTGCATTATAATACAAGCAAGGGCAGAACCTCAAAAAATCGGCTCTGCCCAGAATAACTAATGACATATCTTATATCAGTTTTTTGAGTTTACACAAAACTTGAAACGGTCTC
>NZ_JAAITA010000057.1 GCF_013304445.1 Blautia hansenii
TTACAAGTGGCAGGAATGAATTCCAGTTCCCGGCGGACATACTCCTCGCCAATCAGAACCAGCTGCGTACCGCATACCGGACAAATCTTCTCTTCTTCCGGAAGAGGGAGCACTACTTTTTCAATCTTAAGGCCTTTGAAGAGATCTTCATGCGTGGCCTTCTTTTTACGGGTATGTTCCTTGATTACAGTTTCTTCTTCCGGCAGAGATGGATTCTGTTCCATTTCCGCTTCATCAAAGAGATTCTGCTGTCCCGGAATATCATCGGCTCTTCTTTCACTGGAAGAACCAAAGAGTTTTTTTGTCAGATAATCTACCTGTTCCTGAAGGGCTTTCTCGTGACTGGATTTTTCGTCAATAATAAGACGGAGAGATTTCATCATCTCAGTCTGTTCAGATACCATTGTTTTCAGTTGTGATATCGTATCTTTCAGCTCTCTGATCTGGATATCTTTCGCACTGGAAGCCATCGTTTCTCTCCTCGGATTTGATACCTTTATTATAGCAGAAACAGGGCTTTTACTAAAGGAAAATAGCTCCTGAAAAATGCCGAATTTATAAGGGCTTTCCGGTTTTTTCTGTGCAGGATTTCTACTGGAATCCAGATGCTTTTTATTCTGCTTTAAAGGCTTTGGGCTGGTCAATATCAATCCCCGACATCAGCCAGTCAAACTCCCGCCAGGAAAGATTCCGGACCTCCGATTGCTTCCTGGGCCATTGATAGCCGCCGCGGACAGACAACCGCTTATAAATCAGAACGAACCCGTCTGGTTCCCGGAACAAGGCTTTAATCCTGTCCCGTCTTCTTCCACAGAACAGGAAGAGAACACTGGACGACGGATCCATCTTAAGCTGGTCTTCGATAACGGCGCAGAGTCCGTCAATGGACTTCCGCATGTCGGTATAGCCGCAGACAATGTAAATCTTTTCAAGTCCGGAGATGTCACCTAACATGAGAGCTCCTGAAGCAGACGGAATGTTCTGGTGAGTAGGAGCGGATCTGCATCATTGCTGATACGGACCGTGATATCCTTCATAGCAACTTCAATCGTATGTGAATTGTCAAGGTACGAGTTTTGCATCTGGGATGCTGTATGCTGTTCCGGAACAATGTCAATGGAGACCACGTCCTGTTTCGGACGGGGAATCTCAAGATGACCATGATTCGCTGCTGGAATCTGCTCCGCTGCCGCTTTCCGACAGCGGCTGACCCAGTTGTAAAAGGTGCTTACTGCAATGTCGTTTTCACGGCACCAGTCAGCATCTGTCATGCCGCTCTGACGGCATTCATTAATAAGCCTGAGCTGTTCCGCCATCGGAACACGGGCTTTGCGAGTACCTGCCATAACCTATCCTCCATAATTGTAGTGAAATAATCTAAATATCTATCGACTACAATTATAGGTGAAACTTGAGGATTAGGAAATCCGCAGGAATATTTG
>NZ_JAAITA010000058.1 GCF_013304445.1 Blautia hansenii
CTAGTATAACGAATATTAAATAATTGCTATATTAAATTGATACTGCTTCCTCTTCACTGATTTCATCCATTTTATACTTCCAGTGATAAACCACGGGTTCACGGTTCACTTCGTCAAAGTACTTGTAAATTCGTTCTTCCAACTCCTGTTTGGTATTGACACGAATTCCTCGAAGCATCTGTCTGGTCATCTTGCTGAAGAAGCTTTCAATCATGTTTAACCATGAGCCATGTTTTGGTGTAAACACAAATTTAAAACGTCCCTTTGGCATAGTATCCAGAAAGCGCCGTGTTTCTTTGGAAGTATGTGCAGAATGATTATCCAGGATGATCCGAATGGTATCCTGTGATGGATATTTTTTGTCCAGTATCTTTAAAAACTCAATAAAATCAGAACTCTTATGGGTCTCACTTACTAACGGAATTGCTTCTCCAGTGAGTAAATCAATGCCAGCCAGTAAAGAGAGCGTTCCCAGACGTTTGTATTCTGCATCACGATATACTTCCCCATGTTCTGATGTCGGGCGTAAATCCGGTGCCGTATTGGAGATTGCCTGAATGCCCGGCTTCTCATCATACGATACCGTAATCGTCAGTTTATAATCGTCTGGAACAATGAGATCACCATTTTCATCAAACTGCATTTCAATCTGCTTATAAACCAACAGAACCTCATGCATTTTTGATTCAAAATCAGGATCCCGTTTTTCACAGTAATATTTGATTTTAAAGGGTTTCATATCCTGTTCCTTAAGAAATTTCTGGATATACGGTTTGGTAACGGTTGAAAGCCTTGGATATCCCGCTTCTTCTGCATGTTTCTGAATGTATTTGTGGAGAGAGGTCAACGTCCACAATTCCTGTGCATAACCGAGTTCTGTCGGTCTCTGACACGCAATATGAATCATCCATGCTTTTGCATCATCAGTGATTTCCGATGGACGTCCAGGACGCTGAACATCAAACAGTGCAGCATCTAAACCGCCTTTCTGAAACTTCGAAATACAAAGGCGTACCGTTGCGGTACTAATGGCAAGTTTATCAGCAATTTGCTGGAATGTCATTCCATCGGCTTTATATAAAAGGATTCTGGCACGGTCCACAACTTGTGCCTGAATGGTTCTCTTTTTGGATAATGCTTTAAGGTAATCTCTGTCTTCATCTGACAGAGGAAGATATGTTTTTCTCATAGTGTTCATCCTTTCTTAGATAACACTATTTTACCATACATTATCCTCAAAATATATAGTAGAGATTTAATTTATTCTATACTAG
>NZ_JAAITA010000059.1 GCF_013304445.1 Blautia hansenii
CTAGTACAACGAATAATAAATAATTGCTATATTAAACAGAGGCCGCTTCATCTTCACTGATTTCATCCATTTTGTACTTCCAGTGATAAACCACAGGTTCACGGTTCACTTCGTCAAAGTACTTGTAAATCCGTTCTTCCAACTCCTGTTTGGTATTGACACGAATTCCTCGAAGCATCTGCTTGGTCATCTTGCTGAAGAAACTTTCAATCATGTTTAACCATGAGCCATGTTTCGGCGTAAACACAAATTTAAAACGTCCCTTTGGCATGGTGTCCAGAAAGCGTCGTGTTTCTTTGGAAGTATGTGCTGAGTGATTATCCAGGATGATTCTGATGGAATCCTGTGATGGATATTTTTTGTCCAGTATCTTTAAAAACTCAATAAAATCAGAACTCTTGTGAGTATCTCTTACTAACGGAATGGCTTCTCCTGTAAGTAAATCAATGCCAGCCAATAAAGAGAGGGTTCCAAGACGTTTGTATTCTGCATCACGGTATATTTCGCCGTGTCCTGGTGCTGGACGTAAATCTGGTGCAGTGTTGGAGATTGCCTGAATGCCAGGTTTCTCATCATACGATACCGTAATGGTCAGTTTATAATCATCTGGAACAATGAGTGTGCCAGTTTCATCAAACTGCATTTCAATCTGCTTGTAAACCAGCAGAACCTCATGCATTTTTGATTCAAAATCAGGATCCCGTTTTTCACAGTAATACTTGATTTTAAACGGCTTAATATCTTGTTCCTTGAGAAATTTCTGGATATATGGCTTTGTAACTGTTGAAAGCCTTGGATATCCCGCCTCCTCTGCATGCTTTTGAATGTATTTGTGGAGGGCGGTCAAAGTCCAAAGTTCCTGTGCATAGCCGAGTTCTGTTGGTCTCTGACATGCAATGCTAATCATCCATGCCTTAGCATCATCGGTGATTTCTGATGGGCGTCCAGAACGCTGCATATCAAAAATTGCAGCATCCACACCGCCTTTGTGAAACTTCGAAATACAAAGACGTACCGTTGCGGTACTGATTGTAAGGTTATCAGCGATTTCCTGGAATGTCATTCCATCAGCTTTATATAAAAGGATTCTGGCACGGTCTACGACTTGTGCCTGAATCGTTCTCTTTTTGGATAATGATTTAAGGTAATTCTTGTCTTCATCTGACAGGGGAAGATATGTTTTTCTCATAGTGTTCATCCTTTCTTAGATAACACTATTTTACCACACATCATCCATAAAATATATAGCAGTTATTTAATTTACTTTATACTAG
>NZ_JAAITA010000005.1 GCF_013304445.1 Blautia hansenii
TTGGCACTTTGGGCAGACATATTCATTTTTGAATTACAGTTTGCGGAAACTCAAGAATGCCTTCCCGAAATCTTACTTTTTTCACAGGAAAATTCCATAATCCAAAACAATTCCCGGCATTTCCTCTAATAGAAAAAGCCGCCGCATTACTGCGACAGCTCCTTCATTTCCTCAATCTTCTCTTTGTTATTCCGTAAATGTTCAATCATGGCTTCTCTGGCTTTTTGAGAATCATGAGCACGAATGGCATCCACAATCATCTGGTGGGTTCGGATAGTGTCCAGGGCCAGCGACAGGTCTGTAACATGAATAAACACAGACACACCTGCCTGAATCACCGGAATCAGCTTTGGCGTTACAGAATTTTTGCTGTATTTTGCTACTTTTTCATGGAACTCAATATCCTTTTCCATGTGCTGCTTTCTCTGTCTGCAAAGCACTGCCACCTCATCCGCTGTTTTCTGTAGTTCCTCTACTTCTTCTGTGGCTCTCTCTGCCGCCAGCGCAGCAATCTCAGGCTCAATAATCATACGGATTTCGCATAAATCCATAGCCAGCTTCTTTTTGTCTTTTACAAAAGCAAAACCAAAAGGATCATCGACCACACCCGGATGATGGCACACGAAAGTACCTCTTCCTCTTTTTATCTCTACTACATTTCTGGATACCAGAATTTTTACCGCTTCCCGGATAGTGCCTCTTCCCACACCAAGCTGTTCTGCCATTTCAAATTCATTTGGCAGTTTATCACCAGCGTGCAGAGCTCTGTCGGTAATCAGATTAGCAATCTGCTCAGATACCTGCTCCGGCAACAGTTTGTTATTATTTTTCACTGACTCTAACATATATTTTTCCTCAATTTCCTATAACTGCATACCTATGCAAGTTCTTATTATATCAGTCTGCCAATGAAAAGTCTACTTTTACTCTGCAAAAACAGGAAAGAAACGATTTACATCATCAATCCCGGAAGGAACCCCTGGAACAAGGATAAAATGGACACAAAAATCAAAATAGCCACACCCGCTATAAACCCGCCGATACTCCAACCTCGGATTGTATCCGGTACGGAAATCCGGAAGAATCTGCTAATAGCCCAGAAACCGGAATCATTTGGCAAAGATAAACCGATACCGCCTGCACAAATGGCAATTGCACACAGAATAGGAGAAACTCCGCATGTGGCAATGGTACTGGATAAAATCGCTGCGGTTGTCATAAGGGCTACCGTTGTAGAACCCTGTGCGCAGCGGATAATTTGTGCAATCAGGAAACAGAGCACCAGAATCGGAATATTGAACTGAGACAAGGAACCGGCCACATAGTCTGCGATTCCCGTAGCCTGAAGAATTTTACCAAAAGCTCCGCCTGCACCTGTAATCAGAAGAATCAAACCTACCTGATCAGCTGCTTCTGTCATAATATCCGTAGCTGATTTTTCAATATATTTCCGGGAAATCAATGCTGCATATACAACACCTGCCATCATAGCAAAGTTTTTGTCGCCGATAAATTTTACAACAGGCGTTATCGCTGCGTCGTCTCCAAGCGCCAACGGCACAAAACTTCCCAGCAGAATCAGGATAATGGGAACCAGTAAAATGGACAATGCTTTTCCTGCGCCCATTTTCTTTCTGCCTGCAGCTTTGTTCATCTCTGCTTCTTCTTCGTCCAAATCTTCAAAGGTATAAAAATGATTGTTTTTGTGATCCTGCTTGTTCAGAAGCATACCATAGAAAATACCGCCGGCCAGCATACCTACAAAGGCAGAAATCAGAGCATAAAAGAAAAAGATACCAATTTCCACGCCCAGCTCTCCAGCCACAGCTAAAGGCGGGGCTGTCGGAAGTACCAGCGCAAAAGTACAGGTCGTTGCCACCGAAATCGCACAGGAAAAGGTAACCATGGAAATGCCTGTTTTTTTGGACAATACCCGAAGCATCGGTGCAAACATAATGTACACCACATCTCCAAACACCGGAATACCGGTAATAAATCCTGAAATTGCCACAGCAACCGGTGATTTTTTCTCTCCGAATATACCTAAAATTCCGTTGGAAATAGATTCGATACCGCCGGATTCAAACATGAATTTTCCCAGCATAACACCTAAGCCGGTTACCATACCAATACTGCCCAGAGTACTTCCGAATCCGTCCGTAACTGTACTTGCCACATCCGGCAGCGGCATGTTCACCAATACCCCTGTACCAAATGCCGTCAGCAAAAGTGCAACAAACGCATTGAGTTTAAATTTAATAATCAGCAGCAGCAATACCACAATGGCAAGAATAAAAATGCCGATTAACAGTGGCCCTGATACCATTCCTCCTGAAAACATAATCGTTTCCTCCTTTTTCTTTTCCTTTTGATCGTTAATAGTAAGACGTATGACCTCTTTATTCCATGCAAAGAATGTAGCATATAAGACGTCATACGTCAATAAGGAAACGAAATTATGTTGAATAATCATAAATTTATCGTTTAATTTTTATATATTTTGCACAACTGTTTACGCAAAGTATTCCGGATACTTTTCAAAAATTTCTGAAAATCCTTTTCGGTAAGTTCCCAGATGTCGGTCGTAAAAATTTTTCCATTCAAAATCCGGTGCCATACCCAGAAGCAAAATCTGAAAAATTTTCTTATGCTCTTCATAAATATTTTTCAATTCGGTATGGTACATAATGGCATCCAGATACCGAATCCGGTCATAATGGGTACTGACTTTTTTCACTGCATACCAGGTGCGGGGTTTTCCTGCCATCTGGTACAGCAGATGGTGGAAAGAATCATCCAGTTTAAAAAAAGTATCTATCTTATCCTTCTGATGAAGGGCCGCTTTCTGTCTGTCCAGATTCTCTCTGAGTTCTGCCGCCTGCCCGGAAGAAATATTTCCCGCCATATGGGCTATAAGCTCCGGCTCTATAAGTGAGCGCAAAAAATATCCCTCCTTTAAAATGTCCAGTTGTATTCTGGAAATTTTAGAACCGCTTTGAGGATACACATCTACCAGATATTCCTCTTTCAGCATTAATACCGCTTCATGTATGGGTGTTCTGCTGGTATGAAAAAGTTCGGCTAATTCTCCTTCATTAATGGTTGTCCCCGGCAAAAGCTGCAGAGTCATAATATTATCCCTTAAAACACGGTACGCATACTCCCGGTTATTTTCTTTTTCTATTCTTTTTGACAGTATTATGGGCATATTTCTTCTTCTCCTGTTTTCCTTTCTTTCAGAATCGTAGCACAGGCCTCTTCTTCCGTCAATGGTCCGGTTGGAAGTATCTTTTCATCATAATACGTCATATGTTTTGTGTAGATTCTACAAGATATTCCCCTTTTTCTTGTAGGGATTTCATATTGCACTTTTTATGAGACTCTGCTATAGTGACTGCATAAACTGATATATCAGTTATCTGACCATCTTTATTCCAATTTCTTCTATATGGTACATATTTTATTTTAGTACTATAGATTATCGCAGCAAACTAATATATTAATATTATTTATGATGAAGGAGTATGGAATTATGAAAGCTATCAAAGTAACCGAACCATTTAAAGTAGAAATCGTAGATGTACCAAAACCAACTATCCAAAAGAAAGATGATGTCCTTGTACGGATTACCTCCGGGGGCATCTGCGGCTCTGATATTGGTATTTACAATGGAACCAATTCTCTGGCTACTTATCCCCGGCTCATTGGACATGAATTTGGCGGCATTGTTACCGAAATAGGCGAAAACGTAACTTCTGTAAAAGTCGGAGACAAAGTTGCCGTAGACCCGGTAAGAAGCTGCGGTCACTGTTACGCCTGCCGTATCGGAAGACACAATGTCTGCTCTTCTCTTGAAGTCATGGGCGTTCACAGAGATGGGGGCTTTGCCGAATATGTAACTGCACCTGAATCAAACATTCATCTCTTCCACAAGGATTTTGACGAATCTCTCCTTGGTCTTGTGGAGCCGTTTACCATTGGAGTGGAAATCAACCGCAGAGGACAGATTTCAAAAGGAGACAAGGTATTGATTATGGGATCCGGTCCCATTGGGATCTGTGCCATGCAGGTGGCTAAGAGAAACGGCGCTCAGGTTATTATGACAGATTTAGTCAAAGAACGTCTGGAAAAGGCAGAATCCATGGGCGCAGATGAAACGGTTCTGGTTTCCAATGAAAACCTGGAAGAACGGCTGATGAAATTTACAGATGGAGAAGGAATTCCCGTTGTTGTGGATACCGTATGTATTCCTTCCTCTTTTGAGCAGGCCGTCCAGCTGGCCTGCCCTGCCGGACGCGTGGTTTGTATCGGTCTGAAAAACCAGCCCTCCCAGATTACCATGGCAGAAATCACGAAAAAAGAACTGACTATTGTGGGTTCCCGCTTAAATAACAACTGCTTTGATGAAGTGATTGCCGGATTTGAAGACGGAACTCTGAAGCCAGAGCAGCTGATGACCAAGGCGTACAACTATAAAGATATTATGGAGGCCCTGACTATGATTCAGGAACATCCCCAGGATGTATTAAAAATCGTATTAAAATTTGAAGACCGATAAGAAAATGCCTTTTACGGCAGATTGGAGTTTCTATGAAAGAAATCTACTTAACCGATGAAACAAAGGGGCTTTCCCCAAAAGAAGTGAACCAGGCTTTAGAAGCATTGCTGGCACAGTTTCCCCATGTAAAAAAAGTACTGATTATTCCTCCGGATTTTACCCGCTGCTACTCTTATGCCGGAGAACTTACCCGGATGCTCTATGAAAAGCTGTCGCCGAGAGCCGTGGTTCATATTATGCCTGCTCTTGGCACACATATGGAAATGGATAAAGAAGAAAAAGAAAAAATGTTTGGAAAAGACATTCCTGACGGAGCCTTTCTGGTTCACCACTGGCAAACCGATACAATTTCTATTGGAACCGTTCCAAAAGAAGTGATTGAAGAAATTTCCCAGGGACTATATTCTACAGAAATCGAAGTGGAGGTCAATGAAAAACTTATAAACGGCAGCTATGATCTCATTCTCTCCGTAGGCCAGGTTGTTCCCCATGAGGTCGTAGGTATGGCAAATTACAGCAAAAATATTTTCGTAGGTGTAGGCGGACGGCAGATGATTAACAAATCCCATATGCTTAGTGCCATCTGCGGTATGGAAAAAGCTCTGGGCGTAGCAGATTCTCCCGCCCGGAAAGTCTTTGATTACGCACAGCAGCATTTTCTGGACGGCAGGCTTCCTCTGGTCTATTTGCAGACGGTAACCACTTTAAAGAAAGAGGAGGTCTGCTTAAACGGACTTTATATCGGTTCATCCAGAAAGCCTTTTGAACACGGTGTAGCATTGTCCACAAAGCTGAACATCTGCCATGTAGCGCGCAGAGCCAAAAAACTGGTTACTTATTTAGACCCCTGTGAACTGAAAACCACCTGGGTGGGAAACAAAGGAATTTACCGCACCCGCATGGCTGTAGCAGACGGTGGAGATTTGATAATTCTCGCACCCGGGGTCAAGTCCTTTGGTGAAAACGAGGAAATGGACCAAATGACCAGAACATATGGATATAAAGGACGGGACTATGTATTAGAACTGTTCCGAAAAGGTGTCTTTGAAAACCGTATTATGGCGGCTGCCCACTTAATCCAAGGTTCATCCGACGGCAGATTCCGTATCACTTACTGTACCAGACCGGAAAATCTCAGCAAAGAAGACATCAACCGCGTTGGTTACGACTGGATGGATTATGAAGAAGCGGCAAAGCTATACAATCCGGAGACACTTAAGGAGGGGTGGAATACCCTGGAAAACGGAGAAGAAATCTACTTTGTGAAAACACCTGCATTGGGGCTTTGGAAAGCAGACGGTGTCTCTCCAAAATGTCTGTAAAAAACCCTGATAAAATAACTGGTGTCCTGAAAACCACATCGGTTTCCAACCTCTTTTACGGAAAGTTCAGACTTTAACAGCCACACCCTTGCCTGCTCCAGACAATCTCGCACAACATTCCCGAAGTACCATACCTCAAAAGAGAAAACAGGTGAAATTCCTGTTTTCTCACTGAAAAGCCAGCCAAACCGTTCCAAAAACCATACAGCCCAGGCCAACCCCCGCTTTCTTTGACAATTTTTCCCCAAATACCACTGCGGAAAACAAAATAGTAACCAGAATACTCAGTTTATCAATGGGCACCACCACACTGGCAGGCCCTTCCTGCAAAGCCCGGTAATAGCACAGCCAGGAAGCCCCTGTAGCCAGACCGGACAGAAGCAGAAATCCAAACTCCCCTTTCTCTATCTGCTTAACCTCCCTCTGTTTTCCGGCAGCAAACACCATAATCCACGCCATAAACAGCACTACTGTGGTTCGGATGGCTGTGCCCAGATTGGAATCTACATGCTGAATTCCAATTTTCCCAAGAATGGCTGTCAAACTGGCAAATACTGCGGACAGAACAGCATATACGAGCCACTCTCTGCCCTTTGTATGGTTTTCCTGCCCTTCTGCTGCCTTTGGTGCAATCATCAGCAGCGTTCCTGCGCCAATCAAAATTACGGACAGCGCTTTCTTCCAACTCATCCCTTCTCCCAGAAATATCAGAGCCAGCACAATGGTCAGCACCGTGCTGGATTTGTCAATGGGAACCACCCGGTTTATATCCCCTTTTTGCAGTGCATGGAAATAGCACAGCCAGGAGGCCCCCGTGGCCAGACCGGACAGAATCAGAAACAAAAATGTTCTGCCGCTGATTTGTGCCATTCCTGTTTCTGCCCCTGTAAGAAAAACCATAAGCCAGGAAAACAGCAGTACCACGATCGTACGAATGGCCGTTGCCACATCGCTATCCGTCTTTCGGATTCCGCATTTGGCAAGAACGGCTGTCACTCCGGCAAAAAAGGAAGAACCTATTGCATAAAATATCCACATATTCCTGTCCTCCAAAACAGTTTTTAACAGTTTCTTTGTCCTTCTCATTATAACGCAGCCTGCCGTATGTGCAACAGCCTTTTCCTAACTACTCTGCCCGCAGCAGCTCCACCACGCTTCTCTTGTTCCATATTTTATCCGTCATGGCGGAAATGCACACAGACAAGAAAAGGGAAATCCCAAACACTACCAGCGCAGGAACCAGAGTAAAATGGTATTTCATATACCAGATTCCTGCAGTAATTCCTTTTACCAGGGTCATGGACAAAATCGCGCTGATAAAAAGCCCCATCATTCCTGCCAGCACTGCATAAAGCACTCCTTCACAAATCATCAGCTTTCTGAGCTGCTTTTTCGTCATGCCGATGCTTCTCATGGCAGCAAATTCTCTCTGTCTGGCAATTACACCTGTCAAAATCACGTTGACAAGATTTAAAGTTCCGATACTGCCCAGAATGACAGAAACCACAATTCCTACCATACTAAACGTAGTCTTTATTTCCTTAAATTCTGCTTCCGCCGTCAATCGGGTAAGTACCGACAGATTGTTTCCCTCGGCAATCTTCTCCACCTTCTCATAAAGGGTATCAAAGGAACCTTCTTTTGCGTCAAAGAGGCAGTGAATCGGATTCTGCATTTCCGGAAACATCTGCAAAAATACCGACTCCGGAAAGGCTATGGCTTCATAACCGCCGCTGCTGTAGCTCATCTCCTGTGCCTGCTCCACTCCTACCACTGCCAGAACCGTATATTCCTTTACTGTTCCTTTGATTTCAGCTTCAATAATATCACCTGCGTGAAATTCCTGTGCCTCATAATTATATTCTCCCGAATCTCCCAGACTGCCCGCCATCACTACATAATCTCCGCTGCAAAGTTTTTCATAATCCATCGTTCCCTCTATTACAGCTGCTCTGGCCAATGCATTTTCATTGTATCCATATAACATGCGATTTCGTTCAAAAACCTGGCTGTTTTCTGATGTTTCTTTTCCGTTCACACGGAGGATCTTTCCCAAATCCTCTCTTTTTTCCGTCCTCTTTTCTTCCGGAAGCATATATGTATACACTTTTCCAAAATCCTGTACGCCTTCCAGATTTTCCAGTTCTCTTACAGCACTCCCCTTCACCACTTTTTTGTACTCCTCTGTACCAGGCTTCAGAAAGTCCCTGCTGCGAACATCAATATCAGAAATTACCATTCCCTCCACAAACGTTTTCTCATCCATATTGCCGGTATAATTTAAAGCGCAGTTTAAAAGTACGGCGCTGAAAGAAAGGGATAATACTACCAACAGCGTCTTTCCCTTATTTCTGCTTAAATTGGCCACCGCCATGGCCCCCAGCGGAAAACGGGTTTCTTTTCCTCTTCTGTGGGTCTGCTTATTTTGCACACCGCTCTGATATTTCAATGCTTCCACAGGAGAAATTCTTCCTGCAATCTTTCCCGGTCTGCTGCAGCTGATACGCACCGTTACAAAAGTAAACAGCGCGGCCAGCAGCCATATCCACCAGGAGGGAACGATAAACTCTGTTTCCGCAAAATTTGTACTTGCCATAACCAGGGGCAGCAGTCCATTTCCCAAAAGCCATCCAAGTACCAGTCCTGCGGGAATTCCCACCAGAGAGAGGATACTTCCCTGCCGGATAATCATGTAACGAATCTGTTTCGGCGAAGTTCCAATGGTTTTTAACTGTCCATACAAGCGAATGTCTTTCTCCACAGAAATTTTAAAAATATTGTAAATGACCAGATAACCGGCAAACAAAATCAGCAGAATCCCGATTCCTATCAATATTATAGTCTGGGGAGACTGTTGTGTAGACTGCTCGTAAGCCGGGCTTACATGGTGAATCAGATATCCCTCCTCGCCTTGTTTGGCTTCCGGGTCATATCCCATTTTCTCAATCAGGTTATCCAGCCGCTCCTGTATATTTTTATCACTGTGAAAACTCCCCCTTACACTGTAGCTTTCCCCTTTTGTCTCCATCTTTTCAGCCAGTCCTTTGGAAATCAGCAGGGAGGCGTTCTGCTCATGACTCCTTCCTTCCCAGACACCGCAAAGGGTCATTTTCTTTTCCAGCTTTTCCTCTCCTATAGAATACTGCAAAGTAACGGTGCTGCCCGGTTTGGGGGAAACTCCCAACAGCTTAAGAATTTCCGTATCACAGGCAATTTCATTCTCCTTTTTAGGATAATGCCCCTCTGTTAACTCCATAAAACTGTTTTTTGCCGTAGTTTCATCTACCCATCCTGCCACTGCGTGAATGTTTCTCAGTTCCTGGTTATTTACATTAGCCACATAGTGCTCTACTCCGGCTTCTGAAAACACGGAATCCTTTGCCAGAGTCTCTGCTTCTTCTTTTGACAGACCTTTTAAGGACACCATAAAACGGCTTCCTGCCTGACGAAGCATCTGATTTTTCATGGATACCTGCGTACCTTCCATAACCGTAGTCAGCCCCATAAAAAGAACCGCCGTCAAAATAATGGCAAGTACCGCAATCCCATTTCTGCTTTTATTGGCTTTCAGGCAGCTTCCCGACAAGTTTTTCATAAACTTCCGATTGTTATTTTCCAACAGCTTCATACTTCCTGCCCCCTTATTCTGTAATCTTTCCGTCTTCAATATGAAGCATTCTGTCCGCTATCTGAGCCAATTCCGGATTGTGGGTAATCATCACCAGCGTCTGCCCAAACTCCGTTGTAGTCATTTTTAAAAGCTGCATGACCTCCAAGGAGGTGCGGGTATCCAGATTACCGGTAGGTTCATCTGCTAACAAAATAGCTGGTTTTGCCGCTAACGCTCTGGCAATGGCTACTCTCTGCTGCTGTCCTCCGGAAAGATTATTCGGCAGATTATCCAGTTTTTCCTCCAAATGCAGAACCCTGATAATTTCCTTTACATAGGTTCTGTCTACCTTGTTCCCATCCAGTTCTATCGGCAGCACAATGTTCTGATATACATTCAGAATGGGCACCAGATTGTAATTTTGAAATACAAAACCAATATTCCTTCTGCGAAAAACCGTAAGCTGCTCATCATTCATTTTTGCAATTTCTTTTCCTCTGATTTTCACACTTCCCGAGGTGGGAACGTCCAAACCGCCCAGCATATTAAGCATAGTAGATTTTCCGCTGCCTGATGTACCAATTACAGATACAAATTCCCCTTTTTCCACTGCAACGCTTACTCCATCCAGGGCTTTTGTCACATTTGTCCCCTGTCCGTAATATTTTTTCAAATCCTTTGTTTCTAAAATATAATCCATCTTAGTACCTTCCTTTCCTTTGATGCTATCAGCATACAAAAAAATTATCTCAAACTGTTCTCAAAAAAGTAACAGAATTGAGATAATTTCTTTTTCTGCTTTCACTGCTCTACAGGCAGGTGGATACAAATAGCCGTTCCTTCTCCAACTCTGGAGTGGGCTTCCACAAAACCTTTCTGGAGCATGACAATCTCTCTGGTCAGATAAAGCCCAATGCCTACACCTTCTGTCTCTGCAGACTCCGGTTCCCTGTAAAAACGTTTAAAAATATGGGGAAGTCTGTCTTCCGGAATACCTCTTCCATTGTCCCGGATTTTTATTCTCACGAAAAAATCTGTCTTTTCCGCTGAAATCCACAATTTTCCTCCCTGTCCGGTGTACTTAATGGCATTGTCCAGCACATTAAACACGGCTTCCTGTGTCCATCTTTTATCAAAATACGCCCGAAGGCTTTCCTCACAGGAAACTTGGATTTCAATTCCTTTTTCCTCTGCCTTTAAGGCAGCATCACAGATAGCCCTTGCCAGAAGTTCATAGACAGAATGTTCTTTTGGCTGCACCTTAATCAGTCCTGTTTCCATTCGGGACATTCGAATCATGCTCTGCATAAAAAACTCCAGCTTATCAACCTGATGTTCCGAGGCCTGGAGAAATCTCTCCCTCTGGTCTTCAGAAATCCCCCTTCTCTCCAGAAGATTGTGATACATACGAATACCTGCGATAGGAGTCTTTACCTGATGGGAAATGTCGGAAATCATGGATTCCAGTTGTTCTCTCTGGCGAAGGTTTTCCTCCGATTTCATTTCTATGATTTCATAAAGGCGACGCATTCTCATCTGAATTTTACCCATCAGCGTTTCCTGACTTTCCTGGAATACAATATTCCTCTTGCCTGCAATCATGGCTTCCAGGCATTCCATGATTTGTGAAGTATACGAAAGAACTCCCCTTCTGGCATAAAACACCAGAAACAGCCCAAAGAGAAAAAAGAAAAAAGAAAACGCCAGCAAAATAATTTCCACTTTTATTTCCCGCCTTTCCACTGATACCCCATTCCATACAAAGTTTTAATGTAAGAGCGCACAGGGGTTTCTATCTTCTTTCTTAAACGGTTGATATTGACAGCCACTGTATGTTCATCCACAAAGCTCCCGCCCTGGTCCCAGATTTTTTCCAGCAGCAGCCCTTTTGTCATCACCCGGTCTGCATTGGCAATAAGAAGCCGTAAAATCCGATATTCCGTGGGCGTCATAGAAAGGCTTTCTTCGCCTTTTACAGCCGTCATTTTATCAAAATCTATTTTCAGATATCCATCGTCATACACAGCCCTGTCTGCCGTCTTTCCACTTTTCCGCAGAGCTGCCTGAATTCTCCTGTGCAGAATGGGCATTTTAAAAGGTTTTGTGATATAATCATCCGCACCGCAGTCAAAGCCCTTCATCTCGTCCCGTTCCATATCCCTGGCTGTGAGAAAAATAACGGGAATATCCTGTTCTGCCTTTACGGCCCTGCAGAAATCAAAGCCGTCCCCATCGGGCAGATTCCCGTCCAGCAAAATCAAATCCACTTCTTCCCGTGTAAGAATCTCCATGCCCTCTCCCAATGTAAATGCAGAACAGACCCGGTAATTTTCCAATTCCAAGTCACAGGTGAGCCCGGTATTTAAGTCTCTGTCATCCTCAATCAGCAATATCTTTTTCATGTTCCTCCGTTCCCTTTTTCATCCTGTTTTTTCTATATTACATCATAGCATTTATGTTTTTCCCGGTCAAAGGGTAAAAGTCGTTAAAATTTAAACAATTTTTATAAAATCTATATTTTTTTTATTGATTTATTGAGGTAAATATGTATAATAGAAAAGAGAACCAGGTTACTGGTTTCTCTGAAAAGGAATATCACGGAAGCCTGTTTTTCAGGCTGAATTCCGGTGATTATTATGAAAGAAAAGAGAGGTACATGTAAGATGGCAGAATTGAATTTAAGCAAGTACGGCATCACAGGAACGACTGAAATCGTTCACAATCCTTCTTATGAATTATTATTCGCTGAAGAAACAAAACCGGAACTGGAAGGTTTTGAAAAAGGTCAGGAAAGTGAACTTGGCGCAGTGAACGTAATGACAGGTGTATACACCGGACGTTCTCCTAAAGACAAATATATTGTTATGGATGAGAACTCCAAAGATACTGTATGGTGGACTTCTGACGAATACAAAAATGATAACCATCCGGCTTCACAGGAAGCATGGGCTACTGTAAAAGACCTGGCTATCAAAGAACTTTCCAATAAAAAACTGTACGTTGTAGACGCTTTCTGCGGCGCAAACAAAGATACCCGTATGGCTATCCGTTTCATCGTAGAAGTTGCTTGGCAGGCTCACTTTGTTACAAATATGTTTATCCAGCCTACAGCAGAAGAACTGGAAAACTTTGAGCCTGATTTCATCGTATACAACGCTTCCAAAGCAAAAGTAGAAAACTACAAAGAATTAGGATTAAACTCCGAAACAGCTGTTATGTTTAACATTACAAGCCGTGAGCAGGTTATCGTAAATACATGGTACGGCGGAGAAATGAAAAAAGGTATGTTCTCTATGATGAACTACTACCTGCCGTTAAAGGGTATCGCTTCCATGCACTGCTCTGCAAACACAGACTTAAACGGTGAAAACACAGCTATCTTCTTCGGTCTTTCCGGAACAGGTAAAACAACTCTGTCCACAGACCCGAAACGTCTTCTTATCGGTGATGACGAACACGGCTGGGATGACAACGGCGTATTCAACTTTGAAGGCGGCTGCTACGCAAAAGTTATCGATCTGGATAAAGAATCCGAACCAGATATCTACAACGCAATCAAACGTAACGCTCTTCTTGAAAACGTTACTCTGGATTCCGAAGGAAAAATCGACTTCACAGATAAGAGCGTAACAGAAAATACTCGTGTATCTTATCCGATTAACCATATTGAAAACATTGTTCGCCCTGTTTCTTCCGCACCGGCAGCAAAAGAAGTTATCTTCCTGTCTGCAGATGCATTTGGCGTACTGCCTCCAGTATCTATCCTGACACCGGAACAGACTCAGTACTACTTCCTGTCTGGATTTACAGCAAAACTGGCTGGTACAGAACGTGGAATCACAGAGCCTACACCAACTTTCTCAGCTTGCTTCGGCCAGGCTTTCCTGGAACTGCACCCAACAAAATATGCAGAAGAGCTTGTTAAGAAAATGGAACAGAGCGGCGCAAAAGCATACCTGGTAAATACAGGATGGAACGGAACAGGAAAACGTATCTCCATCAAAGATACCCGTGGTATCATCGATGCTATCTTAAACGGAGATATCTTAAACGCTCCTACTAAGAAGATTCCTCACTTCAACTTTGAAGTACCTACAGAACTTCCTGGTGTAGATTCTAACATCCTTGACCCACGCGATACTTATGCTGACGCTTCCGAATGGGAAACAAAAGCAAAAGACCTGGCTCAGAGATTCGTTAAGAACTTCGCTAAATACGAAGGAAACGAAGCTGGTAAAGCATTAGTTGCTGCTGGTCCTCAGGAATAATTTCTGAATAATTTAAAATTCTTAGAAAAAGGCTGCTGCGGCAGTCTTTTTCTGTTTGTGTAAACGGCCTGTTCAAAAAAGGAATCCATAGACAGCTTCTGTTTTCCTGCTGTCTTGGATTCCTCGTTCTTTTTCCATAACCTGAGATTATTTCATAAGCACTTCTCTATATTTTTCCACCATATCCGCATACTCTGTTTCTGTCAGAGTTTTTTCAGCAGGATTCATGGCAAAGGTTCCGCCCCATTCATACTGGTCTTTATATTTCGGTACCAGATGAAAGTGCAGGTGATGCCCTGTATCTCCGTACGCTCCGTAATTCACTTTATCCGGGTGGAACAGCTGATGTACCGCCTGGGCTACTTTGTTAATATCTTCCATATAAGCTGCTCTCTCTTGTGCTGTCAGCTCTGTAATTTCGCTCACATGTTTCTTGTGGGCTACAATCACTCTTCCCGGATGGCTCTGTTCTTTGAACAAATATACTTTAGAAGTCTCCAGTTCACATATTTTAATTCCGAAGGCATCTACCAGTGTTCCCTCCATGCAGTACGCGCAATTTGTATCTTTCATACTTGTCTCCTTTTCTCCTTACATTCTCTCCGGGGCGTCAAATCCCAGCAAATCAATACAGGTTTCCAGGACTTTCTCTGTCAAGGCCAGCAGACGAATCCAGGAAGTCTGTTTGCTTTGGTCTTCCTCTGCCAGAATTCTGGTGTTGTGATAAAAGCTGTTAAAAGCATTTGCCAAATCATAAATATAGGAGCAGATTCTATGAGGCGCTTTTTCTTCAAAAGCAGGTTCAATAATGGAATTGAATCTGGAAAGTTCCAGCATCAATGTCTTTTCACTGTCGCTGACTGCACCCTGAATGCTTCCCTGTTCCGGATTTTTGCCTTCTTCTGCGTAACGGTTTAAGATAGACTTGATACGCACAATGGTATACAAAATATACGGACCCGTATTGCCTTCAAAAGAAGTGAAACGGTCAATATCAAATACATAATCCTTGGAAGCCTGGTTAGACAAGTCTCCATATTTAATGGCAGATAAGCCAACCAGCTGCGCCGTATGCTCTGCATTTTCGTCTTTTACACTGCGGTTTTCCACAATTTTTTTGTACATTTCTTCATTGATTTCCGCAATGAGACGTTCCAGACGCATAACACCGCCTTCTCTTGTCTTGAAAGGCTTTCCGTCTTTTCCATTCATGGTACCAAATCCCACAAAGGAAAGCTTTGTATCTTCATCCACCATGTTCGCTTTCTTTGCACAGCGGAACACCTGTACAAAATGCAGTTCCTGACGTTTATCCACCACATAAATAATTTCATCCGGATGAAAATCTTCCATACGCTGCACAATCGTGGCCAAATCGGTGGTATTGTACAGAGACGCACCGTCTGATTTTAAAATCATACACGGCGGGATTTCTTTTGTGTCAGACTCCTCTTTCACATCTACCACCAGGGCGCCCTGGTCCATATACGCATATCCGTTGTCCTTCAGGTATTTTACCATATCCGGAATGTAGGCGTCTGCGTCAGCCTCACCTTTCCAGAGGTCAAAATCTACTTTTAATTTGGCATAGTTCTTCTTCAAATCTGCCACAGACACTTCCATAATGTGTTTCCACAGGGCACGATACCCTCTTCTGCCCTGCTGCAGCTGCAGAGTCGCTTCTAAGGCTTCACTTTTATAAGCTTCATCTTCTTTGGATTTGCCGCTGGCTGTTGGATAGATTTCCTCCAGTTCGCTTACGGTAAATGGTGGTTCTTTAGGATATTCTCCTTCATAGCTTTCATCAAAGTACACCAAATCCGGCTGTCTTTTGGACAGTTCTGTAATAATCAGCCCCATCTGCAGACCCCAGTCTCCCAGATGTACATCACCAATCACTTTATGTCCCAGAAAACGTCCCATTCTCTTAATACTTTCACCAATAATTGCGGAACGCAGATGTCCTACATGAAGCGGTTTTGCCACGTTTGGTCCGCCGTAGTCGATGACAATGGTTTTGGGCTCTTTACTCTCTTCTACAGACAGTTTGTTATCTTCCAGCATGTCATTTAAATACCCTGCCAGATAGTTTTTGCTTATCTTGATATTGATAAATCCCGGATTGACAGCCTCTATGGTTTCAAAGATTTCACTGTTCTGCAGTTTTTCCACCACATCGTTTGCAATCATAATGGGGGCTTTTTTATATGTTTTCGCTGCCGCCATGGCGCCGTTGCACTGGTATTCACAGAGGTCCGGACGATTGGAAACCGTTGCCTTTGCAAATTTTTCATCATATCCGGCTGCCAGAAATGCCTCTTTTAATACTGCTTCTATATGTTCAACAATTCTCTTCATGTACTTTTACTCCACTTCCACTTTTTTTGAAACTGCTACCGCAAGAGCGCCCTGTCCAATATGGCAGGCTACGCTTAAAGACAGAGGGTCCATATGCACAGGCATACCGGGGAACTGCTTTTCCAGCTCTTCCTTCCACTCCAGCGCTTCCTCGGGATTTCCCGCATAAGCCGCTTCCAGACACATCAGCCCTTTTTCCGTATATTGGCGGAATCTGCCTTCCAGGTCTGCCTTCATAGCCTGCAGCATGGTACGCTTCGCCTGCTTCTTTCCTCTGGCTTTTGAAAACGCATCCAGCTTGTCCCCCTGAATCTGCAGAACCGGCTTTAAATTCAGCACGGTACCAAGGGCTGCCGCCGCAGGTGTGATTCTGCCGCCTTTTTTCAAATATTTCAACGTTTCCAGGGTAATATAAATACTGGATTCTCCCGCTTCCCTTTCCAGAACTTCCTTAATCTCTGCCGCACATTTTCCGGCCTTTGCCAGAGCCATGGCGTCCATAACCGACTGTCTCTGGGTTACAGAAATGCGCTGATTATCCACCACCTGCACTTTTCCGTTAAATTCCTTTGCCAGAACAAAAGCGGTCTGACAGGAATTGCTCAGCCCGCTGGACATGGGAATATGCACGATTTCTTCACAGTCTTTCAGCAGTTTTTCCCATGTTTCCATAACATCTGCAGGAGAAGGCTGAGAGGTAGAAATAGCCGCATCCTTCTCCAGATGTCTGTAAAATTCCTCCTGGGTAAGTGTGATATCTTCAAAATATAATTGTTCATCAATATAAAATGGCATGGCAAGCACGGTAATTCCCAGTTCCTCTGCCTGTTTCTGGGTAATGCCGCTGTTGCTGTCCGTTACAATTTTGACTCTTGTTTTCTCCATGGTTTTGAGCTCCTTTTCTATTTTAAGTCGCTAGTTCTAATGATACCATAGAGCCTGTTTAAATACAATCCTTTTTTACATTCTCCGCAGGGCTTCAATAGGACTTAAATTCGCCGCTTTAATGGAGGGAAGCAGTCCGAATACGATTCCGATAACCGTGGAGAACACCACGGCACCTACGGCTGCCGGAATACTGATAACCATGGGAGTTCCGGACATTTTAGCAATTCCTGCCGCCAGAATAATTCCCGCAAACACGCCTAAAATTCCACCGATACTGGTCAGCACCGAAGCTTCTGTAAGAAACTGCCCCAAAATTCTGCATTTATTGGCTCCAATAGCCTTTTTCAAACCGATTTCACCCGTCCGCTCCGTCACAGACACCAACATAATATTCATAACGCCGATTCCTCCTACCAGAAGGGAAATGCTGGCAATCCACAAAAGCTGACGATTGGTGCTCTCGCTAATCTGCTGCAGGCCTTTGGCCTTTTCCATCATATCCTTTGCTTCGTACTTTATGGTACCTGTGGACGAGGTAATCGATTCATTTAAAATTTTAGCTGTTTTCTTTCCGGCTGCGCTCATCTCTTCCGGAGAAGGCGCTTTAACGGAAACTATCTGCGGCTCATCATACTGATATACCACCGGCCAGGCTGCAGACGGCATAAGAACCACGCCGCCGCTGCTGCTGTAATAGGTATTATATTCTTCTATACTGTTAATCACAGGCTCAAATTCTTCCACTTTCTTAATAATGCCTGTTACCGTAAAGGGTTCTCCCTGAATTTCCACGGTTTTCCCTACTTCTTCTCCCTTTTCAAAGAGACTGCCTGCTGCGGTTTCATCCATGAGAATCACTTTGCTGTATTTTTCATAATCCTTATCTGAAAATCCCCGTCCGCGAATCACCTGATACCCACAGGTATCCAGATAGTCTTTGTCAATGCCCAGTACATTTCCGCCATTGATGCTTTTATCCTTATAATAAATCCCGCTGGCATACTGCCTTGACTGATAAAGCGTTGCATTTTCCACTTCTTTTAAATCCAGAATTTTTTCCTTTTGTTCCTGCGAAATCACAGGCACGCCTTCCGGGATTCCCTGATATTCAATCTGATATTCACTTCCGTTATCACTCAGATAAATATCAACCACATTATCCCCTTCACCGATAAGATTTTTCTTAATCTGCTCATTGGTTCCTTTGATGGTAGACACAATGGATATCAAAGAGGCAATGCCGATAATAATACCCAGCATGGTCAAAAAGGAACGCATTTTATGTGCCCAGATTCCCTGGAACGACAATCTTATATTTTCAATCATGTATCTGCTTTCCTTTCTTAATACATATTATAAAGCTCTGAAATTTCACTTCTCTTTACTTTTGCCCCGTCTTTTACCTTTTTCCCATAGGGAAATGCCAGATAGTCTTCTTCGGTAATGCCTTCTTTGATTTCCACCAATTCTCCATAGAAAATCTGGCCGGTTTTCACTGTCTGCTTTTCCAGTTTTCCGTTTTTCCCTTCTTTGTATACAAAGTCTTTTCCGTCTTTGTTTCGGATAAACTGTTTACTGATAAAAATCCCCTGAATACTGTTGTCTTCCTGAGGAACATCCAGGCTTACCATTTCGTTATCCTTTAACCCTGTGCTGTCCTTGATAAACGCTGTAAATGGATAATAAGACATTTCCCTGTCGCCGCCCATAGAATAATTATCCTGGGGATAAGGAGAAACTTCTTTCACTTCTGCCTCAAATCCCATCATGGATTCATATCCCATTCCGGTCAGTATCTGCCCCGCTTTTACCTTATCCAGTACATTTTCGGCCACCACACCCTGTATGTAAACGCCGCCGCTGCTTTCTACTACCATAAAGGGTTCTCCGTCAATTTCCCCCTTTGCAGGGTCTCCTACTGTTTTTACCACACCGTTTACCGTACTTTTCACGGTTTCTTCCTGAAGCTGCTGTTCCACCTTCTGAATTTTCAGTTGGGCTTCTTTAATATCCAGCGCTGCTGTGGAAATTTCTCTTTCTTTTTCTCCAATGGCTTTTTCCAGTTCTTCTTTGGAATAACCGCCGATAATGTCTTCTTCCGGCATCATATTTCCCATACCATCAGGCAGTTCTTCCCAGGTATCATCCTGGGGCTCCTGCGGAAGCAATTCTTCCCACTGATTCTTCCCAAGGCTGGTAGCAAACCAGGCAGACGGCTCTACACTGTTTTCCAAAACGCTTCCATCCAGTGTCATAGAAGCCAGCAGCACACCATCTGTACAATCCTCACTGCGCACTTCTAAAATACAGGAATACGGGTCTCTCACCCGTTCTCCGGATTCATCAAAGCCTGCAAGCTGATTGAGAAAAGCTCCCTGAATCAGCACATTCTGTTTACACAGATAAACGTCATAAGCGCTGTTTTCTCCCATTCTTTTATAGGGAATGGCATTTTCTATAATGGCATCGTCATCGGGAAATTCGGTGCTGGGAAGTGTCACATCACGATAAAGCCGCTGGTAAGCACCGGAAGGTTTTTCTGTATCCGGCGTTTCCTGGTTCGCTCCGTTATCCGGAGTCTCTTCCCCATTTGGAGGTGTGACGGTTTCTCCGCTTCCCTCTTCTCCCTGCTCCCCAGGCGGATTCTCTCCCGGGGGTGTGGCCGTGCCGTTATCTGTTCCATTTCCTGCCCCGGTATCTTCCCCTTCCGAATTTTCCTGGTTGGAAGGCTGCTCTGAAGTCTGGTTCAGAGGCTGCAATTCATAACTTTTCTTTGTGGATGCCATCTGGCTTTTATCTTCTTTTAACTTCTGCAGTTCCTGCTCCAGACCCTTTTTCTTAATTTCCAACTGCTGTTTATTTAACTTTTCCATTTCCAAGTCCAGATTTACCAGCGTCATATCATAAGATAAAAGAGGGTCGCCTTCTTTTACTTCCTGCCCTTCTTTCACAAAGACCTGGGATACAATCTGTTTGTCTGCAAGATGCACCTGCTGGGATACGTTGGAGGAAACAGAGCCTTCCAGACTGGGCATATCTCCGAATACAGACTGAGAAAGCTCATTCATAGAATACACACTGACCGTTGCTTTCTGCAGCTTTGTCACTCCAAACCAGATACCTGTCCCGGCTAACAAAATACCTGCCGTACTGATGACCGCTATTTTTATTTTCTTTTTATCCATAGCTTTCCCCTTTCTTTCAGATTCCCGGAAGGAAATTTGATTCCTTTTGTAAGCCACCTAATGCTACATCGTTTCCTTCCTCTGAAGTTTCTGCCGGCTGTTCTTCACCCTCCGGTACTGTTTCGCCTTCCGGAACCATTTCGCCTTCCGGCAATACTTCTCCCTCCGGAACGGATTCTCCCTCCGGCAGAACTTCTCCGCCCGTATCGCCGCCCATGGTGCTGTTTTCTATCTCATGGGTGGTTTTCATACCTTCTTTTAAAAATTCCTGGGGATAAGCCACATAATCTGAACTTTTCAGACCTTTTTCAATCTTATACTGCATCATATTCTCATCATAGGTTCCAAGCACCACGGTTCTTTTCTCCAGTGTGCCTTTCCCGGTCTCTGCCCATACATAAGGCTTCTTATCTATATCCGCAATAAAAGCTTCATCCAGCCAAATGCCTTTTTCCCTTTCTTCCAGTCCGTTGTCCTGCTCAATATACACATGCTGTCCCAAAAGCAGTCCTTCCGAAGATTCCAGTTCTACATAGAAGGGATAGGAGGTTGAGGTATTCTGGGAGGCTTCCTCTGAAGACATTCCATACATCATGTTATTGCTGCTGTTATTGGGATTTTTCGTATCCACCGCTGTGTATGTCCCTCTCCAGGTCATATTTTCATCCACACGGGAACGGATAATGGCCGGCTGTCCCTCTACAACCTGAGAAACATTCTGCTCATTGACCTTTCCTTTGATACGGTATTGTCCCGTAGCCAGAATTGTCATAAAAGCCTGGCTGGAATCGCTGTACATGTTGCTGTTGGAACTATTTTCATTGTTTACAGATTTTACAACGCCTTTCATATCACTTTTCACGGTAGAATTCTGTATCTGGCTCTGGAGGCGGTTGATTTCTACCTCTTTTGCTTTTCTCTCATATTCGCTTTTTTTCAAGTCCATTTCCCCGGATTGTATCTGGGTCGTATAAGAAAGCTGTTCATCCTCTGACGCATTTTCTTTATCTTTTTGCAGTTGGGCAATCTGGGCTTTCAGATTTGCCATATCATTATCTGCTCTTTCCAAATCCAACTGGGCCTGCTGCAAATCAGCTTCCAGTTTTTCTGTATCATATGTAAACAATGCGGTTCCTACATCCACCTCATCTCCTGCCTTTACCAGGACTTCTTTTACTTCTCTTTCCGAATCTTTTTGAATATCCTGGGTTTTCTGGGATTCTACCACGCCGGACATCCGCTGGATTCCCGCCATTTCATTCATAGAGGAAACGCTCATGACATAAGCCAGTTCTTTCCCGTCTTTTTCTTTCTTATTGTGGCTGAAAAAAATTCCTGCTGCCAGCCCTCCGATGCATACTGCTGCACAGACACCTGCTATGATTTTCTGTTTTTTCTTCATATGCTACCTCTTTTCTTTTTCAGATTTTTTATTGCATATCGTTAATTTTGTCCGTTTATACCCCTAGTATATCAAAAAATAGCCGGGATGTCCCCGGTTTTTTTCTTAAAATTTATGCATTATTTTACATTTTTCTTACGATTCTATGGATTTCTGTTCCTGCATTGTGTTGCAAGTTATACACAATTTTGATAAACTAATGAAATACACTTGAAACATCCTATTTCAGGTTATACTACAAAAGAAAAAGAAAACATGGAGAACTGATATGACCCCCAGAAAAACAACGCTTTTTTTATGCGTCTGCTGCTGCCTGATTCTATTCTTCCTTTCCGGCTGTGATTCCAAAGAGGAAAAAAATGTGAGAAAAGCCTTGGAAACAGAATTGAACCAGTTGAAGGACTCTGATTCGGAGATGGCCCGGCAGTATATGCAGACAGAAGATATGGCTTTGGTCTTCCAGAATGAGGACGGCCTTTCGGAAGACATTGCGTATATTTTCCAGCTCTTTTATAAAGACTTCTCTTATAAAATCGGGAAAATTTCCATTACAGAAAATAAAGCCGTTGTTCATACAAAATTAAAGATTATGAACAGCCAAAAACTGGCCAAAGATTTTGCCCGGCTTTCTCTGGAAAAGAATATCGAACAAGAGGCCAGCCCCAGTGAAGTACAAACTTCTGCTGCAGATTCCTACACGCTTTTAAGAGAATTATTGGAATCCAAAGATTATAAAACCCAGTCTGTTTCCGCAGACATTTCTCTGAAAAAAAAAGGAGACACCTGGAAGGTTATCCATACCGCCAAGTTAGATGAAACTCTGACGGGAAATTTCTTTTCCTATGTCACCAGTTCCAATCTCCTCTCTCCTTCTGAAATTGTAGAAACACATTTCCATACAATGAAGGAGTTTGATTCGGAACAATTAAAACATTATCTGTCTCTTGACACTCTGACAGACACAGAAGATTCTGAGAAGAACACCTTGATACAGGCTGTCACGGAACAAATTCATCAGTCTTTTGACTTTAAAATCAAAAAAGAAACCATTGACGGTACTTCTGCGGTTGTACAGACTGCCATTACCAGTGTGGACTTTGAACAGATTCTGCAGACTTATCAGGAAGAACTTTCCAAGTGGCTGAAAACTTCTGCAGCTCTTGCAGGCGGTTCTGAGGGAAGAAGACAGAAAGAATACGAACTTCTGCTTTCCTGTATGGAACAAAATAAGGCCATAGTTTCTCACGATGTAGAAATTCCTTTGGTAAATGATGGAGTAAACTGGAAAATTCAAATGACTCCTGAGGTTTCTCAGGCTGTTTTTGGAGATGTGCAGAACGCACTGAATACGGTTTCGGAAAGCAAAAACTAATTGCCCAAAATGAAAAACATACGAAGAGAGTCCCGCCAGGCGCAGCCATCATGGCCACATCCAGAGGGACTCTCTTTTTCTGTTCTTTTATTCTGCTGCTTCTTCTTCCTGTACACGAATGGCAATGCCCAGTTCTTCCAACTGCTTTTCGTCTACAATATCCGGCGCCTCTGACATGAGGCAGGAAGCGTCTTTCACCTTCGGGAAGGCAATGACGTCACGAATGGAATCTACCTTTGCCATAAGCATAACCAGACGGTCCAGACCGTAAGCCAGTCCTGCGTGAGGCGGAACGCCATACTTAAAGGCATCTAACAGGAAACCGAACTGCTTCTGCGCTTCTTTCTTTGTAAAGCCCAGAGCTTCAAACATTTTTTCCTGAATGTCGTCCTGATGGATTCGCACAGAACCGCCGCCGATTTCATTGCCGTTTAAGACAATGTCATAGGCTTTTGCACGAACTCTGCCAGGGTCTGTATCAATATACTGCAAATCCTCTTCCATAGGCATAGTAAACGGATGGTGCATAGCAGTAAATCTCTGGTCGTCCTCTGACCACTCTAAAAGTGGGAATTCCGTAATCCATACGAAACGATATTCGTTTTTATCCAGAAGGTTCATCTGTTTTGCCAGTTCCAGACGCAGTGCGCCTAAGACATCCCATACCAGCTTTGTCTTATCTGCGGCAAAGAGCAGAAGGTCGCCATTTTCTCCCTGCATAGCAGAAATCAAGGCTGCCATTTCCTCTTCCTTCATGAATTTGGCAAAAGAAGATTTCACTGTGCCGTCTTCTCCAATGGCAATATAAGCCAGACCTTTGGCGCCGTAGCCTTTGGCAAATTCTACCAGCTTATCAATTTTCTTACGAGGCATAGCTCCCTGTCCCTTGGCATTGATACCACGCACACTGCCGCCATTTTCCAAAGCGCCTTTAAACACTGCAAATTCACAGTCTTTTACCACTTCGGAAACATCGGTCAGTTCCATGCCAAACCGCAAATCCGGCTTGTCAGAACCAAAGCGGTTCATGGCTTCCTGCCAGGTCATTCTCTGAATAGGCAGCTGTACTTCTATATCCAGAACCTCTTTAAACAGGAACGCCAACATTCTTTCGTTTACGTCCAGAACATCTTCCACATCTACAAAAGACAGTTCCATATCAATCTGGGTAAATTCCGGCTGGCGGTCCGCACGCAAATCTTCGTCACGATAACATCTGGCCAGCTGGAAATAACGGTCATAACCGGAGCACATCAAAAGCTGTTTAAAAATCTGGGGAGACTGCGGAAGCGCATAAAAACTTCCCGGGTGCACACGGCTCGGCACCAGATAATCTCTGGCTCCCTCCGGCGTACTCTTAATCAGAGTCGGTGTCTCAATTTCCAGAAACCCTTCTTTTGCCAGGAACTGACGAACCAGGGTAGACACCTGAGAGCGCAGCATCATATTTCTCTGCAAATCAGGTCTTCTCAAATCCAGATAACGGTATTTTAAGCGCACTTCATCTCTGGTTTTGCTGTTTTCTTCAATAGGAAACGGTGGTGTCTCCGCTTCAGATAAAACACGAAGTTCCGTAGCCCGCACTTCAATTTCTCCGGTAGCCAGATTGGTATTTACCGCACCGGAACGTGCCTCTACATGGCCTTTTACCGCAATCACAAACTCACTTTTCAAGCGTCCTGCCTTTTCAAAGCCCTGCTCGTCAATATCTTCGTTTTCAAAAATAATCTGCATGATACCGGAACGGTCTCTTAAATCTACAAACACAATTCCGCCTTTATTCCGGCTTTTCTGCACCCAGCCCATTAAGGTTACGGTGCTTCCGATATCCGCTTTCGTCACTTCTGCACATCTATGGCTTCTTTTCAGCCCATTCATTGATTCTGCCATGATAGTATCTACTCCTTCTGCTGTTTCCGATTCTTATAATTCGGAATCGTTGTATACTTCTTCTATAATAGAATATCCTTCTTTTTCCAGCTGCTCTTTCTGGAATTTCTTATTCTTCTTTGCATAGACAATATTCACGCTCTGTCCGGCAGCACGCTCTTCTCCGGCTTTTTTCATCACTGCCAGAATCTTGTCAGAGGACAGCTTTTTGTCCAGAAGGTAAACCTTCTTCTCTTTTGTTCCCGGAACTTTAAAGCCTTTCTCCATCAGCAGCATAACAATACGCTCAAATCCAATGGAAAATCCCGTTGCCGGTGTTGGTGTTCCTGTGAACTTGCCAATCATCTCATCGTAACGGCCGCCGCCGCCTACGCTGCCTGCAAAACCGTCAATGGAAATTTCAAAAATCGGTCCGGTATAATAGGACATACCGCGTACCAGCGTGGGGTCGAATTCCAGATTAAAGTTGGCTGTCTTAGCCTGCATGACACTCTCGATAATCGTGGTCAAATCCTCTGCCACCTTCGGATCTAAAAATCCTTCCAGCTTTTCCTTGCAGTAAGCCACACCGTCAACGCCGGCACCCATAGCCTTGAACAAATCCATATATTTTTCTACGCCTGCCTGGTCAAAACCGGATTCCACCAGCTCTGCTGCCACGCCGTCCATGCCGATTTTATCCATTTTATCCAGAATGATAAATACCTGGGTAAAGGATTCCTCCGGAAAACCGCTGTAAGCTGCCATGGCCTTTAAAATTCTTCTGTCGTTGATACGAATGGTAAAGCTGTCGAAATCCAGCTTTCCTACCAAAGTGGAAGTTGCCAGAATAACATCAATTTCAGCCAGGAAAGTCGGCTCGCCCAGAATATCAATATCACACTGCATAAACTGACGGAAACGGCCTCTCTGAGGACGGTCTGCACGGAATACATTTCCGATGTGCAGAGCCTTGAATGGCTGCGGCAGTTCATTGGCATTGTTGGAATAGAAACGGCACAGTGGAACGGTAAGGTCATAGCGCAGACCACTGTCCACCAAATCATTTTCTTCCTTGGCCTCACTGATTTTCAGCTTTTCTCCTCTTTTCAGAATACGGAAAATCAGTTTTTCATTGTCCCCGCCCTGCTTACTGGTCAGATTCTCAATGTGTTCTACGCAGGGTGCTTCCATGGAGGTAAAACCAAACTGTTTGTAAGTTTCCTTAATCAGTCCGATAACATAATCGCGGATTTCCATTTCCTGAGGTAAAATATCTTTCATTCCTGTTACTGGTTTTTTCTTTAACTGCATCTCTTTTTCTCCTCTCTTTTATGATTCATGGACGACTCTCTGAAATGCAAGAAATATCTGCATATCAAAATTTTTCACTTCATCTATCATCATCCTGACAGCCGTCTGGCTGTCAAAGGCGTCCCGGTAAGGGCGTTTCTCCGTAAGGGCTGCATAAGTGTCGCATACCCGCAGAATCCGGCTTCCCAAAGGGATTTCCTCTCCCCGCAGATTTTCCGGATAACCGCTGCCGTCAAAATTCTCATGGTGGTAATAAACTGCTTCCAGAACAAAGGAAGAATATCCTTTGTTTTTCAGTGCTTCATATCCCAGCTGGGTATGTCTGCGGACATATTTGATTTCTTCAATTACCAGGGGATTTTTATCTCCGGACACATACCGGGAAAGCCGCAGCTTTCCGATGTCATGAAGCATGCCTGCCACAGCCAGTTCATAGCACACATCTTCTGCAAGGCTCATCTGCCTTCCCGTCTTATAAGCCAGATTGCTGACCTGTATCCCATGATTGATTTCTGTCTCCAGGTCATAGCGGATAATCTTTTCACTCATTTCAGCCATGTCTCGATTCCGACTCTTTTCCGTTCTATCATTTCATCGATGCGGCTGATGTAGCCTGCCACATCTTTTACATTTTCCGTCCGTTCAATACGCGCTCCGTGCTGGAATACATATTTGGTAGACGCACCGGCACCGGCCGCCAGAATCGATTGTTTCTCCTCCATTATAAGTATATTGTAAATTCCGGCTTTGTCAACTTTTGCATAGCCGGTATTTTCCAGATTTCCGCACATATTTTTCTGACGGTACAGATAATAGGGAGACATCTCACAGGATCTGGCGTATTCCATAGTCATATCCATGATTTCCTGATTGTTCTCCAGTCCCATTTCCCGGTACTGCTCCTGAAACAGCTTCAGCCGTGCCGCTCGTTTTACTGCCAGTGAATGGACGGTAAGACTGTCCGGATTCAGCTTTTTCACTTCTTCCAGTGTATGCCGTACGTCTTCCTTCTGTTCTCCCGGAAGACCGACAATTAAATCCATATTGATGTTATCAAATCCACATTCCCTCGCCAAAGCGAAGGCGTGTCGCGTATCCTCCACCGTATGCTTTCTTCCGATAATATCCAAAGTCACCTGGTTCATGGTCTGGGGATTTACGGAAATTCTGGTGATGGGAAACTTCCGGATGGCCTCCAGTTTCTCTCTGGTAATGCTGTCCGGACGCCCGGCTTCAATGGTGTATTCTTTTACCTGATGTACCGGAAATTTTGCCTGAATATGTCCGAGCAGCCTGGTCAGCTGATAAGGCTCTAAGGTTGTTGGCGTTCCTCCTCCGATATAAATGGTATCCAGCACTCTGTCCTTCATGGCTTCGGCAATAAAGTCCAACTCTTTCAAAAGAGCATCCAGATAACTGTCTACTTTTTCCCGCCATCGCTCTAATGGAGAGGAACTGAAAGAACAGTACAGGCAGATACTGGGGCAGAAAGGAATCCCCACATACAGACTGTAGCCCTTTTCATAGTCAATATCCTTCAAAATATCACGTTCCCGATTGGCAATGGCAATGGCCAGCGCTGTCTTTTCGTTGCTGGTAAAATAGGTATTTCTCATATATTCTGCGGTCTGTGCATTGCTCATACCGGACTCTATCAGCCCCATAGCAATCTTCGTGGGACGGATTCCTGTCAGATTTCCCCAGGGAAGCGCCTGTCCCGTTTCCTGCACCAACAGCTTATAGAGCACCTGTTTTAATTTATTTTTTCTTGTTTTTCTGTCTTCTGTTTCATCGTAAGGCAAAAAATCTTCCTGCTCTTTTCCGGCAAACTTCAGACGGATTTTCACCTTTTCTCCATATTCTATGGAAATCAGCCTGTCATATGCCCTGGTTTCCTCCTCCGCGGTACAATACATCTCTATGTCTTCCTGGGGATAAAAGGCCTTCACCAGGGTATAGGCATCATATTCAAATTCTCTTTGATTAAACGCAATTCCAATCATATACGTTGGTCTCTTTCTCTCTATTTTCTACAGATAAGGATTATTCTTTCTCTCAAATTCTGCATCTGTAGCTTCTCCGTGTCCCGGATAAATTTCTGTGCTGCCCGGAAGAAGATGAAGCAGACGGTTTAAACTCTGCCGCATGCTGCTCATACTGCCTCCCGGCAAATCGGTTCTGCCGCAGCTTCCGCAAAAAACAGTATCACCGCTAAGACAGACACCCTCGTCTTCTATCCAGTAACAGCAGGAACCCGGTGTATGTCCCGGAGTCAGCAGCATTTTTACAGAAAAGCCGCCTGCCTCAAAAACAGCGCTGTCCTCCAGGTACACATCCGCCTTTACCGTATACGGCACGCCTGACCAGTCTGCAGACAGATTGCTGTATGTATCTGCCAACAGCCCTTCCTCTGCCTTCGCTGCATAAACCGGAATTCCGTAATGCTCTCTCAGTTCATTGGCTGCACAGATATGGTCATAATGACCATGGGTAAGCAATATGGCCGCTGGCTTTCCCTGCAGTTTTTCCAGCGCATAAATAATTCTCTCCGCTTCGGCTCCCGGGTCTGCAATAACAAGTTCCCCTGTTTCTTTATGTTTCAGAAAATAACAGTTGGTCTGTACCGGTCCAACCACGATTCCTCTCAATATCAGATTCTTCATACAAAACTCCTTAACCGGCAGTACGCTCAATATCCTTAACGCTGTCTATCTGCCTGATTTTCTCAATCAGACTGTTCAGCTCTTCCTTGCTTTTGACTTCAAAACAAATATTAATCGTTGCCACTCCCTGTTTGCTGGTTCTGGTATTCAGCGCCGAAATATCAATTTTCCGCTCTGTAAAAATCTTGGAAATATCCACAATCAATCCGGTGCGGTTATAGGCAAACACATTTAAATCTGCCATGTAACGCTCTTCCGTCTCTTGTTCCGGCACCTGCCATTCCGCATCAATCAGACGGTTCCTATCCTCTGCAGACATATTCATCACATTGATACAATCGGTTCGGTGAATGGTTACCCCACGGCCTCTGGTTACATATCCCACAATTTCATCTCCCGGAATGGGGTTGCAGCATTTGGAAAACCGCACAGCCACATCGTGAATACCTTTTACCACAATACCGCCTTTGGCCTTTCCGATATGCAGCTTCTCTTTATGCTCTGCCGTAGCCTCCAGCACCTTTTCGTCTGTCAGCTCTGCCTTATGATCCTTATTATAGACTTCCAGCAGCTTGTTGATAATCTGACCTTCCTTTAAGCCTCCATGACCTAATGCTGCCAGCACAGAATCCCAGTCTCTGAAACCGTATTTCTTCATAACCGCTTCCTGGTATTTGGGTTTTTGAATTTCCCCCAGAGCAACTGCTTTTACTTTTGCGTACTGTATCAGCATTTCCTTGCCCTTCAGGATATTATCTTCTTTTAATTCCTGCTTGAACCACTGGTTAATCTTATTCTTGGCCTGGGTGCTTTTTACTACTTTCAGCCAGTCCCGGCTGGGGCCTTTGGAATTCTGGGAAGTGATAACTTCCACCCGGTCTCCGTTCTTAATCACATATTCAATGGGTACCAGTTTGCCGTTCACTCTCGCCCCTACCATCTTATTGCCCACTGCGCTGTGTACACTATAGGCAAAGTCAATAGGCGTAGAGCCGTTTGGCAGAGTCTTTACATCCCCTGCAGGGGTGAAGCAATACACACTTTCGGAAAATAAGTCCAAATCACTCTTTAGCAGACTTAAAAACTCCTTATTGTCAGACATATCTCTCTGCCATTCCAGAATCTGCCGAAGCCAGCTCATTTTTTCTTCTTCCGACTGTGTAACACTGACTTTTCCGTTATTGGAAACCTCTTTATATTTCCAGTGGGCCGCGATACCGTATTCTGCAGTCCGGTGCATTTCAAAGGTCCGAATTTGAATCTCAAAAGGCTGTCCCGTAGGACCGATAAGTGTGGTATGCAAAGACTGGTACATATTGGGCTTCGGCATGGCAATATAGTCTTTAAACCGGCCGGGAATAGGCTTATACATTTCATGGATAAGCCCCAGCGCTGCATAACAGTCCCTCACCGTGTCCACAATAATGCGGACCGCAAACAAATCGTATATCTGGTCCAGGGTTTTATCCTGATTCACCATCTTCTTATAAATACTGAAAAAATGTTTGATTCTGCCATCTATCTGCGCATGAATACCCGCGTGGTCAATATGGCTGCGTACATCGCCCACAATCTGGTCAATAAAAGCCTGCCGTTCGCTCTTCTTCAGATTGATTTTTTCCACCAGTTCATAATAGACTTCCGGGTGCAGGTATTTTAAAGACAAATCATCCAGTTCGATTTTCACCTTGGAAATACCCAGCCGCTGAGCAATGGGTGCATAGATATCCATGGTCTCTCTGGCTTTTTCCTTCTGCTTATGAGGCGGCATATATTTCAACGTCCGCATATTGTGCAGACGGTCTGCCAGCTTAATCAGGATAACGCGGATATCCTTTGCCATGGCTAAAAACATCTTACGCAGATTTTCCGCCTGTACTTCCACCTTATCTGCTGAATAATTCAACTGTCCCAGTTTTGTAACGCCATCCACCAGAAGTTCCACCTCTGCACTGAATTCTTCTCGTATCTGCTCAGAAGTCATAACCGTATCTTCTACTACATCGTGGAGAAGGCCCGCCACAATGGTTTCTTTATCCAGTTCCAAATCTGCCAGGATAATTCCCACACAGAGCGGATGAATGATATAAGGTTCTCCGGATTTACGCACCTGTCCTGTATGGGCATTATTGGCAATGTTAAAGGCTTTTTCTATCATGGAAATGTCCGTAGACGGATGGTATTTCCTGACACTGGAAATCAGTTCTTTATACAGAACCTCCGGACTGGTAAAATCCTCCATTGTCTTTACATTGGCGTCTGCCTGTCTGATTTTTTCTACTTCCTCTTCTCCCAGGGTGGACTCTCTTTTCTCTTCCATCACGCAACCATCACCTCTCGTTCATCACCTGATTTTATTTTCCTTCATAACGAATAACTGATGCAACATTATATTTGCTCAGACGTTCTCTTCCCTTTAATCCTGCCAGTTCCATAAGGAAGACAATTTTCACAACTTCGCCGCCCAGTTCTTCTACCATATGCGCTGCTGCTTCAATGGTCCCGCCTGTGGCAATCAAATCATCTACAATGGCTACCTTCTGTCCCGGTTTGATGGAATCCTTATGCATCTCCACCACGGCGCTGCCGTATTCCAGTTCATAACTCTGCTCAATCGTTTCACAGGGCAGTTTTCCTTTCTTCCGAACCAGCACCAGAGGCTTATGTAAATTATACGCAATGGGTGCTCCAAAAATAAATCCTCTGGACTCCGTTCCCACAATGACATCCACTTTGCTGCCCTCCAGCAGCTTCTGCATGGAATCCACAGCCAGAGCAAAACCGTCTGCGTCCTGCAAAATACTGGTAACATCCCGGAATATCACACCTTCCTCCGGAAAATCCGGAATACTTCTTACATACTCTTCTATTTTCTTTTCTTTACAATTTTCCATGTTCTCTCCCTGCCCTTTATATCGAATCCTGTCATATATCAGATTTTTATGTGGTTTAGTATATCATCTTTTTCTGGCAGAATCAAATTTTATTTTTACCGAATATTCTGAATCACCATTTCTATACTTTCCCGTCCCCGAAATACATTCACAGACGGATAATAAATCACATCCCAGCACTCTTTTTCCCGGAGTTTTTCCAGAAAGTCATCCCCATCGCCAAACCAGATACACTCTGCTGTAAATCCAAATTCGTCTTTCCCCTGCATCTTTACCACATTTCTGTTTTTCCCGAATACTCTGCAATCTGCAAAACGCAGCTTCTTCTGTGCGAACACCGGCTTTGTATTGCCTTTTCCAAAAGGCTCCAGCTGGGAAAGCTGACGAATCAGAGGAATCGTCACATAAGACATGGGCATAGGCACGTCAATGACAATTTTTTCTATCATATCCTCCTGGGTCAGCACACAGTTTTCATTTAATTTTCTGCGAAAGGCTTCCACATTCTCTTCCGGCAGGGAAAGGCCTGCAGCCATAGGGTGTCCTCCGAATTTTGTCAGCAGTTCTTTACACTTTACCATTTCCTGAAACATGTGATACGCTTCAATGGAACGCCCGGAGCCTTTCACCCCCTCTTCCGCCCGTGTTAGTACAAATACCGGCCGTGTGTATCTCTCCCGGATTCTCCCGGCAATAATCCCGGCCAGGCTTTCATGACAATCCGGCAGATAGATAACCAGCACCCGGTCATAAAGCAAATCCGTAGTTTCCACCAGTTCCACTGCCTGTTCAACCCCTTTTGCCGTCATATCCTTCCGGCTGTCGTTGAGATTCTTCAAATCTTCCGCCAGTACAGAGGCTTCTTTGACATCCTGAGAAAGCAGAAGCTGCAATGCCCTTTTTGCTGTGCTCAGCCGGCCGCTGGCATTCATGCAGGGACCCAGAACAAATCCGATGTGATATGCCGTGATTTCTCTGTTTTCCAGATTATTGACCCGTATCAGAGCTTTTAAACCTTCATTTTCCGGATTCTGCAGTCTTCTGAGTCCATCCTTCACCAAAATCCTGTTTTCATCCACCAAATCCATCACATCCCCTACCGTGGCAATGGCTGCAAAAGGAATCAGTTCTTCCGCTTCTTTAAAAGGAATTCCCAGTTTTTCATAAAGGCCGCAAATGACTTTAAAAGCTACCATGCCTCCGCAGATTCCCTTAAAAGGATAACCGCAGTCCTCCTGTTTGGGATTGACAATGGCATCTGCATCCGGCAGAAACGTACGGATACTTCCGTCTTCCTGTTCTTCATAAGGTACCTCATGATGGTCCGTCACCAGCACCGTCATGCCCAGCTCTTTTGCATAGGCAATCTGCTCTATGGCGCTGATACCGTTGTCGCAGGTAATAATCGTATCTGTTCCGGCTTCCTTTGCCAAATCAATCAGTTCCCGGCTGATACCGTAGCCGTCTTTCATCCGGTCCGGTATATCCACATCCACTGCTGCCCCGGCCCGCTTCAGCCCCTTTAGAAGAATATAAGTAGAGCAAACACCATCAATATCATAATCTCCGATAATCCTGATTTTTTTCTGCTCTTTGATTTTTTCTGTCAGGATGTCCAGAAGAGACTCCATTCCTTTCAACAGCTTCCAGGAATGAAGCTCCGTTATTTTCCCGTGCAGATACGTATCGATTTCCTCATCGGTAATCTGTTCTCTGTTCCGGATAAGTCTGGCCACCACCGGGTCTATCCCAAATTTATTTGCAATCTGCTGAAAGTCCGCCTTCTTGGCAGACACTACCCATTTTTCCATAAATTCCTCCGCTTCTGTATTTTCTAAACAGGAAAGAGACTGCCGCATTTCCTGCAGCAGCCTCCCGTCTGAAATTCTATTTCTGTTTCTTTATTTTTGTCTTCATCACATACCACAGGGCTCCTGTAATACATACGGAAGAGTAACCGCCGCATACAATGCCTACCATCAGAGGCAGAGCAAATTCGCGGATAGAAGAAACTCCCACAATAAACAGCAGGAATACCATAATAAACGTGGTCAGTGAAGTGTAAATACTTCTGGTAAGCGTCTGTGTAATGCTGGCGTTTACCAGAGTTTCCAAATCTTCTTTCTTTCTTCCTGCAGCCAGATTTTCCCGGATACGGTCAAAGATAACAATCGTTGCATTGATAGAGTAACCCACAATAGTCAGCATACATGCAATAAAAGTATTGCCCACGGATACTCTGGCAATGGCATAAAATGCAAACACAACCAATACGTCATGTATCAGGGCAAGAACCGCACTGCTGGCAAAACGGATATCCTTGAAACGGAACCAGATATACAGCAGCATCAGCACCGTTGCCATAATTACCGCTTTTGCCGCGTCTGTACGCATTTCGCTGCTGACCGTAGAAGAAATACTCTCTGATGTAATCTTTTTGGCGTCTACGCCAAATTCATCTACCAACGCATTTTCCAGACGTTCTCTCTGTTCTACGTTCAAAGTCGTTGTTTTGATAATGACCTGATTGCTGTCCACGACTTTTGTAGCCTGTACATTTTTGTCTCCCGTTATTTCTTCTACCAGAGGCGTTACCTGGGAATCGATGTCCGCAATAGACATATTCTCATTAAAGGTTACGTTTGTAGAGGTACCGCCCTTAAACTCCAGACTGTATTTCAGCGCTTCTCCTGTGCTTCCCTTAAAGGCCATCATGGCAATGGGACCGCTTACAATCATGAGGATTGAGATTGCAAAAAAGACTTTCTTTTTCTGCAGGAAGCGGATAGGCGTTCTCTCTTTTCTCTTTCCGTAGAATTTCTCATCTTTGATTCCTACTGCATAAGCCGCGTACATCACATACCTGGAAATCACCAGTGCAGTAAACATGGACAGTACAATACCAAGAGCCAATGTCTGTGCAAATCCCTTGACAGAGCCGGAGCCCATCCAGTTTAAGACAAACGCAGCGATTAATGTAGTAATGTTTCCGTCAAAAATAGCGGAAAATGCCTTTTTGAAACCGTTCTGCAGCGCGGTTCTCACACTTTTCCCCGCTGCAATTTCTTCCTGGATACGGGCATAGATGATAACGTTTGCATCCACAGCCATACCAATAGAAAGAATAATACCCGCAATGCCCTGCAGCGTCAGTGTCAGGTCAAAGGCATTTAAGGCAATCAAATCCAGACACACATAAATAATCAGGGCAATACCGGACACCAGACCCGGAATCCGATACACAACAATCATAAAGAGAATAATCAAAGCAAGACCAATGGCTGCCGCAAGCAAACTGGTGGAAATAGCTTCTTCCCCCAACTGTGCTGCAACCACACTGGAACGCAGTTCCGTCAGTTCCAGTTTCAGACCGCCGATACGAATGGTAGAAGCCAGATTTTCTGCTTCCTCTGCACTGGCCATACCATCAATCTGTGCATTTCCGTCTTTGATTTCAGACTGTACATTGGGAACGCTGACAAAACTTCCGTCATAATAAATACCAATACTGTCTTTTCCCGCTTCATATGCACTTTTCGTAGCTTCGGCAAATTTCTTTGTTCCCTCTTTTGTAAAAGAAAGACTGACCACATTCACCTTATTGCTCAGGTCATCCTGAGATACAGCTGCTTTAGCGTCCTTTACATCTGTACCGGTCAGAACAATACCGCCGTCTGCCTCAATCTCTTCGATGGTTTTGTTCAGCTTATATTCTCCCGTTGCAGCGTCATAACTATAGTTTTCGTTGCCCTCAGAATCCTTGTGGGCAATAAAATACAGGGAACCTGGTTTTCCAAGTTCTTCCAGAATCTTATTGGCATCTGTTACACCGGGAATTTCCACGATAATGCGGTTATCCCCTTCTTTGTAAACCTGCGCCTCTGTACTGTACTGCTCCACACGCTTCTGGAGTTTATAAATAGTATCTGACATTTCGTCTTCCGTAGGTGATTCTTTTGACGCCTGATAAGTAATGCTGACACCGCCGGACAAATCCAGACCTGTCTTAATATTCTTTGCGGCACCTGTACCCGTAGGACCAAAGCCCACTGCAGTGGTAAAAATCAGAAGCGCCGTAACGATAACAGTCAGCACCAATACCAGTACTCCTCTGCTTTTCTTCATTGTTTTTCCCTTCTTTTTCTTAGATTTTATTCTGCTTCTTCTGCCTCTGCCGCTTTCAGCATAATGGCGCATTCCACTCGTTTTCTCTGTAATTCACAGCCCAGTTCATAGACGTCATTGATGGAACCGTGGAAATTGTAGGAGTTTGCCGCACAGCCGCCGCTGCAGTAGAATTTTGCAAAACAGTTCTGGCATTTTTCCTTTGCGTATACATTGCATTCTTTAAACTCACTGCAGATATCCGTGCGCTTTACACCATCCCACACATTGCCCATAAGGAATTTTTCTTCTCCTACGAACTGATGGCAGGGATAAAGATCCCCCCACGGAGTGACAGCCAGGTATTCCGTACCGGAACCACAGCCGGATAAACGCTTGTACACACAGGGACCGCCTGTTAAATCTATCATAAAGTGGAAGAAATTAAATCCTTTGCCTTCTTTCTTCCGTTTTATCATTTCTTTTGCCAGCTTGTCATACTCTTCACAGATTTTCGGTACATCTTCCCACTGCAGAGCATATGCTTCTTTCTCGTCTGCCACCACCGGTTCCACAGAAATCTGGTCAAATCCCAAATCTGCCAGGTGCAGCACGTCTTCTGAAAAATCCAGGTTATGACGGGTAAAGGTTCCTCTTGCGTAATAACTCTTTTCCCCTCTGCTCTTGGCAAATTCCTGAAATTTCGGCACCACTAAATCATAGCTGCCTGCCCCTTTGCGGAACGGACGCATGAAATCGTGAACCTCTTTTCTTCCGTCAATACTCAAAACCACATTGGCCATTTCTTTATTGGCAAATTCCATAATTTCGTCATTTAAAAGGACGCCGTTGGTTGTCAGTGTAAAACGGAATTTTTTATTGTGAAGTTCTTCCTGTTCTCTTCCGTATTCTACCAGCCGCTTTACCACATCCCAATTCATCAGCGGCTCTCCGCCAAAGAAATCAACTTCCAGGTTCTTTCTGTTCCCGGAATTGGCAATCAGGAAATCCAGAGCCTGTTTTCCTACTTCATAGGACATCATAGCTCTGCGTCCGTGGTATTCCCCTTCTTCCGCAAAGCAGTATCTGCAGGCCAGATTGCAGTCATGGGCAATGTGCAGGCACAGGGCCTTTACCACCGTTTCTCTTTCCTTGAAATGTTCAATGGCGTTTCTGTAAATATCCTCTGTAAAAAGCATACCTGCGTCTTTCAGCTCCCGAATCTCGCCGCAGGCTGTGCGGATGTCTTCTTCCTTATACGTGCTTTTTAAGGCTTCTAAAATTTCTGTTTCCTGTTTTCCCTGGTCTAACAATCCGATTATCTCATAGACCAACTCATCTACTACGTGTACGGAGCCGCTGTTGACGTCCAGTACAAGATTGTAGCCATTATTTTTATAACGATGAATCACCGTGTTTCCCCTTTCTCTTGTCTTCTGCTCTTAAAATTTTGTCCCTGCAAAAAATGAGCAGCGGCTTTTATACCGCTGCCCTCATTCGCTCCTCGCATGTAAAAGCTGCCTGAGTCCTCTGATTATTTGTGTTCGCAGCTCTGGTTTCCTACTGTACAGGATGTCTTGCATGCGGACTGGCAAGATGTCTGACATTCTCCGCATCCACCTTTTTTCACGGTGTTCTGTAAGCTTTTTGTATTTAATGTTTTGATATGTTTCATCACATATTCCTCCATATGTATTAGATTTTAAGATATAATATACATCTGGCAGTATTATAGCATAGCTGGTATCGCCAGGCAAGTGTTTCTTTCCCGGATTCTTTCAGGCCTTTCAGGAAAGCATACCGCCCAGAGCTCCCCCAATGGTGCAGAGAAAAAACAGCAGCGCCATTTCTTTCATGTCGCCCCGCATCTGGTGCTCTGTGAGAAAAGTTACAGCTGTCAAAAGACAGGCATATCCCACGCCCAGACCCATGCCCCATAAAAATCTTCGGATTTTCACCTTTTTTCCCATATAAAAGCCGCCCAACAGGCTGGACAATATGTATATCACCATAATTCCCAGGTTTACCTGGCTCTCTCCAAGCCCCAGCTTATACAGGAGAAAAGCCAGCACAAGCAGCAGTATCCCTGTTACAGCATAAGCCAGCACAAGAGCCTTCATCATCAGCAGAGGTTTTGCATTTTTTGACATTGTCTGTTCCATAGAGAAACCCTCCCATATGTTAAATATATGGAAGGGTTTGAAAAACATGACTCTTTGTCACACTCTATTTTTTCTTTTTTCCCAGAATAATAGCTATCACTGCCAGTACAACTGCCGCTCCTCCTGCCAGGAGATATGTCATAATGTTATTTTCATCGCCTGTTTTTACCGTACGGATAACCTTGGTATTGCTCTTCTTTGCAGTAGAAGCTGAAGACTGTGTATTTGTATTTGCAGCCGTGCCCGTTGTTCCGGAATTCTGCGTTGTCTGGGTTGTCGTTGTCCCTCCTGCAGTACTTCCGGAAGAGCCTGCAGCAGTACCTGTGGAAGGCTTGTGATTATTGCTGCTGGTTCCCGGACCTACAATCTGATGTCCCCCTACATTGAAGGGGCTGAAAGAGGCCGTCTCAAAGGAAAGGTACTCTTTTCCATCCACTTCCTCCACAGACATATTTCCCACTTTTCCGTCACGGTCAAATACGAAATATTCGTATTCATTATTCCCCAGATAATGGGCAATAGACAACTCTGAATAGCAATTTGCATTTTCCGGAAGCGGAATCAGCACTTTTACTTTTTCTCCTTCCGGAAGTTTATACTCTTCGTTTTCCTTTAAATCCCAGAGTTTTAATTCATATGCGGAAAGAATTTCTCCGATTCCCGCATCCGGCAGCTCACTGACTGCGTCATTATAGGAAACCTGCAAATCCACATAAAACGGAAGGAAATCTCCGGATACCTGTACCCCTGTGGCTTCATCTATCAGACTTCCCACCGGAACTGCCTCCGGTGCTTTATCGGCTACTTCTCCTGTCTTGCCCTGTTCTGCGCTGTAGTCCACGTTTTCTTCGGTTGTTTCCTCTTTCTCCGGTGCTTTTTCCTCTTCTACAGGAGTAATGACAACCTTGTCAGAATCTTCTTTGCCTTCCTGTTTATCCTCACTGTCTGTCTTATCTGTTTCGTCTGTTTCGTCTTTTTCCCCGTTGTCCTGGGGAGTTTCCGGCTTTTGAACCTCATCTTCTTTATCTGTGCTGTCTTCCGGTTTTTCGGTGTTTCCTTCATCGGTACCGCTCTCCGGATTTTCGGTATCCTCTTTGTCAGCACTGTCTCCCGGCTTCTCTGTATTGTCCTCAGGCTTGGTTTCCGATTCCGGATTTTTCAGTTCCTCGGTTACCACCTTCACGGTTCTGACAACGGTCTTTGTCTCTTCATTCCAGCCGGATACCTGGCTGTAATCTTTTTCCTCTGTATCGGAAGGGGTAAATACAACTTTTCTCTCTGTCTCATAAGCTTCCGGTTCCGCCTGATTTTCCCAGGCAAAGCTTCCGGTTCCCGTAAAGCCGGCTGCTGCAAAATCAAAGGCTGTCCACTCTGCCTTTTTCTGCAGATTCACCTGCGCCGGTATGGTAACCGCCCCCTCCTGTTTTTCCTGGGGCTTCAGTTCCTCTATTGTTACTTTTACGGTTTTGACCACTGTCTTTGTATCTTTATCCCACCCGGATACCTGCGTATAGTCATACTGCTCTGTGTCCTTTGGCGTAAAAACCACCTGCAGGGAAGATTCATAAGCAGAAGGTTCTGCTTTATCCTGCCATGCAAAGGTTCCCTCTCCTGAAAATCCGGCTGCAGAAAACTGAAAGTTTTTCCATTCTTCCAAAGAAGCCACCGTTACCTGAGATGGTATCTCCACAGTACCTTTCTTCTTTGTCTCTTCTGCCTGTCCCGTCACAAAGGCATTTTTGCCGGCTTCTGCTGCGGAAGTATCTACATCAGAAGCTGAGAGCTGATTTCCCACAACCGTCAGTCTGCCCTTTCCGGTTACTTTCACCAGTGGGCCGGTAAAGCCCTCTGCGCGCTTGATGGAAACACCTGCCGGAATGATAAGTTTTTGCTCTGTATTGACCGTTACGGTACCGCACACCAGAACAGTGCCTTTGTCCCCCGCAAGGCTCAAAGCTTTTTCCAACGAGGAAACTGCATTTTTCTTTGTACTGCCGTCTGCTTTCTCATCTGCCGCTGCCTCTCCGTTTACATATACGGAAGCTGCTGCTGTTTTTTCCTTTTCCTGTGTCTGCTGGGCAGCAAATACCGGCACTGTCACATCCGTTACCGCACCTGCCGCTACTACAGAAGCCAACGTAAGTCCCAGTACATTGGCTGTTACTTTTTTATGTAAATTCTTTTTATTTCTGTTCATTTACCTGTTCCCTTCTGCTTCTCTGTTTTCATGATTCTGAAGGCATTTCCTGTTTTTTTCCTTATTTTGATAAGTATAGCACAGTTTTTCCTTTTCCGACACCCCCTAAAAGTAACTTTTTTCTCCCTTTTCTTGCATTCTATTTTAAAATCATGTATATTAGTTTTAATAGCTGGTTAAGCTGTAATTTATTTTAAAAGGAGTTGAAACTATTGGATTCCAGTGACGCCATACAGTTTCTGATTCTGATTCTTTTGATTTGCCTTTCGGCATTCTTTTCATCAGCAGAAACTTCTATGACAACCGTAAACAAAATTCGTATTCAGTCTCTTGCTGAGCAGGGTGACAAAAAAGCCCAGACACTTCTCAAGGTGATAGAAGATTCCGGCAAGCTCCTGAGTTCAATCTTAATCGGAAACAATATCGTAAACATCACAGCCTCCTCTCTGGCCACGACCATTACCATGCGTCTGTTCGGCAATGCGGCAGTGAGTATCAGTACCGGTATTATTACTCTTCTGGTTTTGATTTTCGGAGAGATTACGCCCAAAACTCTCGCCACCCTTCATGCAGAAAAAATGGCTCTTGCCTATGCCAGAATCATTCGTCTGCTTATGATTATTCTCACACCCGTGATTTTTATTATAAACGGCCTGGCCCACGGTGTATTGACGCTGATGCGTGTAGATGACAGTGTAAAAGGAAACACCATTACGGAACACGAACTTCGTACGCTGGTAAATGTAGGCCATGAAGAAGGTGTCATTGAAAGCGAAGAACGACGCATGATTTACAATGTATTCGACTTTGGTGACTCTCAGGCCCAGGACGTTATGATTCCCCGTATTGATGTAACTTTTGCGGATGTTAACAGCAGCTATGAAGATTTAATTCAGCTGTTCCGTGAAGAAAAACATACCCGTTTTCCTGTTTTTGAGGACACCACGGACAATATTATCGGTATCATTAATATGAAAGACCTTCTGCTTACAGAAAAAAAGGGATTTTCTGTACGAAAACTTTTAAGAGAAGCTTATTTCACCTATGAATATAAGAAGACATCCGAACTTCTGATGGATATGAAGGCCAATTCCGTATCCTTTGCCGTAGTTCTGGACGAATATGGTGCAACCTCCGGTATTGTTACGCTGGAGGACCTCATTGAAGAAATCGTAGGAGATATTCACGATGAATACGATACAGAAGAGGAAGAGGATTTAACAGAAATTATTCCTCATCAGGAATATGTGGCTCTTGGCTCTGCAAGGCTGGATGATTTAAATGAAACTCTGCACCTGGACATCGAATCCGAAGATTACGATTCCATAGGCGGCTACATAATTGAACAACTGGACCGTTTCCCCGAACAGGGAGAATCTCTTACTACAGAATCCGGCATACGACTGGTAGTGGACAAAGCGGAACGAAACAGAATTGAATCCGTTCATATTTATCTTCCGCCCAAAAAAGAACAGGTTTCTGAATCTGACAACAATTTAAGAAAGGATTGACATTATGAGCAGTTTTTTTAACATGGACAGCCCGATTATGCGGTTTTTGTCCCGTATATGTGACTTGATGATTTTAAATATTTTATGCATTATCTGCTGCCTTCCTGTGGTGACAGCAGGCGCTTCTATCACCGCCCTTTACACCATTACACTGAAAATGGTACGCGGAGAAGAATCCTATATTTTCAAAGGATTTCTCAAAGCTTTTAAGGAAAACTTTAAACAGTCTACCATTCTGTGGCTGATTATGGCTGTTTTGGGACTGTTTATTTTTGTAGATTACCGTGCAGCTTCTTTTCTGCCTGAAAACATGAGTACTATTTTCCGTATTCTCATTGGGGCCCTTCTGGTTTTATATCTGATGGTGCTGACTTATGTTTTCCCCTACACGGCAAGATTTGAAAATAATATCAAAAACACTTTCAAAAATGCTCTGCTGATTTCTATTTTGAATCTGCCCTGGACACTGGTTCTGGTTGTCTGTCCGGCAGCCCTTGTATTTGTAACCTTCCTTACACCTTCCACTCTGGTGTACGGCAGTATGCTGTGGATGCTTCTGGGATTTGCTGCAGTTGCGTATGTTTCTTCCATTATTTTCCGCAAAATATTTGCAAAATATGAGCCGCAGGAAGAAGAGAACACATCCAATCCAGATGCTTTCAGTCTGCCTGAAGAACCTGCAGATTCTGAAGAAAATTAAATTATCTTGATACTGGAAAAACAATGAAAATGCCGCATGAAAAGCAATCCGGAATATGCAGATATTCCCGGTGTGCACGAAATGCGGCATTCTTTTTTTGCTCATATTTTTCCGATTGTATGGAATAATAAACATGGTATTACCTTGACTTTTTAAGTCCAATATTATAGAATCCACATATAACAGAAAAGTTATTTACAACTAACTACAAGATATAGGAGGTTATACTATGCTCAAAGAATGGGAGTCTTTCCAGGGAGGCATCTGGGAAAAGGAAATCAATGTTCGGGATTTTATCCAGAAGAACTATGTGCCTTATGACGGAGATGATACTTTCCTGCAGGGACCGACGCAGGCAACACAGGATTTATGGCAGCAGGTTATGGACTTAACAAAGCAGGAGCGGGAAAAAGGCGGTGTCCTGGATATGGATACCAAAGTAATCTCCACCATTACTTCTCATGGTCCCGGTTATCTTGACAAAGCAAAAGAAACCATTGTGGGCTTCCAGACCGACAAACCTTTTAAACGTTCTCTGCAGCCATACGGCGGTATCCGCATGGCTATGAAAGCCTGCGAGGACAATGGATATAAAGTAGACCCGGAAGTGGTAGAATTTTTCACCAAACACCGCAAAACACACAACGACGGTGTTTTCGACGCCTACACACCGGAAATGCGCGCCTGCCGTTCCAGCCACATCATCACAGGTCTTCCCGATGCATACGGAAGAGGCCGCATTATTGGTGATTACAGACGTGTGGCCCTTTACGGCGTAGACCGTCTGATTGAAGACAAACAGAATCAGAAGGACAGCACCAGAACCATTATGTACTCTGATGTAACCAGAGAAAGAGAAGAACTTTCCGAACAGATTAAGGCTTTAAAGGAATTAAAAGAGCTTGGCCATATTTACGGCTACGATATTTCCCGTCCGGCACAGAATGTCCAGGAAGCAATCCAGTGGCTGTATTTCGGCTATCTGGCTGCCATCAAAGAGCAGAACGGCGCTGCCATGTCCCTTGGACGTACTTCTACTTTCCTGGATATTTATGCAGAAAGAGACTTGAAAAACGGCACTTTCACAGAAGAACAGATTCAGGAGTTTATTGATCACTTTATCATGAAGCTGCGCCTTGTAAAATTTGCCAGAACACCGGAATACAATGCCCTTTTCTCAGGTGACCCCACCTGGGTTACCGAGTCCATTGCCGGTATGGGAATTGACGGACGCCACATGGTAACCAAAATGTCCTACCGTTATCTCCATACACTGGAAAATCTGGGCACAGCGCCGGAACCAAACCTGACCGTACTCTGGTCCACCAGACTGCCGCAGAACTTCAAACGTTTCTGTGCAAAAACTTCCATTGCATCTTCTTCCATCCAGTATGAAAATGATGACTTGATGCGTGTTACACACGGAGATGACTATGCAATTGCCTGCTGCGTGTCTTCCATGAAAGTGGGAAAAGAAATGCAGTTCTTCGGTGCAAGAGCAAACCTGGCCAAGTGCCTGCTCTACGCCATCAACGGCGGTGTAGACGAAATTTCCAAAAAACAGGTAGGACCGAAATACCGCCCCATCACTTCCGAATATTTGGACTACGAGGAAGTCATGGAACGTTTCCAGGATATGATGAAATGGCTGGCCTGCGTATATGTGAACACTTTAAATATCATCCACTATATGCATGATAAATACAGCTATGAAAGACTGCAGATGGCTCTCCACGACAAAAAAGTAACCCGTTGGTTTGCCACAGGAATTGCCGGACTTTCCGTTGTTGCCGATTCTCTTTCCGCAATCAAGTATGCCAAGGTAAAACCAATTCGTGACGAAAACGGTATTGCCATTGATTACGAAATTGAAGGAGATTTCCCAAAATACGGAAACGACGATGACCGTGTAGACGATATTGCATACGATATCGTGCACCAGTTTATGCAGTATATCAAAGGAAATCACACTTACCGAAACGGAATTCCAACAACTTCTATCCTGACCATTACCTCCAATGTGGTATATGGAAAGGCAACCGGTTCTACTCCGGATGGAAGAAAAGCGGGACAGGCCTTTGCTCCGGGTGCAAACCCTATGCACCACAGAGACCGTCACGGCGCTGTGGCCTCTTTAAATTCTGTTTCCAAGCTTCCTTTTAAGGACGCACAGGACGGTATTTCCAATACCTTCTCCATTATCCCCGGTGCGCTGGGAAAAGATGATGCTATCCTGTTTGATGACATTACTTTCGAGCTGGAACCGGATTGCGCCTGCTGCGAACCTAATGCACAGCTTGATTAATCTCTGAAGACAAAAACTTTTCATAAAAAATTTAACGGAGGTAGAAATTATGAATATCAGTGACGCTCAGATTGACAACCTTGTAGGTTTATTAGACGGTTATGCCGAAAAAGGCGGCCACCACTTAAATGTAAATGTATTTACAAAAGAAACTCTTTTAGATGCACAGGAACACCCGGAAAAATATCCTCAGCTGACTGTTCGTGTATCCGGATATGCGGTAAACTTCAATAAGCTGACAAAAGAACAGCAGGACGAGGTTATTTCCAGAACTTTCCATGATGGAATGTAAAGAAACCGGTTATATCCATTCTCTGGAAACCTTTGGCACGATAGACGGTCCCGGAATACGCCTTGTGGTGTTTTTCCAGGGCTGCCCTATGCGGTGCCTGTACTGCCACAATCCGGATACCTGGGCACCGAAAAAGGGCCAGACAATGACCGTAGATGAGATTCTGGATATCTATGAAAAAAATAAAGGCTTCTATTCCAAGGGTGGTATCACAGCTACAGGGGGGGAACCTCTTATGCAGCTGGATTTTCTCATTGCCCTCTTTGAAGGTGCAAAAAAACGGAAGATTCATACCTGTCTGGATACATCGGGAATTCTCTATCGGAAAGAAAAAGACGAAGCGTACAGACGGCTTTTTGCCTCTACAGACCTTCTTCTCCTGGATTTAAAACACAGTCAGGCAGATACCCATAAAACCCTTACCGGGCAAGCCCTGCAGTCTGTTCTGGAGTTTCTCGACGCTGCTGACAAATCTGGGGTTTCTGCAATTATCCGTCATGTAGTGGTCAAAGGCTACACCGATACCCCAAAAGAATGGGACGGCATCGGAAAAATCATTGCAGAGCATAAAAATGTCAAAGGTCTGGAAGTGCTCCCTTATCACAATATGGGAGAAATCAAGTATAAAGAACTGGGACTTTCCTATCCTCTTCAGGGAATGGAAAATCTTTCAAAAGAACTGGCACAGAAAGCCCGGCAGACCATTTTACAAAGTATCCGAAAATACCGCAGCCAGAATCATCTCTCCTAAAGCCTTTTCAACCGGAAAACAGAGGATTCGTCTCTGTCTTCCGGTTCATTTATCTATTGGCTCTTCTTTTCGTATTTCCCCTATGATTTCATGAAACTGTATGCCAATGCGTTCCATTTCTCCCAAAACCACCTTTGTCCCCTGCTCAGTCTGATACCAGTTGTCCTTTCGGATACTGCTTTCTTTTACCGGACAAACCAGAAAACGGGTATCCGGGTACAAAAGCTGATAATACAAAAGACTTCTTCTGGCATGATAAGGCTTGCAGCAAAGAATGGCCTGCCGAATCTCCAGACGAGCCTTGTCTGTTACTTTTCTGGAATAAATCGCATTTTCATAGGTATACGTGGCTTTTTCTTCCTTTAAAACAGCTTCTTTGGGAACCCCGTTTTCTATCAAAACACGGCTGAGAAATTCCCATTCCGTATGGTACTTTCCCGGATAAAGCGCTTCCTTTTCCTGTACACCACCAAAGTGTCCCTGTGTAATACTATAACGCCCGGACGGAAGAATATAAGGCGCAAAACCTTTCTTATAAAGCTGTGCCGCCTCTTCTGCAAGCTGCGGAAAGCCGCTGCCGGGGATGAAAATAATATCCGCTTTTTCCGGTTCATTCTCCACAAAAACAAAATCTGTAATCTGCTTCAAAAATGCTGCATGTTTCATAAGTTTCTGTCTTCCTTTTCCAAACGTTCTTTTATTCCTGTATGATGTGCTGAAATTCCTTATGACGCGCAAACCAGCCTTTTGCATACGAACAGGTAAGCACTGCCTTCTTCCCCTGTCTGGAAATTTCTTCTGCCGCAGCCTGCATCAGTTTCCCTGCTATACCGGTTCCCCGGAGAGAGGGAGAAACAAAAGTATGATTAATCTCCACGGTATGCTCATCCAGTTTCGGAAATGTTACCTCTGCGTTTTTTTCCCGGTTTTCATCCATATAATAAATGGCATTTTCTTCCACGATAAAATTCATATTTCCATTCTCCTTTTTGCAAGTTTTTTTCATGCCTGTTGTTCATCCTTCCTGGATTCTAAACGTTTAATTTTTTCCTGAAGCTCTGCAATTTGCCTTTCCCGTTCTTCCATTTCCTTCTTTGCTCTTTCCTCCGCTGCTTTTCTCTCCTGTTTCTCCTGTTCTGCCCTTTCCTCCGCTGCCTTTACTTCTGCCTCCAACTCTTCAATCATATAACTCACTGTGTTCCGGTCCATTTCCTCCAGTTCTTTTGAAAATAAACTCATAATACCCTCCACATTTCTGCACATCTGGTACACTTCTTCATATATTTCACGAAACTCAGGATACTTTTCCAAAAGTTCCATGATTCTTTCCGGCTCATCGCTGCTGAGTAAAAACAGCCAAGCCTCCAGTTTGTTTTCTATAGACCTATTTTCTATATTTTTCCGAAAAATGTCAAGAGCTACCAATACACTTTTCTGAAGTGTTTCCAGCTTTAGTCCCGTATCATAGATGTGCTCCCCATAATGGAGATACTTATCTGGAATCTCATGAAATTCTCTTGTACTTTTCTCAAATAAAACAATTGTATATACTTTCTTTAAATCCCTGTAATTAAACTTTTTATTTTCGCTCCTCTTCCTGTCCTTCACTCTCTTGTATTGTCTGAGCAACAAATCTGCGGAGTAGCACGCTGTCCTCTGGCCAGGAAAAGCATAACCTATCTTCTGTATTTCCAAATTTGCAATTCTTCCATCCTCGGTCTCTATTACAATATCTGTAATGAGCAGGGTATATTCATCTGCCAGACGAACGGAATCATTGGGCAAAATTTGTTTAATACGGATTTTTGTCTCCAGCAAAAGACTTAACAGCTCTTCCAGTCTTTCTGCATGATATTCCGGATTGAAAATTTCTTTAAAAAAAGAATCATACAGAATCTTTACTCCCTTTACTCCTGTACAAAAATCCAGAAACTCCTCCTGCTGTTCTTCGCTCCAGCTCTCAAACAAATTTGTCAGTTTCTCTTTCTCCCCAATCAGGTTCAGCACTTCTTCTCTTGTGCGGATGATTGGAAAATACGTTTTCAGTAAAGTGTCCATAAACATCTACCTCCCTGTTTGCTTTATTTTACATTTTTGAAATACCGCTTCAGAAAAGAAGCTATAGAAAAAAGACGTTTAGACATAAGATGATATAAGTTTTCTTAGTCTGAATGAATGATGTATAAAGATATGTTATCATCTTTGTTTTACAGATACAAGCACTATTTTCCGCATAAAGGAAATCCGTTTATCTGATTCGCATGATATCTTCTTTGTTATGACTCGCATAAATTCAACACCAGAAAGGGTCAGTTCTTTCCATTGTCCTTTGTTCCGGTAATCTTTTACAGAAAAAGTAACGTTTTCATCGTCCATACAGATGATGCGGTGATTGCTGATGGCAATCCTATGGGTATACTTTCCAAGGTAGTCAATCACAGACTGTGCGCCGTTAAAAGTTTTCTTACAATAAGGAATCCATTCCGCATCATAACAGAAATCAATCAGTTCTTTGAACACATAATGGTTACTGTATTTTTCGGCAGTTCCATGAAACTTAAGTTGATTCGTATTCCAGAGATTTTTCAACTCATCCATATATTTTCCACGAAAGACTTTGGAGATAGCCCATATAGGAAGAAAAAACTCAGTACCGTTGTCTTTCCATTCGTTTTTGGATGTCAGACCACCGCCGAGCAGTATTGTATGGATATGGGGATGAAAGTTCATTTCAGATCCCCATGTATGCAGGATGCAGATATAGCCGACATCAGCACCAAGGTGCTTTGGGTCAGCAGTCAGTTCACTGATTGTAGCAGAAGCTGCATGATACAGGGTGTCATATAACAGTTTCTGATTATTGTAAATGATTGGATTCAGAATGTCAGGAACTGTAAATACCAAGTGGAAGTAGGGTGCATCAAGCACATCCTCTTTGCGGGCATCCATCCACATTTCCTTTGGAACAGCCTGACACATGGGACAACAACGGTTGCGGCAGGAATTATAGTGAATCTGAACAGCACCACAGTCTTCACATACACTGACGTTTGCACCATAGGCTCCGGTTTTGCAGTTCAAGATGTTCCGGGCAACTTTTGCCTGTTCCGGAGAAGAAGAATACTTTTCAAGGTATGCCGAATAAAAACACCGGAAAATATCCTGAACGGTGGGCTTATTCATAATCAGCACCTTCTTTCCTGTCAAAGGGACTTTGGATTCCCATGAGAGATTTGTTGCTGACATGAAGATAAACTTCCGTGGATTTTGGGTCACGGTGTCCAAGCAGTGCCTGAATATTCTGCCGTTCTACTCCCTGCTCCATCAGATGAGTTGCAAAGCTATGACGGAGACAGTGTGGAGTTGCTTTCTTTGGAAGTTCAGCATCGGATACTGCCCGTCGCATCACTTGCTCCAGTGTACTGACTGTCAGGTAATTACCAGTAAATTTATTAGGAAACAGGATCCCACGGGGACGTCCTTTCTCAAACCAGTATTGTGTAAGGATATCCAGACACCGTTTAGAAAGAATTGTATAGCGGTCCATCCTGTTCTTCGTATCCCGGACATGGATCTGCATATTTGAACGGGAAATATCATCATAATGAAGGTGGATCACTTCAGAAACCCGCATCCCGGAAGAATACATCGTTGCAAACATGGCTCTATATTTGATATCATCAACAGCTTCTAATAGACGGTCTATTTCATCAACAGTCAGTACGGTCGGAAGCTTGTGTTCCAGAATCATACGTGGAACTGTGATATCATCCCAAAGGATATGCAGGACATTCCGATAGAAAAAACGGATAGCCGAATTATAAAGGTTCAGAGTTGTGGCTCTTAGTCCTTCCTCTTTTTTGGCAAGCAAAAAATTTCTGACATCCTGGCAGGTAAGTTCTTCAGGGTGCTTCGCTTGATATTTCAGGAAGTAAGAAACATAGTTTTTATAGCAGTTGATGGAACGTTCTTTGAGGTTGCGGATTTTTCCGGCTTCCTCAAGCTGTTCTAAATATTTTTCATACATAATAAAATCCTCCATGTAAAATCAGTAGTAATCAAAACACTGCTTTACACGGAGGTGCATTTGGGTCATAAAACCGCTTGCCAACCAAGCGGAAGGGTGGTATTCTTTTCATAGGCAGTGGGAAGGTCGATCCTGTTTGATTGTTATTTTGTGGTGATTTAACAATACTACTTTTAGGACTTGCTTTCCACTGTTTTTTATTATAGAAAACAGAAAATCGCTATGCCACAGCCTTGGCAGGCCATCGCGCAGCGATTTTGTTCAATTCCAGTTTGCTATTCCACACACATCGGGTCAACTTGCCCCGAACTTACAACCAAATACCCGTCGCCCACACAGCGGCACACCAAGCAGGAAATCTGAAAAAGGTCTCCTGCTTTTTTTCTGCCCAAAATGAGGTGGTAAAACGCCACCCCATCTACTAATTACCGAAAGGAGAAACACGAAATGCCCTGTCCACACAACGAAATCTCTATTGTGCAGCGAAGCCAACAGCAGTCTGCGGTTGCCGCCGCTGCTTACCAGAGCGGCGAAAAACTGTTCTGTGAATATGACCAGCAAGTGAAGCACTACCCGGAAAAGCGTGGTATCGTCCACAATGAAATCCTGCTCCCTTACAAGGGACGAGGAACGGATTGAGGTTCTGGACAAAATGGTCATGCGGCTTTATGAGGATATGATTGCAGGGCGTATCAGTGAGCAGAATTTCAATACCATACTGGAAAAGACACAGACCGAGCAGACGGAGCTTAAAACAAGAGTATCCGAGGGCAGAAAGCGGCTGTCCGATGAAGTCCAGCTTGCCAATGACGCAAAACAATGGGTGGAAGCCATTCAGGAATACGCCAACATCACAGAGCTGAACGCAGCCACCCTCAACCGCTTAATCAAAGAAATCAGTGCAGTTCTTCTTCTATTAATAAACCTACTGGTATTTGGAATTACACAATATAATCAGAAAAAAAGCCGTGAATTTACAGAAATGCAGTTGTTGCTTCAAAAAGAATCCGATTCTGCTGAATATTATAAAATGCTGCTGTCTCAAAATGAAAACCGGAGTATTTTAATTCATGATATCAAAAAGCACCTGCAGTCCATCAAACTACTAAATGAAAAGGGGGAAAGTGAGAAAATAGATGCTTATATCCTCCAGCTTATGGATGCTTCTGATTTAAAGGAAACAGCAAGAATCTGCTCCACCATCTGCACCAGAATGACCTGACCTCCCTGTTCTGCAACTTGCTGGAAAATGCAATGGAAGCTGCGGAACACATCCCGGATTCTTTTATTGACCTTATGGTTCAAAAGAAAGAGAACACTCCTTTTGTTGTAATTGTCCTTGTAAATTCATGCAGAAGTATGCCGGATTTTGACCAAAACGGATTTCCCGTTTCGCATAAATCCGGCAAAGGAAGACATGGCTTTGGAATCAAAAGTATTCGAAAAGTAGTAGAGCAGTATCAGGGCAATCTACGGATGTATTATGATGACACCACTGCTACTTTTCATACGATTATAACCTTGAAGCAGTAAAGAGCATAAATACCAAAAGCAGCCCGCAGTCAGGTTTTATTACCGCAGTGAAATTCTTACCTTGTATTTTTCCAGCCAGTCATTCACCTGCAGCATATAAGCCAGCATCTGCGGTCCTGCCATAAGCTGTCCGTACCAGGGTTTCCCATAATCCGAAGGACTTGCAAGAAAGCGTTCCACTTTCCCCTTATCCAGAAACTGTCCCACAGGGGCATTGGAGTCTGCCAGCACCTCACGCAGCCTGTCGCCAAGCATTTTTTCGTATTCGGGATGGTAAGTTTTGGGGTACGGGCTTTTCTTTCTCCACAGTACTTCTTTCGGCAGCTTTCCTGCCCCTGCATGGCGCAGCAATCCTTTTACCACACCGTCCCGGCATTTCATTTCCCACGGCACATTCCACACATATTCTATAATCCGGTGGTCTGCAAAAGGAACTCTGGCCTCCAGACCACAGTACATTCCGGTTCGGTCCATTCTGTCCAGAAGCGTAGCCATAAACCATTTCAGGTTCAGATAGGCAATCTCTCTTCTTCTCTTTTCCGTACCTGTCTCCCCTTCCAAAAGCGGAGTCTCTTTTATGGTCTTCTCGTAGGCGCTGTGTGCATATTCTTCCATAGGCAGCATGTGTATCCACTCTTCTGATAAGAGTGTCTGCCGTACCTTCATATCCGAAGACCAGGGAAAGTCCTGGGTTTCAAACGCTTTTGGATTGTGAAACCAGGGATATCCTCCGAAAATTTCATCGGCACATTCTCCGGTAAGGGCTACTTTGTTTTTCTCTGCTACCTTGGAGCAAAAGTACAGCATGGAAGACTCCACATCTGCCATACAGGGCAAATCCCTGGCATCTACGGCCTTGTAGAGATAATCCAACAGCTGTATATTGTCACACTCCAGGAACGTATGCTCACTTTGACAGAACTTCACCATTTTCTCAACCCAGGGACGATCCTGGCTGGGCTGAAAACGATTGGCTTTAAAATATTTCCGGTTTCCCTCAAAATCAAAAGAAAAGGTGCGCAGAGTTTTTCCCTGTTTTTTCAGCTCTTTGGCACAGATTGCCGTCACAAGGCTGCTGTCTACCCCTCCGGACAAAAAGGTGCTGACAGGCACATCCGACAACATCTGCAGTTTTACCGCATCCTCTATAAGCCATGAGGTCTTTTCCACAGTTTCTTCAAAAGACGCTTCCTGTACATGGCTTTCCAGCTTCCAATAGCAGATATCCCTTATTTTCCCCTTATAAAAAACCAGATAATGGCCCGGCAGAACCTCATAAATGTCTTTCAAAACTCCTTTTCCGTATGTTTTTGCCGGCCCCAGGGCAAAAATTTCACACAGCGTATCCGCATCTGCCACGGCTTCCATGCCGGGATAGGCCAGAATTCCCTTTAATTCCGAGGCATAAACCAGGGTTTCTCTGTATTTTGTGTAGAAAAGCGGCTTTACCCCTGCTCTGTCCCGGAAAAGAAAAAGAGTTTCCTTATCCGAATCCCAAAGAGCCGCTCCAAAAACGCCGTTTATCCGCTTTACAAAGTTTTCCCCATGAAGCATATAGCCCACCAGAAACACCTCTGTATCACTGTCTGACTGAAAAATTGCTCCTTCTGCCTCCAATTCTTTTCGCAGTGCTTTCATATTGTAAATTTCTCCGTTGAAGCAAATGGTACAGGTTCGTCCCTGGCTGTGCCGGGACATGGGCTGCTGCCCTCTCTTTAAATCCAAGATACACAGACGCACATGAGCCATGCCACAGTGAGCATCCAGAAAAATTCCGTCTTCGTCAGGTCCTCTTCGTTTCTGCACCTGATTCATGGTTTCCAGGATTTCCTCCCATTTTCCCCGGCATATGCCATAGTCTTCTTCGTAACTGCTAAATCCTGCAATTCCACACATAGTTTTCCTCCCTACTGAATAATCGGCTGATATTGTTTTCCTTCCAGAGCAGCTTCTGCCGCCGGTACCAAAAGCCCTGTATGGGCTACCATGGAATTCGGCTTTTTCTGTGCATTGTCCTGTCCGAAAGGCACGAAAAAGACATGCTTGGCATTCAAAAGCAACCCGATATTTTTCATATTCATTCCCAGAGCATCGTTGGTGGAAATAGACAGCAGCAGCGGCTTTTCATTCCGCAGATGGGCTTTTGCCGCCATTAAAACCGGAGTATCGGTAATCCCGTTTGCCAGTTTTGCAATGGTATTTCCCGTGCAGGGGAGAATAATCAGCAAATCCAGAAGGCTTTGCGGGCCAATGGGCTCCGCCTGTGCAATGGTTCCCATAATCTTTTCTCCTGTAATCTGTTCTGCCCTTTTTACAAAATCCTCTGCATTTCCGAAACGGCTGTCAATGCTCTTTGCCGCCTCCGAAAAAATGGGCTGTACCTTTGCCCCTTCCCCCACCAGCTTTTCCAATGCCAAAAAGGCTTTTTCATAGGTACAGAACGAGCCTGTAAAAGCCACTCCGATTTTCTTTCCCTTTAAATTCATGATAAACTCCTTCCCAAATCTTTTCTTTTACTCCATATATCGAAAGATGAATTTTGCCAGAATTTCAGCCGAAGAATACGGCGCATACCGCCCCGGCAGCCCCGGCAGCAGCACAGCCTGCAGTTTCTTCTCTTCCGCGGCCTGATAATCCACCCCTCCCGGCGCAGACGCCATATCCAGAATCAGCGCATCTGCAGACACATATTCCAACAATGCTCTGGGCAGCACCATAGCAGGAGCCGTATTAAAAATATACTGCACAGACCCCAAATAAAGGGGCAGCTTAGAGGGCGCTATCACCCGGTCTGCCAAAAGCCCTGCCCTGGCTCTGACCTTTTCCTCCTTTTCTGCCACTGTCACATGGCAGGAAAATTTTTTCAGATAAGATACCAGTGTGCTTCCACATCTTCCATATCCCAGCACCAGACAGGAACTTCCAAAAAGATTCCTGGAACTGCGGCAAATGGCTTCCGCAAGAAGCCCTTCTGCAGCCGCAACCGTGTTCTCCATTGCCGTGTATTCATCTTTTAAATAATCCACACAGACAATGCCCTTCTTTGCCGCCTTTTTCTCATACTCTGCAGGGATTCCTCCGGCAAACAGCACACTGCCTGGCCGCACCAGCTTCAGGATATTTTCTCTCTGAAGCTCTGTCTGAAACTTTTCCTGGGGATTTTTGCAGAAAACCACATCCTTTTTCAAAAAAGGAACCGGCGCCGCAATGACATCCGCAGTTTCCAATACCTCTTTCAGACTGGCAGAGGACTCCGTTTCCGTCTCTAAGCCATAGCGTTTTACCTCCTGTCCCTTTTCCTCCAGAATATCTGCCAGATACACCTGACGCATATCTCCGCCCAGAACCGCAAATCTATAGAAACTTTTCTTCAATTTTTTCACTTAAACCTTTTTCTTATATGGTATGCAAAACAGAGCCAATGGAAACTGTCTTTCCAAAAAGAAAAACCTCTCCGCCTGCTGCCCGGAATATTTCTTTCCAAAACACAGACGAAAAGGTCTCTTTTCTCTATTTTTTCCTTTTTTCCGCCAGAAAAATACTTTCAGCCATGATACCGCCCACAGCCGCCATTGCAGTCCTTCTAAGGTTTTCCAGCATATTGGCATCCTTCGGACAGCGAACAAACTTCTGCACTTTGTCAAAAGCCTGCTGCTTTTCCTGCATCAGTCTTGGGAAGAAATCCATATCAGACCACATAGACGGCAGATAATCTCCGGAAAACCGAAGCGTCATCCACAGCCCTGCCGCAAACAGAAAACAAAATGCAGCGGCCGCCACAAGCTTGATGAAAAGGCGAAAGGCAAAAACTGCACATCTGTTTGTCTGCCGGTATCCTCTGCCAAAGCAGACCAGGACAAAGCCCCACACCGGAAGCGCTGCCAAAACTCTGGCCAGACTACTGTAAAGATTTCCTTCCCAGAATCCATCCGGCGCACTGCCCGTTATCTGAGTCAAAAGACTCTCTGCCAAAGAGCCGGGCTGCCTGTGGTCTGTATACTGCAAAGAAATTCCCTCCAGCCCGTCTTCTGTTTCTGCAAAGACAGCAGCAAAAGAGTCTCTGCTTTTTATGCAGCCGCGGACAATGTAGGTTTTCCCAAAAATCTGCACTTGATTGCCTTGTATACGCTCTGTTCCGAAAAGCTTTTCTGCCAGACCGCTGCTAATCAGACAGCCTTCCTCATCTTCTTCCCAGGGATAATTTCCCTCCTTCAGCTGTCCCGCAAAAAACATTTCCATACTTCCTGCGATTTTCCACAAAGTTCCCGAAACGGCCTCCCGCACCTCTCCCTTTATGGGAATCTTATCTTCCTTTGACCAGCCCGTTATCTGCGGCAGTTGATCCGGCTGTTCCGCCTGGGAGAGAAAGGCAGACAACTCTGCCTCTGTAAGAACCGGCATATCGTAATAACCGTTAAAGCTGCCCGCCTGTTCCTCCGTCTTTTTATAGAAAAAGAAAGAGAGGCACCAAAGCGCCAAGCTGAGAAAACCTACCCCTGCTCTTATCCATATTTTTTTCATTCTTCCAGCCTCACCTTATCTTCCGGAGCAATGTCCTTGCTGCTGCCTGTAATAATTTTATCCTCCTGCCCGAGAGAGGAGGTAATCGCTGCGCTGGTACTGTCTTTTTCCACCACAGTCACAGCTACCCGTTTTGCCCTGTATTCATTTCCCAGTACGGTTTTCTCCTCTTCTGCCACCAGACAGAACGTTCCGTCAGAATCCTTTCTTACGGCTGAAAGAGGAATCACCTGCTTATAGGAAGAATCTGTCTGTCTGCTGATTTCATAGGAAATTTCGCTTCCATACACAGCCTCCTTTTCCTCCATTTCCGCATAAAACACTCCTGCTGCAGTCTGACCCTCCCCCTGCTGATTGGTATTTCCGGAGATTTCTCCAATATTCTTTTTCAAAGTTTTCCCCTGCCCGGGAACCATAATTTTTACCTCATCTCCGGTCTCTGCCTTAGACAGGTCTTCTGCTGTCAGATTGCCTTTGACCCGGTATCCGCCCCAGCCAAACATCAGAGATGCCGTATCGTCTGTCACCCCACCGGCTGCTATGGTACTGCTTTTTAAGACCCCGTCCTCCGGGGCTTTCACCTCTCCGTTTTCTGACTGTACCTTCTGCAGCTTTTCCAGTTCCTTTTTTGCCAATTCTAAATCCACCTGGGCAGACTGTGTGGTGTAGCTGCCTGCCTCTGCTGTCTTCTTATCATTTTCTGCCGCAGCCGCATCCTGCTCTTTTGCACTTTCATAGGCATTATACGCCTGAGCTCTGGCCGAATCCTGAGCCTGCAGACTTTCCTCGGCCTGGCTTTTCTGAAGTTCCAGTTCCTGAATGGCACTGTCATAAGCAGACTGGGCCTGTGCCTTTCTCTGCTCTGCATTCTCCTCTGCCTGCTGACGCAGCTTTTCTGCTTCCTCTGCCTCTCCTGCAGCTTCCAGTTCCTGTGCCTGCTGCAGTACACGCTCTTTTTCTTCCTCTGCTGCCTGCAGCTCCTGGTCTAAATTCTGCTGCTGCCCGGCGGCGCCTGTCTCATAAGCTTCCGCTGCTGCATTGTAATCCTCCCACGCTTTTGCATAATTATCCTCTGAAAGCTGTACATCCCGCTGTGCGCTCTCGGCGGCCTCCACTCTGGCTTGAGGCTGTCCCGTAAGTTTTGCCTGTTCTACCGCCAGTTCCAGCTTTTTGATTTCTGCCTGTTTCTCTTCTATCCTTTCCTGCAGATAGTTCTGATCATACTGCAGCAAAACATCTCCCTTTTTCACCACCGTGCCTGTCTGAAGAATTTTTTCTACACGCAGTCCTGTCTGAAGGGAAAGCAGGCTTTCTTCTCTGGTCTCCACCGTTCCTTTTCCCTGTATGAGAATGCTCAGCTTTCCTTCCTGTACTTTTCCGGTAGTGACTTTCGGCACTACCATAGAGGCTGCGGCTCTGGAAACCGCCGTACAGACCGCCATAATCAGGAAAAATACAGCAAACGCTGCTGCTGCCAGTTGTTTTTTATTGACTTTCTCTCTCTTCATGCTCTTACTCCTTTAGTCCTGACGCAAGAATTCCCTGCTCCAGATAATTCTGCCCGCAGGCAAATAAAAACACCGACGGCGCCATAATTAAAATGGAAGCCGCAAAAGCGGTCCCCATATCATGAATTGTGATATTAGACAGATACAGGGAAACGGGAAACAGGCTCTTGTTCTTTAAAAATGTCATAGGCGCCTCAATGGCATTCCAGTATTCCAGAAAATTCAGAATCAGAGAAGATACCACGCCCGGAATTCCCAGGGGCAGACCAATGTAAAAAAAGGAGGCTGCCACTCCTGCACCGTCCACCTTTGCCGCCTCTAAAAGGGTGTCCGGTATCTGCTGAAAAAATTTTGTCATAAGAAATACCGGGAAAGTAGAGAAAATGCCCGGCAGTATGACAGACCAGTGGGTATCCAGTACACGCAGAAAAGACAGCACCGTATAACCGGACACCATGGTTACCTGAAAAGGCAGAATCATCAGAATCATATACAGATAAAGAATCATCTTTCTTCCCCGAAACCGGAATCTGCCCAGTGCCCAGGCTGCAGGCAGTCCTAAAAGCAGTTGTCCGCCCAGTATGGGAAACACCTGCCTGCAGGAATTCCAAAACATCACAAAGAAATCCGGACTGTCTAAGAGAAGCTGCAGATAGGCTTTTAAGGTAGGATACAGAGGAAACAGTTTCCACTGCAAATTTCCGGAGTCCCCATAAAGGACACTGCCATAGCTTTCTCTCAATTCTTCCGTTCCCATAAAAGAGCCTGCCGTCAAAAGCAGAACGGGAAAAATCAGAGCCAGAACAAACAGGGTGATCAGTATCCAAATCACGGCTTTCTTTCTTCTCACATTCCCTGCCCCCATTTCTCTTCTATTTTCTGGCTTCCGATGAGAATACACCCCAGAACCACTGCAAGCATTACGGCCGCTGCTGTCATTTTCTGCATATCCAGCTTCAAAAACCAGTTGTTAAACAAATTCTGCAGCATGTAAATACTGTCATGAGGATAATTTCCCGCAATCATCCATGCTTCCCGAAATACCTTAAAGGCATTGACCAGAGATAAAATACCGGTCAGAAAGGCTGTGGGAAGCAGCAGGGGGCAGGTAATATGAAGAAAGCATTTCCAGCCCCCTGCCCCATCCATTTTCGCTGCCTCATAAAGGCTGTCGGGAATCCCCATAAGACCGGAAAGCCACAAAATCATGTCATATCCCAGATTTTTCCACAGATAAACCGCCACCAGTACGCCAAAAGCTTTTGGCGTATTCATATAATCCACTCCTTTGCCGCCAAAATGCTGCAGCGCTTCGTTTAAAATTCCGTTTTTATCAAAAAACAGCTGCCAGAACAACACCACAGACCCGGCCGGCACCGCCATGGGCAGCAAAAATCCGGACTTTAAAAGACTGCTTCTCTTCCCTGCCTGCAAAAGCAAAATTCCAAAAAGCAGAGAAAGTCCCAGAAGCAGAGGGAGGCACACGGCCAGAAATCTGACCGTATTCCCCGCTGCCAACCGAAAAGCAGTATTTTCCAGAACATTTTTATAATTTTCCAAACCCACAAATCTGCCGCCTACTGCCTGCAAAAAAGACCTCCGTACCACATCGGCAAAGGGAATCAGAATAAACACACTCACTCCCGTAAGACTGGGGGCCAGCAAAATCCAGGGAATCAACTTTTCCCTTTTATTCGGAAAGGTAAAGCTGCATTTTTTCACCCAAAGTCTGCGCTGCTTCTTCTGCACTGATACTTCCTCCAAAATACTGTTCTGCACAGTCGATAAATGTTTCTCTTACAGACAGGTCAATAACCAGAGGCGTCTCTGCCTTTTTCGCCAGGGCTAGAATCGGCTCCAGCTGTTCTCTGGACGGATAGCCGTAGGAATGCGTTTCTCCTCCGCCATAGCTGATGCTGAACATCTCCTCCTGTCCGGATTTTTCTGCAATATCGGCCTGTTTCTCCAAACTTTCCGTACGAACCGGAAGTCCCTCCACGAACTCCTGCTGCTGAATCTCATCGCTTAACATAGTCTGTATAAATTCTTCTGCCAGTTCCTTCTCCCTGGAAGAAGCATTGATACCCATACGATTCATGGACAGGTACATATTATGGGGATTCTCTACAGAAAGTTCCGGCTGCTTTTTCAAAATATCACACAGCAGAGAAATTTCTGCCAATCCGGTCAAATCGTCCACACCTGCAATATCTGTTTCCTCATACAACTCCAGCATACCGATACCGGAAAATGCAGACATGGTATTTCCGGATAAAATGCGGCCTTTAAAGTAACTTCCCCAGCTCTCTTCCATATCTTCGGATGGATTGTTGTCCACAAGCTGCTTAGACATTTCCAATAATTCCTGTATCTTTTCTTCCGAAAAGCTGCCGTCTTCCTGACGAAGTTCTTCATAATTTGACGCAAACAAAAGGTATGCCATTTGTCCGTAAGACGCGGCTCCTATGATTTTTCCTTCAGGCTGTTCCTGTAAAAATTTCTTTACGGAATCCAGGCTGTCCAGTCTTGCCATGGCTTCTTTTGTACCATAAAATACCGGAAGACGGAAGGACGCCGGTATTTCATAATTTTTCCCGTCCTTTTTTGCGCCGTCCACAATTCCCTTTAACAGTGTGTTATCATTCTCGCCTTTGTCCGCCAAATCGGTTAAATCCTCCAGAATTCCTTTTTCAATATAAGAATCTACAGGCAGGTCATCCAGGAAAAGCACGTCGGCCCCTTCCTTATTCAAAAGACTGGTATTCAGTGCATCAATATAATCCTCCGGTTTTCCTTCTGCATCCTGCTTCAGGGCATATTGATAATCCACATCTACTTCCGGATGTTTCTTCTCAAAAGCCCTTACGGCTGCTTCCACCATACGGCTTTCATAAAGCCCGTACAGGGACAGGGTTTTCTCTGTCTTGGTGCTTGTGGCAGCATTGTAATAATAATGGCAGATGTGAAAAGTTCCGGTCTGATAATTGTCATAAGCTGCATAGAAATTCTTTTCACCGCCTGCCATGAAATTTTTCATTGTCAGACTATTTTTCATTTCTCCCATATTTCCCCGGCTGCCATCATAAATCTGTTCGCCGATACTGCCATTCTCCTTATATACAGAAATTCCTTTTTCCGTTGCAATATAATAAGTTCCATCCCCTGTAGCAGCCAGAAATCCGGTTCCTGCCTCCATATTTTCCACCTTGATTTTTCCCGTTTCTTTTCCTGTAGTCCCGTCATACAGAAGAAGATTTTTCTGGTCTTCACTGATGGTTGCAATGGTATTCCCGGTAATGTTTATCATACCGTCATTGTTGGTGACTATCTGATGACTGGGCAAGGTGTATTTTTCCTTTCCCGTGGTTCCATCATATAAGACAATGTTAGAGGATGCCACTCCTACCAGAGCAATATCACCGTTTTGTGCGGCTCCCAGATAATACGGGGCAAAACCGCCGTTTTGCTGTTGGTATTCCATATCCAGGCACTCCACCGGAATTTCCTGGGTCTCTCCCTCCTGGGTGTGACGGTAAAGATACCAGGGCTGGGGCGGAAGACTGATTTCTCCCTCCTCTGTAGTAGTCACACCAGACTCAGAGGTATCGGTGATTCCACAGGTCATAAGGTAGAGATTTTTATCGGCTCCCTGAAGGAGATAGTACACATAGGTACTGTCGTTGATTTTCTCCTCCACCCAGTTTTCTTCCTTTTTTTCCCAGTCGCTGCCGCCCTGATGTGTATAAGAAAATACCTGCGGGCTGACCTCTCCCGTTTGGGTATAGACCTCCAGTTTCCCATCCTCATTCAGATAACTTCCAAGATAGGATTCCTTCTCTCCCCAGGGGCCTTCCATTTCCTCTTCCACATAACCCCCTTTGGCTTCTTTTTCAGAATCTTTTCCGTCTTTCTTTTCTTTCTGGGAACATCCTCCCAGCATTCCAAGGGTAACTGCCCCGCAAAGTGCAAGGGCAAGCGCTTTTTTGAATTTCATCTGTCAATCTCCTCTCTGTACCCTAATCGTTGTTTCTGTATCTATCATAACAGGGAAATCTCTAAAAATCTTTAAAAATCCCAGATGTTTTTGGAGATTTTTTAGAGATTTGTATGATACAATACAAAAGAAGAAAACGAAAGGATTTATCTATATGCGAATTTTATTAATCGAAGACGACGTTTCTCTATGTAAGGCACTGCTGATTCACCTTGGCAGCCAGGGGTATGAAACGGATGTGTGCCACAATGGTACCGATGGGCTCTCCTATGCCTTGCAGAATACCTATGATTTGATTATTTTGGATCGTATGCTGCCGGAACTGGACGGAATGACGCTGTTAGGTGCAATCCGGAAAAAAAATATTTCTACTCCTGTGATTATGGCAACTGCCATGGATTCTCTCCGGGATAAAATCAGCGGACTGGACTGCGGCGCAGATGACTATATTACCAAACCTTTTGATGCGGAGGAACTGCTTGCCCGTGTCCGCGCCCTTACCAGACGCCCGGCCATTCTGAAAGAATCTCCCCTGCTTTGTTTCAGGGACTTATGCTTCGACCCGGAAAATCTGGAATTATCTGCCAATGGAAAATCTCTGTCTCTCTCAAAAAAAGAGGCTGGACTTATGGAATACTTTCTGAAAAATAAGGAGCAAAATCTGCGCCGGGGACTGATTCTCTCTTATGTCTGGGGGGCTGACGCGGAAATTGAGGAGGGAAATCTGGACAACTATATTTATTTTCTCAGGCGGCGGCTGCGCACCTTAAAAAGCCGGGTGCAGATTAAAACCATTCATGGTGTGGGATATCGTCTGGAAGGAATACAGGAGGACACCTGATGTTTCAAAACCTTCAAAAAAAACTTACTTTTTTATATACGCTGACTACCGGAGCCATTCTCACAGTGATTCTCATTATCTGCTTTTTCTACATGAAAAGTTCTATGGAGGCCCGGTATAAAGCACAGTTTTCCAGTGTTTTTCTCAATATTTCCAACCGGTTTCAAACAGAAGCCTTTTTCACAGATTCCTGGCTGTCCCAGATGGAAATGGATAACAGCCTGCTCATTCATATTGAAGAAAATGACACCCCTCTGTTTTTCCGGGGCGCTTTCCAGCCTGAGACCAGCCGGGAAACCCTTTTAAAAAAGGCCCGGAAAAAGGCAGTAAAAGAAGGCATTACTTCACAAAAAGCGGCTCTGTCCTCTCCCCTGCAGTCTTCTGTCTTTACCGTCAAAGGCACCCAGGGGGATTCTTATCTTGGCATGTGTTTCCTGGTGTCCACAACGTTTGGTTACAAGTCTCTTTTTGTCTTACAGGATATTACGGCTTTCTCCAGACAGCTTTTATGGCAGGGCGTATTCTTCCTGTTCACAGGTCTTTCCGGTATCTTTCTGCTGTATCTGGCAAGCTGGCGGACCGTTGGAAAAACCTTGCTGCCTCTGAAAGAAAACCAGAAAAAACAGGCGGAATTTATTGCTGCCGCCTCTCATGAGCTGCGCTCTCCCCTTGCGGTGATTCAGGCCAGCGCATCTGCTGTCCGGACCTCTCCTGAAAATACAGATTTCATGCTTATCAACATTGAAAAAGAGTGCACCCGCATGGGAAATCTGATTAAAGACCTTCTGATTCTGGCTGCTTCAGATTCTAAAAAGTGGCATCTGACCCTGGGAAACCATGACAGCGATACCCTGCTTCTGGATGTATATGAAACCTTTGAACCTGTCTGCCGCCACAACGGCATAACGCTGAATCTGATGCTGCCGGATATGGAACTGCCCCGGATTCACTGCGACAAAAGCCGGGTAATTCAGATTCTCACCATTCTTCTGGACAACGCCATAACCTATACCTTACCTGATGGAATGATTGACCTGGAAATTTTTATTAAGAAAAGAAATGTCTGCTATCTGGTTGCAGACCATGGAAATGGAATCCCCGATGAAGAGAAAGAACGGATATTTGACCGCTTTTATCAAAGTGACAAATCCCGGAAAGAAAAAGAGCATTTCGGTCTGGGACTTTCCATTGCCAGAGAACTTACAGAACTGCAAAAAGGAAAGCTGACGCTGACAGACACCCCAGGAGGCGGGTGTACGTTCTGTCTGATGCTACCAGCCGCAGAGGAAGGGAATGTCACATAAAGGCATCCCTTCCTTTCCATTCCATAGTAAACTCTTCTTCCCCGGTGTCCTCATCCTGTCCTTGCTGCAGCACAAGAAAGTCTTCCCGCAGATAAAAATTCACTGCTGCTTCATTCTTTTTATATACCTTTAGCTTCAGTTCTGGTTTGGCTGCCTTGGCAAAATCCAAAAACTGCCTGCCAATCCCTCTTGAACGATATTCCTGTCTCACAAAAATTCCGGCTATATAGGATTCCATTATGCCTATAAATCCTTCCAGAACCCCGGTATCTGTATTTTCTGATACCATAATTTCCGCCTGAGGCAGCAGCGCCCTCACTTCTTCAAAATGGCTTTTCCAATAGCTGCTGTCTATAAAGTCATGAGCCTCCATATTGGCGGTGAGCCAGATTTGCATTACTTCTTCCAAATCAGACGCCTGCATTGCTCTAATCATCTGTTTACTCCTCTCTTGTAAAATTATCAATTTTTACAACTTTATCATCCAGTACCTCTTCTTTGCAGGAAAATTTCACCTGGTCTCCCGGCTTTGTGTTATACAGCTTATAATCCACTTTTTCGCAATCGAGAACCATATTTTTCTGTTCCATGTTTTCCTGCGTAATAGCATTTTTCTCTATAGTAACTACCATCTGACTGTTTTTTATATTTATCTGCTGTACAGTCCCCAAAAAAGAAGGAGGAGGCACAAAATCATTGACAAAGTTTCTGCTTTCATCTTTAAAAGAAAAATTCCCAATCAACAAACCTACTGCTATCACACCTGCCACTGCTAAAACACATTTCCTTTTTTTCATTTTTTCTTTCATGGGTATCCCTCCCGTTTTGTTTATCCGCAAACTGTTTTATAGAAAAAATATAACATAAGATAAACAAAAAGACCAGGGCGTTTGTATCTCTTTACCCCAAGAAAAAAGACTGTCGCGCCCATGTCCCCTTAGAGACAAAGCCCGCAGCAGTCTTCTCTATACTTAGGAAAGCCGGTTTTTAAAGTCCTCATATCCGAACTTCTTTACCAGTTTTCTTTTCCCATCTATCCCTTCCCAGACTATATCCGGCAAAGGCATACCGTTAAAAGTATTGGTTTTCACCATGGTATAAAGCGCCATATCCTCCAATACCACCTGGTCGCCCGGCTTCAGCGGTGTGTCAAAGGAATAATCTCCTATGACGTCTCCGGCCAGGCAGGTTGGTCCTGCAAGTCTTACTGTGCAGGCTTTTTCTCCCGGCAGCCCGCTGTCTTTCACAGGGGGACGGTAAGGCATTTCCAGCACGTCCGGCATATGACAGGCAGCGGAAGTATCCAAAATAGCAATATCCATGCCATTGTGAACCACTTCCAGAACTTCTGATACCAGAAATCCTGCCTGCAGTACAACTGCCTCCCCCGGCTCCAGATAAACCTCTACTCCGTAAGTTTCTTTCAGCCGCTTCACCATCTCTGCAAGAGCCTCCACATCATAATCCTCTCTTGTAATATGATGTCCTCCTCCCAGATTCAGCCATTTCATCCGGGAAAGGTACTTTCCAAACTTCTCTTCCACAGCTTTTAAGGTGATTTCCAAAGCATCTGCTCCCTGCTCACACAAAGTATGAAAATGCAGCCCGTCCAAAAGCGGCAGCAATGACTCATCAAAATTTTCCAGCGTAGTTCCCAGCCTGGAAAAAGGGGCGCACGGGTCATAGATAGCATGTCCCTCCTGGGTAGAACATTCGGGATTTATCCGCAGTCCCACGGATTTCCCCGCCAGTTTTGCCTTTTTTGCATACTTTCGCACCTGCCCCGGGGAATTAAACACCACATCATCTGCATACTGCAGCAATTCTTCAAATTCCTCTTCCCTGTATGCAGGGGAAAACACATGGGTTTCCCCGCCGAAGTTTTCATGCCCCAGCTTTGCCTCATACAGACCGCTGGCTGTAGTTCCCGCCAGATATTTTCTCAGCAGCGGATAGGCATAAAACATAGAAAATGCCTTTTGTGCCAGCAGAATTTTACAGCCCGTCCGGTCAGAAACCTGCTTTAAAATCTCCAGATTTTTCACAAGTTTCTTTTCGTCCACCAGAAAATACGGTGTGGAAAAGGAATTTTTTTCTCCCCCTGCCATTAATCCACCAGTACCGGATTATGGTCTTCCTGCCATGGAAGCCCCCAGGTATTCAAAGCATCCATAAATGGATCCGGATCAAACTCTTCAATATTGTGTACACCCGGTTTATTCCACTTTCCAGTCATGACCATCATAGCTCCAATCATAGCCGGCACACCTGTGGTATAGGCAACCGCCTGAGAGCCGGTTTCTTTGTAAGCCTCTTCGTGGTCACAGATATTATACAGATAGTAGGTTTTCTCTTTTCCGTCTTTTTTACCGCGGAAAATACAGCCAATGTTGGTTTTTCCCTTGGTGCGCGGTCCCAGAGAGGCCGGGTCCGGAAGTACTGCTTTCAAGAACTGCAGCGGTACGATTTCCTTTCCCTCAAACAAAATCGGTTCAATGGAAGTCATTCCCACATTTTCCAGACACTTTAAATGTGTCAGATAGCTCTGTCCAAAGGTCATAAAGAAACGGATTCTCTTAATCCCCGGAATATTCAGTGCCAGACTTTCAATTTCCTCATGATGAAGAAGGTACATATCCTTCTGTCCTACTTCTTTGAAATTGTATTCTTTCTTAATTTCCATAGGTTCTGTCTCTACCCAGTGACCGTCTTCCCAGTAAGAGCCCTTTGCAGAAACCTCCCGGATGTTGATTTCCGGATTGAAATTGGTGGCAAACGGATATCCGTGGTCACCGCCGTTGCAGTCCAGAATATCAATATAATTGATTTCGTCGAATTCATGTTTCAGGGCATAGGCGCTGAACACCCCTGTTACTCCCGGGTCAAATCCACTGCCCAAAAGCGCCGTAATGCCTGCTTTTTCAAAGCGTTCTCTATATGCCCACTGCCAGCTGTACTCAAACTTTGCCGTATCTTCCGGCTCATAGTTTGCAGTATCAATGTAATGGGTTTTGGTAGCCAGGCAGGCATCCATGATAGTCAAATCCTGATACGGAAGAGCCAGATTCAGAACCACATCCGGTTTTTCCTTTTCGATTAAAGCAATCAGTTCCTCCACCTGGTCTGCATCTACCTGGGCAGTTGTAATTTTTGTCTTTGTCGTACCTTCCAGCTTTGCCTTTAACGCGTCACATTTGGATACTGTACGGCTGGCAATACAGATTTCCTCAAATACCTCACTGTTCTGACAGCATTTGTGAATTGCTACAGAGGCTACGCCTCCACATCCGATAATCAACGCTTTTCCCATATTTGTTTCCTCCTGTTTTTTGGTTTTATGTATGTTATAAATAAATTGGTATTATGCCTTCTTCGTAAGAGCCAGCAGCATTTCCCGGATAATCTTTCCTGCTGCTGCCGTAGAACTTCCGCTGGCGTCATAGTGCGGACTTAACTCATTCACATCACAGCCCACTACCCTGGCTCTTTCACATACCAGCGTCACAGCCCGGCGAAGCCTGTCAAAGCTCACCCCTCCCGGTTCCGGCGTTCCGGTTCCCGGAAAGACGGACGGGTCCATCACATCCAAATCCACGGTAAAATAAACCGGTCTGTCTTCCAGGGCAGCAAGGGTCTCTTCCAGCCCTTCAAAATCAAACTTCTGCATACAGGTGTGTTCTCTGGCCCAGGAAAATTCTTCCCGGTCCCCGGAACGGATCCCAAACTGGTAAATTTTCCCGTCTCCAATCAAGTCCCAGCAGCGGCGCAGTACGCAGGCATGAGACAGCTTTTCTCCCAGATAATCCTCACGCAAATCTGCATGGGCGTCAAAATGAATGATACAAATCTCCGGGTATTTCTCCTGCACAGCCTCAAAGGCTCCAAGCGTCACCAGGTGCTCTCCCCCTACCATAAAAGGCAGTTTTTCATCCCGTAAAATTTCCCCGGCTCTCTCCCGGATGGCAGACAGAACGTCTCTGGTATTTCCAAAGCAAAGCTCCAAATCCCCCGCATCCATTACCGGACTGTCGATTAAGTCCCGGTCCTGGTAAGGGCTGTAGCTCTCCAGTCCAAAAGACTCATGACGGACGGCGCTGCTGCCAAACCTGGTTCCCGGACGAAAGGAGGTGGTAGAATCAAACGGCGCACCAAAGAGAATGACCTCAGCCTCCTCATAATCCTTATCACATTCCAGAAAAGTTTCAACATTCTTTCTCAACATTTTTCAAAAGTTCCTCCACATACGCAGGCAGATAAAATGCCCCTTTATGCAACGTTGTCGTATAGTAACGTGTCTGAATCCCCCGGGTATTCCATTCTTTTTCCCTCAAATGCTTCAGCGGATGATACTTCTTGGAAGCAAACCCAAAAAGCCAGTGTCCGGAAGGATATGTAGGAATATGGGCCTGGTACACCCGGCTGACCGGAAAGGTTTCCGTAATATTCCGGTGTGCTCTCTGGCAGGCTCTGGCATCCTCCTCATAGAAAGGACTTTCATGCTGATTCACCATAATGCCGTCTTCCTTCAGCGCTTTATAGCAGTTTCCGTAGAATTCTCTGGTAAAAAGCCCCTCCCCCGGGCCAAAGGGGTCTGTGGAATCCACAATAATCAAGTCATACTTATTTTCACATCTGCGGATGTATTTCAGGCCGTCCTCATAGCGGATGTTTACCCGCTCATCATCCAGACAGCAGGCGGTTTTAGGCAGGTATTTGCGGCAGACCTCCACCACCATATCATCAATCTCCACCAAATCAATCTGCTTTATTTCCGGATAACGAACCAGTTCCCGGATGACACCTCCGTCTCCCGCGCCGATAACCAATACCTTTTCCGCTTTAGGATGTACTGCCATGGGGATATGGGTAATCATTTCGTGATAAATAAACTCGTCCTTCTCCGTCAGCATCATGTAGCCGTCCAAAGTGAGAAATCTTCCGAATTCCGGCGATTCAAAAATATCAATCCTCTGAAATTCACTCTGACCGCTGTAAAGTTGCCGGTCTACACGAATGGAAAATTTCACATCCTTTGTCTGTTTTTCCGAAAACCAAAATTCCATACTACACTCCTTTCAGTACGTTGAGCTGGCGAATTTCCTCATCCTCCGGCCCGGTAAGGGTACAGCCCTTTTCTTTTGCATATACAATATGTTCCACAATGGCCTGTGTCACCTGTTCTCCCGGTGCAAGAAGAGGAATCCCCGGCGGATAGCACATGACAAATTCACTGCATATCCGTCCCACACAGTGCTCCAGAGGCAGTGCCTCTTTGGGCGCATAAAACGCATCCTGGGGAGATACCGCTACCAGAGGCGGTATATACTCCTGTTCCAGCAAATCCACCTTTTCCTTCCCGAATCTGCGGGAAATCTCTGAAAGAGCAGAAACCAGACGCTCAACGTCCCGCTTTCTGTCTCCAATGGAAAGGTATGCCAGCACATTGCCGAAATCTCCGAATTCTATCTGAATGTCATACTCATCCCGGAGCAGATCATAGACTTCAATGCCTGCCAGCCCTACTTCCAGCGTATGTACGGAAAGCTTGGTCACATCAAAATCGAAAACACTGTCACCGTTTATCAGTTCTTTGGAAAAGGCATAAAAGCCTGGAATCTCATTGATTTCGCTTCTGGCGTATTCGGCCAGTTCCATGACTTTTTCAAAGGTTTCTCTTCCCCGCAGAGCCAGATTTCTTCTGGAAATATCCAGACTGGACATGAGAAGATACGAACCGCTGGTAGTCTGGGTCAGATTGATAATCTGGCGGACATGTCCCGGCGAAATTCCCGGTCCTGTCAGCAAAAGGGAACTCTGGGTCAGACTTCCCCCGGACTTGTGCATGGATACCGCTGCCATATCCGCTCCAGCCTCCATCGCCGATACCGGCAGCTTATCCGAAAAATAAAAGTGCGTTCCATGGGCCTCGTCAGCCAGACAGTACATGCCATGCTCATGTGCCAGTTTCACAATAGAGCGGATATCCGAACAGACCCCATAGTAGGTGGGATTGTTCACCAGCACGGCCTTTGCATCCGGATTTTCCTCTATAGCCCGTCTCACATCTTCCACAGACATACCAAGAGGAATCCCAAGCCTCTGGCTGCACTGGGGATTCACATAAACCGGAACTGCCCCGCACAGCACCATGGCCCCAATCACACTTCTATGTACGTTTCTGGGCAGGATGATTTTTTCCCCTCTTTTGGCTACCGAGAGAATCATACTCTGCACCGAGGAGGTCGTGCCTCCCACCATAAGAAAAGCATGGGCTGCATGAAAGGCCTCTGCCGCCAGTTCCTCCGCCTCCTTAATCACGGATACGGGATGGCAGAGATTGTCCAGAGGCTTCATGGAATTTACATCCATGTTCATGCACTGCTCTCCCAAAAGCTGTGTCAGTTCCGGATTTCCCCGGCCTCTTTTGTGTCCCGGCACATCAAAAGGCACCACCCGCATCTTTCTTAAATTTTCCAACGCCTCATAAATAGGGGCATTCTCCTGAGATAATTTTCCCATTTTCCCATCTCCCCTGTCAGTAAATATTTCTTCCGCTGAAGACCTCTATCATTTCCCGCCGCAGGCTGTTCATAATATCCAGCCGTTTCTTGGGCGGCAGTTCGTAAATATCTGTATTAAAAAGATAATTCTGCAAATCAATTTCCTTTAACATCATTTTCGTGTGAAAAAGGTTTGCCTCATACACATTGATGTCTACCGCATCATACCGCTGCAGGGTTTCTGCTGCAATATAATCCTGAATGGATGTAATCTTATGATCCATAAACAGCTTCCTGCCGTTTACACTGCGGGTAAAGCCCCGTACCCGGTAATCCATGGTAATAATATCCGAATCAAAAGAGCCTATGAGGTAATCCAGTGTAGACAGCGGTGTAATTTCTCCGCAGGTTGCCACATCAATGTCCACCCGAAAAGTGGCCAGACAGGTTTCCGGATGGTATTCCGGGTAAGTATGCACTGTCACATGGCTTTTGTCCAGATGAGCCACCTGAGTGCTGCCTGCGGGAATCATAGACCCTTCTGCAATCAGCAAAGTCACGGACGCCCCCTGGGGTTCATAATCCTGCTGGGAAACATGCAGTACCTGGGCTCCTATCATGTCCGTCAGATTGGTTAAAATCCCCGTCAGTCTTTCGGAATTGTACTGCTCGTCAATATAGGCAATATAGTCTTTCTGCTCTCTGGCCGTCTTTGCATAACAGACATCATAAATATTAAAGCTCAGGGCTTTCGTCAAATTATTAAATCCATACAATTTCATTTTCTCGCCCACAACGGATAACTCCTTTTTCTTCCTGAAATATGGCTTTTCCGCAGGCTTAAAGCAAACGTAAAAAGCCGCAAATGACGTATATTTCTACACATCACCTGCGGCTGACCATTTCTTATCCATGTTTTTAAATTCTGCACAAGGCAGAAAATAAAGGTTTGATTATGGAATTACTCAAGTTCAGAGTCTATATAGCAAATATCTTACTTTTACTACTCTTATTGACCGTTTCACAAGTTGATGTGCATCTGTACGCACTGGTTGTAAAGTTACCAACTTATAAAATTTGAGCTTTTAACTCAATCAATAAGGCAACTTCCGTTGCCAATCGGCAGTTGACCCGGCTGTCCGTATGGCCTTAATCCCTTCCGGGATGGTCACATAAATATTTGCATGGAATCTGTCGAACTTTGTATCCCATAGCGTTTCTACTATATCTGATTTTTTTCTTCCTGTCAATTCCTTTGTGAGACAAATTGCAAAACAAAACTATAAGACTACAATCACGCCTCCGTCATTGGCATACATGGTGCTGACACCTGCCGTATCCAGAATCACCACATCTTTTACGGAAACTCTCTGCAAAATCGCCTCTTTTACAATTTCCGCTCTGGCCGGACAGTTGCAGTGGCTGATAGCCAGCACCTTTTCCTCGCTGTCCTTTGCCCTCTGGGCAACATAATCCACCATTTTCATCATGGCCTTATTAATGCCCCTGGCCTGGTTCAGCTGCACAATGGTACCTTCCGGGGTGGACCCCATCACCGGCTTGATTTTCAGCGCAGATGCCACAAAGGCTTTCAGATTGCTGAGTCTTCCGTTTTTGCGCAGAGTCTCCAGATTCTCCAGGACAAAGTATGTGTTCTGGGAATCAATGTACGCCTCCACCGTCTCAATGACCTGCTCAAACGCCATGCCCTGCTCCTCGCACTCCCGAATCTTCATGGCAACAAGCGTTTCCCCTACCGAAGCAGAACGGGAATCAAAGACATATATTTTCTGCTCTGGCCGGTTCTCCAGAAGAAGATTTTTTCCCAGCACGGCGCTGTTGTAAGAACCGCTCAGATTAGAAGACAGGGTGACTGCATATACACGCTCTGCGCTGCAGTCATAAGCCTGCATATACCGCTCCGGAGAAGGGCAGGAAGATTTCGGACACTCCGGACTCTGTGCAGTCTTTTTCAAAAAAGCGCTTTGGTCAAAGGTTTCATCATCTATAATATCCTCTCCTTCTACCGTAAGCGTCAGGGGGATACTTTCTATATTTTCATCTGTTTTCCAGCTTTCGGGCAGTTCGCCGCAGCTGTCTATCACTATTTTATAACTCATTTTCAACAACCTCTTTATGTAGTTTTTAATACCATGTCTTATAATAACACAAAGCCTGCTATTTGAAAAGGTTTTTTCCCGGAAAACTCTAGGATTTTTTCTGATTTTCGTTTATACTGTTCTTATCTGTGTTTCATGCAGTAATTTTTAGAGAAACGAGGGATTCTTACTATGATTGCTCTGCAGATTGTGGACTTAAAGGATTTCATGTCCAAGCTTCTTATCGGCAGTACCTTTGACAGCTTCTGGCTGTGCGAGGCCTCTGTCACCACCTTTGCAACCTTTACCATTGACGGTACTCTGCATACAGACTTTTACGATACACAGGAGGCCCAACTCCTCCAGACGCAAAAGCAGACTTATTCGCTCTGGCGGGATATTAAACCCTTTTGCTTTTCCATGATGAAAGGAAAGAAAACACCTCTTCACTTTAAGATTGTATTCCGTCTTTCCGAAAAAAATACGGAAAAACTTCTTTTGGGAAATCATCTGAACTTTTCCTCTGATGATGTTTTCGGGTTATTTGTCAATTTCCAGTATGACGGAAAGACACTGACCTGTACCACTGGTACTTCCCTAAAGACCTTTACCCTGGATAAATCCCTTGACCACGTCTGGGACGATTTGATTCAGAAATTTTTCAGACAGCAGCAAATCCCCTGCGAAAAACTGTAACTGATTTGTCTTACTTTATTTTACATTCGGAGGTAATCAACATGATTCAGGACCTTGATTTTCATTGCTATCACAACGAATACACCCACGCACAGCCTGAGAACGGAGATTTCATTCTCTCCTTCCGCAGCCGGGAAATCCTTGGCGCCATAAGAGACGGGCTTCTCACCTTCCCCACCTGGGAAACGCTCTCTGGCAGCCAGAACCTTTCTCCCAGTGCCTGTATTTATCTTTTTTCCATTGACGAACAAAGATATTTCCTGCTTTTCGATTATGAGGCAGAAGAATTTGCAGACTTTACATATCAGGACATTTCCATTTTCCGCAGTATGCAGCCTAAGGAGCAGTGTTTCGGACTTGTCACCGGCTTTCATCTCTACAACTGGTATAAAGGACGCCGGTTCTGCGGAACCTGCGGACACAAACTCATCCATGACGAAAAAGAGCGCATGATGTACTGTCCTCAGTGCCAATCCACAGAATACCCTAAAATTTCTCCAGCCGTCATTGTGGCGGTTACCAACGGGAACAAAATTCTCATGTCAAAATATGCGGGAAGAAACGCCAAACGCTATGCCCTTATTGCGGGATTTACAGAAATCGGAGAAACCCTGGAGGAAACCGTAAAAAGAGAGGTCATGGAAGAGGTTGGTTTAAAAGTGAAGAATATCCGCTACTACAAGAGTCAGCCCTGGGGACTTTCCGGCAGCCTTCTGGCCGGATTTGTCTGCGATTTGGATGGAGAAGATACCATCACCTTAGACGAAAACGAACTGGCTGTGGCACAGTGGTTTGAACGGGAAGAAATCCCCTATGACGACTATGATGTCAGTCTTACCCGTGAAATGATGATACAGTTTAAAAAAGGACTCCTTTAAACCAAAGGAGCCTTTTTTCTACATATATTTTTCCGTAAATTCAGCGGCACAAAGAGGTTTGCTGTAATAATACCCCTGTCCGTAATCACAGCCTGCTTTCAGAATAAAGGCTTCGTCTTCCCAGGTTTCCACGCCTTCTGCCACAGTCGTCATGTTCATTTTCTTTGCCAGCTGTGCAATCTGTTCCATCACAATCTGCTGCTGCCATTTTTTATGACCCGGCATTTCCATCAGAAACGCTCTGTCCAGCTTCAATTCATCAATTTCCAGACTGCACAGAATGTTCAGAGAAGAGTAGCCGCTGCCGAAATCATCCATGGAAATCTGGAAGCCCTTTTCTTTCAGTTCCCGGATTCTGCTGTTTAATCCTTCTGCATCCCCAAGAGCCAGGCCCTCCAGAATTTCCAGGGTAATCATCTTAGCCGGCACATGGTACCGTTCCATGATTTCACACAGATTTTCCACATATCCGTCCTTGTAAAACAACAGTTTGGACTGATTGACCGAAATGGGAATGGCTTCCTTTCCTTCATCCATCCACTGGCGAATCTGACGGCATGCCAGCTCTACCATATACAAATCCAGTTCTGTACAGAAACCATTCTGCTCAAACAGCGGAATAAACTGATCCGGAAAAATCATCCTGCTGCCGCTTCTTCGCTCTGTCCAATGCAAACATGACATGACTCATAAGTTCTTCCCGCTTCACAAAACTGCCGTTTATCTCTGCCCCGGTCACCACCCCTGCATAAATCATCATGCGGTACTGCCGGTTGTAGTGCAGAAAGAAATCACGAATGTGCTCTGTAATCTCCTCCAGACGCCTCTGCACAAGGTTTTCATCTGAAGTTCTCATGAGTATGTAAAACTTATCCGCAGTTTCCCGGCAGAAGAACTCTCCCTCAAAAACTGCCTCATCCAGCACCTTTTTCACATAGCACAGCAGCTGGTTAGCCACTTCATCTCCAAAAGTCTCATTGATAAACTTAAACTTGCGGATGTTCATGGCCACCAGACTGAAATCCCGGGTACTGGCAATGGTTTCTTCCAGCATGTGGGAGAACTTCACCATATTATAACTGCCTGTCAGCTGGTCATAATAGGCAAACCGCAGAAGTGCTCTGCTGTTTCGCTTCATCAGACGGGCGCCATACAGGATACACATACCGGAAAGAGCCAGAAGCAGGAAGAAAATAATCCTCGTAATCAGAAGGTTCTAGTACAGTGGCTCGCTGATTCCCCGTTCTGTGGCAGTCAGCACCAGATACCAGTCATGAACCCCTACCGGCTCTGCAAACATCCGGCAAGTCTGCCCATTCTCATTGACCTCCATAAATTTACTTTTTCCCTGTTCCAACATGTTCTGAAATGCTGTCCGCTCTTTTTCAGAGAGAAGAATATCAGAAACAGAGTCTGCCTGATCTCCGGACTGGGCAGGCAGAAAAAATTTTCCGTCTGTCCCCATAACCCGAACCTTTGTCTGTTCACTGAAACCACTTTTAATACTTAATACATCAAAAAACACCGACGTGCTTTCACAGGCCGTCAAGGCGCCTACCACCGTTCCATTTTTCTGTACAGGAACTGCATACGCAATGAAATCTTCATCTGCTGCGCTGTCATGATAGACATCGGAAACCACGCTTTTCCCGTCCCAGGCTTTCTGAATGCTCTCATAGAAAGTGGAATCCGTCTCTTCTGCCTTCATATTTTCTTCCATGGCGCCATTGACGGTTACGCGGATTCCTGTTCCGCCCTTTTCAAAGTATCCCATCTGCAGGAAGCTGTTCTCATTGTTGGATTCATACAATCCCTTTGCAAACTGGCTGCTGTCTATGGTTCCGCTGAACTCCATAAAACTTGACAGGGTATAAAGAGTTTGCAGGTCTGTGTCAATTTTTCTGTTGATATTGGTTCTATGCCTGTTTGTCTCTGTCACAATCTGATCTTCGATTTCATTCTGAAACGTATGATTCAGCAGGATGGAAATGCCTCCGCTTCCCATTAAGAGCACAAGACTCACCAGAGTAAAGAAAAGTGTTATCTTTCTCAGACGCTTCTGCATTCCTCTTTCATCCATTTTTATATCCCCTCTCTTATGCAATCCAATATTGATTCCTCCGGTCACCTCATCGGAAAAAGCCAGGTGTTCCAGTTTCTTTTCCCCCTCGCTGTAGCTTTTAAACAGCAGGAAAAATAAGGGCCGAACACCAGCATAACCACAACCAGATTTCCCATCATTTTCACTACGTAAGAATCAGAAAAACCGGAAAACAAATCCGCAGAAACAATGGTTACAGCTGTCCATCCTCTTCTTTCCAGAGGCTCGTAAGCCAGGTAATACCTCTTATAGCCGGGCAGAAGGATACGGAAAACGCCGCCCTTGTGGTTGCTGATATTTTCTTTCATACGTTCTGCATTTTCCAGAATCTCTTTATCTTCCTTCTGTCCTACGACAAGATTCCAAAACGCCATGCTCTCTTCTTCCCCGGAAGACAGAAGTACCTGCTCCGTTTTATCTACCACATAAGTACTGCTTTTTTCCTGGAACGTTTTAGACATCATAATACTTGTTATTTCTTCTGACGAAGCTGCTGCCCACAAAGTTTTTTCTTCACTGGCGCTGCCTGTCTTTACGGCATAGACCATTCGTTCCTCTTCCATACAGGACGCACAATGTCCTTCTCTTAATTCCTGCCCAAACACATCGTTTTCTGTCAGTTCTTCCCTGTTTACATCCTCAAAACCTTTTCCAGCAAGCTGTACCTCTCCTGTTTTATCATCATATAGCGCAATAAAATCAAAACCATACAGCTTCCTCTTAGTCTCCAGGTAACTTTCTATATCCATCCCGGGGTTTTTCTTCTGTCAGAGTCTCGGCCAGTCCCGTCATCATGGCTGTATTGCTGCTGATTTCCATGTCTATCATATCAGCCCGCTGCTCCACATAATTCCTTACATATTCTTTTGTGGTTTTGGCATCCTTTGATTTCATTTGAATGGTACAAACTACAGAATATATAACAATTCCCAGGGAAAGCGTCCCCAGCAGCAGCATGTGAACCCGCACTTTCAGCCTTCTGCCGCCCATACTGTTCAGATACTTCTTTTTCTCTTTTTTGTATGCTTTCATATTCTTCATTTCTCCCTTGCCGGCTCTGTTTCCTTCCGGGACATTTTCTCTATGCGTCATTTTCTCTCATACTTACCCATTTTCGAGCATTATTCTAATACACTCCGCATTATTTGTCTATATGTTTCTCCAAATTTTTACAGTACCATCCTCCTAAATCCAACAGGCTGTACCTGTCTTCAAAAAGGAAAGAGCAGAAACTCCCATACGGATTTTTCTGCTCTTTCCTTTTGTTATTTTTTCTCGTAACTGCCTGGTTTATTTTGCCAGCAACAGCATAATCTCATTGCTTCGGGCTACAAATTTTGTCATTTCCTCCGGTGTCAGCTGTCTGTGGCTGATTAACGCCAAATCATAGAGCTGTTCACAGAGAATCTGTGTCTGTTCTCCTTCTTTGTGCTCCAGTACATACTGCACCAGTTTATTGTTGGCATTTAATACCAGAGTTTCCTGTCCGCCGAACATAGACGGGTCCATACCATACATATTGTACATTTTCATCATTTCCTGCATACGGCGGTTTTCTTCTGAAATCGTCATCATGGAAGATACCTTCTCGTTTTTCAGGCTTTCCACTTTCACGGTCAGATTCTCTTTTTTCAAAGCTTTTTTGAAAACTTCTGACAACTCTTTTGTCTCGTCTTCCAGATTCTTTCCTTCCTCTTTCACTGCTTCTGTCAAATCTGCATCAATGCGAAGGAATCTGACTGTTTCCTTTGCCTGCTCTACATGAGAGATAAATGCAGAGTCAATGTTGTGCTTCAGAATCACAGCATCCTGTCCCTGTTCTTTAAACAGATTGATGTACTGGCTCTGCTGTACTTCATCTGTGACATAGTAGATATTGGTCTTCTCCGGCTCTTTCTGTGCCTCGTCTTTGGTTTCCTCCAGAACTTCTTCCTTTGTATCTTCCGGTGTTTCTTTTGCATTCTCTTTGATACAGTCTTCCAAAGTCAGATATTTTCCGTCAATGTTCTTATACAGAATGTAGTCCATCATTCTTTCAGAGAACTTCGTATCTTTTAAGCAGCCGAATTTGATAAACGGATTGATGTCATCCCAGTATTTTTCATAGTTTTCTCTGTCTGTCTTGCACATACCGGTCAGCTTGTCTGCTACCTTTTTGCTGATATAGTCAGAAATTTTCTTCACGAATCCATCGTTCTGAAGGGCGCTTCTGGATACGTTCAGCGGTAAGTCCGGACAGTCAATCACACCCTTTAAAAGCATCAAAAACTCCGGAATCACTTCCTTAATGTTGTCTGCAATAAATACCTGGTTGTTGTATAATTTAATGGTTCCCTCAATGGATTCATATTCCATGTTGATTTTCGGGAAGTACAAAATACCTTTCAAGTTAAACGGATAATCCATATTCAGATGAATCCAGAACAGCGGCTCTTTGTAATCCATAAAGACTTTGCGGTAAAAAGCCTTATAGTCCTCGTCTGTACATTCATTTGGGTGCTTCATCCATAACGGGTTGGTATCGCTTAAAGAAACCGGACGCTTGTGGATTTTTACCATTTCCTTTGCAGGGGAAACTTCTACCACTTCTTTTTCGCCGTTTTCGTTCTCTTTTTCTTCGGTTTTGGCCTCTTCGTGAATGTGCTCTACAACTACATCGTCTTCTCTGACTTCGGATTCTTCTACCGTTTCATATTCCTGCGGCGCATTCGCCTTGGACAGGAATATTTCCGTCGGCATGAAGGAACAGTATTTCTCAATGACTTCTCTTGCACGGTATTCGTTGGCAAACTCCAGGCTGTCTTCATTTAAAAACAGGGTAATTTCAGTACCCACTTCTGTCTTATTTCCCTCACCGATTTCGTATTCGGTGCCGCCGTCGCAGGACCAGTGTACCGGCACAGCGCCTTCCTTATAAGAAAGCGTATCAATCTGCACTTCATCTGCCACCATAAATGCAGAATAGAATCCCAAACCAAAGTGTCCGATAATCTGGTCTTCGTTTGTCTTGTCTTTGTATTTCTCCAGGAACTGGGTTGCACCTGAAAAGGCAATCTGGGTGATATACTCTTCTACTTCTTCCGCTGTCATACCAAGACCGGTATCAATAAATTTCAGGGTTTTCTCTTCCGGATTTACGATAACCTGGATTTTGTTTTTATGATTTTCCGGGAAAGTATACTCGCCCATGACTTCCAGCTTTTTCAGCTTTGTGATAGCGTCGCAGCCGTTGGAAATCAGTTCACGGAAAAAAATGTCATGGTCTGAGTAGAGCCATTTCTTAATAATCGGAAAAATATTGTCACTATTAATTGATAAAGTACCACGCTTATTAGCCATGATAATGCATCTCCTTTTTCTTCATTTCTAAAAAACATATTAATACGCAGGGGAATAAAAGTCAAGAGAAAATTAGCACTCATTTTCAGTGAGTGCTAATAATTTATAAATTTTATATTTTGTTTAGATTTTCATTTTTCCACTTTCTGCCCTACGATAAAAATATTGGGCGGACTTTTATGCAGATTCACAATCTCCAGCACTAAAAAACCGTGCTTTTGTATTCTCCGCATAAGCCCAATAGGGGTATCAAAGGCCACATACGGCATAAGATGCAGTTTGCTTTTCCAGAACTTCTTTATGGCTTCTTTTGACAGACTTCTGCCAAGGCAGTCCGTAGCCGAAATAAAAAGGCCGCCCGGCTTTAAGACTTCATAAATTTGCTCCAGCACTTCCTCCTGATTTTCCATATAAAGCAGCACATTATAGGCGGTCACCACGTCAAAGGATTTCGCCGGAAACTTCCTATCCTTAAGGGTTCCGCAGTGAAAGGAAATATTCTGTTTTCCCAGTTCTCTGGCTTTTTGCTCTGCACGCAAAAGCATTTCCCTTGAACTATCTATTGCGGTAATTTCCTTCACGCAATCTGCCAGCTGCATGGTCACAATTCCGGTGCCGCAGCCGATTTCCAATACAGTATTTTCCTGATTCAGAAATGCTGCAGACCGCTTTACTGTCTTTTTGTAGGCATTTTTATAAACCTCCAGAACCTGGCTGTCAAACATCCGGGAGCGCTTGTCCCAGAATCCGGATCCTTGTTTTTCTTTCATATTCTCCACGCTCCTTTCCGGTCATCTTAAAAACATACGCAAAAGCTGCTTTTTCCCTTTGGTATAAGGCTGATAGCGAATGGGCAAATCCAGCCAGCCGGCTTTCTTTACCATACTCTTGGTATGGCTGAAAGTGTCAAAGCTCTTCTTTCCGTGGTAACTTCCCATACCGCTGGCTCCTACTCCTCCAAAGCCCATGCGGGAAGTAGCCAGATGAATAATGGTGTCATTCACACAACCGCCGCCAAAGGAAAGATTCCTCAAAATCCTCTGCTCTGTGTCCGGATTTTTCGTAAAAAGGTAAAGAGCCAAGGGCTTTTCTCTGTCACGGATAAAGGTTTCTGCTTCTTCTATGGTGTCATAAGTCAGCACCGGAAGCACCGGACCGAAAATTTCTTCCTGCATAACCGGGGAATCCGGAGAAACATAATCCAGTACAGTAGGGGCAATCCGCAGACGCGCTTCCTCGCCAAATCCCCCTTCCAGAATTGCCTCGCCTTTGATAAGTTCCAACATTCTGTGGTAATGCTTTTCGTTTATCATTTTGGGATAATTGGGATTCTCCAGTGGATTTTTTCCCAGCATTTTATGAATCCACATTTTTACATAGTTCAGGAAAGGCTCTTTCACACTTTTCTGCACCAGAAGATAATCGGGAGCCACACAAGTCTGACCGCTGTTCAAATATTTCCCGAATACCAGACGCCTGGCCGCCAGTTTCAAATCCGCCGTTTCGTCTACGATACAGGGACTTTTTCCACCCAGTTCCAAGGTCACCGGCGTCAGATGGACAGCTGCTTTTTCCAGTACCAGCTGTCCCACCGCTTTTCCGCCTGTGAAGAAAATATAGTCAAAACGCTGCTCTAAAAGGCGGCTGTTCTCTTCCCTTCCCCCCTCTACCACGGCTGCAAACTCCGGTGGAAACACTGCCGAAAGCATTTTTTTCAGCACTGCCGATACATGGGGCGCATAGGCAGACGGCTTCACAATACAGCAGTTTCCTGCGGCAATGGCGCCAATCAGCGGTTCCATACACAGCATAAACGGATAATTCCAGGGAGACATAATCAGTACCACCCCGTATGGTTCTGTCATTTCAAAACTTTTTGCCGGAAACTGGGCCAGAGGAGTCGGCACCCCATTTGGCCGCATCCAGGCGGAAAGGTGTTTTTTCACATAAGTCAGTTCGGAAAGCGTCAGTCCCACTTCGGTCATATAGGCCTCAAACTCTGATTTCCCCAGGTCTTTTCGGAGAGCCTGATGAATTTCCTTCTCATACCGTCTGATTCCTTTTTCCAGCCTTTCCAGTGCTTTCTGACGAAATTGCGGGGTTTTTGTAATGCCTTTTTGAAAAAAGGCTCTCTGTTTTTCTACCAGACTGCTGATTTCCATCTTGCTATCACACTCCTGTTCTCTTATTCTTCTGCCGGATATCTTTCTTTATTTTACCACAAATACAAGGGAAAAAACAGCTGGAGAATTCTTTCTCACTTTCCGGCTGCCATGTCCCGGTACATAACCACAACATCCTGCTCCTTTAACACCGTTTTTCCATCCGGAATAATGGCCTCCTCCCCACGAATAACCATGGCAATCAGTTCGTTTCTGGACAAATGCAGCTGGGCTATGCTTTTGTTGCACCATTTATCCCCTGAAAGAATACGCTTCTCCTGGAGCTGCTCCGTCTCATTGGTATTATAAGGCGGCACACTGAGAATCACACTGTCCCCGGCACAGATTTCTGTATTTCCTTTTGTCAGTATCATTTCCTCTCCCCGTTTAATCATCAAAGCCAGAGAGCCCGTGGGAATGTTCACCTCTTTTATTTTCTTTCCATCCCACTCATGCCCCTGGGGAATATACATGCGCATAAGCTGCAGCGAAGTTTCTTCCTGATAATCGTTAAAGGTTTTGCTTACATCCGCGGTATCATCAATCATAGACAGCTTCTGCGCCACCTTGGGCAGAAACGTTCCCTGAATGGCTACAGAGAAAAGAGAAACCATAAACACAATGTGGAACAAATCCTGCTTCATAGAAATCCCTGCCGCTACGGCGGTAATGGCAAATACTGAAGAAGAGGCACCGCGAAGCCCTGCCCAGGAAATCAGCCAGCACTGCCGGTTGCTGCATTTCATAGGCTTTAAAAGTAAAAAGACAGCCACCGGCCTGCTGATAATTGTCAGAAAAGCCACAATAGCAAGCGCTGTGGGAATGATTTCCGGCATCTGATGCGGAAAGGTTAAAAGTCCGATTAAAAAGAAAATCAATATCTGAGCCAGGCTGGTAACGCCGTCAAAAAAACGGAATCAGTATCTCCTTCTTTTTGATTTTGCTGTTTCCCATAAGAATACCGAAAAGATACACACTCAAAAAAGCATTGCCCCCCACAAAAGAAGTCAGACCATAGCAGCCCAGCACCATGGCAATCACAAAAACCATCTCCAGCCCTTCCGCAATCAGACTAGTCTTTGCCATAATAAAGACGCAAAGCTTCGCCAGCACCAGTCCTACCAGAACACCGAAGATAATCTGCATGGCAATCACAGCCGCAATATTTCCGGATTTTCCATTTGTCATAATTCCAATGGCTATAATCGTGAGAAGATAGGAAATGGGGTCATTGCTTCCGCTTTCCACCTCCAGAAGTGACGCTGTCCCATCCTTTAGGTTCAGCTTCTTTTTTCGCAGAATGGCAAACACACTGGCTGCATCTGTAGAAGACAGCACGGCGCCAATCAGAAAACTCTCTTCAAAAGAAAACTTTAAAACTACATTGCAAAGCAAAGCCGTAATTCCGGCCGTAATGAAAACACCTGCTGTAGACAGGGTAACGGCCTTTCCTGCAATACTCTTCGCCGCCTCCCACTTGGTATTGAATCCGCCATAAAACATAATAAATACAAAAGCCACCGAACAGATTCTTTCTGCCAGTTCAAAATTTTCAAAAGGTACTTTAAAAATACCGTCACTTCCGAAAAGCATGCCGATAAACATAAACAGTATCAGCGCAGGCATACCCAGCCTGTCCGAAAACTTTTCTGCAAGCACGCAAAGCAGCATAATCAAGGTGATTCCCAATATAATTCCTGTCATCTCATCTCTCCCATCTGTAAATCATTCAGAAAAAGGCTTCTGCATGTCTTCTATGAACCTTTCATCAGAAATCATGCAGCAGCCTCTTTTTTCCTTTTTATTTATCCTTCTACAATCAAATACTGACCGTTTGGCAGTGGGAAAACTTCACTGGCGTCCTCCAGTTCTTCCAGGGACATATCCTCTACGTCCATGCCGTTTTCCTCAAAGTACACTCTCACTTCTTCCAGTGAATCCACCACAGCGGCCATGCAGTCCTCTAAAAAGGCCTCCGCCTCTTCCTCTGTCTCTGCCACAGGCTCTGTAAAAAGCTGCTCCTGATTTCTTAAAAATGTTAAAATACACTCTTCGCTGTACTCATTCATACCAATTTCCTCCCTGTTTTATCACTTTTTCCAGTACCGTTTCCACTCTGTCGGTTACTCTTCCGGCGGTTTCCCGCACTTCCTTCCTGGCCTCTCCCACGGCAAAGCCATAGGTCACTTCCTGCAGCATTTCCAAATCATTGAAATTGTCGCCAAAAGCCGCGCAGTTCTCATCAGACAAAAGAAGGTGTTTCTTCAGCACCCGAAGCCCGTTTCCCTTATCTGCGCTTAAAGGCATCATATCCAGCCAGGAAATCCCGGAAGTCACTACCGTGGCTCTGCTGCCAAAGGCCTTTTTCCAGTAAGGCGCAATGGCCTCCGCGCCGTTTTCCTCATATACGGAAATCTTAATGATTTCCTCCGGCACCTGAAAAATATCCGGCAGCACCGTAGTGTCGTTTTTCACAAAATTTATCATGTATTCCCGAAAAGCCTCTGTCTTAGGCTGCAGATAAACCGTCCTTTCCCCGGAAACCACCAGTTCCGCACGGTCTTTCTTCAATATGCTATGCAGCATTTCTTCTGCCAATTCCCTTTCAAAGACATTTTTATGTAAAATTTTTCCTTTGTAAACTACCAGGGCACCGTTTTCACAGACATAGGCAATATCCTCACAGACAGGTGCAAACAGTCTTTGCAGATTGGTATACTGTCTTCCGCTGGCGGCTACAAATAAAATACCCATTTCTTTTAACTGCTTTATCTGCTCTATGACAGTGTCAGACAACGTCCTGACTCCGTTTTGCAGAAGGGTTCCGTCTAAGTCACTGGCTATCAGCTTCAGCATTTTTCTGCTTCTCCTTTTCTCTTTTTGCAAGAGTCAGAATTTCTTCCGGCCGGTCCACAATTTTATCCGCATGGTGTTCTTCCAATTCTGTTCTTGGGCGGAATCCCCAGGTCACCCCTACGGTAAACATGCCTGCCGCTTTCCCGGTATCCATATCTGTGTTGGTATCTCCGCAGTAAATGCACTCCTTTGGAGAAATCTGAAATTCCTCTGCAATAGCCAGGGCGCCTATGGGAGAAGGCTTTCTGGGAATCTTCTCAGTCTGTCCCTGCACCTTATGGAACACGTCTCTGCCGAAAATCTTTTCCACAACTTCCACAGCCGCCCCGTGAGGTTTATTGGAAAAGACAGCAATTTTCAGACCTTCCTTTTTCAGTCCTTCCAGAAGTTCCAGAATTCCTTCAAAAGGCTTTACATGGTAAAAAGGATTTTCTCCAAACCACTTCCGGTACAAAACCCGCACTTCCTCATAATCCACTTTATCGCCGCCGGGAACTGCCTGCAGCATTCTTCTTACCAGTTCATCTGCACCGTCTCCTGCATAAAAATTATAATTTTCCACCGGAAGTTCCGGCAGGTGAAAATGACGCAGTGTCTGATTTCCCACATAGGCAATGGATTCCACGGTATCTGCAATGGTTCCGTCCAGGTCAAAAATACAAGCTTTATACATGTCTACCACTCCTTTATTTCCAATCCCATTTTTCTGCATTCCTGATAGAGTCTTGCCAGAGGCAGCCCCACAACCGTATTATAATCCCCCCGGATTTCCCGGATAAAGACTGCGGATTTCCCCTGGATTCCGTAAGCACCTGCCTTATCCATAGGTTCTTCGGTCTCCACATATCCCCTGATTTCTTCTTCTGTCATGGGATAAAAATACACTTCTGTCTTTTCATGGAAGGTGCGGATATTTTCTTTTCCCTCTTCCCTCACCATAACCGTTACACCGGTATAGACTTCGTGCTGTTTTCCCTGAAGCATGGTGAGCATGCTCACAGCCTCCTCCTTATCAGCCGGCTTTCCTAAAATTCTGCCTTCTGCGGCCACTACAGTATCCGCACCGATAACTGCCACGTCTCCTGTTGTCTGTGCATAAATATCACGGCATTTTAACAGGGACAGCTCCTCCACAGCCTGCCCCGGCTCTTTGACGGTTATCTTTTCTTCTGCCTGGCTGGGCTTTACCACAAAAGGAATCCCTGCCTGGGATAACAATTCCCGCCGTCTCGGTGATGCACTTGCAAGTATGATTTGTTTCATTGTCTGCTCCTTTTTGCAGTATGAAATATCTTCTGGTGTACTGCATAGTAAGAGTATAGCCCGACTTTTCCTCTGACGCAACCTCTTTTTAAAAGGGACGGCCAGAATCCGGACTCTCCCGTCCTTCGTGGCCGTCCCTTTTTATCAGAAGGTTCGTATGGAAATTTCCTGTTTTACGCTGCTACAATCAACTTTTTGACCGGTCTTCCTCCCAAAAACAGACGGGTATAAACCAGTTCGCACTTTTTAAATTTATGAAAGGTTTTTCTTGCTTCACATTCGTTGCAGTACACTTTCCAGCAGCCGCAGCATTTGCAGTTTTTCCCTTCATTTTCTATAAATCCCTTCACATCCTCCTGGGGATATCCCAGAAACAGTCCGATTTCGTGAGGGAACTTTGCACAGCTTTGAATTCTCTGCCGCAGACAGACCAAAGCCTCTTTCGCTTTTTCATATGCATAGCCCTCTGCTGCTAACATCTGTCTGGTTTCCCTGCGGTTTAAATCCTGCTCAAGGCGGCTGATTCTATATACATACAAAAGAGCCCTTTGCCCGTGCAGGCGCATAACCATCAGACCCAATCCCTTTTCCTGAAACACCTTCTGCCATTCTTCCAGAACTGCCTTCAATTCTTCCCGGTTTTCCCAGGGATACCAGAAAAGATTGGCTGTCTTCAGTCCGGCCAGCGTGGGAGCGCTGTGACGGATTAAAAATTCATCAAGCATAAACCGCTCCTCCTTTGATATCCTCCAGTACAGACTGCAGCGCTGCTGTGCTGGCTCTGTGAATCCGCACAATAGGAATGTTGTTCCTCTTGGCCTCTTGGGAAGCATTCATAACCATTTTGTGGGAAACCGTATTGGTAAACATCAAAAGCAAATCCGGGCAGCCCATTTTTTTCTTAATGGAACCATGTTCTTTGACAAAGACTTTCGCCTTACATCCATAATCCTGACACAGATTCTCATATCTGGTGACCATTCTCTCGTTTCCTCCGATAATTACAATACTCATATGCAAAACTCCTTTCCATTGTTGTTATCATTTCCTTTTTTCTTCCATTCATACGCTCACTAAGTTAGTTATTTCTAACCTGTCTGTAAAAAGAAAAGACATAGGGTAAAACTGCCTCTCCTCTGTTGAATTAGCTACAACTAACTCTTATGCTACTATCATACTGATTTTTCTATTTTTGTCAATAGTTTTTTTGAAATTCATAGAAAATTAATGAAAATACCTCTTCCTTCTCCTCATAAAAAGGATTATAATGGAGAACATATAAGAGTATGGGAGTGAGACTCAGAAAGGATAATGATATGGGAAATTTTGGAAAAAAACTTTTAGGGATGGGCGCTTTAGGCGCAGCGGCAGGTGCTGCAGCTTACTATTTTGTTAAGAAGAAAAATGAAAATCCGGACTTACAGGAAGAGTTTGCTGACTTTCAGGATAATTTAAAAGAAACTGCTGTTTCTGCTGCAGGCGTTGCTTCTAAGTTTAAAAAAGTCATGGAAAAATCCGTAGATGACGCAGTAAGCAAAGTCAAAGAACACACCGACGATTTTCTGGACGACGACATCTTTGAAGAAGAGGATTTTACCGAAGCAGTCAAAGAAACCGCAGAAGATATGGCCGAAGAAGCTGCCGAAAAAGCAGAGGATATCAAAGAGGAAGCAGAAGAAAAAGTACAGACTGCCGCTGAAACCGTCAAAGATATAAAAGACGAAATAAAAGAAGAAGTGAAAGAAGAAGAAAAAGAGAGCGAAGCGTAAATTCGCAGACAAAAGAGGGAGGATAAACCAATGAACAACCAGTTATTCGAGCAGGCAAAAAATGATGATATTCTGTCAAAGGAATTGATTTCTTTTCTTTTGGAAACCATGGAATACAACCGTCTGAGTTTCATCAATGACGCAGTGGAAATTCTGAAGGTCCTGAAAATCCGTATTGAGCGCGGCGACAAAATCACAGACGCAGTTTCTCATCGGATTTACAACCTGCCGGACTTCAAAAACTTTGTCCGCGAGCATTTTTCATCCTACATTTACAGCCAGGTATTTACGGCCTTAAAGGACGAGAAAAGTTATTTCTCCTTAGAGCCCTGTGAAGGCGGTTACGAACTGGTGCTCTCAGACAAAGACCAAAAAGTATACAAATGGATTTCCAGTTTGAACGAAAAGTTTTCTCTGGTTTACATGGCAGCCACTAAGGTCGTATACATAAAAAATGTAAGAACCAAAACCTACACCCCTTTTCTTTCTGCGAACGGCAAATACTGCCGATATGACGAAAGTGTAGGAAAACTTCTGGAAATTTAAGGGGCTATCGGGAAATACCGTTTTTAGCTTCTAAATCTTAAAATAAGAATCTCCCGTAGAAATCAGTGTTTTTTATACCTAATCTTCTATGGGGGATTCTTATTTTTTCTTTTCTGTATGTATTTTAGGGCACAAAGACCCCTCAACTGCATTTTTGAAAGCCTATATGAATAAAGATAAAGTTATATCCTATAAACCTTATATTTCTGCTTGAACAATACGTCCAAAGTTTATCTCATCTTTAAAAAGATCATACACATATTCTGAGCTTTCCATATATAAACCGGTTTCTTTATCCTGAAGTTTTTCAAAGACTTTTGAGTTATAAAACTTATCCATATTAATTTCCTACCTTTCGTAAAAGTTTTATACTTTTTTCTGTATGAAAAGAATACTGCGATGATGTCTTTTTATATATCATTCCTTTCAATAAGGTTTCAAAATCAATAATTTCATTTTCATACTGACGAAATAATAATGCCATATTATCATCCGCAACAGGTCCTATAACCATATCATATTTGTAAATGTTCGATTTCTATTATTCATGACAAATTTTGCACATTCTTCCGTTGTTTCTAAACCGAAATCTTTATATGGTCTGCACATTGCCAAATTTATACTATCAATTACAATATTACTTCCATGATATAATCTCATAACACGCCTCCGTTTTTTCGGCACAATATCCCTAAGTCTTCTATTATTGTTTCAAAATCTAAAGTATGCTCAACTTCATAGTTTTCTTTTATAAACGCAATACCTTTAAACTGAAAAGGGTAACGAAATGCTTCCTGTATACTGAGATTATGATGTTGTGCAAATTCGTTTACACATGCAACAGTAAAACCTATTTTCTTTTTCTTTTCACTCATCCAAAACCTCCATTTACTCTTATCTATTGAACTATAGTATTATAGTCCAAACAACGATGACGCGTCAAAAAGTACAGCATTCGGTAAGCACAGCCCATACGTATCTGCAAATATTCTTATTAAATTCACCTGATGGTTCTTTATTTTCTTCATAATCCTTTTGTAAAACCTGCTTAATTTCCTCAAACTTCTCATAAGCTTCTTCTTTTTGAAGTCTGTTCCAGTAATGCGGCACAATCTTCTTCATAATACATGATTGTCACATTCTCCCAACATGTCCCTCTGCTTTCTACACTTTATTTTAACTGATTTTTATCTGCAACTCAAGAAGATGAAGAAACAAAAAGAAAAAGCCGCATTTCTGCGACCTTCTCATACCTTTTCCCATCTCTACCTCACCACATACAAACCCTTCACAAAAACACCTCACAGCTGCGTTATCATGTTGTAATACTTTCCGATATCTCCAAATGCATTTTTATAATAGTTCTCCACTGCTATCTGAATATTATATGCGGCTTTTAATTTTCCCCTATCTTCTCCAGAATATACCGTTTATACTCCAGAAACTCTGGCGTCAGATTAAAATCCGCCGCTCTGGGCTTTTTCTCTTTTATCACAATTTCTTCTGTGATGGTTCCCGGACTCCCTGTTAAAAGATAAATCCGGTCCGCCAAAAGAATGGCCTCGTCTATATCATGTGTAATAAAAATTGTAGACAGGTGAATCTGCTCCATGACGTTTAAATACCACTTATGCATGGCAATTTTTGTCAGGGTATCAAGGGCGGAAAACGGCTCGTCCAAAAGGGCAATTTTCTGAGAAAACATATACGTCCGCAGAAGCGCTGCTCTCTGGCGCATACCCCCGGAAAGCTGAGCCGGGTACTTTTTCTGAGTCCCTTCCAGCCCAAATTCCTGAAAATAGGGCTGCACCTGACTTCTCGCCGCCTTCTTTTTCTCCCCCTTGATAATCAGAGGCAGGGCCACATTGTCTTCAATGGTGCGGTAAGGCAGAAGCAAATCCTTCTGAAGCATATAGCTGACCTTCCCCGGACTGCCTGTAATCTCCTCCCCGTCTAAAAACACCTGTCCGCTGTCCGGCTTTAAGATACCGGAAATCACATTAAAAAGTGTTGTTTTTCCGCCGCCGCTGACGCCTAAAAGAGCCACCAGTTCTTTCTCCCCCAGACGGATGGACACGTCCTCCAGAACCTTCCTGCCGTCAAAGGATTTTGTCACATGGGAAACTTCAAGCTGTGCCATTTTTTTGCCGCCTTTCTTATTCCGGAAGATACTCATTGGAAAATCCTGTATTTTCCGGTATTTCTGTTTCTGACAGGCCGTTTTCATTCAGCCAGTTATAAAAAGCGTTCCACCGCTCGGGGCTGATATATCCCCAGCGTTCTTCCTCTGCCTTATACTGGTCAGCCAGATATTTCTGACTGGCTTTTACCAGTTCCACATCCAGTTCCGGTGAAGCCTCACAGAGAATGTCTGCTGCCGCATCCGGGTCTTCAATGGCAAATTCATACCCCTTTTTCAACGCTCTCAAAAAAGATTTTGCCGTTTCCGGCTCTTTTTCCAGAAATTCGTTATTTCCTATAATTACAGGTGTATAATAGTCAAATACCGGATTGATATCTTTAAACGCAAAGTAGTCTGTATCCAGACCTGCCACTTCTGTAGCTACACCAGCCCAGGCGTAAAACACCCAGATAGCGTCCACGGACTTTGTCTTCAGTGCGGATACCTCGTCCGTCACTGTGCTTGGAATCAGTTCCACTTTACTGAAATCCCCTCCGTCTTCCTCCACCACGTTTTTCATCATGGCTTTTTCAATGGGAGCGTCCCAGGTGGCATACTTTTTCCCTTCCAGTCCCTTGGGACGGTCCATGCCCTCCCCTTTTCTGGAAATAATACCGGAAGTGTTGTGCTGTACAACAGCAGCTATGGCTGTATTGGGAAGTGCGTCTTCTCCCGCTACCGCCGGTGCCATCGTATCCTGAAAGGAAACACCCAACTGGGCTTTTCCCGATGCCACCAGGGCGTCTGCACCGTCCTCCGGCGGCTGTACGATTTCCACTTCCAGCCCCTCATCTTCAAAGTATCCCTTTTCCTTGGCCACATACAGACCGGTATGGTTGGTATTCGGTGTCCAGTCCAGTACAAAAGTCAGCTTTTCTGTTTTATTTTCTGCTTTCTTCTCTTCTTTCAGAGCGCCGGATTCCCCGCAGCCTGTAAAAGCTGTGAGAACTGCCGCGCACAAAAGCGTCGCAAAATATTTCTTTTTCATGTATCTTTTCTCCTCTGTCTTATTTCACATTTTCCCAGGGCATGGCCTTTTTCTGCAGAATTTCCACCAGCTTCATAAGAATCAGGCTGATAATGGAAATGAGAAAAATCACGGCAAACATTTTGTCATAAGCAAATGCTTTTTTTACCCGTGTCATGTAAACCCCAAGACCGCTGAAGCCTCCTAGCCATTCAGAAATCACAGCGCCTACTACGGAATACGACACGGAAATTCTAAGACTGGCAAAAAAGTGACTCATGGCTCCCGGCAGCTTAATATAACGAAAAATCTGAAACTCTCCTGCCCCCATGGAACGCATGAGATTGATCATATCTTTATCCGCAGACCCAAAACCGTCCAAAAGTCCTACGGTAATAGGAAAAAAAGTCACCACCACAATGAGAATCACCTTTGGCAGCATTTCATATCCAAACCACAGCACCAAAAGGGGCGCAATGGCCACCGTAGGGATGGTCTGGGTCAGAACAATTAAAGGATAAAAGGCTTTGTACAGCTTTTCAAACTGCTCCATGATTACCGCCATGAGAAAACCCACGGCAATACCGCAGGCCAGTCCCAGAGCCGCCTCCAAAAGCGTTACCTTTGCATTTTCCATTAAAAGCCCGAAATCCCCCACAAAAGCCTTCCCCACATCCACCGGGGAGGGCAGCATAAAGTTGGGAATCAGCCCAGCCATGGAAACCGCCTGCCAAAGCACCAGCAGTACAGCCAGAGCCGACACGGTCCAGATTTTACTGGTGGTGTTTTGAGACTTTTCTTTCAATGGTAAGCACATCTCCTTCCGGCTTGTAGCTGACCTTAATATAAGCAGCTACAGACGGCGCTCCTGCCTTCACTGCAATATGCTGACATTCCTTTACAATGTCCATGAGTTCGTCATAGTCTCCCTCAATGGTTGTCTCAAAAGGGCCTACATAATAATTATTTCCCGTACTTTTAATATAGGCAATCACCTCGTCTACAATACGGATTAATTCCTCGTCGTCTTTTGCCTCCGGCAAAGTCTGGATAGCTACGCTTGCGTTCATATTTCCTTCCTCCTTATTCTCTTTCTGTATAAAAAATCCCACCAGGGAGTACCTGATGGGATTCATGTCTGTATCTGAACCTGCAGATTTTACAAAATGCTTCCTACGCCGGCATTATCCGAATCAGGTATGAGGGTCTAAAACGAATGTGGTTTTATTCTCAGCCGGACTTGCTCCAGCTCCCCTTGCAACGTTCAGTTTACTGTATTTATAATTTTCTGTCAATACTTATTCCCAGACCTCTTTCAATTTCCTCATGGCTTTTTCGATTTCTTCTTCGGTCATGCAGGCATAGCCCAGAAGTACCTTTCTTTCCGGTTCTTTTTTTATCTTGCTGCTTTCTATGCCGTATTCCGAGTATCCGTAGACCTGAACACCGGCCGCTTCTGCCCGCAAAACTGCCTCCTCTTCTGTCAGCCCGTTTGTGAATTCCAGTACCAGATGAAGTCCCGCATATTCTCCCGAAAAAGTACAGATATCCCCCATATCCCGCAGAACTTTCACCATTTTGTCATGCTTGCTTTTATAGACAGCCCGCATACGGTTCAAATGCCGCTCATATCCTCCTTCTTTTAAGAATAACTCCAGTATCTTCTGGTCTGCTCTGGACACGGTTACTGAAAAAGGACTTTTCCGCTCTGCATACTGCTCTGCCAGAAACTCCGGCAAAACCATATAGCTGACACGAATGGACGGGGCAATGGATTTGGAAAAAGTTCCCATATAAATCACACGCCCGCCCCTGTCAAATCCCTGCAGAGCCGGAATAGGCTTTCCGCGGTAACGGAACTCGCTGTCGTAATCATCCTCAATGATGTAGCGATTTTCCGCTTCCTCTGCCCAGTCCAGAAGTGCCATACGGCGTTTCAGGGGCATAACCGTGCCTGCGGGAAACTGGTGAGAGGGCATCACATAGGCAATCTGTGCACCGGAATCTTTCAAAGAGGAGATACACATACCGCTTTCGTCCTGCTTCACCGCTTTTACCTCATACCCAATGTGCAGAAAATCGTAATATGCAGTCAGGTAGGTATGGTCTTCCATGGCAATCACACGGTTTTTCCCCAGAATGGTTCCCAGGAGCATCAGCAGATAATCGTTTCCTGCTCCAATTAATATCTGCTCCGGGCGGCACCGCATGCCTCTGGCCTGATACAGATATTCCGCCACTGCGCTGCGAAATCCATATTCTCCCCAGGGATTTCCCAGCTGAAACAGGGTATCGTCATCCTCTGAGAGCACCTGCCTTGCCAGCTTTTTCCAGACATTGTGAGGAAAACCGCCGGGCGCTATGCCGTTTAAAGAAAAATCATAGGCACAGGTTTTCTGTTCTCTCGCTGCCCTTTTAGAGGGATTCTCTTTTTCTGTTTTCCACTCTTCTGTCCTCTTCCTGCCGGGAACGTAGAGGCTGTCTATTTCGCAGATATAGTAGCCTTTGCAGGGAATGGACTCAATATACCCTTCGGATACCAGCTGGTCATAGGCCAAGTCTACGGTGCTTCGGCTCACAGCCAGACATCTGGCAAAGGCTCTGGACGAAGGCAGCTTTTCTCCCGGTATTAAATGCTTCTGCTGCACAGCCCTTTTGATATAGTCACAAATCTGCTCGTAAATCGGCACTTTGCTTTTTGTATCCAGAGGAATTAGTAATTCGTTCACAGGCTCCTCTTTTCGTATAAAATCTTAATCATTACTGATTCAGTTTAAAAGAACTCTTCAGAGACACAATGCGGTTAAATACCGGCGCTCCCGGTTTGCTGTCATGGCAGTCCGCACAGAAAAATCCGTTTCTCACAAACTGGAACCGGTCGTAAGCCTCTGCTTTTCCAAGTTCCGGCTCTACCAGACAGCCTTTGACTACCGTAAGAGAATTCGGATTCAGGTTCAAACTTCCGTCTTCCTTATTGTATACGCCTTTTTCTTCATCTACGATATTCTCATACAGACGGCACTCCGCCTCTACGGCTGTCTCAGCGCAAATCCAGTGAATCGTTCCTTTGACCTTTCTTCCGTCCGGGGAATTTCCGCCTTTGGAGGCCGGGTCATACGTACAGTGGATAACCGTTACATTTCCCTCTTCATCCTTTTCGCAGCCTGTACAGGTCACAAAGTACGCATTCATGAGGCGCACTTCATTGTCCGGATAGAGACGTTTGTATTTCTTTACCGGAACTTCCATAAAGTCTTCTCTTTCAATGTAAAGTTCTCTTCCGAAAGGCACTTTTCTGCTGCCCAGTTCCGGATTTTCCATGTTATTTGGCACTTCCAGGTATTCGATTTCGCCTTCCGGATAGTTGTCAATAACCAGTTTTACCGGGTCTAAAACAGCCATCATACGAGGCGCTTTCATCTTCAAATCTTCGCGGATACAGTATTCCAGCATAGCGTAATCCACAGAACTGTTGGCCTTTGAAACACCGCAGAGCTCTACGAATTTCTGAATGGATTCCGGTGTAAAGCCCCGTCTTCTAAGAGCCGCAATGGATACCAGACGAGGGTCATCCCAGCCGTCTACAATGCCGTCTTCTACCAGCTTTTTGATATAACGTTTTCCTGTCACTACATTGGTCAGATACAGCTTTGCAAATTCAATCTGCTTTGGCGGATGGGGATATTCCAGTTCTGTTACTACCCAGTCATACAAAGGTCTGTGGTCTTCAAATTCCAGGGTACAGATGGAATGGGTCACACCTTCAATGGCATCTTCGATGGGATGTGCAAAATCATACATAGGGTAAATGCACCATTTGTCCCCGGTGTTGTGGTGTGTCATATGCGCCACACGGTAGATAACCGGATCACGCATATTGATATTAGGAGAAGCCATGTCGATTTTGGCGCGAAGTACCTTGCTGCCGTCCTCAAATTCTCCGTTTCTCATTTTTTCAAATAATTCCAGATTTTCCTCCACACTGCGGTTTCTGTAGGGACTTTCCTTGCCCGGCTCTGTCAGGGTTCCTCTGTATTCCCGGATTTCCTCTGCCGTCAAATCACAGACAAAGGCTTTCCCTTTCTTAATCAATTTTACAGCCGCTTCGTACATCTGCTCAAAGTAGTCAGAAGCAAAGTACAGACGGTCTTCCCAGTCTGCGCCCAGCCATTTGATATCTTCCTTGATGGACTCCACAAACTCTACCTTTTCCTTAGTCGGATTGGTGTCGTCAAAACGCATATTGAACTTTCCGTGGTATTTCTGTGCAAGACCATAGTTTAATAAAATAGACTTTGCATGTCCGATATGCAGATAACCATTTGGCTCCGGCGGAAACCTGGTACAAATTTCCTCGTATTTGCCCTCTGCCAGGTCTTTTTCAATCATCTGTTCAATAAAGTTTTTAGAAACGGTTTCTTTTGCTGTTTCTTTTTCCACTTTTTTCTTCCTCCATCTATCGTAATTTCTTCCTTTACAGTCTAAGGACTATAGTACCATAAATTCCCGCTTTTTCAAAGGCTTTGCTTTTATTTTTTTATTTGCATTCAAAATTTCACTCCAGAATCATGAAATTTGCCGTGGCAGTGGCTATGAGATTCCCCGTTTTTTCAGACCGGCATGCTGCAGATACACTGCAGATTCTCCGTCCGGCCCGGTCTGCTTTTGCCGTTACCAGCAGGGCGTCCTGAGCCATGGCAGGGGAGAGATAATTCAGGTTCAGGTTAATGGTAGGAATTTTTTCACTTCCGCTGACGCTGCGCACCGTAACGCCGCAGGTGGTGTCAATAGCCGTGGCTATGAGACCTCCGTGCATGGTTGCCATGTGATTTAATTCCCATCTCTGTACCGGAAAACGAAGGGTTACACTTTTTTTCTCGTAATTGCAGGCATAAAATTCCACCTGCATCCGGCTGTACAAATGATCCGGGTCCTTAGGATAAAGCTGTTCCATGCTCTTACGAATTTCCTGTTCCATTTCCCGGTTTCTGCTGTTTTCCATACTGTCTTCCTCCTAATACCGCACTTCCAGCAGGGTCAGTCCCCTGGCCGGCGCTGTAAATCCCGCCGCTCCTCTGTCGCAGCGTTCCAGAATTTCCATCATTTCCTCTGGCTTTCTCTCTCCTCTTCCCACTTCAATCAGAGTTCCGGTGAGAATTCTTACCATATTATAGAGAAATCCGTCGCCGGTATAGGTCATGCGGATTTCCTGCCCCTCTTCCCGGATTTCGATGTCATATATGGTTCTGACCGAAGACTTTTTCATCTTTTTATTGGAACAAAAACTTTTAAAATCATGAGTTCCCGTCAAAAATTCCGCCGCCTCTCTCATGGCCGGTACATCCAGATTTTCATGAAGCGGGCACTGGTATTTCCGCTCAAACACATTCTTATGAGAACCTGCAGCAACGCGGTACTGGTACACCTTTTCTCTGGCGTTTAAGCGGCTGTGGAAACGGTCTGCCGCCTGCTTCACCCGGACAATCTCAATATCCTCCGGAAGATACCGGTTGAGATATTCGCAGATTTCCTCACTAGTCTTTTCCGTCTCCATATGCGCATTTGCCACCTGCCCTGCCGCGTGCACCCCTGCATCGGTCCTGCCCGCGCCCTGTATCGTCACCGGAGTCTGGCACATACGGGATAATACCTCTTCGATTTTCCCCTGTATGGTGTTGTCTGTATCTTTCTGCTTCTGCCACCCGCCGTACCGGGTTCCGTCATACTGTATATCCAAACGATAATTCAAGGTTTTTTCTCCCCCTTCTGAATAGCAACTTTCTTTTGCAAAGAATCTGTGTGAACCGGAATGTTTAAGGACTGCATAATATTTTCCGTTGCCGTAAAAATCCGGTCATGGTTTCCCTGACCCTCCTTTTCCAGCGCCTCCAAAATCTCATCCTCCAGTACGAAAAGAGCGTCCAACAACATGGGATTAAACGCCCCGCACTCCCCGTTTGCAATCATCTGTATGGCCTCATGGCTGGAATAGGCTTTTTTATACACTCTCTCACTGGTAAGCGCATCATATACATCTGCAATGGCTACAATCTGAGCATGGAGCGGAATTTCCCCGCCTTTCAAACCGTCCGGATACCCCTTTCCGTCCCAGCGCTCATGATGCCATCTGCAGATATCATAAGCAAATTTTACCAGAGGTTCCTCCTGATACGGTTCTAATCTGCTTACAATATCTGCACCAATAGCCGAATGCGTCTTCATAATCTCATATTCCTCTTCTGTCAGCTTGCCCGGTTTATTCAGTATTTTTTCTGAAATTGCAATTTTTCCCACATCATGCAGCGCCGAGGCCAACGCAATATTGCTGATGTCTTTGCCGGACAAGTTCACCTGATGGGTGGTTTCCGATAAATAACGGCACAAAATTTCCGTAATAATCCGGATATGCAGCACATGCAGCCCACTCTCTCCATTCCGAAACTCTACAATGTTGCTGAAAATGGTCATCATCATATCGCTGTTCTTTTTCCGCTCATAGACCTGCTCTGCCACCATTTCTTCCAGCCGCCGCTTCTTGGCGTAGAGCATCAGTGTATTTTTAATGCGCTGCTGTACCACATAACGGTCAAACGGACGGTGTATATACTCTGTTCCTCCCAGTTCATACACCTTATGCATAAAAGCCAGAGAATCCTCCGATGTAATCATAATGACCGGAATCCTTTTTATCCACTGCTTTTCCTTCATCTCTCTTAAGACTTCCAGGCCATCCTTTTGGGGCATAATAAAATCCAGCAGGATTAACTGAATCTCCAAGTGGTGTTTTTCCAATAAATCAATCGCTTCCTGACCGTCATAAGCTTTTATCAGATTGTAATCTTCTTTCAGCATTTCTGTCAGGATTTCCTGATTGATTTCCATATCATCTACAATCAATATGGTCTCTTTGTATTTCGTTGCCTGTTCTCTTTTCATATTCCTTAAACTGTCCTTTTTCAGCCTTTTTCACTGTATACATTGCTTTATCTGCCCGTTCCAGTAATTCTTCACAACTCCGTCCGTCTTCAGGATACCATGCAATTCCACCGGAAATACAAATGGAGTACTCCTGGTTTTCCTGTAACCGAATCGTTGTATGTTTCAGCCGAACCTGCAGGCGTTCTATATAATGGCGAATTTCTTCTTTGCCGGAACAGCCATAGAAGAAAATACAGAATTCATCGCCCGCAAGACGGCATACCACCGCTGACTGGGGCACGCCCCGTTTCAGACATTCCGCCGCCGTTTGAATATACTGGTCTCCGCAGCCATGCCCGAAGGTATCGTTTATATGTTTCAAGTTGTCCAGATCAATCATCACAAAAGCTGCTGTCTTTAATTGTTTTGGATTCTCAAACAGAACCCGGAGCCGTTCAAAGAAAGCCCGCCGGTTGTTCAGACCAATCAGTACATCATGATTTCTTTCGTATTCCATGCGTTTCAAGTCTAAAGTCTGCTTCGTCACATCTTCTACGAATCCGATGTAATAATTTTCACTGTCCTTTACCATAGTACGGACAAAGCGATATTCTCCAGGGTGTTTTCCCGGAATCTGATACAGGGTTACTTCCCCTTCGGATTCCTTATAAACCTCCAGTTCCTGAAAAATCTGCCAGAAATCTTCCATGCAAAGCTCTGTGGAATCCTTTGGAGGCAGCCCGAAAATTTCAAAAAACTTATCTGTTATAAATACGGTCTTGTCCTTCCGGTTCACTTCAAATGCTGCAAGAGGAATATCAGCCATGTGAATAATATTAGAAAATTTATTCATAACCTGATTTAACCGTATGCTTTGCTGTACCAATGCATTGGATAATTTGTCAATTTCCAGAATTCCCGTCTGCGTCAGAGTGAAGGGCTTCGTCAGCTTTATGGCCTCTACTTCATGCACTAATTTCAGCACAGGTCTGGATATATAGATAATACCAATCACACCGCCAAGACCGCCAATCGCCACAGCCAGAACTGCAATCCAGGAAAACATCTTAAGCAGTCTGTCTGTAAACTGGAACAGGTCCTCTTCCCGGGCAATCCCCGCCAGAACCCATTTCTGTTCGTAAAACGGGCTGCTTTCATTGTACAGTTCCAGATAGGTAATTTCCGCACACAACTGCTCTGACTGGCTATCTATATAGATTTGTCCGTCTTTTTTTGAAAATACGGTTTCTCCCCCCTGCGAAAAGGCGGACATGTAAGTATTTCCGGATAGCAGCACATTTTCTACAGTGCTTTCATCTCCTTTTTGAATTCCTATAAAATAAGAACCGTCCTTATTATCATCAATTAATTCCAGATAGGGAAGCAGCTTTTTAACGTATTCAGACATTAAGTCAATGCCCAGAACACCATAAACCGTCCCATCTTCTAAAACCAGGGGAACTGAATACGTTATGGCTTCTTTTTGCGCACAGTCATTTATCCCGGTATATCCCCAGTAACCAAAGTCCAGAATATCCCTCTCTTTTACATTTTCCGTATTTTTTGCAGCCTGATATGGCTCATACAAATAGGGCAGATAATCTCCGCACTGGGAAAAGTTAAATTTTGTTTTCCATCCTTCATCCGTAGAAAATTCCTGCTGCCGTATGAACTCAGCCGGCGCATAACTCCACAACAAATCCTGATTGCGCTCCCACGCTCTTGATGCCGGGTCATAATCATGCAGATACAGCCCCGGTTTGTCTTCGTATAGACCCTCCTGCTTCTTTTATTCCAGATTTTCTGTATTCAAAACCAGAAACGCACCTGTCACGCCATTGGAACGAACAAGAGAAATCAGCACATCACTGGTTTCTTTCAGCAAAGGCATACTGCTCTCAGAACTTTTGTCCAGACTGTCCAGTGAAATGCTTCCCGCATCCACCAGTTTCTGGGTCATATTGTTGATTTTCGTGGTGGAATCTTCTATATCTGCCCACCGCACACGCATTTTTTCTTCCAGATAATTTTTTCGGTTTACCACGCGTTCATGAAAAATGTTTCTCTCATTGGTTTGCATATACTCCAAAACATCTCCATGAATGACGTTATATCCGATTAACATTCCTTCAAAAACAAAAATCACCAGAAGTAATGCCACCATTTTAACCGCAATCGAAACCCCTCTTTTCTTCATGAGACGCCTCCTACAAAACCTCTTCCAGAGCCTGCTTTGTCTCTGTATACCATTCCTCAAATGCTTCTTCACTGATAAAATCCGCTACGGCTTCTTCCAATGTCTTTCCTTCCTCCAGACGCTGTACTACAACCTGCCGGGCTTCTTTGGCCGAATCGCCTAATGCATACTCCAAAACACTGCGGGCATCTGTTCCATGCTCAAAGGCCTTTGTTGTATACAATTCATTATCCAGAATTTCTCCAATGGCTGTTTTCACAATGTCCATATTCACGTCTGGATTTTCCCGTTCCTGTTTTTGAATTGTGCCCAGATTGTTGGCGCTTTTTTTCACCGGAAGATAGCCGGAAGAAAGCACAAACTGAAGGTTTTGTTCCTCCTGGGTAAACCATTTTAAAAATTCTACAGAAGCATACACTTCTTTTTCTCCGGTATCTGTCACTACCATGCCGGCGCCCTGCTGAACGGCCACGGAACCTCCGCCTTCAAATTCCGGCGCCTGCAGCACTTCCAAATCAATGGGGTATGTCAAAGTATCGCTGATTGTCACCTCTTCCGGGAAAAACATAGCCCCTGAAGAAGAGCCTACAAACGCTAAAATATTTCCGGTCTTCACATCATCGCTGCGAAAACTTCCTGACGCTGCAAAATAGCCCTTCACAAAAGGAACGTAATAGTTTTCCCACAGCTTTTTCATCACATCTTTATCAAAATTTAAGGTAACTGTTCCGTTTTCTACGGAAAAAATCTCCACGCCCTGCTGCATGGCGCCTATAATCATATAATTCGCCATGGCATCGCGGCCAAAAAACGCTTTTCCGTCATTCTTTTCAGGCGTCAGGCCGTCCGTCCATTCATAATAATCCTGTGCCGTTTTTGTAACGCCTTCCATGGTAGCTAACTGACTCTCGTCAGCGCCTGTTGCCTCTGCAAACTTCTGCCAGTCTGTCTTATTCATCACAAATACTTCCGTGGATTTTGCTATGGGAAAGATTTTTAATGCATCTTTTCCCGAAAGAACCCCTTCTTCTATGTAACTTTCCACATAGGTATCCAATTCCTGCTGTGTAAAATACGGCTTTAGATCCACAACCAGGCCCATTTTGTCAATTTCATATGCTGTATCCGCATATGCTGCAAAAATGTTGGGCATGGAACCTGCGCCCGCCTTTCGCTCCGCTGCATCCAGTACTGCCTGTTCCAGACTGCTGACATTTCCCTGACTCTTGCCTTCCACCACAATTCCTTTTTCCTGTCCTATTGTTTCATTAAACTCCTGAACCAGCTTGTCAAAGGCTTTTAGCTGCGGACCGTTGTAATAATGCCATATGGTTACGGTAACCGGCTCTTTGGGATTTAACGGACTTTCTTCCTCTTTCGCCTTGCCGCAGCCGCTAAGCAGCAGGCAGACAGCCAGTCCGCAGCCTATTCCTTTTTGCATTCTTTTCATTGTCACTTTCCCGCTCTGTATTTTTCAATCGTACGGATAGCAGTTGTATATTCTGTCTTTACCTGTTCAAATTGTACATATGCTGTGGAATCCAATGCCTTGCGCAAAGAATCCGTCAGTTCTGCACTTGCTTCCCCCAGCTTTGTAAACCCCAGATTCTGACTGATTCCTTTTAATGTGTGCGCTGCCTGAAAAGCCTGCTGGTGATTGTGCATCTCCAGCCCTTCCTGCAGTTGTCCAAAGGAAGGATCTTCCAAAAACTTCAGCACAATTCTTTCTATCAGTTTTTCACTGCACAGCCGCTGCATGGTTCCCTGATAATCTGCCCCCATTTCGCCATAACACTCTGCTAAATTCATACGCTTTCCTCTTTTCCATATGATTTAAAATTATAGTATAACCAGCTTTTATTGTCTACTTCTTACACCCTGTGCAAAGAAATGTTTCCGCAAAAATACAATTCTCCCGACAGACCTTATTTTCACTGCTTTCCATTGTCTGTCAGGAGAATCTTTTTATTTCTGCTTTTTATATTGAGTTAAAATTGCAAACAGCTGATTGGCATCCAGTGGCTTGGATACATGCTGATTCATGCCTGCTTCTCTTGTCTTTTTCCGGTCCTCCTCAAAGGCATTGGCAGATAAAGCAATCATGGGAATGGTTTTTGCATCTTCTCTTGAAAGCTTCCGGATTTCTTTTGCTGCCTGCAGTCCATCCATCACAGGCATCATGACATCCATGATAATGCAGTCCATCTCCCCTGGTTCTGATTTTTCAAAAATTTCCAACGCTTCCGCCCCGTTTGCCGCACAGGTAACTTCCACCTTTCCTTCCTCCAGCACATACTGGGCAATTTCCCGATTCAATTCATTGTCCTCTGCCAACAATACATGCATACCGGCCACGTCAAAGGACTGGCCCTCCTCCACAGATTCTTTGTTTTCCTGCCTGTTTATCTCAAAAGGCAGCCGTACAAAAAAGCAGCTTCCCTCGCCTATCTGACTGCTCAAACGGATGGTGCCGCCCATCTGGTCTACCAGTTTTTTTGTAATCGCCATACCAAGCCCGGTTCCCGCATAAGAAGTTCTGGCGCCCTGGGTTTCCTGGGTAAAGGCCTCGAAAATATGCTTCTGAAACTCTTCTTTCATGCCGATTCCCGTATCTTTGATTTCAAATTCCAGCCAGACTGTGTTCTCACATCCCTGTGTCTCTTTTGTCAGGATTTGAACACTTCCGCATTCTTTGTTATATTTGATGGCATTTCCTATAATATTGATTAATATCTGCCTCAGCTGCAGCGGACAGCCCCTGAGTCTGGCATATCCAATTTCTTCCCGGCGGTCCTGGATTTTTATCTGCTGGAGCTGTGCCTGTGGAAGCAGGATGGACATACAATGATCCAGTACTTCGTGAATATCGAAGGTTTCCTCCACTCTGGTCTGTTTCCCGCTTTCCAGTCTGGACAAGTCCAGCACATCATTGACCAGGGAAAGGAGATGCTCTGCTGACTGGCGAATTTTCCGGCGGCACTCTTTCTGTCTGCTGATGTCTTCTTCCTCGTTTTCCGCAATCGTCAAAAGCCCCAGAATTCCATTAATGGGTGTACGGATATCATGGGACATATGAGACAGAAATTCCGTCTTAACCTTGTTGGCCTGCTGTGCCTCTTGCAAAGCCTCTTTTAAAAGTTCTTCCCGGTCCTGCTTGTCTTTAACCGTATCCGTTACATCCTGCCAGTATCCGCTGAGACGATAGCCGCTGCCCGGAAAATTTTTCTTACTGGAAACACCCAGCCGAAAATACATCTGTTCTTTTTTTCCATAGCTGCAGGGATAGACAATTTCCTGAAAACCGTTGGCAATGCTGCGTTTCAGCACTTCCATGACTTCCCCTCTATATTTTTCATCAATTCCGGACACCCAATCCCTAAAACAGTTGAAAGAAAGCTCTTCTTCGGGAATTCCCATCAGTTTATGCAGCGTCCTGTCTCCATGCATAACCGGCGCTTTTCCCTCTTCCCAGCGAAGACTCCAAAGCCCGGTCTGGGAGCCGGCCAAAGTTTCCTGCACCTGCTCCAGCGTCTCCCGGCGAGAATCTTCTTTTTCATCCATCAAAGCATCAATATTTCTCGCCCCCATAACGACAACGGTTTCATCCAGGGTTTTGCTTATATCACAAAAGCAAAATTCAAAATGCCTCTGTCTATCTGCTCTCTCCTTAATACAATACCGGAACGACACTCTTCCTGTTTCTCTCACCAGCCGTTTCAGCCGCTTTCTCTCTGTCATATAGCGAACAAATCCCGCATCGTTTTCTGAAACCCAGCGTTCTATGTACTGGCTGATAGCCACATCATATATTTGATTGGTGAACGAAATTTCCGATACCGTTTTCGGCAAGGTATCCGTCATTCGGTAAATGTCGTATTTTCCCGTATCCAGATTTACAATATAAATGGAGTTATAATCTTCGCAGAGTGCATTTAAAATTTCATTGTTCATCTCCAATTCATGGCTCATTTCATTTAACTGCTCCTGCATTTCCAAACGGGCCTGTATGTTTTCTTTCTGTTCCTTTTCCCTGGTAATATCAATAAAAACACCAGTAAACAGACGGGGGTTTCCTTTCTCCCACCGCAGTGTTTCTCCAATGGCATGAAACCAGCGATACCCCTGATACCTTGTCTTCAGACGGTAAATGACGTCATATTTCCCTCCGCATTTTACCGCATGCCAGTAAGCCTCCAATGTAGATTCCCGGTCCTCCGGATGCAGCAATTCAGTCCAGGAATCCAGTCTATCGGGAAAATCCATCCTATTCTCATATCCAAGCATAAAGCGGAATTCCTGACTCCACACAACTTTTGTTATTTCCCCCTGATGATTAAAATGCATCGTCCACATACCCGAAGAAATCAGCTGATGCACCATTTTGGCCTTTCGCTCTTCCTCCATAATTAACGTATTAATTTCCTCTATTAATTGCTGACAGTCTCCCTCTCCCCGAAAAGGAATGGGGGCTATCACCGAAGTCTCTCTCATATTCTGCAGGCATCTGATAATCTCTTTTAACTCCATAGCAGTCCCTTTCCTAAAAACTTGTTTCTCAAAATATCACGGTTCGGTTGCCATTTTACGTCATAGCCTGCCCTTATGCAAGAAAAATCTTTCTACAGGTATTCCACTGCAAATCCGCTGTCCAAAGCATATTTCTCCACGCTTCCGCCCTTTCTGCAGCGGATGGTGGTACTTTTATTTACAATCCACTCTCCGATTTCCTCCGGCTCACCTAAAATCTCCAATACCTTTAGTCTGCCGCAGCCGTGAAAGGCCCATTTTCCTATTTTCTTTACCGAAGATGGAATCCTTGCTTTTTCCAGTGTTTTGCTTTTCAAAAAAGCGCTGTCTCCGATTTCTTCCAGGGAATCCGGAAATTCTACTTTATCCATTCCAGTCCAGTAAAAGGCTTCCCTGCCGATTTTTTTCAGTCCCTGTGCCGGAAATACCACTTTTTTTAAGTTGACGCAGCGGTAAAAGGCCCTGTCTTCTATGATTTCCATACCTTCCGGAAGACAGATTTTCTCCATACTTTCACATTCCTGAAAGGTTCCTGCCTCCAGCTTTCGGAGTCTTCCGCTTTCCAGTTCCACTTTTTCCAGACGTTTGCACTGGGCAAAAGACGACTTTCCAAGAATCTCCAGCTTATCCGAAAACACGGCTTCTTTTAAGCGGATACAGCCGGAAAAGGCTTCTTTTCGGATTTGGGCAACTTCTCCCAGATTAATATTTTTAAGTCCGGTACAGTGATAAAAACTCTGATTTCCAATTACAGCCAGGGTATCCGGAATTTCCGCCTGTTTCACCTTTACATTATTCTTCATGGCCTGGTCCTGAATACTGCGGTAGCAATCGTCCAGTATCAGCACCTTTCCCTTAAAATTTTTCCCCGATTCTCTGTCGAAAACATCCTTTTCTCTTGCTCTCCATGTCAGTGTCCTTCCCATTGTACCTTCCCCTGCTTTCTTTTTCATTTTCCCATTCTCTATTTAAAACTTTAGCACAAAAATATGCTGCACTCAATGACTTTCACACCCCTTTACACTTCTAAAATTCCATACTTCTTTCGGATTCTGTCCAATTTCCGTTCCATGGGAATGGTCAGAAAGAACAGAAAAATCACGGTAGATGTTCCGTGTATCACATTAAACGGAAATCCGGTGGCATAAGAGGCTGCAAAAGCCTGCCAGGACAAATCCTGTCCCACCATAGTCACAGATGCCGTATCCATGAAAAATCCGTAAATAATCAGCGTAGACAGCCCGCCGTAAATGCAGAGCAGAATTTTATGTCTCCACTCCTTTTTCCGGCTGCCGCTTCTTTTTCCGGGACTGCGAAACAAAAGACCTGCCAGAAACCCTATGATTCCAAAGGAAAACATCTGCCAGGGCGTCCACGGTCCCTGCCCGAAAAAGAAGTTGGACACAAACCCCGCCATAGCCCCTGTGAGAAATCCGGCTTCTGCCCCAAGTCCCACACCGGCCAGAATCACAATGGCCGCCACAGGTTTAAACTGGGGCAGCATAAAAAACGCCATGCGCCCTGCCACGGCAATAGCTGCCATCACCGCAATGAGCAGGATTTCCCTGGCCTGGGGCTTTCGCTCTTCAAATACCATGAAAAAAGGTATCATAGCCAGTCCGATGATACACAGGGAAATAAAAATTTCACTTCTGTCATTGAGGAAAAAAATCCCGAAAAAGATGACAAAAGGAATGGCTACAAGAATCAGCACCATGGCAGTCAGCGTTCTTTTCCCCACTCCCCGGTCTTTCTTCACACTGCGCTCTATGTACTTCTGGACTTCATATTCCGCCTGGGTATCCAGAAGCTTTCCTGCCCAAATGAGCATAAGCACAGACAGAATCAGCTGCGCATACTGCCAGGCCGTCAGTTGAATATAACTGTGTATCGTCAGATTGATGAAATTGCTCTCTCTTCCCATTCTTTCGTTGATAAAAAGATTGGCCGCTCCTATGCAGCAAAAAGCCGCCACGGCCATAAGACTGCTCCAGACAAAGGCAAATCTTACATACCCCAGGCTCTTTTTCTTCATTGTATAAGAAAGAACCCCGCACAGAACCATGAAAAGAATCAAAAGCCCTGCCGCGCCCTTCAGTCCCATGCTGATTTTATGCAGCATTTCCAGTTCTCCTGCCTCAAACAATTCCATGCGCATCCTGCCGCCCATTTCAATACTGGTTTGTATGTTTTTTACACACTGCTCCATCTCCCAGAAGGTATACGTCACCGGAAGCTGGGAATATTTCAGCACAGGTATGGAAATCCACGGAAAAAAGGAGGCGCACAGACTTACAAAAAGACTGACGTATAAGGGCAGCATAGCCCTGGTATCTACTCCGGTTGCCTGCTTCTTTGACATGCTTCTATCACATCCTTTACTGTTACTGCATCCGGGAAAATCTGCCTGGCCATGCGGTTTGCCGCTGTGGTATAAAAGCTGTTTCCCGTAAAAAATTCCTTAGCGGCGCAGGCCGTCACAATCCCTCCGTCAAAAAACATGGCGCAGGTATCCCCATAGGCAGCACAAAATTCAATGTCATGGGAAACCATGACTATGGTAATCCCCTGTTCTTTCAGTTTCTGGAAAATCTCCGCCAGTCTGCTTTTATAAAATCCATCCAGCCCCTTTGTAGGCTCGTCCAAAAGCAGAATTTCCGGCTCCAGAAGCAGTACCTTGGCAAGCGCCGCCCTCTGCTGCTCCCCGCCGCTTAAATCATAGGGGTGCATGTGCAGTAAATGCCCAATTTGCGTATCCCCAACGACTTTTTCTATCTTTTCCCTGTCTTCCTTTCGCCTGATGGGGGAACGTTCCGAAAACATTTCCCACAAATCCTCTTCCACTGTGTTTCCCACAAACAGCGTCTGGGGATTCTGGGGCAGAACTCCCAGAAAACGATGAAACAATTCTTTATCCCGGATTTTGCGGATTTCTTTTCCTTTTAAAAGGATTTTCCCACGGTAGGGCCGGTGAATTCCGCTAAGAAGAGACAGCGTGGTGCTCTTTCCCGTACCGTTTCCGCCCAGAATACAGAAAAGTTCGCCTTTGGGAACCTGCAGAGATAAATCCTTTACAATGTCCCGCCCATCCTTTTCATAGCGAAACCAGACTTCTTTTGCCTCAACCACATAGTCCCTTTCCTGTTTTCTGTGCCGGAAACATTCCCTGTGCTGCATATTTTTGCAGCTTCCATAGTGCTGCTCCAGCCAGTTTCTGCCCTCGCATACCGTCAGGGGACAGACGCCTTCCTGACCGGTTCCATTGTAAATCTGCACCGGACTTGGCATGGCCAGAAACAAATCATTGTCTGCCAAATCCTTTCCCACCATCCGGGGCGTATCAAAATAAATCTGCTTTCCCTCTTCCAGTACCAGCACCTGATCTGCCATGGGAAAGACCTCTTCCAGTCTGTGCTCAATGAGAATCACGGTAACGCCCAAATCCAGATTAATCTTCCGTATCGTAGAAAGAAATTCTCCTGCGGCAATGGGGTCAAGCTGGGAAGTGGGTTCGTCCAGCACCAGTACCTTTGGCTGCATAGCCATAACAGAAGCCAGATTCAAAAGCTGCTTCTGCCCGCCGGACAGTTCTTCCACATTCTTGTCGAACCAGTTCTGAATCCCAAAAAAGCTGGCCATTTCCGCCACCCGAAGGCGTATGGTCTGCTGGTCATATCCTAAGTTTTCCACACCAAAGGCCAGTTCATGCCAGACCTTATCCGTGACAATCTGGTTGTCCGGACTCTGAAGTACATAGCCAATCTGTGCAGACTGCCTGCGCACAGACACCTCCTCCAGCTTTTCTCCCTCAAAAAGGATTTCGCCCTCCCGCTTTCCATAAGGACTCAGAACGGTTTTAAAATGCCGCAGAAGGGTGGTTTTTCCACAGCCGGATTTTCCGCAGATAACCACAAATTCTCCCGGTTCAATGGAAAAATTCAAGTTTTGTATCGCCGGACGTTCTGTGTCCGGATAAGTAAAATTCAAATTTTTGATTTCATATAATGCCATTTTATATCCTCTGTCACATCTATGATTATAGGGAGAAAACACAAAATCCCATAGCACACATACACCAGCATGGCCCACAGGGTATTTGTATTCATCCGCAACATGGGGTAATACAAAAAATGCACCCTCTTTGTCAAAATTCCTGCAAAAATATTTCCGCCCAGCAAAAGCAGAATCCCCAAAAACAGCTTATCTCTGGTATCAAAACGGTAAATAGAAAAATTATTCCGGCCTCTGAGCCCGTATCCTCTGGACTTCATGGAATCTGCAGTTTCCACCGAATTTTCCAGCGCCCAGGTCGTCATGACAGAAAGGATTTTCATGCCGTGCTTTGCCCTTGCAAGCACATTGCCGTTTGTCACATCACGGCCAATGCATTTCTGGGAATCGGAAATTTTCTCAATCTGATTTTTAAACCTTGGCACAAAACGAAGCACCATGGATAAAATCAGGGACACAGCAGGAATGGCCTTCCCAAACAGATAAATGAATTTGTCGGAAGTCATAACCACCTGATAGCAGGAAAACCAGTTCAGCACACTGACCAGCATAACACCAGCCGCCAGACCGTAGAGAATCGACTCCAGTGTCAGAGGATTTCCGTTTTTCAGGTATAAAATCAGAGTAATCCCCTGGTGGTTAAACAGGGGATTTACAGCTGCCGAAATCAGAAAGACCGGCAGCATCAGCCATAATGCTGTTTTTAATGCTTTCCAGTGTTTTAAATAGATGTAGTACGCCATTCCACCCAGGCAGGAAAGTCCCAGAAAGACCGGGTGCATCAGAAACATAGAGCACCCGATAACCAGTACAAAATAAAGAAAGTTATTGACCGGATGGAAGGTAGAAAAAGTATCCTGTCTCATATCACTCTTCCCAATACTGTCCTAAATCGCGTCCCAGATCACAGGTATAATTCCAGTGAATCACATCCCCTTCTTTTACCTGATAACGGCTGCAGCCATAGTTGGGATACCAGCCATTGACCTCATACATCCAGCCGGAATATCTTCCGCAGTCAAATTCATACAGGTTGTTGATACCTTCCACATAAGCGCTGTTGTACTTTGGGGTGAAACTGGCTTCCATGTGAATACGGTTGTTCTGGGTTTCTCTCAGCAATACATCATACACAGATTCTCCCTGATAGAAAGTCACTTCCCGCTCACTGAAAATAACACCATCCTCCGGCACCAGTACATCCTTTCCCTCTGTCAAATCTGACATATTGTCCAGTATGGTGTCACAGGAAATGCTCAGATAACAGGTTCCCGGCTTACTCTTGTCGATTTCCACGCTCCCCGGTTCTACGGGGTTCGGCTTTCCTTCCGGAATGGGGTCTGTCAGATACTGGTCTTGCTCTGTAGACGTACCGTCACTGTAGGTTACCGTTCCATTGCTCCCCGTACTCCCTTCGTCAGAACTGTCCTCCCCCTTCTCTGTATGGCTGTCTGCATTTCCTGCTGCACTTTGTTCCGAGGATTTTTTCTCCTGGTATTTCGTATAATCTGCCTCTCTGTCTTCCGCAGACTCGACATCCAGGTACTCGTCTTCCCCAGCTTCCAACGCTTCCTCTTTTTCTGCGCTGTCCGTCTTTTTCTCTTCTGCTTTTTTCCCGGTATCTTTTTTCTTGATTCCTTCTGTCTCCGTCCAGGCATCGCTGTCCGCGGTTTTCTCCTGCCCCGGCACAGCCAGTTTCTCCGTACCGCAGCCAACTGTTGTAAAAGCAAGTGCTGCAGCCAGCGCCAGAATTCCCATTGTTTTTCTGATTGTTTTTCTCATGTATTCCACCTACTGTCTTTTCCTTTTGATATACCAGATAATGCCGCCTGCAATTCCGGCCAGCGCCACCACAGTACCTGTTAAAACTGCCGGTAATGCACTTTTTTCCTCTGCCGCTTCTGCGCTGGTTTTTTTACTGTTTTCAGCGTCTGCTCCTGTACTTTTTTTTGCTGTAACCGTTTTCTCTGTATTGGCTGCCGCAGAAGCAGCCTCCTTTTCCTCCAGTTCGTTTAAAGATTTTGTCTTTGCTTTCTTTGCAATGAAATACTCGCCGCCTGTCTTCACAAGAAATTTCGTCTGTTTATCTTTTACCGTAACCTTCTGGATGTACTCTGCTTTTCGCTCTTTTTCCTTGTATTTCATCAAAAGGTATTTGCCGTCCTCCTGACCGGTGGTAAGCTCCACCTGCATTTCTCCCGGAAGTTCGCCCTTCTCATCAAAGGAGAAAATATAGGGGTTTTCAGACAATTTCTGAATATCTTCTGCATAATCACTGCCTTCCCGGATACCGACTTTCATATCTTTCACTGTCTTGATATCCTTGCCGTTGACCGTCAGGGTATACGGTTTATCCTTGCCCGTTTCTCCCTTGATTTTCAGGTTTTTATCCTTTCCCTTCACGGCTTCAAAAGCCGCCTTTTCCACTACACCGTTCTTCACCTCAGCTTCTGTGGTGTTGGATTCGGTTTTCTTTTTCGCTGCAGATTTCTTCGCACTGCCTGCAGACGTACTCTTTTTCGCGGTATTTGCAGATTTCTTCGTACCTTTCAGAACGCTTTCATCTGTCGTAATGTCACTGGTGCCGGAAAGGGCTTCTGTCTCATCTTCAAATCCCATATTCCCCTTTTTCAGGGTGTAAATTCCGCCTGCGGATACATCACAGGTCAGCACACCGTCCACAGCGCCGGTCCACTGCATCTCATTCCCGTTGATGTTATACAGCATAAACACACCGCCTTTAAACGTACAGGGCATGGAAATTTCCACTTCACCGGGAAGCTCGCCTTCGTGTTTCAGCGCAAACTGCAGGGCGTCTTCTTTCTGCTGAATTTCCACCTCTGCATTCATATCCGCCGGTTCTGCTATCTTCTTTCCTTTTACGCGAATGGTGTAGCCTTCTCCTTCATAAATATAATCCATTCTGGAAGCCTGGGCTTTCTCAAAAATTTCCTTTCCAATAATGCCTCTCTCCAGCTTGTCCACAATGCTTTCTGCAATTCTCAAGTCATCGATTCTTGTGACAAAAGACTTATTATTTTCGGGAAGCGTATGATAAATAGAAAGCAGTTCTTCCACGGTATCTTTTTCTTTTAAAGTAATCTTCAAAGGATTTAACTCATTCCAGATGCGATGATCCAACGCTTCTACTTCTGCTTCCTGTCTGTCTATTTCTTCTCCCTTTGCCTGCAAAATGTTGCGGAAACTTTCTTTTTCTTCAAAGTCTTTCAAAAGTTCCAGTTCAACTTTGAGATTATAAACCCTTTGTTTTTCTGCAAGTGTAATCTGTTCCGGCAGCGCATTCAGTTTACTGCGGAAGGCCTCTATATTTTCTTCCGATTCCGTTCCCTCATCGGGGGTCTCTGTATCTGTCATGTCGTACAGACTGGTCTGCCCGTTTACCGCCCTGGACCAGGCCAGAAGGGCTAAAGTTCCCTGGTCGGTTGCCATGGCATCACTGCCGCCGCCTTTTATATGCTCAAAAGAACCGTCTTCTTTTTGGAATCTCAGGATTTCATCCAGCAGGGTTTTTCCGTTTTTCATAAATTTATCCTGTTCCAAAAGAGATACATCAATGGCTGACAGAGCAATCACGACCTGTGCCGTACTCTCCAGATTTTTTACCGGTTCTTCCCCTTCAGAAATGTAAGAACTGCCGTATCCGCCGTCTGCGTCCTGCATGGAAGCCAGCTTATCCAATCCCCGGTTTAAAGCCGCACCAACGTCTGCCCGTTCTTTATACGGCGCCAGCGCCTGCATAGCCATAGCAGTAATATCCGGGTCTGCCACTTTCCCCTGCAAAGCCCAGCCGCCGCCGGAAAGTTCCTGTGAAAGGATTTTCTGAATCAGATTTTCCCGGGTAGTCTGGGTTCCTTCTCCTTCTCGCTCAGGAATTTCGTAATCTTTCGTATCCAGCGCAATCAGGGCAAAAATAGTTCCGTTAATGCCCTGTTGATTCACCTTCTCAAATTTTGCTAATGGCTTCAGCAGATTATAGCCATTTATCCGGGAAGGGTCTGTTCCAATAGAGGACAGCGCCATGATGACTCTGGAATATTCCGTATATTTTGCGTTGTGAAGCACTCCGTTTGTGTCATCTAGTTTCATATATAAATTTGCCAGATAATTTGCTTTTGCCGTGTCGCTCAAGTATCCGGCTCTGGCCATGGCCATCACAGACCATTCGCCTCCAATAGTATCCACCACCGGAGAAGTCACCGCAGACTGCAGATACTTTTCCGCCTTATCAAGAGCTTCCTGGACGGTAGGATTTTGGGCCTCGGCAATGTCTGCAGTCCCCCGCAAAATCTGACTTTCCTCTTCTCCGGTTCCCGGCAGCACCTCATCCGCAGTTCCCGGAAGGATTTCCTCCTGATAACCTTCAGACTCCTGTGTGATTTCTGTGCCCATGCCGTTTAATATTTCTTCCGTACCCGGTTCTGATACCGTTTCTTCTGTGGAAACCTGTGCCTCCACAGCTGTCTCCTGTCCTGTATCTGCCAGAACTGCCCCCGGAGACTGCACTGCCAGCAGAATGGACATGGCTGACACTACAAGCTTTAATTTTTTTCTGTTCATGCTCTCATCCTTCCTCTATCTTTCCTGATACACATAAAAAAGAGCCCCCTCACCATTTTCCGGTAAAGGAACTCTGTTCTTTTGAATTATGAAATTTTAAAATGCATACAACAACAAAATCTCCTCCGCCCGGAAATATTTTTAAAATAATGGCAGATATTCTGACTTAGTCTCACCCTCGGAAACGCCTTCTCAAACTTCTTGTAAGTTCAATGGCAACTGTTTCTTCGTCAACATCACAGCAGAGGCAACTGTATCGGACTTCCACCGATTTCCCTTTTAACTCTGCATTTTCTGCGTGCAGAGACCATCATGTGTATGCAGTTATGAATCTATTACCATACTACACAAACAGGCAGAAAATGTCAAGGAATTTGTAAAAAACAGCAAAGTCCCGAAGAACTTTGCCGTTTTTGCTGTCCTTATTTCATCTGCTGTCTATTTTTCTTATAAACAGCTGTTCCAAAAGCTGCCGCGGATACTGCCAGCATGAGCAGCAGAACGCTGATTGGTGCTTCATCACCTGTCTTGGCACCTGTGCCTTTTAATGTACCGCTTCCACTGTTTCCGCTTCCATTGTTTCCACTTCCATTGCTGCCGTTATTTCCATGGTTTCCGGAACCATTGTTTCCGTTGGAGGCCGGTGTGTCAATGACTACGCCAAAGCTGTCTAAGCTCTTTACCTCTACCGAAACAGCTTCATCGGTTACCTTTCCGGTCAGTTTTTCCACTTTGGAATCGCTGCAGTGAAGTACAGTCAATTCTTTGCCATTATAATCCTTTCCTACCGGAATGGATAATACACACGCAGACGGAAGTTCGATTTCTTTTCCATTCTTTGTGAGTTTGATGTTGTACAGACGGAATACGGATTTGTCAGAAGCAATTTCTTTTCTCATCTTTTCTACGTCTGCATTGTCTTTTCCGATTGGAGTAACTGCCAGTTCCATATCAGAGGTCAGACCCTCTCCTTCCAGTTTCACGCCGTATTTTTCATTTACCAGCATTTTTACACTTTCCGGTTTGCCTGGGTTTGGGTTTGGATTCTGGTTGTTATCTTCCAGTTTCTTCAACTCTTCCTCTGCTTTTTCCAACTTGGCAAGAGTTTCTTTGCTTACCAGCTTCTTCTGAGCATCTGTCAAAGCGTCATAGGCTTTTCTGGCTGCTTCAATGGCTGCTTTGCTTTCCAGAGTAATCTTATCCCCGATAGCATCAATCTTACCTGCAGCTGCATCTGCTGCCGCCTGGTCTTTCTTCTGATTTTCTGCCTGCTCTTTCAGTTCTGCCAGTTTCTGCTCTGCAGTGGTGAGCTTTGCAAGATTGTCTTCTCCTACCAAATTCTTCTGAGCATCTGTCAAAGCATTATAAGCTGTTCTTGTTTCTGTAATAGCTTTTTCGCTTTCCAGGGTTACTTCTCCGATGGCGTTAATCTTTTCGATTACTGCATTGGCTTTTTCCTGGTCTGCAGCTGCCTGCTGTTTCAACACTTTCAGTTTTGCTTCTGCAGCTTTCAGTGTTTTAAGTTCCGTTTCGCTTATAAACTTTTTCTGCGCTTCTGTCAGCTTGTCATATGCAGCTCTGGCTTCTGTAATAGCCGCTTCGCTTTCCAGAGTGACCTCCCCGATGGCGTTAATCTTTTCGATTACTGCATTGGCTACCTTCTGGTCTTCCTCGGCCTGCTGTTTCAATTCTGCCAGTTTCTTCTCCGCATCTGTCAATTTTGCAAGATTTTCTGTTCCTACCAATTCTTTCTGTGCATCCGTCAGCTTATCATAAGCAGTTCTTGCCTCTGTAATAACTGCTTCGCTTTCCAGAGTGACCTCTCCGATGGCGTTAATCTTTGCAATTACACTTTCGGCTGCCAGTTTATCCTGACTCATCTGCTCTTTTGCCTCTTCCATAGCCTTTTTCAGATTTTCCGTTGCTGTTTCAATTTCAGCTTTTGGAGTAATCACTGCGGAAACCAGTTCCACTGCTTTATCATAGGCCGCTTTCACTGCCGGTACAGCCATAAGCATGTCTCTGTCTTCATTGACTTCTGCCATAACTCTTGTGATTTCATCTTTATTGCAGATATCCAATACCGGATCCGTGTTTCCATACTCATATCCGGTCAGGTCTGTGCCGTATCCCCACAATGTGAACTGATATCTGAGTACATCTCCGTCTTTTGGTACATAGCTTGCCATTCCATAACCCACTTCCACGCCATTTACATGGTACATCCAGCCGGACATAAAGCTGTAGTCAAATTCACCAAGGGCATCTCCCTCCTGGGATTTTCCGTTTTCCAATGCTTCTTCGGTTGTCGGGCCTCCAAGTTTTTCGGAAATATAATCCGGTACTTTTACATGGTCTGAACCAAGATCTGCTCCCTTAATGGCTTCCAGATATGCTGCCGAACCGTCTTCTCCCACCCAGTTTTCTGCTCCAATGACTTTTTTCAGAATATCAACCGCATTATCACCTTTTTCAAACGGCACGATTACCGGCTCGTGGATGTAGCCCTGTCCGATAGTAAATCTCTCTACGGATACCACTACATGACCGTTTCCGGCTTCTTCCTCCAGTTTTTTCAGGTCTTCCTCGGCCTTTTCCAAAAGTTTAAGAACGTCTTCACTTATTAATTTCTTCTGGGAATCTGTCAGCGTGTCATAAGCAGCTCTGGCTTCTTCAATGTCGTTCTTACTTTCCAGTGTCACTTCTCCAATGGCCTTAATCTTTTCGATTACTGCATCAGCTGCTTTCTGGTCTGCCGCCTGCTCTTTTAACTCTGCCAGTTTCTCCTCTGCCTCTGTCAGTTTTCCATAGTTGGTTACTAACTTCTTCTGCGCTTCTGTCAGCTTGTCATAGGCAGTTCTGGCTGCTTTGATTGCCGCTTCGCTTTCCAGCGTTACTTCTCCGATGGCATCAATTTGTTTGATAACGGATTTTACTGCTGCGGTATCCTTATCCATCACATCTGTAAGGTCATACAAACGGTTTTCATTTTCTGCAAAGCGCCTGTACGCTTCCATTGCGTAAGTCACCTGCTGGGTAGCCATGCCATTGCCTTTCTGTCCCTGCTGCCACATAAAGCCGCTCTCTGCCTTGTAGCTGTCCAGATTTTTTACGATATTCTTATTTCCCGTTTTTGTGAATCCGTTGCTTTTGTCCAGAGGATCAATGCCTGCTGCGGTAAGGGCCGTAAGAACCTGTGCGGTTGTACAACTGTTTTCTTTTCCGCTATCCAGAAATCCTGCATTCTCTGTCATATTTTCTTTCATGTGTTCCAGAGCTTTGTCAAACGCTGTTTTCACTTCCGGATAAGAATCATTGTTCCTGTAAGGAGCCAGCGCCTGCAGCGCCATACCTGTCATATCAATACTGCTGAATTTGTTATTTGTCAGTCCGAAACCGCCTTCTTGGGTCTGGAAAGTAAGAATGTGCTGAATCAGCTTCTCTCTTGTCCATACTGCATCCTTTGGAATATCTGCATTCTGACAATCCAGTGCAATCAAAGCCCATATAGGGGCATTGGAGGTATCTTTGCCGATTTTCATCTTCAGTTCATCATTATAGAGCGCCTTCATCAGATTGACACCGTCAATATCTGTCAAATCTTTTCCCATAGCTGCCAAGGTAATGCTGACTCTTGCCACATCTGTGGCCCGAAGCTTTGTCAGCCCTGTTTTTAATTTTTCCGACACACTGGCATAATAAGCGTCCAGATTTTCCTGGCTGATGGTTCCGCCTGCACGAAGGGTTGTGAAAATATTCCATTCGTCTCCGTATGCATTTACAGGCTCTTTCTGCAGATAATCCATGCCATGCTGTATATCCTCTTTCACCAAAGCCGTATAGTCTGTATCGTCGGGAACTATACCGCCCTTGCTGACCAACACAGTAAACTGTACAGGCTTGCAGTCTGCCGTAGCGTCCCAGGGTGTTCCTATTACCTGTACTTCTCCGGCTTTTTTTGCCTTAATGGTGTGTACGGTTTTTCTGGGTGCATTTACATTTCCAACGACTGTCTGCACTTCATCTGTAACTTCTACAATTCCTTCCTTGCTGTAAGACCAGTTAAATCTCTGCTCCGTAGCATTGGAAGGTGTTGGTGTAATTTGAACGCTTTTGGAACTACCTTCTTCCAGTTCATAGGTATCCTTTTCTGATTCTGCCTTTTGCAGGGGGTATTTATATTTGAATTCCACACTAATGTCCTGAGAAATATCCTTATCTTCCTGGCTGTAAATATGGAATTTTGCCACGCCTGCCTTCTTTGGCACAATGCCGTTTCCGAAATATTCCATAAACTCTGCAATTTCCGGTGTCTTTGCCTCCCAGACAAGCTTCTGATTTGTGGCATTATACGGCGTAAAGCTGCAGTTATAATCATCCGGGTCATTTCCTTTGGTGATACCTACATAGTAACCGCCCAGAGGATTCCAGGAATCTATATACCAGACACTTGGAACAGTAACCTGAAAGTCTTCCAACGCTACGTTTTTGGAGATGACCTTAAACTCTTTGGAAAGGCGTTGTTTATCTTCCCCCATGCCAAGCTTGAAAACAGCCTCTCCTTCGCTTTCCATGGTGAATTTGCTGCCCTCAGCATGATTCTGGATAATGCCGGGGCCGCTGATATTCTCATGATACATAGCGGCGACGGGAACCTTCTTAAATTCGTCTGAGCCTTTGACTCTGGCCTTTAAATAGGCAACTCCGCTGTCTGTTCCGTGCATTTCGTAAGGTTTGTCCAAAGATACTTCCTGGTCTCCTACGAAAACCTTCAGCTCTTCCACATTACTGGAAACATTGTTGATTTTAAATCTCTGGAAGACTTCTCCCATGTTGTCTGCGTTGCAGACATAACCTTCCACAACCCGGAGGTCTGCCGGCTGATACCGTCCGCTGGCATTTACCCAATAGTGTTCGGTATATTCTATATCCGATGTATACACTTTTGCGGATACATTCCAGTCTGGCCGTTTGTCTGTGCCTGCCAGAACAAAAGTACCTTCGTCCATGGCATTTAAAGTAAAGGTGTTGTTTTCATCCATTTCCTGTATTCTTCCGTCATCATACTGGAAGTATACATAGGGCTTTTCTTCTGCGGCCTGGTCTTCCGTGGTTTCTGCCTCTCCCGGCATCATTTCAGGAACCGAAATCTGCTCTGTTTCACCCGCTTCCGGCTGCACCGCTTCTTCCGGCTCCTGAATTTCTGACTCTTGATTTTCCGACTCCTGGTAATGTTCCGTACTTTCCACGTTTTCTGCCTGCTGCTCATAAGCAGTGCTTTCTTCTGCTGCGGGCAATGTGTCTGCCTGCACCGGCACAGTAATACCCGATACCATGAGAACCATGGCCAGAACAATACTGAGCATTCGGCTGCCCGCACGTCGTTTCTTGTGTTTCATATGTTTTCTCCTTTTCTTTTTATTCTGCATAATTGTCCTATGTTTGTTTTGAGGAAATTTTGCATGCAAAAAAGGCTCTCTCATCTTTACCAGACAAAAGAGCCTCTATTATCACTTTACCATATTAAATTTTCATATTGTAAAACCGCAAAACATCCTCAGCCCGGAAACACGAAACGTTTATAACGGCAAGTCTTCTGACTCAACTTCTTCCGCAGAAATACCTTCTCGGGTTTTCCCCAATGGTACTATTTCCTTGTCCATTTCACAGTAGAGGTGACTGTATCCGATTTACACGGATTTCCTTTTTAACTCCGGACATGTAACACATCCGGTGACCGTTATTATTATGCAGTTATACCTTTCTTTCTACTCTATACTACACAATGTTAGTCAAAGTGTCAATGCATTTCTGCGAATTTGTCTTCCAGAAATTCCAAAAACTGTTTTGTGCAGATTCCAGGCTCTGTATCCGCCCGTCTGACGTAGCCGCAGGAAATATCTGCCCCACAGTCCTCCAGTTCCAGCTTATGGAGCCTGCTTTTCTTGTCACAGCACAAATCAAATCCGGTGCTGATATTTCCCAGCTCTGTTTTTAAAAGCAGCTGCTTCATAGCATGGGCGCTGTTCACCAGAACACCGTTTACCGCTTTTGCCCCATCCGGTATCTCGCCTTTTAAATGACGGGAATTGAGATTGTAAAAAGAAGGGATTTCCTCTGCCATATTCTGCACCAGGGAAATCTTCTGCAGGTCTGCTTTTTTTATGGTTTTCTGTTCATAATACGGACTTTTCGGCCCCACATAAAGAGCCAGCTTTGTTTCCCTCAGCAGGTGAAATTCCAGCCTCATCTTTTTCAAAAGTCGCTCTGAGGCCTTTTTCTGATGCGAGGAAATGAATACAAGACCTACCTGTGCCTGGCGGTGGGCCGTGCGGTGAATGACCTTATCCAAAGCTCCTTCCCAGTACCCTGCCTGCATTCCTTCCGCTTTTGCATAAAAGGAAGCAAAGATTCCGGCGAAACAACTGCTTGGCATGGCAGCTACTAAAAGAGGCTCCTTCTTTTCCAGGTTTTTCACATCCTGAATCGTCTGCAGGCTTTTGAGAATCTCTCTTACCTGTTCGTAAACCAGTTCCCCTTCTTTTGTTATCACCACGCCTTTTTTGCTCCGTTTCAGCAGAGGAACCCCCAGACTGGACTCCAGTTTCTGAATGGTCATGCTTACATGGGGCTGGGTCGTGTACAAAAGTTCTGCGGCTTTGCTCAAAGACCCTGCCTCTGCGCTTACCACAAAATACTGCAGTTGTTTCATCTCCATATCTTTTTCTTCCTCTCTTACAACCGGTGGCATGCAGCCAGATGCCCCGGGGCAATTTCTTTCAATTTAGGTTTTTCTTCCCTGCACGTTTCCGTCCCGTATCTGCAGCGGCTCCAAAAAGGACAGCCCTTTGGCAAATCACAGGGACTGGGCACTTCTCCCTCCAGACCTTCTATCTCTTTTCGTCTGTCATCCCGGACGGAGAAAAGAGCCTGCAGCAAAGCCTGTGTGTAGGGATGTGCTCCATGACTTCCAACCTGCTCCCCCGGAAGCAACTCTACCACATGGCCCAGATACATCACCGCAATCTGATGGGCAAAGGACTGAATCAGAGCAATGTCATGGCAGATAAAGACCATACTGATATGCTTTTCCTTCTGAAGTCTTACCAGCAATTCAATCACTGTCTTCTGTACCGAAACGTCCAGCGCTGACGTGGCTTCATCACAAATGAGAATTTCCGGTTCCAGGGAAAGGGCTCTGGCAATGCCGATTCTCTGCCGCTGTCCGCCGCTCATACTATGGGGATACCGCCAGAGAAGGTCTTCCGGCAGTTCCACCATACGCAGAAGTTCTTTTGCCTTCGCCTCTTTTTCCCCTTTTTTCAGTCTCTTATAATTTTCCAACGGCTCGGTGAGAATGTCAATGACTTTTCGTTTGGGATGAAAGGAAGCCAGCGGGTCCTGAAATACCATCTGCATCTTCTGCCGGTTCAGCCATTTCTCTTTTGCAGTCATTTCAGCCAGATTCTTTCCGTGAAAAAGGATTTCTCCTCTATCCGGCTGCTCCAGCTGCATCAGCATCCGCACCAGAGTCGATTTTCCGCAGCCGCTTTCCCCTACGATTCCCAGCGTCTTTCCTCTGTAAACTTCCAGACTGATGTCATTACAGGCTGTCAGCACTTTTTTCTTTGGCGCCGGAAACTGCCGCACCAGATGATTTGCCTGCAAAATACATTCTCTTTTCTCAAACAAAACGCGCTCCCTCCATTTCCGGTACTGCTGCCAAAAGCTTTCTGGTATAATCGCTTTTCGGATTGTGCAGCACTTCTTCTGTACTTCCCTGGTCTAGCACCTTTCCGTTCTGCATAATCAGCAGTTTATCTGCCATATAGGCCGCTACGCCCAGATTATGCGTCACCATGATAATTCCTGTCTGATAATCCCTTCGAAGTTCCATCATCTGGCGGACAATCCGCGCCTGAGTCGTCACATCCAGCGCGCTGGTGGGCTCGTCTGCCAGCAAAAGCCGGGGCTGAAAGGTCATAGCCATGGCAATTCCCACCCTCTGCCGCATACCGCCGCTTAGCTGATGAGGATAGCTTTTCATCACAGCTTCTCCGTCAGGCAGATGCATTTTTTTCAGCATCTGAACAGCCCGGTTCCATGCTTCCTGTTTGGAAGCCCTACTGTGGGTACAGATATATTCCACATACTGACTGCCGATTTTCCGGATGGGATTTAAGGTTCCCCCGCAGTCCTGAAAAATCATGGAAATCTTCGTGCCTCTTAAGGTTCTCCATTCTTTTGGGGATTTTTCCGTCAGGGATTCGCCAAGGAACAGGATTTCACCCTCTGTAATTTTCCCGCCGCCTGCCAAAGCGCCCAAAATAGCCCGGATAACCGTGGTCTTTCCACTGCCGCTTTCTCCTGCAATACTGATGATTTCCCCTTTTTTCATAGAAAGGTTAAAATGCTCCAGCACAGGCGGCTGTCCTTCGTATTGAATCGTCAAATCTCTTATTTCCAGCATAATCTGCCTCTCTATTCTGCAAATGCAATGTCCTTTGTCAGCCAGTAATAGTCCATGGGATACAGGGTGGCTCCCTGCACCTCTTTGGAGGAAAACAGGTATGTGGTTTCATAGCCAAAAAAGACGGTTGCCGCATCATCCATAATCAGCTGCTGTATCTGAATAATCAAAGCTTTTCGTTTCTCTGGGTCAAATTCCTGCGCCAGCTGGTCTAAAAGCTTATCTGCCTCTTCGTTCTTATAGCCCGTCTGGTTCGACGCGGAAGTGCTGTACCAGTTTTCTCGGAGATACTTTTCCGGGTCTCCTGTATTTGCCACCAGAACATTCCAGATAAGCAAATCAAACTCCCCTGCATCCCGCATATCCAGCAGGGTTTCATAGCTTACGGTATTGAGTTTTACGTTGATGCCAATGTCCTTTAAGCTGGACTGGGCTGCCTGTGCATACACATTCAACTCTTCCCGGCTGGTATAAATAACGAAATTCAATTCCAGTTTTTCTCCGGATGGCTGCTCTACAAAGCCGTCCCCATCCTTGTCTATATATCCTGCCTCTTTTAGCAGAGCCTTTGCGCCTTCCGGGTCATAGGCATTTTCGTCCTGAAGCTGGTCAAAGCCAAAGTCCAACGTTGGAGGAACCGGCGCTTTTCCCGGTGTTGCGCCCCCTTCCAGCAGTGTGCTGCAGTAGGTTTCCCGGTCCAATCCCCGAATGATAGCCTGTCTTAACGCTTTGTCCTTTAAAACGCCGTTCTGATTCATAAAGGCGTAGGTGGAGCGCAGGGATTCCAGCCCCTGCACCTGAATACTGTCATCGTTTTCAAAATCTGCCAGGTTTTCCGTTTTCAAATTGTAGGCAATCTGGATTTCCCCTGTCTGCAAAGCCATGGAACGGGTGGTCTGGTCGTCGATACATTTTAATACCACCTTTTCAAGGGGTACCTCCCCACCCCAGTAATATTCATTTTTCACTACCACGCAGGAATCCGTGGGGCTAAAGGATTCCACCGCATAAGGTCCTGTGCAGATAGGACCGGACATGGCAAAGGACTCCGTATCCGCATTGGCATCCACAATGAGAAACAGCGGATCCGCAAGGCTGCCCGGAAGGACTGCCACCGGTTCTTTGGTGGTGATTTTCAGATTCTGTCCCTCTGTTTCTATGGAGGCAGGCGCGAAAAAGGTTTCCGCACGGTCGCTTAGAGAAAAGGTTCTCTCCAGAGAGGCTTTTACCAGCTCCGGTGTCATTTCTTCTCCATTTGAAAACTTCACGCCCTCACGGATTTTAAAAGTCCAGGTCAGCTTGTCCTGGCTATTTTCCCAGCTTTCTGCCAGACAGGGTACAATCTCTCCCTTTTCATCAAATTTTACCAGTGTTTCACCGATTCCATACCGGGATACCACCCAGCTGAAATACTGCTCTGTCGGTTCCAGTGTATCTGCAAAGCTGGTTACACCAATGGTCAGTTCCTGCTTTTCCTGTGCAGAAGAGGAGGAGGCACTGCCTTCTGATTTTTCTCCGTTTCCACTCCCGCATCCGGTCAGCAGAGACGCCGCCATACTTCCTGCCAACAGAGTGCTGCATATTCTTCTTACCCATTTCTTTTTCATTACGCTCTCCTTTTCTTTTCCTGTCTGGGGTCTAAAATATCACGGATACTGTCTCCCAGCATATTAAACACAACAACCACAATGACGATGGCAATTCCCGGATACAACATCAGCCAGGGAGCCTTGGTCAGATAAGTTCTGCCCTCGTTGAGCATAAGCCCCCACTCGGGAACCGGAGCCTGGGCGCCGAATCCCAGAAAGGACAGGGACGCCAGTTCCAACATCATGGTTCCGATATCTGTTGCCGCAGTCACCACCATGGTGGTAATCATATTGGGCAAAATGTAGTTCAGAATGATTTTATGATTTCGGGTTCCTGTTACTACGGCTGCCTCAATGTAAAGATTTTTCTTTATTTTCAGCACCATACTTCGAGCCAGTCTGGCATACTTTGTCCAGCTCACTGCCGAAATGGCAAGGACGGCATTGACCATACTGGGTCCTAAAAGACCTGCAATGGCAATAGCCAGCACCAGTCCGGGAAAGGAAATCATCATATCTGCAATCCTCATAATCACGGCATCCACAAACCCGCCGAAATATCCGGCCAGAATTCCCAGCGCAGTTCCCACCACAAAAATCACGGCAACCAGACAAAGGGTCATGACCAGAGAAGAACGGGTGCCGTAGATAACTCTGGAAAGCACATCTCTTCCCAGCTTATCCGTACCGCAGAGATATTCTCCTCCCGGCGCCTGCAAAGAATGGCTCATCACCGCCTCGTAGGGATCTTTGGGAGCAATCCACGGTGCAAATACGGCAATGGCGGCAATCCCCAGAGCCAGTGTGAGAAAAAGTGTAAACTGCCTGTTTGTCTTCAAAAATTTCCAAATTTTCACTTACCGCTCCTCCTTCAGTCTTGGGTCCAGCCGTTCATAGGAAAGGTCTACCAAAAGATTAATGCCCATGTAGAGCAGGGCAATCCACAAAACATAGCCCTGCACCAAAGGATAATCCCTGCAGGAAATGGCTTTTACCGCCATACTTCCAAGCCCCGGCCAGTTATAAATAATTTCCACCACTGCCGTTCCGCCCAGCAGACTGCCCAGGGAAAGCCCCAAAAGCGTTACCAGAGGAAGCGTAGCATTGGGAAGCACATGTTTCCACAAAATCTTTTTCTCTGAAATCCCCCTCATACGAGCCCCTGTAACGTAATCCTGCTGCAGCTCTTCCAGCACGGCAATCCGCACCTGTCTGGTGTATTTGGCAGACATGGCAATGGCCAGGGTAACAGCCGGCAACACCAGGGATTTAAAATCGGTACTTCCCCCGGACACGGTCACCCACCGAAGCTGCACCCCGAAAATACTGAGCAGAATCAGACCAATCCAGAAATTGGGAACCGAAACGCCGAAAAAAGTCAGGCCCCGCACCAGATAGTCCGGCCAGCGGTTGTGATAAACTGCTGACAATATTCCCAATGGTATGGAAAACAATATCATAATAAGCAAAGATGCCAGTGCCAGCTTGAGGGTAGGAAAAAAGCAGGATACCAGTTTTTCCACTACCGGAACCTTCATGGAATAGGATTTTCCCATATCACCGGTCAGCACCCCTTTTAACCAGTTTCCGTACTGCACCAGAAAAGGCTTGTCCAGCCCCAGTTCTGCCCTGGTCTGCTCCAGAAGCTCCGGCGTGGGAATATTTCCGCATTCGGTAAGCATAATTTCCGCCGGGTCACCAGGGGACAAATAGGTCAGGCCAAAGGTAAAAAAGCTGATTCCAAAAAGCACAATTACGATTTGCAAAAGCCGCCTGCCCAGGTTTTCTTTTTTCAAAATCTTCCACCTCCTGTTTTTATAACGGCAAAAAGACAATCTGATATATGCATATACAGACTGTCTCTACTCATAAAATTCGATATTGTTATTTATACCTAACCGTATTTTAAGAGTTCTCATCAGCCGTGAGAAACTTCCCAAAGATATAAGCAGTTCTCCTGACTTCAACTCACCGCTTCTACAGCACCTTCCCAAAGTTTTCCTTCAGTGGCATACGCTGCAAAAACTCCTTGTTACAGTGGCGGGACCGTACCGGACTTGCACCGGTTTCTCTATGAATGCTTGCGCAACTTATATCCTGTTATGATTTCTGCCCCTAATTATACTGGAAGATTTTGAAAATTCAACACTTTATGTATCACTATTTGTTATGGATACACTTTTTAAGTCTTCTTTCACTCTGTGTCACCTCGTCCTCTCCTTTCTACAGCTTTAACCGGACATCTGCGGTAACAGTTTCCGCAGTGCGGACAATTTTGCTGCCTGATAACCCCGGCAGCGACGTCAATGCACTGCTGGGGACAAGTCTGACTGCACACACCGCAGTGAATACATTTCCGGGTAATCACATATCCCTCCTGCTTCCGGCTGGCTTCTCCGAAAGAAAAGTCAAAGCGCTCTATGGGCTTTTTTGACAAATCAAACCATTCCCCCCGGCCCCTGTAAATCTGAAAAACGGTCAAAGCTTCTCTCGACTGTCGTGTGGGATAAATTTCATACATATAAGAATTTTTCTGAAACAAGTCTTCCACTCTGCCGCTGCCCAGTTCTTTTGCCTCTCCCTGTACGGAAACCGCTATACTGGAAAGGGTATCTTTTCCCCGGAGGGCGGTAAACGCAATATGTCTGTTGGCTTTCAGGCGACTGAAGAACTGCTTTCCTCTGGCCGTCAGAAAATACAGACTGCTTTCATCTCCATCCATCATATCAATGGCGCAAGTGACGGGATAGCCTTTTTCATCCACTGTGGAAAACACCACAGTATGCAGTTCCTTCACAATATACTTCAAACATTCCTGTGCAGTCATAAAAATCCCCCGTTTCTCTTATAAAATATCCTTAAAATGTATAGGTTCTCGGCGGGTTACCGGAGAAATCTGCAAGAACCGCTTTTGCTTCTGCCAAATAAAACACTTCAAAAATCGGATTGTCTGCGGTTTCGTACTGTCCCTTTACAATAGGATTCTCCATGCAGGCTTCTTTTACCTCCCGATTATCCTCAAAAACAGCTTTTCCGTTCAATCGAATCCAGGTATAATCCGGGCTGGATACGGTCACTTCCACATAGGGATTCTCTTTCATATCCTTAAAAACATCCTTGGTGTGATTGGTGCAAAACCATAATTTCCCCTCTTTTTCAAAGCAGAACATAAAGGGACGGCATTTTGCCTTTCCGTCACGTCCAATGGTTGCAAGATACTGTACCGGGTTTTCCTGTAAAAATTTTACGACTTCATTCATGATGTTATGCTCCTTTTTCATTTATTCGTTGTAATAACCTTATTTACAACGACAGTATAACCCCTCTTAATTGTAATGTAAATAGTTACAACCTTATTTTTTTCATTTTGCCATAAAAAATTCCCTTCCAAGCAAATTGTTTTCCTTTTTCAACATTTGCTTAAAAGGGAGCATGTCCTCTGACAGGCACTGTCTTTCTCTATTCTGTTTCTTTTGCCATACAGGTTCTGGCATCTTTTACCACATCTGCCAGCGTCATTTTTTCAAGTTCTCTCTCTAACGCATTCTGTACCTGGATAAGTCTGCCATCCAGCACCTGATGAATATTTCTTCCCACCGGACACAGGGGATTGGGACTTTCATGAAAATGAAAAAGACCCTCTTTTTCCACACATTCTACCGCACGATAAATATCCAGAAAGCTGATTTCTTCCAGCTTTCCCACAATCGACGCGCCTCCGCTTCCCCTCTGCACCTCCACAATTCCGGCGGCTTTCAGCTGGGACAGAATTTTTCGGATAATCACCGGATTCACATGCACACTGGATGCCAGAAATTCACTGGTGAGTTTGTATTTCCCCTGAAACGTATCTATACAAAGCAATATGTGTACGGCAATGGTAAAACGGCTTGAAATCTGCATACAGATTCCCCCCCCTTTCTCTTTTTCTGATTCGTTGTACTAAATTATAAAACGGCCTTGCTGTCATGTCAATGAACGAAACAGAAGGAACCGCTTTGACACAGTTCCTTCTGCTTTTTCTGTATGCTTATTTCATCAAATATACATCTGCATAATTTACGCCCAGTGCATTGGCTCTGTCATGGTCACTGACATAGACGTCAATGCGGTTGCCCTTAATTGCACCGCCGCAGTCCTCTGCAGTAAATACATGGCCGTTAATAATGACTTTGGTTCCGTATGGAATCACACTTGGGTCTACAGCAATTGTCTGTCCCTCTACAACCGGTGTGCCCGTTGCGGTAATACCGGTTTCCACGTCACAGCAAATCTCGCAGGAGCAGTAGTAAGTCAGTTTAAAGTTTCCTAACAACTCGCCGTACATATCTTCTGTAGCATTGACTTCTGCAATATCACTGCTGCCGTATACGGTTCTGGTATCGTCCAGAATTCTGGTGGCCCATACTGCGCAGTTGGAATTTACATCATCGGACACAATACCATAGTTCGTTCCCTTTGCTTCAATGGTCTTGCCATTTCCTGCATACATGACCACATGGAAAATATATCCGTCCTTAGCATAGAAAATCAAATCTCCCGGCTGCGCATCTTCTACGGCAATTTTGGTACCATACTGAGCCTGGTCTTCTGCCACTCTGGGCAGGTCATAGCCGTACTGCTTGTAAATACTCTGTACAAAACCGGAGCAGTCTGCACCGTCTGTCAGACTGGTACCGCCCCATACATAAGGATTTCCGATAAACTGAGAAGCAAATTCCACGATGGAGTTTCGCACTTCTCCCCCCGGAATACCGGACTTAATGGAGGTCAGTGTATAATAGCGGGCCTGGTTTTCATCCTGCTCAATCTGAGACTCCGCTGTCGTGTAAGTCTCTTCACCTTTCTGCTCTACTTCTGTCTTAACCGTATCTGCCATGTTGAGGTATTCACGGCTTACAAATCCCCGGACATCTCCGGACTCTATGTAAATCCAATCCTGGTCCTTGTCCGCAATGACATACACCAGACTTCCTCTGGTAAGCGTTGCCACAATACGGCTGTCTGTGCCTTTTCCCTCTCTTACATTAAGGAGACTTGCTGTGGTCAGCGCATAATCTTTCTGTACAACCGTCTGATTTACCGTAGCTCTCAGATGCAGAAAAGCTTTGTTTTCCAGATAAGGCACCAGTTCCTTTGCGACCGGAGCTGTTCCCTCAATTCCCGTATAAGTTTTCTTTTCTTTCTCTGCTTTTTCTTTGGCTTTCTTCTGGTATTTTTCCAGAATCTTCTGCGCGTCCTCGCCAGTCGTCACGGTGTCTGCCTTTACAAATCCTCTGACTTTGCCGGATTCCACATATAACCAGCCGTCTTCTTCCTCTTTGAGAATATAGCACACGCCTTCCTTGTCCAAAGTTCCCACACTGCGGGATTCCTGATTCATTTCCTCTTTGATTTCCAGACTATCTTTTGCAAAAGCGTATTTTCTGGCCACGGTCCAGAAGCGGAAGTCCTCTACCAGCTGGGGAACTTCATATATCTGCTGATCCGCCACCAGTTCCTCATTGGTAGACGGTGCAGAAGTGTCATCTGCTGCAATCTGCGGAGAACCGTTTTCCAACAAAATCACATAACCGTTTGCATCCAACACATAATGATAACCTTCCGACAGCTGATAGCCTGTTCTCTGCTCATATGCTTCCGGGGTCTCTTGCTGCGGAACTTCCGGCTGGTCTGCTTCCACCTTAGGAGAACCGTCTTCCAATAATATCACAAAGCCGTTTGCATCCAACACATAGTGATGACCTTCCGGCAGCTGATAGCCTGTTCTCTGCTCATATGCTTCCGGGGTCTCTTGCTGCGGAACTTCCGGCTGGTCTGCCTCCACCTTAGGAGAACCGTCTTCCAGTAATATCACAAAGCCATTTGCGTCCAATACATAATGATGACCTTCCGGCAGCTGGTAGCCCGTTCTCTGCTCATATGCTTCCGGGGTCTCTTGCTGCGGAACCTCCGGGGTTTCCGGAGTCTCTGGTGTCTCCGGTGTCTCTGGGGTTTCCGGCTGCTCCGGGGTTTCTGTATCTGTACCGCTATTCTCACCTTCCGGTGTTTCCGGCGTCTGTTCCGTCTGATTCTCTTGTGGAGCTTCCGGCTGTTCCGGGGTCTCTGCTTCTAAATGGCTGTTGCCCTCTGTCTGTACCTGCACCTCTGCTGCATATACATTGGCAGGAACCGCCAGCGTAAATGCCATGGATAGGGCAAGCACTCTCTTTAGTTCTTTCAATTTCAATCTTTTTTCCTCCAAGTATCTCAGGATAATTATCTTTGTCTGCCTTTTTCAGTTTAACGCAACTAATTCATAAAAACAACCCTTCTTTAGAAAAAAAAGGAATTTTTTTGTTTTTTTCATTGTATAAAACGACGAAGAAAAACCTTTCCTTACACTTTATTTTATCGTTTCTTTATAGTATTTCCTTCTATCCGGTTTCTTTGTTCGCATTTTCATACCGCACTTCCCGCCCCAGAAAAAACAGAGCCAGCAGGTTTGGAACAGCCATCATACCATTTAAGGCATCCGATAGTTCCCATATCATCTGGGGCGCCAGTATGCACCCCGGCAGGGTCACCAGAATGTAAACCAGCCGGTACAGGGCCACTCCTTTTTCCTTCCCCAGGTACTCTGCCGTCTGTTCCCCAAAGCAGGACCAGCCCAGAATGGTAGCAAGAGCAAAAAGTGCCGTAGCTGCTGCCAAAAACTGCCGCCCCCAGGGAATTACTGTGGCAAAAGCCATTCCTGTCAGCGTAGTTCCGTCTGTGATAGGCCCGCCGGTCTGTATCCGGGACAGAAATCCCTGGGGTTCATACACACCGCTGACCAAAAGTACCAACGCTGTCACCGTACAAACTACCATGGTGTCAATAAAAATCTCTGCCATCCCCCACATCCCCTGCACCTGGGGCGACGATACCTGCGTATTGGCATGGGCCAGAACAGAAGAGCCAAGCCCCGCCTCATTGGAGAAAATTCCCCTGGCAATTCCCATGCGGACAGCCTGCCCCATGCCATATCCGGCAATCCCGCCTGCCGCCGCCTGCACCCGGAACGCCTCTGTAACTATAAGCCGAAACGCCTCTGGAATCCGCTCCCGGTAAACAAAAAGCACCACCAGCGCTCCGCCCAGATAGGCCGCTGCCATAAGCGGAACCAGCTTTTCCGTAAAAGCCGCAATTCTCTTCACTCCGCCGGTAAGGGCCACGGCAACCAACACCATACAGATACATCCGGATACAAAGGGAGGAATGTGAAAAGCCTCCCAAAGCCCCTGAGCCATAGAATTTCCCTGTACCATGTTCCCCATGCCAAAAGACGCCCCCAGACAGCAGACAGCAAAAACCACAGCCAGCGGCCGGCACTGTAATCCACGTTCCATATAAACCATGGCGCCGCCCTTCCAGCGTCCCTTTTCGTCTCTGTAGCGGTATTTTATCCCAAGAAAATTTTCCGCATAACTGGTCATCATACCAAAAAAAGACGAAACCCAAAGCCAGAAAATCGCTCCCGGCCCGCCAAACATCAGCGCTGTTGCCACTCCCGTAATGTTTCCCGTTCCCAAAGTGGCCGCCAGTGCCGTACAGAAAGACTGAAACTGCGAAATAGAGTGTTCCTCTCTTCTTTCTGATTCCTCCTGTTTCTTCAGAGAACCCAGTGTGCTTTTTAACCAAAAAGGCAGTTTCCGAAGCTGAAAAAAACGGGACTGCAGGGTGAAACGGATACCTGCTGCCAGAAAAAACACCAGCATTCCAGGTCCCCATACAAACCGCTGCAGTCCGTGAACAAATTCCTGCATATCAAAAGACTGTCCTTGTTCCGTTTTTAAAGCCTATGCAAAAACCAGCAAAAACATGCCCTTTTTCACAAGGACTGTCTGATTCTCCTCTTTCTGAAATACAAGAACACAGCCATACAGATAACCGATGACAAAAGCGAGCCCGCCGGCGCCGCCAATCCCATAGGGTACAGGGTATCCGGAAAATATACTGCCGCCAGATAAGCCCCCGGAACCCGCACAGCAGCCATGGAAATCAAATTGTGCAGAAAAGAAACCGTAGATTTTCCGTAAGCACAGAAATAACCGCTGAAGCAGAAATGCACCCCCGCAATGGCACAGTCCAGTGCATAAGCCTTCAAATACTGGCTTCCCATAAAAATAATATCTTTTTCTTTAGAGAACAAGCCTAATATCATCTCCGGCGCCAGATTGCAGGCCAAGGCTGCCACAATCCCAAAGGACACGGAAATCAAAAGCCCATATCCCAGGGTTTTCTCTGCCCTCTCATGTTTTCCTGCACCTACATTCTGTGCTGCAATAGCCGAAATGGACGACAGCATGGCAGAGGGAACCAGAAAAAGAAAACTGATAACCTTTTCCACAATCCCCACGCCTGCCGCTGCCACAACGCCTCTCTGATTTGCTATGACCGTAATTAAGATAAAAGAAATCTGGATAAATCCGTCCTGGCAGGCCACAGGCACACCAATTTTCAGAATTTTCCCCAGGGTTTCTCTTTCCGGTCTCAAATCTCTTCCTGTCAGATGCAAGGCAAATTCTTTTTTCTTCCGAATGACCGCAAATGCCATTATCACACTGGCCGTCTGGGAAAGTACTGTCCCCAGAGCCGCCCCTGTCGCCGCCATCTGAAATCCTCCGATAAAAAGGAAATCCAGCAGAATATTCAGCACGCAGGCCGCTGCCACAAAGTACATGGGACTTTTGGAATCCCCCATGCCTCTGAAAATACAGCTTAAAATATTGTAGGCAGTAATAAAGGGAATCCCGCAGAAGCAAATGGTCAGATAGCTTTTCGTCTGTGCCAACGCTTCTTTCGGCACAGCCACCCACTCCATAATCTGATCTGTGCCAAGCAGTAAAAGCCCTGTAAACACCACAGATACCGCCAGAAACAAAACCACCGTATTTCCCACAATTTTCCCGGCCTTTTCCTGATTCTTCTCTCCCACAGCCTGTCCCAGAAGCACTGTGGTCCCCATAGCCAGCCCCACTACCACCACGGCAAGCATATGCATCACCTGGCTGCCTATGGAAACAGCGGAAATAGCCGCCGCTTTGTTATACTGCCCTGTCACATATAAATCTGCCATACCGTAAAAGGTCTGCAAAAAACAACTGAGCAGATACGGCATGGAAAAAGCCATAAGTGCTTTCAAAACACTTCCTTTTGTAAAATTCTTTTGCATATTTTTCTCCTGATAAAAACGGTACAGCCCCCTATCCGGGCCATACCGTTTTCTCTTTTCTGCCCAAATGGCAGAACCTCTGCATATTCTATTCTGGAGTTTTTATCTTCTTATTCAAATGCTTTTCCAACAGAACCGAAGAGTTCCATTTTCTCTTTGATTGTATCACAGATAGCGTCAAAACCAGGTTTTAATAATTTACGAGGGTCATATCCTTTTCCTTCGTTGTCTTTGCCTGCTTCGATGTATTTTCTGGTAGCTTCTGCGAAAGATAACTGGCATTCTGTGTTTACATTGATTTTAGATACGCCTAAATCAATCGCTTTTTTAATCATGTCAGCCGGGATACCTGTACCGCCGTGCAGAACTAATGGCATTTCACCTGTTAATTTCTGAATGTCATCCAGAACGTCAAAGCGAAGTCCGCCCCAGTTTTCCGGATATTTTCCGTGGATATTTCCGATTCCTGCTGCCAGCATGTCTACGCCCAGGTCTGCAATCATTTTACATTCCTTCGGGTCTGCGCATTCGCCCATACCTACAACACCGTCTTCTTCTCCGCCGATAGAACCAACTTCTGCTTCCAGAGAAAGTCCGAGGCCTTTGCATACGCCAGCCAGTTCTTTTGTCTTTTCTACATTTTCTTCGATTGGGTAGTGAGAACCGTCGAACATAATAGAAGAAAATCCTGCTTTGATGCATTTGTAGCATCCGTCATATGTACCGTGGTCTAAGTGCAGAGCAACCGGAACTGTGATGTTCAGTTCTTCCATCATGGCTTTTACCATGTCGGCTACAGTCTTAAAACCACACATATATTTTCCTGCACCTTCGGAAACACCTAAGATGATTGGGGATTTACATTCTTCTGCTGTTAAAAGAGCTGCTTTTGTCCACTCCATGTTGTTGATGTTAAACTGTCCTACTGCGTAGTGTCCTGCTTTTGCTTTTTTCAACATTTCTGCTGCTGATACTAACATAATTCATGACCTCCATTTATTTAATGTGCTGAAACCATTATAACACATTTTCCTTTTCAGGCAAGCATTTCTTAATGCAATTTCATAGATTCCATGCTATAATGAAAAAGCACCAAAGTATAAAATTTGTAAATAAGAAAACACAGGAAAGGATTTTATATATGAACAGAAAAAATTTAATTGTAGGACAGTCCGGCGGACCTACCGCAGTCATTAACAGCAGCCTTTACGGCGTGGTATCAGAAGCCATGCGGCAGGAATCCATCGGACGTGTTTACGGAATGTTAAACGGCATCGAAGGTTTTCTGGCAGGTCGTTTTCTGGATTTCAAAGAGGCCTTTGGCGCCGATGAACTGGAAAAACTGAAAACCACACCCGGAGCTTATCTCGGTTCCTGCCGCTACAAACTTCCCGAAGATTTAAATGACCCGGTATACCCTCTCCTCTTCCGGAAATTTGAAGAGCTTGAGATTGGGTATTTTTTCTATATCGGCGGCAATGACTCCATGGATACGGTGAGCAAACTGTCCCGGTATGCAGCAAAGACAGGCAGCAACATCCGCGTCATCGGGGAACCGAAAACCATAGACAACGACCTGGTGCTGACAGACCATACACCGGGCTTCGGAAGCGCGGCACGTTATGTAGCATCTACCGTACGGGAAATCACCGTAGATGCCAACGTCTACGAGACAAAATCTGTCACTATTATTGAAATTATGGGACGCCACGCCGGCTGGCTTACCGCAGCAGGGGCACTGGCCAGAAAACATGCAAACGACAATCCCCTTCTTATCTATCTTCCGGAAACTGCTTTTGACCAGGAAGCTTTTCTTGCAAAAATAGAAGCAGCTTTTGAGAAGAACCCCAACGTAGTTGTCTGTGTATCAGAAGGTATTCATGACAAAGACGGCACTTTTATCTGTGAATACGACAACAGCGTAGGCACAGACTCTTTCGGTCACAAAATGCTGGCCGGCTGCGGCAAATACCTGGAAAACCTGGTAAGAAACCGCTTAAACGTGAAAGCCCGCTCCGTCGAATTAAACGTAAGCCAGCGCTGCTCCGCTTCCATGATGTCCGCTACAGACCAGAAAGAAGCTGTTCTGGCCGGTGCCTTTGGCGTAAAAGCTGCCTTAAAAGGTGAAACAGGAAAAATGGTTTCCTATGTGCGTACCTCCAATCTTCCTTATCGTATGACGCTGGGGCTGGAAGATGTAAACGAAATCTGCAACAAAGAAAAAACTGTGCCTTTGGAATGGATTTCCCAAGATGGTTCTGATGTCACAGAAGATTTCTTCGCCTATGCCCTTCCGTTGATTCAGGGCGCAGTAGAAATCCCACTGGGTTCTGACGGTCTTCCGGATTTTATATCCAGAAAATAGACACTATATTTTTTATTCGAAAGGGGTGTTTTTATGTTTCAAATTTCTAATTTTACAAACAACGATGATATTCGCGTTCTGGACAGCGCCGGACCTTTTACGGTTATCGAATATCTGAGGGATTTGAGCGTTATGCCAAACAACGCAGCGGCTGCTTATTTTTGCAATGCCATGAATGTACGCAAAAGACAGGTTGTCTGCGATTTAAGCAAAGCCCGGGTTACCGTCCAGTCAGGCGCTATGCAGTGGATGGTTGGAAATGTCAAAGCGGTCACGGGAATTAAGGGCGTCGGTGACTTCTTTGGCAAAGCTGTCCGGGGAAAAGTCACCGGAGAATCTGCTATCAAACCGGAATACACCGGAGACGGCGTCATGGTATTAGAGCCTACCTACAAGCATCTGCTGCTTTTAAATCTGGAGGACTGGAACGGTTCTGTGGTGCTGGATGACGGCCTGTTCCTGGCCTGTGACTCTTCTATTCGCCAGAAGGCGGTTATGCGTTCCAACTTTTCCTCCGCAGTAGCCGGAAATGAAGGCCTGTTTAACCTGGGACTTTCCGGAAACGGAGTGGTTTGCCTGGAATCAGTCTGCCCGAAAGAAGAACTGGTAGAAATTACCCTGCAGGACGATGTACTGAAGGTGGACGGCAATATGGCCATTGCATGGAGTGGAAGTCTGGACTTTACGGTAGAACGTTCCGGAAAATCCCTTATTGGCTCTGCGGCCTCCGGCGAAGGACTGGTAAATGTATACCGGGGTACCGGAAAAGTTCTGCTTGCGCCTGTAAGCGACTAATTTGACACCAAAGAGAAAGGGAGGCTTTCCTCATGCATAAGATTTCCGGTTTTTCCGTGAAACGAATTCTGAAAAGACATGGACTGCTGTTGTTTCTGCTTCTGTATATAGGGGCTCTGACGGTACCTTATATTCCTCACAAAAAAGTGTCGGCATCTTTCAAAAAACAGTTTGCGGAGAGAGAATTTTACAGTTCTTCGGTGGGGACGGAACGGGCCGCCTATATCCCTGACAACACAGACGCCCTCTTATACCGCCTGCACATGATAAACAGCGCCCAAAAAGAAATCATTCTTTCCACCTTTGATTTTAATGCCGACAAGGCAGGAAAAGATGTAATGGCAGCTCTGTACCATGCGGCTGAACGCGGCGTAAAGGTACGGGTCATTGTGGACGGTTTCAGCGGACTTCTGGACATGAAACTGCAAAGCCCTGAATGGTTCCAGGCTTTGGCAGCCCATGAAAATATTCAGGTAAAAGTATACAATCCCATTAACCTTTTAAAACCCTGGGATATGCAGGCACGGCTTCATGACAAATATGTAATTGTTGATGAGCAGATGTATCTTCTGGGCGGAAGAAACACCATGAATCTCTTTTTGGGGGACTATTCTTCTTCCAAAAATATTGACCGGGAACTGTTTGTATATGAGACGGAAAGCAATCCGGACGCTTCTCTCTTTCAAGTAAAAACTTATTTTGAAAACATCTGGGGACTCTCAGACAGCAAAGATTTTGTGTGCAAAAAAGAAACGAAAAAGGTCTCTGATGCTGCGGCACAGTTGAAGGAACGTTTCAGCCGCCTGCAGGAACTGTATCCCCAGGTTTATGAACCCTGGAATTATGAAGGAAAAACTTTTGAGACTAACAAGATTTCTCTTTTATGCAATCCTCTGGAATCGGAAAACAAAGAGCCCTGGATGTGGTATGCTCTGCACCAACTTATGTCCGAAGCGGAAGAGGTAACCATTTACACCCCGTATATTATCTGCGGCAAAGAAATGTATCAGGATCTGGCTTCTCTGCAGGAGAAAAATATTTCGGTGGAAATCATTACCAATGACGTAGCCAGCGGTGCCAATCCCTGGGGCTGTACGGATTATCTCAATCAGCAGAAAAATATCCGAAAAACCGGCGTAAAGGTCTATGAATTTATGGGAAAACATTCCTGCCATACCAAGGCTGTCCTGCTGGATGACCGTATGAGCATTCTGGGCTCTTATAATCTGGATATGCGCAGCACTTACCAGGATACGGAACTTATGCTTGCCGTGGATGCTCCGGCACTGAACTCCATGATACGCAAAGAAGTGGAAACAGACAAAACTTACAGTAAAATCATGCAGGAAAACGGAGAATATCAGTATGGAGAAAACTATAAAGCGAAAGAAATGACCACCGGAAAGAAAGTTTTTTATGGTGTTTTGCGCGTAGTGATTCTTCCGCTTCGCAGATTCCTGTAGAACGCACAGAGCGGCGCAGTTTCTTACTGCGCCGCTATTTTTTCCGCCAAATCAGTTAAATACACCCAGCGGTCCATTTTTTCTTCCAACTGCTCTTCAGCCGCTTCCTTTTCCTGTGTCAGTTCATTGAGTTTCCCGGAATTGGTGGCGTTTTTCATAATTTCCTCATCCAAATGAGCAATTTTTTCTTCCAGCGCTGTAATGTCCTCATCAATGGTCTCAAATTCCCTCTGCTCTTTATAGGTGAATTTCAGCTTTGTACTTCGGTTCTGTTTCCAGTCTTTGTTCGCTTTCTTTTCTGTGTTCTCCGCCCTTTTCTCTGGTGAACCACTCTGCGCCTGTCCACTTTGCCCTTTTGCACTCAGGTAATCCGTATAACCGCCCTCATACTGACAGATGTGTCCATTTCCGTCAAACTCCAGAATCCGGTCCACCACATTATCCAGAAAATAGCGGTCATGGGATACGGTAATCACAATGCCCTGAAAAGAGTTCAGATAATCTTCCAGAATCGTCATGGTAGGAATATCCAGATTATTCCCGGCCTCGTCCAGTAAAAGCACATTGATATTTTCGCATAAGATACCCAACAGGTACAGCCGCCGCTTCTCTCCCCCTGAAAGTTTACCAATGGGGGCGTACTGCATATCCGGTGTAAACAGAAAACGCTCCAGCATCTGGGAGGCGCTGATTCTGCCTTCTCTTGTAGTGATATACTCCCCGATATCTTTGACATAATCAATCACTCTCTGCTTTTCGTCCATATGCTGCTCTTCCTGAGCAAAATATCCCATGCGAATTGTTTCCCCAATTTCAATGGTTCCGCTGTCCGGTTTCACCAAACCTGCCAGCATCTTCATAAACGTGGATTTTCCACAGCCGTTTGGCCCGATAATTCCCACCTTCTGATTCTTCAGAAAGATATATTCAAAATCGTCTGCAATTTTCAGACTTCCAAAGCCTTTGCTCACCTGATGCAGCTCGATGGTCTTTTTTCCCATTCTGGTTTCCACGGAATCCAGTTCCACAGTCTGGTCCTTCACCGGGGCACTCTGATTTTTTAACGCTTCCAGACGTTCCAATCGGGATCTTTGCTTGGTACTTCTGGCCCGACAGCCTCTCTTGGCCCATTCCAGTTCCATGCGCAGCACACTCTGCCGTTTTCTCTCAGAGGCCAGTTCCATTTCTTCTCTCTCCGCTTTCATTTCCAGAAACTGGGAGTAATTCGCAGGATAGCTGTACATCTGTCCATGACTGATTTCCAGAATCCGGTTTGTCACCCGGTCTAAAAAATAACGGTCATGGGTAACCATAAGGACGGTTCCCCGAAATTCCCGCAGATATTCTTCCAGCCAGGCAATCATCTCCGCATCCAAATGATTGGTAGGCTCGTCCAGCAGCAACATATCAAAATCCAAAGCCAGTACTTTAGCCAGAGCTACCTTGCGCCGCTGTCCTCCGGAAAGATATTCTATCGGCGTATCATACTCCAGAATCCCCAGCTTATTCAAATTGCTCTCTATTTTCCACTGCTGCTCACTGTCCTGGATATAAGACAAAATCGTGGCATTTTCCGGAAATTGGGGATTTTGCGGCAGATAGGCAATCCGCAGATTATTCTGCTTAATAATCTGTCCCTCATCCGGTTCTTCCAATCCGGCTGCCATTTTCAAAAGCGTGGTTTTTCCCGTACCATTTATACCAATAATACCGATTTTGTCCCCTTCTTGAATACCAAAGGACGCATGGTCAAAAATCACTTTTTCTCCGTAAATTTTGCTGATATTTTCTATGTTTAAAATATTCATGAAAAGACTCCTCTGCATTTAATCCTTTAACTCTGCTTATAATAAAGGATTTTTCCGGGTACGTCAACAGACGAAAAAAGAGTATGGATATACGGCCTGCCCATCTAGGAAGATTTTATCTGCTTCTCAGGCAGTGCATCCTGCAGCTTGACTCCGGCCTCATTGAGCATGGCAATCAGCAATCCATACTCAAAATCCTGAACTGGTCTGCGTTCTTCCAAAAGAATCCCCATAACACCTTTGACCTCCTCTGCGTCCTGTACAGGAAGATACATGGCCTTTGCCTCGGGAAGCGTATGGGTACAGGCTCCTGCCCGGTGATGATTAGCCGCCACCCACTGCACCACCGCTTTTTCCTGAAAATTCACCAATTCTTCCAGTGTTCTTTGCTCCATGCCTTTTCTGGGAAAAAGAAGCGGCAAATCCAAAAGCCCGTCTTTTTTCACCGGGTAAATGAGAATGGACAGATTCAGCAGTTTCCCTGCCTGCTCTGCCACCTGCTTCCATACCTCTGCTTTCGATTTACATCTGCGCAGCTTCTGGCTGTTTTCCAACAGAATCTCAGTTCGATACTGCTTTTTCGCGCTTTCCCGATTCTGCTGCTTCAATTTTCTGGTCAAACTCGCTGTGAAAAATCCTACTACAAACAGCATAACAAACGTAGTCGGATACCCTTTATCATACGCCTTAAAGCTCAGATAAGGGTCTGTAAAAAAGAAATTAAATGTCAGAACACTGAAAAGCGAGGAATACAGAGCATAAATTTTTTTATCCGCAATATAAGAAGACAGCAAAACACCCAGAATATAGGTCATGATAATATTAGATTCAGAAAGTCCCAGTTTCTGAAATCCAAAAGCCACCGCTGTTGTCAGCAGCAGAACTCCTGTAATAGCCGCCAGGTCTGCTACCGTGTGTGAATGTTCTGACCGGTGTCTTCCCTTTCCTGCCGGTTCCTTCCCGGTATTCTTCTTCCTGCCGTCCGGAATAATATAAATATCGATGTTAGGCGCCCGATACATCAGCGTCTCCAGCACTTCCACCTTACCCTTTTCCCAGAATCTCCTGCGGTTGTTTTTTCCGATAACAACCTTGGACACATTTCCCACAATGGCATATTCTGCAATCTGCTGTGCAATATCCGAGCCATATACAGTGACAATCTTCGCCCCCAGAGCTCTGGCCAGCTCCAAATGACGGTTCAACACACGCTTCGTCTTCTCATCTGCCTGCTTCAGCTCCGGTGTTTCTACAGACAGCACTGTAAATTGGGCATGGAACGCATAGGCCAAACGAGACGCAGTACGAATCACCTTTGCACTGGAGGGTGCAGAAGAAACACAGGCCAGAATATGCTCTCCGGTATGATACTCCATGTTTCCCAAAGCATTTCGCTCTTCTTCCGCAATCCGATTCACGCGGTCTGCCACCCGGCGCAGCGTGATTTCTCTGAGTGCCACCAGTTTTTCCCGTTTAAAAAAATTAGAAAGAGCTCTCTCCGCCTGCAGCCGGCCATAGATTTTCCCTTCCTTCATTCGCTCAATCAATTCATCCGGCTCAATATCTATCACCTCAACCTGGTCCGCCATATCAAATATCCTGTCAGGAATCCTCTCCCGAACTTCGATTTGCGTAATAGTTCCTACCAGGTCATTCAGACTTTCCAGATGTTGAATATTCAGAGTTGTATACACGTTGATACCAGCACGTAATAATTCCTTTACGTCCTGGTATCGTTTTTCGTTGCGGCACCCCTTTGCATTTGTATGCGCCAATTCATCCACCAACATTAACTTTGGCTTCCGCTTTAAAGCTGCGTCTACATCAAACTCCCGCAGCTTGACGCCCTTGTAATCCACCATCATAGGGGGCAGCATTTCAATTCCTTCTGTCAGCGCCTGGGTATCCGGTCTGGCATGGGGCTCCACATAACCTGCCACAACCTCCACACCATGCCGCAGCGCTTCATGAGCTGCCTCCAGCATGGTATAGGTTTTGCCGGAACCGGCCGCATACCCCAGAAAGATTTTCAGCTTTCCCCTGGTTTTCTTCTGTTTTTGCTCTTCCTCATATTTCAGTTTCCTCAACAATTGTTGGGAATCCGGTCTTTCATTCTCCATCTAAAATCCCCATAGCATCTGCGATTGCCAGATTGCATTTCAAAACATTCACTCTGTCTTCTCCAAAAACACCCAGAAACTTATGCTCTGTATTGTCTTTTACAATTTCAGAAACCTCTTCCTCGGATAATCCGGAATTTTCGGCTACTGCAGAAATCTGGATTTCAGCAGCTTTCGGTGAAATATCCGGGTCAAGTCCGGAACCGGAAGCAGTCAGAAGGTCTGATGGAATATCTTCCTTCTTTACCTCCGGATGTTTTTCTAAAAATTCATCCAAATCTTTTTCCATGCGCTTTTTCAAATCCGGATTGGAATTTCCATAGTTTGAACTTCCGGAAGCTACCCCCGTATAGTCTCCGTTTTCTTTTTCTTCCTCTATATAAGTATTGTAATTTACAGTAGAAACACGGGGCTGAAAATAATAATCTTCTGTAAAATCCTGCCCAATCAGGGAAGAACCTACTGCGTCCTCTGGGTCTGAAACCGGATTTCCTTCTTTATCTACCAGACTTCCGTTTGCCTTGTCCTTCATGGTCAACTGGCTGACTCCAGTCAGGGCCAGCGGATAGACAAAAGAGCAAAGTACCATCAAAACAATACAAAATCCTAACATCTTACCTATTGATTTCAAAGACTTTTTCATGTGTCTTCCTCCTACATTCCAATTAATGCCAGCAGCGGAGCTACCAAAAGGTCAATAATCTTAATGCCCACAAAAGGCACCACAATTCCGCCCAAACCGTAAATACCCATATTTCTCAACAGCAGTCTTTCCGCTTTCATGGGTTTGTATTTTACACCCTTCATGGCGATGGGAATCAGCCCCGGAATAATCAGGGCATTGAAAATCAAAGCGGACAGTATCGCGCTTGCCGGTGTTGCCAGATGCATAATATTTAAAATCTGCATTTGAGGCAGAACCATGGTAAACATGGCCGGAATAATGGCAAAATATTTTGCAATATCGTTGGCAATACTAAAGGTGGTCAGAGAACCTCTGGTAATCAGAAGCTGCTTTCCAATCTCTACCACTTCCAGAATCTTTGTAGGGTCAGAATCCAAATCAACCATGTTTGCTGCTTCTTTGGCTGCCTGCGTTCCTGAATTCATGGCAAGTCCTACATCTGCCTGCGCCAGCGCCGGTGCGTCATTGGTTCCGTCTCCGGTCATCGCCACCAGCTTTCCTTCTGCCTGTTCCTTCTTAATAGCGTCAATTTTGTCTTCGGGTTTACACTCTGCAATAAATCCGTCCACTCCTGCTTCTTTAGCAATTGTAGCTGCAGTCAGAGGGTTATCTCCCGTACACATAATGGTTTTGATTCCAATTTCCCGGAGTCTTTCAAAACGCTCTACCAGACCTGGTTTTACCGTATCCTTCAGATAAATGACACCTAAAATCTTATTATTTACACAAACCACCAAAGGCGTTCCTCCAAGGTTGGAAACTTCGGTTACAATTCCTTCCAAATCTTCGGGAATCACTCCGCCCAGTTCTCTTGCAAAGGTTTTCATGGCTTCAAAAGCACCCTTTCTCACCATTGTACCGTCTTTTAAATTCACGCCGCTCATTTTGGACTGTGCGGTAAACTCCACAAATTCCATCTGACTGCAAATGCTTTCGTCTAAAGCGCAGCCCATCTGCCGTCCCAAATCCACTGTAGATTTTCCTTCCGGTGTGGTATCCATGAGGGAACTCATAACACTGTAGTCCACCAAATCTTTCTTTTCTACACCCTTTACCGGATAAAATTCTGCTGCCAGTCTGTTTCCATAAGTAATGGTTCCTGTTTTATCCAGAATCATGGTATCTACATCACCGCAGGCTTCTACGGCTTTTCCGGACATGGCGATAACATTAAATCTGGTTACTCTGTCCATACCCGCAATACCGATAGCAGAAAGCAGTCCGCCAATGGTGGTTGGAATCAGACATACCATCAATGCAATGGTCCAGGAAATAGGAATCTCAACTCCCAGATAGCTTGCAAAGGGATGTAAGGTTACCACTACAATCAAAAAGATTAAAGTCAATACAATCAGCAGCGTGTTCAGTGCAATTTCATTAGGGGTCTTCTGTCTTTCTGCACCTTCTACCAGGGAAATCATCTTATCAAGGAAAGATTTTCCGGGCTCAGCCACAATTTTAATTTTCAGCCAGTCAGATACTACGGTTGTACCGCCTGTCACAGAGGAGAAATCTCCTCCTGACTCACGGGTTACCGGAGCAGATTCTCCTGTAATGGCAGATTCGTCTACAGAAGCAACGCCTTCTATAACTTCTCCGTCATTCGGGATCACTTCCCCTGCGTTTACCAGAACGATATCGTCTTTTTTCAGTTCTGACGCATTTATCATTTTTTCCTGACCATTTGCCAAAAGCAGTCTGGCCTTGGTATCCTGTTTGGTCTTTTTAAGAGAAGCCGCCTGTGCCTTTCCTCTTCCCTCTGCCACAGATTCCGCAAAATTTGCGAACAGTACGGTTATAAACAATATCAGCGTTACAATTCCGTTATAAAGCTGATACTTTGCATCACCGCCGAACAGGGTTGGAAAAAAGGTCAGCACCAGGGTAATTACAAAGCCGATTTCCACCACAAACATAACCGGATTCTTTATCATATAACGTGGGTCCAGTTTCTGAAAAGAACCGATAATTGATGATTTTAAAATATCTTTGGTAATGAATTTTGTCCTTTCATTTTTAGCCATTTCTTACTCTCCTTTGGTTCCTGTCACTCTTCTCTTCCTCTACATCCACAGAGACAAATGCTCTGCAATGGGGCCCAGCGCCAATGCCGGGAAGAAGGTCAGGGCAGCAAAAATATATACGATAAATACCAGAATCAGCATAAAGGTCACATTGTCTGTACGCAGTGTACCAATGGTTTCGTTCATCTTTCTCTTGGCAAGCAGGGAACCTGCAATGGCAAGCTGTGCCACCATGGCAATGTATCGTCCGAAAAACATAGCGAATCCTGTAGTCATATTCCAGAATACACTGTTGTCTGCCAGTCCCTCAAATCCGGAACCATTGTTTGCCGCAGATGAGGCATATTCGTACAATACCTGACTAAGCCCATGATAGCCGGGATTGGTAATGCCGTCCAGACCTGCCTGTACAGATATGGCAAGTGCAGAAAATCCCAGAATCAGCAGGGGGTGAATCAGAATACAGATAGCCACCAGCTTCATTTCTTTTCCTTCAATTTTCTTATTCAGATATTCCGGTGTACGCCCTACCATCAAACCGCAGATAAAAACGGCAAGAATCACGTACATAATCATATTCATCAGACCTACGCCTTTTCCGCCAAACACACAGTTTAACATCATATGCAGCATGGGAACCATACCGCCCAGAGGGGTCAGGGTATCATGCATATTGTTGACCGTACCGGTGGTAAAGGATGTGGTTACCGTGGTAAAGAGTGCAGACTGGGCTACACCGAAGCGAACCTCCTTGCCTTCCATGTTGCCGGCTGTCTGGTCGATTCCCATATTTCCGATAACCGGATTTCCTGCCATTTCCGCATGATAACAGATAACCAGACCAACCGTAAACAAAATCGCCATGGCTCCGAAAATCACTGCTCCCTGTTTTCCATAAGCAGCCTTTTCTTTCTTCTTATCATGAATCATATGTCCAAAAGTGACAATGCAGGCTCCCGGAAGAAGCATCATGGAAATCAGCTCTGTAATGTCAGAAAGAATGGTAGGATTCTCAAAAGGCGTTGTTGAGTTCGCCCCGAAGAAACCGCCGCCGTTGGTACCTAAATGTTTAATGGATTCCAGCGCTGCCACCGGGCCAACTGCGATATCCTGCAATTTTCCTTCTATTGTATGTACCGTAAGGTTCCCGCCCAGAGTCTGCGGTGTTCCCTGACTGACTAAAAACAGTCCTACAAGGAAAGACAGCGGAATCAAAACTCTGGTGATAATCCGCACCACATCTCTGTAGAAGTTGCCAATCTGTCTTCCTGCCAGTCCTCTGCAAAAAGCCATACACGCTGCATAGCCGGTGGCTGCAGAGGTAAACATCATATAAATAATGACACACATCTGACTGGCATTGGACAAACCACTTTCTCCTGCGTAATGCTGCAGGTTTGTGTTTGTCATGAAACTGATAATGGTATTGAAGGAAAGAGACGGTTCCATGGAATCAATCCCATTGGGATTCAAAAACGGCAGGTTCTGAATCCGCAAAAACAAATATCCTACAAATATCATGACTGCATTAGCCAGTAAAAGGGTTACTGCATATTTTTTCCAGCCCATGTCTGTGCCTTTAATACCGCAGATTTTATAGATAAAAGAGTCTATCGGGTCAAATACTTTATCTGCAAAAGTTTTTTGTCCGGTTGTAATGTGATACATGTATTTTCCCATAGGAATGACAAGAATCACAAAAATCGAAAGTGTTAAAATAATCTGTAACATTTCTTCTCCTCCTGGTCTTTTCCTCTCGATTCTGTATTACAGTTTTTCGGGATAAATCAATGCATATACCAGATATCCCGCTAAGGCTGCAATTATTATTCCCAAAACGATCATTTTCTTACTTCCTCCTATTTGTCCTTTGGTTTTACCTGTGATTCGCAGAAATCTGCAAATAATTTGACGAGTCCGAAGCTCACGGCCAGGACTCCAATCATGATTACATCCATCATAATTTTTTTCCTCCTTGCTGTAACATTGTATTCCTTTCCAAATTAAGGAGGTATTAATCTGAATTTATTTCGTATTAAGATAGTATTAAGAAATCTTTCGAAACTGCATATATCACAAAGAAAAGCGCAGCCTGCATTTCACCAAACGGGTGATTTACAAACTGCGCTTTTCATACTATTCCTGCTTCAGCCTTCTGTTTCTTCCAGAAATGCTCTGATTTTCTCTTCGTTTCCCTTCAAAGAGCCTTGTATCATAGGCGGTTTCCCGCCTCCTTTTCCGTGAAACGCTTCATTTAACGGTTTCCCAATCATGTGGATACTGCCTTCCCTCTGCCCCAGTACATACCGAAAGCCGCTTTCCTCTGTGCCGGCAAACACACCGCAGACACCTTCCGTCTTTTCCATTGCCTCATTCACAAAGTTCCGCATGGCAGCCGCGTCCATATCTTCCACAAAAAGTATCAGATTGGCCCCCGCATGTTCTGCCAGTTTCTTTTCTTCCTCTTTTAAAGCGGCAGCCACTAACTTCTCCTGCAACTTTTTGTTCTTTTCCTTTAAAGCCGCAATCTCCTGCTCCATCCTTTTTACTGCCTCAAAAACCTCCTCCTGCTTTGCAGAAAGGCGGTTGGAAATCTGTTTCACACTGGTTTCTTTCTGTCGGTAATCCAAAAGAGCCCGGAAACCGCAGTGCAAAGAAAGCCGCATACCTCCTTTATACCGTATGGCACCCGTAATCTTGATCATACCCACGCTTCCCGTGGTTTTTACATGAGGAGCACAGCAGGCGCAGCTGTCATAGCCCGGAATCTGCACAATCCGCACCTGACCTTCTATCTCCATTTTACTGCGGTAAAAAATATCCTTCAGTTCCTCTCTGGAAGGTTCCAGCACCACAATGGGAACATCCTCTGCCACGGCCCGATTAGCCTCATACTCAATTTCCCGCAGCTCCTCTTCCGTCAAAGGGCCATTGTAATCCATAGTGACTTCTTCTTTTCCCAGATGAAATCCCACATTCTGGTATCCGAAACGTTTGTATACAATTCCGGATACAATGTGCTCTCCGGTATGCTCCTGCATTTTGATAAACCGTTCCTGAAAATTTAGTTTTCCCTTTATCCATGCCCCCTCTGTCAGCGGCCCGTCTGTTTCGTGTACGAGAATTCCCTCTTTTTCCTGTACGTCTAAAACCTGCACGGTCTTCTCTCCCTCTGAAAGGATTCCCGTGTCTGCTGTCTGTCCTCCGCCCTCAGGAAAAAAGGCAGTTCCCGAAAGAACTACCTCATATTTGTTTCCCTTTTGGGCGCAGGATAATACTTTTGCCTCAAATTCGGACAGATAACTGTCCTGATAATATAGTTTTTCTGTCATTCCTGCTCTCCATATACCCGGATAACGGAGGAAATCTTATGTACAGCCTCCATGCCCTCAATAATCAGCATAGCGTCATGGAAGTTTCCTTCTCTGACCTCTGAGGTTACGACAACGATTTCTGCGAAATCCTCTTTTCTGTGTTTCTGAATCATCTGTGCAATACTTACCTTATAATTTCCCAGTACGCTGGCAATGCCCGCCAGAACCCCCGGCTTATCATCTACATGCAGCCTTAGGAAAAACCGGCTCTCTGTCTCTTCCTGTTTCTTAATTGGCAGCTCTTTATAGCAGGTGCAGCTGATTCTGCCTGTACACTGAAACAGAATATTTCTTACAATGTCAAAGACATCTCCCACAATGGCACTGGCCGTCGGCAGTTCTCCTGCCCCTCTTCCGTAAAACATAGCGTCGTCCACCGCATCTCCATGGACAAAAACCGCATTAAAGGAATCGTTTACAGAAGCCAGCGGATGGCCTTCCGGCACCAGCATGGGCTGTACCTTAACCTCGATTCCGTTCTCTGCATTTTTTGCCACACCAAGCAGCTTAATCACACAACCCAGTTCTTTTGCATACCGGATATCCTTGGAAGAAATATGGGTAATGCCCTCTGTAGAAACATCTTCAAAGGTTACTCTGGAATTAAAGGCAATGGATGCCATAATAGCCACTTTCCGCCCTGCGTCATAACCCTGAATATCTGCTGTGGGGTCAGCCTCAGCATAGCCCAGTCTGGTAGCCAGAGCCAAGGCATCAGCAAACTCCATATGTTCCTGGGTCATTTTAGTGAGAATAAAATTGGTTGTTCCATTGACGATTCCCACAACCTCGGAAATATGATTTCCCGCCAAACACTGCTTCAAAGGACGAATGATGGGAATGCCGCCCGCCACAGATGCCTCAAACAGGAAATCGCAGTGGTGCTCCGCAGCACAGTCCAAAAGTTCTCCTCCAAAAGAGGCCACTAAATCTTTATTGGCTGTCACCACATGTTTTCCCGCACGAAGAGCGGCTGTAATGTATTCCTTTGCCGGATGGATACCACCCATTACTTCAATGATAATGTCAATGGATTCATCCTCCAGAATTTCCTGCCAGCTGTCTGTCAGCAGTTCCGGCTCCTGCAGTTTTGCCGCTGCTTTTTTCAGATTTCTTACCAGAATCTTTTTAATGGCAACTGCCGCGCCGATTTTCTGTTCCATTTCCTCTTCCTGGCTTTTCAGAACCTTATAAACTCCGGTTCCCACAGTTCCCAAACCTAAAAGTGCTGCATGAATTATTTTTTTACTCATTCTTTTCTTCCTTTTTTACATCTACTCTTTCCACAAATCCCTTTTTCAGTTTACTGTTGCGCTTAAAGGCCTTGCTCCAGCCTCCGATTTTATTGTATACCCAGAAGGAATGGGACAGAACCGCCTTGGCCTTCCCAATCTTTTCCTTGGTGGTATTGGTGTAAATGGTTCCGCCGCATTCCAGCTTTGTCCCCTTGATAATATGGGCAATCAAATCGGTTTCACAGGTAATGTCGTCCGGCACTTCCGTATAGGCCATACCTACACAGTCTGCCTTATGGGCATCACTGCCCCCGGTTCCCGGCAAATCATATTTCTCTGCAATTTCCTTTGCCTTGTCATTGACCTCCTGGGGTTCACAGGCATTGAAGGTTTCCATGAAATCAAATTCCTTTAAAATGTCAGGATTGCGCTTATATGCCTTGGCATTCATAAAGCTCATAAACTTCTCCCCACAGGGATGAGCCGGACCTAAAATGCCTCCGTAGTTGTGTACAATGGGAATCAGCATCTGTACCGGAATACCTCTCAGTTCCAAAAGACGCAGCTTAATATTCTCCGGCATAATGACCAGAATATGCCCTGCGTCCAGGGTGTCGTATTCAATGCCCTTTAAAACTACAAAGTCCTGATATTTCTGTCCTTTGATATGCTTTTTCCAGTACCGGTAGCCGCCGTAAGAATCGTGGTCTGTTACCAGCATTCCCCCGAATCCCTGATTTTTCAGCAGCCGAATATATTCCTCAATGGGTACTTTTCCGTCTATGGAGCCCTCCTTTGTATGGCAATGCATGTCAATCTTCATGACAACATCTCCTTTCCCGAACCTGGTTTCAGAATCTACAGGCCGAATCGCTGTCTGATAGCCCCTATTTTTTCCTTTGGCACAATCAGATTAAATCCCTGGGGATTGACCACTGCACCTTTGGCTACAGGAATCAGTACCTTTTCCAGATTTTCAAAGGTTACTAAAAGTGCCTGAAATTTCTTTTCTTTATTAAACTTTCTGAATTCCTCGGCATCCGTAAAAACAGGCTGGAAAATATCTCCGTTCTGGTTCTTCACATAGGGAACCTGAACCTTTTTATCTGCCTCCTCTTCGCCCTGCTTTTCCACTGCTACAAGATACTTGCTTTTGGCAAGGTTTGCGGCAACCTCTTCTTCCAGTTCCGGCAGATTTGCCTTTTCCTTGACGTCTCCGCCTCTTCGGAATTCCTGCATAAAGTAAATTCCGGAAAGCTGTAGCTGAGGATTTAAAAGCGGTCGTTTCTCTTCCGGAAGAGCTGAAAAATCCGGTTTTTTTACGATATCCTCCAAATCTAATTCTGTCTTTTTCTCTTTTTCATGGTAGACAATACTATTGACACCCAGCGTATACAGGGCTGTATAAAAGCTGAGAAAGCTCTTATTTTCTACCTTAATGGCTGCGATGGGATTTTTGTTTTCTGCCAGAGGTTTTGCCGCTTCCTCCAAATCTTCCTTATTCTCAAAAATCCATACCTGGTCATTGAAACTTTCCGGGTCACAGATAACAAACGGTTGTCTTGTGGCTCTGGAAAGAATGGTAAACACCTCCTGGCTGGTCTGTATTTTCTGAATCAGTTCTTTGTTTACATTGTCCATTTCATTTTCTCCTGTTGTATTCTTTTCTATGTATAGTATACACCTGTTTTGTGTTTTTGTCCTCTCTTATTTCGCATGTCCCGCTATTTCTGCTGAAAAAACAGAATACTGAAAAAGGCCACCTCACCCTCACAGTAATAAGGAATTTTGCAGTATTCCGCCAGTGCGTCTACCTTGACACAAAAGGCAGAAAGACAGGATGCTCTCTTTTGAGGAAAAGGACAGTCTTTTCCCAGTTCCTTTGCACAGGGAGAACAAATCTGACAGGGACCTGCCATAGCCGGAAGATATTCCCCCACTTCCCCGGCCACACTCTCAATCAGACTCCAGGTCATCTGGTTATGTCGGCGTTTAATTTCCTTTGTTTCACTGTCATTCGTGATATCTTTCACCGGTGTAATAGTCTGTAGAACCAGAGCCCGCTCAAACGCCCTCGCCTTATCCCCCAACTCTTTTGCTTCTCCGCAAGCCGGAGGACAGGAATAATTGTTGTCATAATTTCCACAGTAATTCGTTTCACAATACATTCTGAAACGCTCGTCAAAATGAAGCGCCGCTGTATCGATTACCTGATAATTATCAAACCCCAGTTCCTTTGCTGTCTGTAGTAAAGTTTCCTCTAAACGCATTGAAAAACCTCCCTTTATTGTCCCATTTCCTTCGTATAAAATCCGTATTCTGCCTCTCCGTTTTCCCAGTATCCCTTTACCTGATACACATACCCCGCATCACAGGATATCACCGGATTTCCCGCCTGATTTTCCGTTACCTGTACGGTTTCTCCATCTGGAATTTCAGCCGTATCTTTCTCCTGTCTGGCTTTTTCCCACTCTTCCATTGACCATCGAAGGACTTCTGTTTTCTGCGGCGCCAGACTGAAAAGCAGTTCCATTTCTGTACCATTTTCCAGGGAAATCTCCGTCATATTGTCCCTTTGCAAAATATGGGCGGTGTCTGTTGCTATGGTTTCTTTTTCTCCGTTTTCCTTTTCATAAGTCCAGGTATACGCACCCATATCGGAAACAGCCGCCGTTACAATGGCCTCCGGCTGTTTATAGGAAACGTCCAGCATAGGAATCTGGCTGAAATCTGCTGCCGGGAAAAATTCCTCCATATAGTGGCTATAAGACTCCACATACTTCTGATTTCCTTTTTCCTCTACCTGTATCTTCGTAATTCCGTTATACTGCGCCGGATAAGACTGAGCCATTACTCCGCTGCCCCATACAAGCACCACATCTCCGCTGTTCAGATCTTCCCCGGAAATTTTTTCTTCCTTCTGGCTATACACTCCGTCCTCTGGAAGAATTCCCAAAAACGGTGTTTCATTTGTCAAGTCTACAAACATAAAATCGCCCTGCTGATTTTCCAGATAGACTGCTTTCATGGCCTCTTCACTGTTCTGTTCCCGGCTCTCTTTCTTCGTTTTATCTTCCTTTTCAGAAAAAGCTTTTTTAATCCCAAAAGCGCCTCCCAGCACCAACACGGCCGTCAGCGCCACACCGGCATACACTGCTGCATTTCGTTTCTTCATAAGACCTCCTGTATCGGGGCTGTCCAAAATGAAACAACCCTCTGTTTTTCTCAGCATACCACAAACACGAAGAAAAAGAAAGGGGAACGGTTAAAGCCCTTTTCCGGCTGTTTCCGTCCCCCTTTTCTGCCCATTGTTTTCTGTCTTCAGAGATACTTTTCATTGTATTTCAACCAGCATCCATACAAAGTTTTAAAGAAAGAATCCTTTTTAAAGATTCCTCAATCCGGCTTTCCGAAATTTCTCCACTTTGCATAGTAGAAAGAACCGCTTCATAAGCCTCATGGAAGTCCACTGGCATCAGTAACATATCCGCACCTGCATTTATAGCTAAAACAGCAGCCTCCCCGGAAGTATACTCCTGTGCAATAGCTCCCATATTCAGTGCATCTGTTATAACAAGTCCCTGATACCCCAAATCAGTTCTCAAAATATCTGTTATCATCTTCTTTGATAAGGATGCAGGAACCGTATCACCGGTAATTCCCGGGCAGGAAATGTGAGCCACCATAATTACTTCCGCACCGGAACGAATCCCCTCTATAAAAGGAACTAATTCATTTCCTTTCATCTCCTCCAAAGTGGCGTCTGTACTGGCATATCCTGTATGCGTATCTGCAGTCGTTGCTCCATGTCCCGGATAATGCTTCAATACTCCAATCACTCCCGTATCTTTCATTCCTTTCAGTTCTGCCAGAGCCATATCGGACACCATATGACAGTCCGAACCAAAAGAACGATTTCCAATCACTGTATTTTGTGGATTGCTCAAAACGTCTGCAACTGGAGCATTATCCATATTAAATCCTAAATCAGAAAGAAATGTTCCAAGCTTTGTTCCCAAATTGTAAGCTGCCTGAGTATCTCCGGTTCTTCCCAATTCACGCATATTGACAGAAGCATCGAATTGAAAGGCCGGATTTCTTCCAAACCTTGTGACGGTTCCTCCTTCTTCATCCACGGACAAAAACAATGGAAGTCCAATCCGATTTCTGGAATATTGTTGAACATTTGCAGTCATCTGCTTCACCTGCTGCGGTGATTCAAAATTTTGAGCAAAATAAATAATCCCTCCAACTGGACAAGCTTCCAGTGCTGCTTTCGTACTTTCTCCTGCTGCCACAACCTGTCCTACTCCGGTCAGTGCTTCCGGCGTAATCATAAAAAGCTGCGCTACCTTTTCTTCTGCAGACATATTACGAATTTTTGCTTCCACTTCCTGTTCCAGCAATTCCTCTTTTGTTGGTTCTCTTTTTACGGGTTCCTCTTTTTCAGACTTCGAAGTAACTGGTTTTGAATCTTTTTCTGCTTCTATTTTTCTTTCAGATGCTTGCTTTTTCTCTTTTTCTGTATGATACAGGCTCCACGACCGCCAAATTACACAGCTCCCCAGCAGTAATACAAAAAGGACTAAAATTTTTTTCTTATTCATATTCAACAATGTACCCCACTTTTCCACTTAACAAATCCGGATACATTCCAGCCAGATTTGCTGAGGAGTCATTCAAGTACCAGCTTCCGGATACGCAGAATAAATTCATCACATCTTCTTCAATGGTACCTGTAGCCTCAGAACCCACATCTACGAAACTGGGCTCTCCATTGTACCAGTAAAGCTGTGCCCAGGAATCACTTGTATTCAAACCGGATTCTATAAATTGATTTTCCTGATTCACCCAATAATATGTCGTATCTGACGCTGTCCGTTTTCCTCCCAGATAAAAATGAATATCGGTATAGCCACCTGCATTCAGCAAATTCTTAATATGTTCATATTCTTCCTCTGAATTAATTCGCACCAGATATCCTCCAGCATCCATACTTTTTTGACATGCCTCTTCCCAGGTACAGTCTTCTATCACAAAGCCATACTCATGAATTCCCACATCATCTTTCATGGGCTCTATTTGAATAATCGTTTCCGGATACAATTGAACTTCACCGTTTTCTCTCCAAATTCTACATTCCAACAACATTTTTCTATTTGTATAATCACCGCCCTCAAAAATATGGGTATCTTCTACCTTTACACCATCTATATTCCTTACTACAACTGCTTTTCCAGCATCTCGGTCTTCCAGATAAATATTCAAAGGAGTTTCAAATGTAAACTTGCTGCTCCCTTCCTCTTCTAACAGGCAGCCTTCTATCTGAACATAAGAAGCATTATATGCATCCAAATCCACTTCTGACATATCAACAACCTCTTCCGTTTTCTCTTCTGTCTGCCCTATTGGCTCTTCTGGCTCAGGATAACTTTCCACATATACATCAGACTGCGGTTCTACAGAATCCGAATCATTTTTCCCACAGGATTTTACAATAAATATAAGGGCTACCAGAAGTAAGAGAAGCACTGCGCCTCCTGCAACTAAAAATGGATTGAAAGAAATGGTAACTTTATTTGAGGAAGAATTTTCTTTTGCAGGTTCTTGAAAGTTTCTGTTAATATCTCCGAAACTGTTTCCATATACATCTTCCTTTTCCTGTTCTTTCTCTGCCTCAATTTGAACGTCAGGAATCTGTCCCTCTTCCGGCTTTTCCGCCTCAATTTTCGTTTCGGTTTCTTCTGCCTTACTTTCTTTCCCGTATTCCTCAAACATTCTGGTAGGATCCAAAACTGGTTGAATGTTTTTGTCTGAATTCTCTTTCATCCGATTTTTCTTTTTATGTTTTTTTTCCGGTTGTAAGGAAACAGCCTGTTTTGTCTCCGTATCAATTAATGGAAGATTACAAGAAGGACATATTTTTATTCCTTCATATTCTTTTCCGCATAATGGACACTTCATCGTTTTATATTCCTCCCTTTTTCTTTCGTTTTTTTAAATAAGCCGATAATTTCTTTCCACGGCCAGAGCATACAACGTCTCTGCACTGGTGTTAATTCCCTCTTCATCTCCCATAGATACCGCCCGTTCCAGAGAATCTAATTCTTTAAACACTCGCTGCTCTATTTCTTTTGCAGCAGATGAAGATTTTACCGGACTGCATCGAAGGACATCATATACCTTTTCTATTTTTTTCAATAAAACCCTGTCTCCGACTTTCTCCATAATGCTCCTCATTCTTACAGAAGCTGTTTTTACATAACAAAGGTCCTTACTATGACGCTCTATAGCCGTTTCGGTCTGTTCATTTGCAATCATATTGGATATCAAAACAAACAGATACACTGCCAAAATAAGCACCTGTACAATCAATGCTCCTTTTATCCCTTTGGGAGCTATAAGAATAAAAAGGATACCAACAACCAGTTCTATCCCAAAATAAGTCGCAGAAATCCACCCTAACACAGCACTAAAAGTTCCCGTTTCTCTCCCTTTTCTTACAAAAAACGGAGTAGCCAGCAGAAACAAATACGCAAAGTGAATAAAAAAGTAAGAAATCCAAACAGATGCCGGACGATTGATTCCGCCAAGGGTATAAAAAATAAGATTAAATACGACCAAAAAAATCAAATATAGAATCGACCACATGGTATTTTTTCTTTTCATATCAAATTTTCCTCTTTTCGCCACAATTGCTGCAGAATTTCATACCTGGTTCCAGTTCAGTTCCACAATTTGCGCAAAATACCTTTTGATTCAAAGGGGCACCACAGTTGCTGCAAAATTTTGCTCCTGAAGCACATTCACTGCCACAATTTACACATTTTATTCCCTGTGATATTCCTGTATTTTTTTGTGTAAATCTTCCGCTTGGTGTCTGATGAATCGGCTGTTGCTGTGTCTGATTTTTCATAGGTGTAAACATTTCCTGAGCCATACTGTTAAACACACCTCCGGCTGCCATGCCCATACCCATACCTGCACCAGCTGCTGCCAATCCACCTGCGCCTGGATTATTAGACAGATTCCCCAAAATATCTGCTGCTTTTTGTCGTCCCCAGTCATTTCCTAACACGTCCATAACAGCCTTATCACCACGAGCCTGATTTATTTTTTCGATTGCAGAAATCTGCGAAACATCAATTGCATCATATTTACTCTTGTCTACATCCATTCCTGAAAGTACAAAGGCTGTACATTTCAGACCATATTCAGCCAAAATTGCTTCTATGTACGGAGTAATTTGTTCTGAAAGTTCATCTAAATAAGCATCAATACCAATTAAATCCTGCTGAAGTCCATTTAAAAATTTTGCAACTGCAGATTTTATTTTACCTCGCAAAATATTTTCAAAGTACAGATTTATTTCTTCCTGTTCTTGAAAAAATACATTATTTCCAACTTGCTTTTCCAAAAACAAAGCAGGATTTTCTATTTTGAGTTTATAAGCCCCCCGTACCCGTACATCCGTTACAATATTAAAAACCTTATCGCGTACGCTGATTGGACTGTCTGTCCCCCATAAAATTTCTCTGCTCTCTGCATCTCTGACAAAATAAACGACACAGTGGAAAGTACTGATACCTCCGGAAAGCGCATTTCGAAGCCTGCTGATAAAAGGATAGTTTTCTGTTGAAAGTTTATACGTTCCTTTCTCAAAAACCTGTTCTACCACTCCGTCCTTGACAAAAACTGCTTTCTCTCCCGGCATAACAACCAATGTAGAATTCGTATTAAAATCTTCCTCCGGCTGTCTCCAAATCAACAGTTCTCCACTTGCAGAATTTTTAATCACATCTGTCCAGTGCTTTTTACCACCTATATATGCTTCTTCGTTTGGATTTTTCCTAAATAATCCCATTCTCTTTTCCACTCCCTCATCAATATCTTTTGTTTAAATCTTCCATAGAATGCTCTCTTTGTTTTATATATTCTTTTAACTCTTTTCTCTCTTTTACCGACTTTTTTAATGCCTCCAGGTATTCTTCCTGATTACACAGATAATCTGCCGGACAAGGAACATATCCAAACAATTCTCTGTATTTCAAATTTATCGGCTGACAAAGCTTTCCAAATTCTATTGATTTCATCTTATTTTACTCCTCTCTTTAAGCTACGAATCATCGTGTTCCAAGTATTAGGGAAATATTGATTCATAAATGAACAAGATTCCGTTGTACCAGAACTATAAATACTAAAACAATTTGCAAACATTTCTGCTTCTCTATTTCCACTTCTCGTCCAATATTCGTCGCGATGTCCATAATAGGCAATACCCGCATTATTAAATGTATCGATAACTCCTCTATCGTTTAAAAATGCAGCTGACAAATTATCTGAAAGCATCCTATCGTAAGCAGCTTCTGTAGAAACGGCTTGTTGAATCATAGTTTTAAATCGTTGATTTCCCGTTTCCTCTTCTCTATCATACATTTTTAAATCCTTCTGAAAAGCTTCTCTGAATTCTGTACTGCCGGAAACATTTCCCAAGAAATCATCTGCCATATGACCATACTCGTGACTGAACACTTCCGCATATTCTTCATTATCCAGAATTTCTTCCATATAAATTTTTTTTCTTTTCATATCATAGCAAGAAACGTTATCATCTGTCGTATCTCCAACCTGCAAATCATCTGCATGATTTTTCAAAAGCATTTTCACTTCCTGCGGCGAATTTTTGAACAGTTGATAAATTTCTTTGCGCCTGAATTCCGGTACAGCATCTAAACATTCTTCATTCAATTCTGCTTTTTCATTTATCTGTAGAATTTGATTAACCGGTTCTATGGGCTGCTGCTCTATTACCTTTTCTTTCTCTCTTTTTTTTAATATTTTCGAGAAAAATCCGCTTTTTTTGTCTTCAGCATTAACTTTACTTTGCGAAAATGCACTTTGTGTCTGATTTCCACGTCTGTCTATAACATTTACCGGAATTTCATACCCAAGTTCTCTGGCCGCCGCAACTCTATGACGTCCATCATCTTGAAATTCATATCCCCTTTCCGTTAATTCTACCTTTATCATTTTTTCCGGATTATAATAAGCCTCTACGCAGTCACTGAGTTCCGGATTTTTCTTTATATCTTCCCATTTCATACCCTCCTTTAGTTTTTTCTGTACTTCTGGTAGTTTAGAAGCCAGTAACATATAATCCTCTTTTTTGTTATTATGATGTTCCCAGAAATGCTTGTCCGAGCTATCCGTCCCTAAAATTTCCCGTGCTGAAACAGTTGCATATTCTGACTTTTGTTCTTTTGTATCTTTTATTTCTATTTCTTCGTTCTCAGCTATTATCTCTACGGGGTCTTCGCCATCCTCTTTTAATAACTCTTCATTTAGTTTCTGCCATTCCGGGTCTTTTTTGTATATTTCGGCATCTTCTTTTCCGTAATTGTGCTCACTCATATACTGATTCATTTTATCCAATGCAGAACTATCCATATCTTCTGAAAATTCTTTTTCCTCTGGAATCTCCTCTTCTGAAATTTCCTCTTTCTCCGAGATTTCCTCTTCCTCTGGCGTCTCCTCTCCTTCTGGGATTTCCTCTTCCCCCGAGATTTCCCCTTCCTCTGGCATTTCCTCTTCTTCTGGGATTTCCTCTTCCTCTGACGTCTCCTCTCTTTCTGGGATTTCCTCTTCCCCCGAGATTTCCCCTTCCTCTGGCATTTCTTCTTCCTCCGGAATCTCCTCTTCTTCCGGAATCTCCTCCTCTTCTGGAATTTCC
>NZ_JAAITA010000060.1 GCF_013304445.1 Blautia hansenii
TAATATCCCCTTATAGGGGGAGAACATGCCACCCGCTAAGCGGGTGGTCATGACTCAATTGTCATTACCAAATCTTGTCTGTAATCTCCCCAATCTTTTCCGAATAAATTAAATCCTCCCACATATGTTGCATCATTTTTATTTCCGATTCTTACTTTTACAAATACATTAGACATTAAATCCAATTCATCAATTGTCCGATTGGCAACTTTCTCTCCGTTAACATAGCATCCGTTTTTATCCACTTCCCATGTCGTCCATAATCCGTACTGACTGCTTCCGTCAGGCCAAATAGAAGAATTCAGTCTTCCTCTTTTTGCACCAAAATCGCCAGGACTTGTCCAGGTTCCACATTCCTTTTCATTAATCCATACAGTTATATCTGACTTCCAATCTTCTCTATATCCAGGAGCTTCTGAGCAAATTTCTGCTGAAAAGCAAATTTTTTGGGGAGTCTTTTTTTTGGGAACCTCATTAGGAAACTTATATTCTACATAACCTGCAGAAGTCCAGAGAATTCCTGCTTTTGATTTCTCGGGATAGTAGAAACACTGTTCCATATCTTCATTTCCTACAACTCCATTGAGAGACCATAAACCGCAGGTTGGTTTTACTTTACATCCGGTAAATGCCCCTACAGGCATTTCTATACTTACAATCTCAGTTACAACTGCTTTTTTTCGTACAAGTCCAACATGCAAATAATCCACTTTACGTGTACACAGTTTGGTAGTTCCTCTGGTACCCGGCTGTTCCTCCATACGAATCAATCCTGCTTTTTCTAAAATTTTTGCATGAAAAGCTGCACTTGAAGCTGGTAAATTCATTTCTTTTGCTATTTCTCCAATAATTAAGCTTTTATCATACAAAAGCTGTAACATTTCCAATCGCACTGGAGAGGCCAGAGCTTTTCCTAAATCATATACTTCTTCCATAGCTTCGATATCATATTCTCTAAACTTTGCCATATCTTCCCTCTTTACTTTTATCTCGCTTTTTAATCTACAGATACGTTTTTAGTCAGACCATTCAGATTATATTATAAGTACATTCTAATGATTCACTAAGAAAAATACAATCCACAATCTCTCTTATATTTTTTCTTTTTCTTCGGCATAACGCTAAAAGCAGTTATGAATACAGTGTTAGTGCGGTTTGCCTGTATAAAGAAAAATAAAAAAAGTAAACTCTCAAAAAATTTAAAAGAAACGGTTGACAACACTGTTTATAAGTGTTATATTACAGATAGAACAAAAGAGGAGGTAC
>NZ_JAAITA010000061.1 GCF_013304445.1 Blautia hansenii
TTAACCGGTGAAATCATGACTATGCCGGGTCTGCCGAAAGTGCCGGCTGCTGAAAGAATTGATGTGGATGCGACAGGAAAAATTTCCGGTCTGTTCTAAGAGTGAAATAAGAATACAGCTGCCGCATCATGCAGCCGTCTGGAAGATTCCGGATATATGCAGAGTGCGGCAGTTCTGTTTATATTAGGAGAGTTTGGGCTGGAAGGGAGTAGGTAAATATGTATAAAGATGAGTATAAGGCCGTATGTAATAGTGCGGCAGCAAAATTAAATTTATTGAAGAACAATCCTCTGGGATATTTTATGTCTGCTATTCTTGCGGGTGTGTTTGTGGCCATGGGGGGTTTTGTGGCATTTACACTGGCTGGTCATCTGTCAGGTGCAGAAATGACAGCGAACTGGGCGAAACCGGCGCAGAGTGCGGCATTTGCAGCAGCGCTTAGTTTGGTTATTATGGCAGGTGCAGACTTATTTACAGGAAATAATTTTGTTCTGTCGGCAGCAGTATTCAGAAAGACAGCCTCCTGGGGGGACGCTTGTAAATTATGGGGTATCTGTTGGATTGGAAACCTGGTTGGTTCTCTTTTATCATCTGCTCTTTTCGTGGCTGCAAAAGTTCCAACAGGCGGTATTGGTGATTACTTCGTAAACCTGGCAGTGAATAAGACCACCACGGCTCCTGTGCCATTGTTTGTCAAAGCAGTATTGTGTAATATACTGGTATGTCTTGCCGTATGGTGCGGAATCAAAATGAAATCTGAATCAGGCAAACTGATTATGATTTTCTGGTGTATCTTTGTGTTCATGGTATGTGGATTTGAGCATAGCATTGCAAACATGAGCAGCATCGGTGTTTCTCTTCTTACAGGAAAAGTTGGAATCGGTGCATATTGCTATAATGTCATTATCGTAACGCTTGGGAATATGGTTGGCGGTATCTTAGGTGTGGCACTTCCATATCATTTGATTTCAAAAGAAAAATAAGTACATAGAGAGAACTTTGAGGGGAGTAAAAGGCGCTGAACGCAGAATGCGGGTCAGCGCCTTTTTTGCGGTGCGCCTGGCGGCATTTGAACAATATTTTTAAATTACTGTATTGGTCTACACCCTTGCTTTATGGTATATCAGGATAGAATTTTATTTCTATATTGACTAGTGCATTGGCACGTATATATTTAGCATTACTGCCACTTACACGGAAGTGGCAGTAAATTTGGGATATAGCGAA
>NZ_JAAITA010000062.1 GCF_013304445.1 Blautia hansenii
ATTTAGCATTACTGCCACTTACACGGAAGTGGCAGTAAATTTGGGATATAGCGAATTCAATTTGATTCGTGCATCAGCAGTTTTAAATTGCCAATCCACCTTTGCCGCCCTTGTATTACGCTCGGTTTCCCATGCCGATAATTCGCTGCGGAGATGATTGATATCGTCAATTCGCCGTGACAGGCACTGGCGTGTCATTACATTAAGTTCTATTTCAGCGATATCCAGCCAGCTTCCATGTTTCGGTGTATAATGGATTTCCAAGTGTTTTATAAGACGCCTTGCTTCTGCCGCAGGATACTTTTTATATAAGGATGCCGGTTTATGGGTATTAAGGTTATCCATTACAAGAATGATTTTTTCCACTTCTGGGTACATGACATCAACAAGGTATTTTATTTCTTCTGCCCAGTCAACTGCAGTCCGGTGCTCCCGGACACTGACATGATGCTTCCCAGCAAGAGGTTCTATGAAAGCAAAGATGCTGCATGTACCATTACGGATATATTCGGAATCTACTTTCCGGTCATCTCCCGGGCGCATTGGCAGCGGTTCCCTTGTCTCTCCCAACAGCTGGTATGGTTTTTCATCCATGCAGACGACCGGACGCATTGGGTCATACGCGAGTTCATAGACATCGAGAACATCTTCCATACATGCTATGAATTCTGCATCCTCTTTTGGCGGGATGCACCAATAGTCATTGAGGTGAGGTCTAAGTTCATTTTTTTTAATACCCTGCGGATTGTTTCTCTGCTGACTGGTGTTTCCAGTTCAATACGTGCTTTCTCTTCCAGAAGCCGGAGTGTCCATCGGGAGTGTCCTTCGGGTGCCGGACCGCAAGCAATTTGAATCAAATGCGCTTCCGTCCGTCCATCTGCCTTGCGTAATGCCGCACTTGAATTTGGGCTGATGTTGTATTTGACAATATTAGTAATACCGTTCTTAACATAAGATTGGATAATATTTGTAACCGTAGCCGGACAGACCGCATAAGTATGTGCAATTTGTGAGTGGGTCAAACCAGTACCACTGACTTCATCTAACTCTAATAAAATCTGACATCTCTTTAGGACGGTTTTACAGGTTTTCTTATCCCTAATAACCTTACGAAGAGCTGACACTTCATTGTCACTGAGTATAATATGATATGTTTTAGGTCTTGCCATAATGAATCACCGCCGTTTCTTTTTAGTATATCATGAAACGG
>NZ_JAAITA010000063.1 GCF_013304445.1 Blautia hansenii
ATACTTTGGTGAGGAATCCATGTTTGTGACAACAAATGTGTACATGTAAACCATCTGGTTTTCCGGCTTTTCAACCTTGCAAACCACACGCCTTTCATAAGGCCATGGACCTGCTTTGTACATGAATTCACCATAAACTACCGCATAATCAACTTTGTTATTCCTGGTGATTTCATCAAGCTCATCCACAAGATGGGATGCTTTTTCACGGAGAATACCATTCTCCTTCAGCCGGATGACATAGCTTGTGCCATTTTCCTCGCACTGCTTGTAAAGGTCAGGCGTAGCAAAACCGCTGTCACCCCGAAGCAGAATTTGGATTGTTGGATAATCATTCAGATATTCATCAAGTATCAGTTGCAGGAAGTCAACCACTCCAGTGCAGGAATACTGTGTTCCATCACGAAGTTGGATTTTTATCAGATCCCCAGTCATTCCATCATAACAGACAAGTGGATGGTATCCATTGCTCTGATAATGAAAGTTAAAGGCTCGGCCTTCCTGTTTGCCGTATGCATCAAGAAGAGTGGAATCCAGATCCAGAATAACAGCCTGTGGCATCTGAATACTGTAAACTCTTTTTCGAAGTATTCTGCCAATCGTAAGGAATTGGTTTAAAGTATCTTCATCCATACGGTTAAAGAATCTTGATACCGTAGGTTGTGATGCTAAAGCATCTTTATTTAGTACTGCTTTAAATACTGGGTCATTTGTAAGTTCATCTGAAGCATCATCTTCAAAATAACCTGCAATAATCATATAGATTATCTGAAGGAGATTCTCCTTGTCAGTGTGATATCTAAATGATGCAGAATCATTAGTCTTAAATGAGCGACTGAAAAGTTTATCAATGTCAAGTTTACTTACGAATTCTTTGATAAGAAGCAGGCCTGCATCGGAGGATAAATCTCCTCCATCAAAATTTATTTTAATCTGTCTATTGCTTTCTAGTGATAAGGTGTTTATAATACTCATGAAGGGCTCCTTTGTTTGTATTATTAATGGCTTTGAACACCTTAATTTTACCACAAATGGATGCTCTTTTTTTATTCACTTGATAAGTGAAAAGCAATATTCAATTAAAATACAGCAACTATGTGGCTTTCAGCCACTTTCACGGCTGTGCCGTGAATAATCTAGG
>NZ_JAAITA010000064.1 GCF_013304445.1 Blautia hansenii
TAATATCCCCTTATAGGGGGAGAACATGCCACCCGCTAAGCGGGTGGTCATGACTATTCGCAAAATCGATGACCATAAGGAGGATAAAAATGGCAAGTATTATTAAATTTCCTGCAAAGCAGGTAAAGAAGATGGATAATCCAATGAGTGAACTTACAAAGGATGGTTCTAAAAAGTATGTTTGTTATGTAAGATTACAGGATGTTCCGGCAAAGTTTGAAGATTGGATGCGTACTAATCCTAGAGACCAGAAGCTTACAACAAATGTCGCAAAAGAAATTGCAAAAAGCATTGACAGTGGATGCAAGAATTTCCATGAAAAGAATAGAGGTATTGTAATGTCTGTAGACAAGTTTGCCTATGATAATAAGACAGGAATGATTAAAGTTACTTTATCGGACCCTGAGATACATGGAAATATTGATGGAGGTCATACTTTAAAGATTATTCTTACAAAACAAAAGAATAATGAACTGTTCTTTGAGCAGTATGTTTTTTTTGAATTTTTTACAGGAATTTCCTCACCAGTGGAACTTGCTGAAGCTCGAAATCAGTCTGTTCAGGTGGATCAGCGTTCTATCGAGGAATTAAATCGTAGTTTTGAGCCGATTAAAGCAGCTCTGAAAAATGAAAGTTTCTATAATCGTATTGCATTTAAGCAGAATGAACATGTTGGTGACAAAAACGTAATTGATGTACGTGAAATTATTGCTATTATGAACATGTTTAATCAAAGCCTCTATCCAAAGGGAGGAGATGCGCAGCCGATTCAGTCTTACACCGGAAAAGAGACAAGTCTGAATGAAAAGTCTAATCCCCCAGCTATGCTGGGGCGAATAGTGTAAGTGGAAACGG
>NZ_JAAITA010000065.1 GCF_013304445.1 Blautia hansenii
TTGTGTCAGCAATGAAATAAACCACCTGCTATGCGGGTGGTGGGAGAAATCTTTAGATATAAGCAAGAACTCCTGTGCTATGATGAATGTGGGTCTGCAAAACCACAAATAAAAGCACAGGAGGTCCAAATAATGGACGTAAATAGTTTAGCTCATACAAAATGGGAATGCAAGTATCATATAGTTTTTGCACCAAAATACCGGAGACAAGTAATTTATAAACAAATACGAGCGGATGTAGGAGAAATTCTAGGATCATTATGCAGAAGAAAAGGAATAGAAATTATTGAAGCAGAGTGTTGTCCAGATCATATTCATATGCTGGTGCGAATTCCACCCAAATATTCAGTATCAGAAATAGTGGGATATCTCAAAGGAAAAAGTTCGCTCATGATATTCGAACGCCATGCAAATCTAAAATATAAATATGGAAATAGGCATTTCTGGTGTCGCGGATATTATGTAGATACAGTCGGTAAAAATACTGCAAAGATCAAAGAATATATTCAGAAACAATTAAAAGAAGATTTAGAGTATGATCAGATGTCGTTAGTAGAGTATATTGACCCGTTTACGGGTGAGCCAGTGAAGAAACACAATAAATAAAACGCTTGGAGCGTAAGTAGGAAGTCAAAGCAAACCAGCAAGCTCCTTTTGGAGCTGTGCCGGTGTAAGGAAGCACTGAAAAAGCCCCCAGTTGGGGGCAGCTGTAAATGTGGTGCAGTTAGCAGACTTCAGTGCGCCTTCCGGGCGCAAGCAGGTAATATCCCCTTATAGGGGGAGAACATGCCACCCGCTAAGCGGGTGGTCATGACT
>NZ_JAAITA010000066.1 GCF_013304445.1 Blautia hansenii
TTTATATAAGTATTTTCCGTCTGTTCGTTGGCTCTCTCCAGTATGCAGGATACGACCTTTGTTATCCCGTCTTTTTTCTTTCATGGTGTCTGCTCCTTTCCTTGTTGGAAAGAGCCTTGATATGACTTGTGTTCATCATAACACATACAAGGCTCATTTGCATTAGATTGCGTCCAATTTATCAATAACCTGTTCAAACTGTCGGCGTTTAATCTGTATGCGGTTGCCATTCATAATGAGCCAGCCAGCGTCCTTATTTTCCTCTGCCAATCGTCTTAACTTGTTTTCTCCGATACGGAAATACTTTGACGCTTCTTCAATGGTAAGGGTGTATTTTTCCCATACAGGAATATCGTTGTTATTCATCAGATACCCCCTTTCCCATGTTTCGTGTCATACTGGATATAGGGGATAAGGTCGGTGCGGTCTATCCTCTGTAAGTGGGCGGTTAGTTTGCTGGAAAGGGAATTGCTGTATCTTGCCTTATCAAGCATAGTTCCCACTTTTTCCAGTCCACCTAATGCGTCATGTTCTTCCAAGAAGTAAAAACTTTTCACAGCGGAAATCACGCCACCCTCTGTGAGCCATTGCTGTGTTTCCTCAAGAGAATTATGTAGTTTCGGTACTTGCAGTTTTAAGACTTCCACAGCCCCTAAAAAGCGTTCCCAAAACCGACACGTTTTCCACCTGCTCTTATTACTTTCATTTCTGTTTG
>NZ_JAAITA010000067.1 GCF_013304445.1 Blautia hansenii
AAAAAAGCGATTCCGCAGGTTTTACACCAGCGGAACCGCTCTCCTTATGTCAAATGTATGCAATTTTGTCGTTATTATCCTTCGATGGAAATGTATTTGTTGTCTTCCACCTGTTTTTTCACTTCTTTCGGAACAGTCAATCTCAGGATACCGTCTTCAAATTTCGCATGAATATCTTCCTGCTGTACCTGCTCGCCTACATAAAAGCTTCTGCTCATAGCGCCTGCATAACGTTCTCTGCGAATATAGTTTCCTTTTTCATCCTGTTTGTCCTTATCCAGGCCTTTTGCTGCGCTGATAGTCAGATAGCCGTTTTCCAGTTTGGCGGAAACTTCTTCTTTCTTAAATCCCGGCAGGTCGATATCCAGTTCATAGGTTCCTTCTGTCTCCCTGACATCCGTCTTCATCATGTTCTTTTCATGCTTGCCGTACAGCGGGTTCTTTCTTCCGAAAAACTCTCTCTCAAACGGAAAATCCATCCAATCATCAAATAAACTTTCTCCAAAAATACTAGGCATCATCATAAGTCATATCTCCTTTCCAATGACATACAAATTTATTTTAGCACTTTGGGAAATCCAGAGTGTCGATTTCGGAACTCTGAGACTCGGTACCTTATTTGTTTCCTCTTGGTACCTCCTCTTTTGTTCTATCTGTAATATAACACTTATAAACAGTGTTGTCAAC
>NZ_JAAITA010000068.1 GCF_013304445.1 Blautia hansenii
AATGAAAAGTCTAATCCCCCAGCTATGCTGGGGCGAATAGTGTAAGTGGAAACGGTGAGGATTTCAATAAAAAACCTCCTATGTTATATTGAGAATGGTGTCGCAAGCCAAACTCAAACATAGGAGGTGGTCCAAATGGACAATAGAAGCATATCACATACCAGATGGAAATGCCAATATCATATCGTATTTATCCCGAAATATCGTAAAAAAGTATTATATGGAAAAGTTCGGGAAGATGTAAGAGAAATAATTAGTACACTATGTAGATATAAGGATGTTGAGATTATTGCAGGAGCAGTATGTATAGATCATGTACATCTAAGTGTAGCAATCCCACCGAAGTTGAGTGTATCAAATTTCATGGGATACTTAAAAGGTAAAAGTACGCTAATGATTTATGACAGACATCCAGAACTGCAAAGTAAATGGGATAAAGCCTTTTGGGCAAGAGGATATTATGTTGAGACAATTGGTAATATCACGGATGAGGCAGTTCAGAAATATATAAAAGAGCAAGCAGAAGAATCAAGAAAAGAAGATTCAAAAAGTACCGCTTTATAGCGGACCAGTAAACGTGCTTGCGACACCGCCCTTCGGGGCGAGCAGTAATAAAGCCCTTTTGAGGGCTAATATCAAACCACCAGTTGAACTGGTGGTTGCTGACT
>NZ_JAAITA010000069.1 GCF_013304445.1 Blautia hansenii
AAAGCCCTTTTGAGGGCTAATATCAAACCACCAGTTGAACTGGTGGTTGCTGACTTAGATTTTTAAGATTAAAGGATTCTCGAGACCAAATTGTAAAAAACATGACTCCGATTATTCCTGATATTTTTGATATTTGGGAAATGGTTGAAACTACATTTGCTGATAAAGGTAATACGGTAAATCGTACATATCGCAGAAAAAAAATGTCAAAGTATGTGAATGAAGATACGGTTGTAAATTATTCTATTTTTGGCAATCAACCGATGAACTATGTATTGCCTAAAGGAATTATATTTCCAATTGTTGCGGCTTTTAGAGCATTAGTCAAGGTGGATAAGTCAACCCAGTTATATAGTTGGGAAATGTCACCTGAGAAGATCTGGAATAGGCTAGGAGGAAAACTTATTAATATTATCATGACTTCGTCGGAAGATTTATCAGATAGCCCAGACGCAGTTGCGAAATCTCCTAATACATGGGATCTTTTATATAAAGAAGTTCTTCTCTATTCTATGTTGAATACCGAATAATAAGGAATTCTATAACCGAATGAATTAAATGAAAAGTCTAATCCCCCAGCTATGCTGGGGCGAATAGTGTAAGTGGAAACGG
>NZ_JAAITA010000006.1 GCF_013304445.1 Blautia hansenii
TAATGACATATCTTATATCAGTTTTTTGAGTTTACACAAAACTTGAAACGGTCTCCTCACCTTTGGAAATGAAGAAATCTCTTTAAATATTCTGTTTAATAATCCTTGTAATGATCCCCACTGCAACATTCCGATCTTCGTCAATATGTGTCACAACAAAGGACACCTTATCTTTCTTTCCAACGGTGCGGCTGTCGTAGCAACTGTGAGCAATGGCGTTGACACCCAGTTCTAACCGGACGAAAACTGTTCCTTTGTGGATATCTTCCACCGTTCCGGCATATTTTCCCTGTACCCGACAATTTTTCAGATTTTCTTTGCTGGTGTTTCCTTCCACGCTTTTTACATCTGCATGGATGGAGAGCGTTTCCGGGGAATCTCCCTGGATAGTTAAGATCCGGACCAGAATATGTTCCCCTACCTGGAATCGTTCCCTGGCATCACCCAGCCAGTCAAAAGACAGATCTCTTGCAAGGATGGAAGTTTCTACACCAAAGATTTCTGCCCGGACTACTTTTTCAGCAACGGCAATGACTCTGGCCTGCACAATACGGTCTTCATGAATTTTTGTCTGCCCGGAAGAGTCCTGATCAAAATAGAAAATCTGACGTTTCTTCAGCATAGCATCTTTCCGGCTGGCAACGATGCTTCTGGATTTGGTATCCAGTCCTTTGATTACAAAGTCGATTTCACAACCAAGCATATTGTTAAGGACTTTGTTCTGTCTAAGAGAGAGATCTCCGTAATCATGAGTTTCATCCTGGATCAGATTGATCATCATTTCCGAGATAGGGATGACTGCCCGATAATCTTTATAGTAAATAATTGCTATTAAGCTGCCGGCTTCGGTCTTTTCAATACCGCCCAGAATGCCGGTGAGAATTTTCCGGGTACGATAGGCATTTTGGATGTCATGCCAGATTAAATCCGCTTTTGATTGAGCAGTTTCTAATACAGTATCGGAGTCAAGGGTTAAAATAGGGGTGTTCAGGTTCATTGTTTCGTTTGCCATAAATGTTATCTCCTTTCAAAATGTGTTATGACATGATGGAATCTTTATCTAAAGGAACCATGCCAGAGTCGGGGGAATCTTCTATAAAATTTTCCTGAAGTAAATCCTCCATAAAATCATCGGGAGTAGGTTCCTGATAAACGGGTTCGGATGTAAAATGTGGTTTCTGTTTTGCTATTGACGCAGAAGATGAACGGCGTTTCCTTTTGGCAGATTCGAATGAGGGCTGTGGTCGATAATCTGTTTCTTCCGAGGAACCATTTTTGCGCCATTCAGGTATGTGTTCCGATGCTTTTCTTGGTGTCAGCTTTTTGGCATCTGGATGTAGGGTATAATCGTACTTTTCTACTTTTAGGACTTTTTGCCCACGTAGGATAACCAAGGCAGTATCAAGTGGGAGCCGCAAGATTTCATCTGGTGTTAAGAGTTTTCGTTTGCCGATAGATTTTGTTTGCCGGTATTCCGGTGTATAGTCGGATACCCGCCAACTATTGAGCTGCTTGGCTTCGCTGCTTACCCCTACGGTTACATCGCCGCTGCGGTTACTGATAAAGGTAGCAGTAACTTCATCTGTGCAGCCCAAAAAGAGCTGAGTGTCACAGTTGCCGATAATTTCCTGCCATTGGTTATAAGGATAGCGGTTCTGCATCTGGGGTAAATTCTGAAAGATGCAGGAAATGCTGAGATTCCGGCTTCGGATTACACTGATCTTCTTATTCAATTCCAGGATAGCTCCGGTGTTAGCAAGCTCATCAGCTAGTATATGTACAGCAACAGGAAGTTTTCCTTCTTCTCCATACTTATCTGCATAACGGACCAGTTTGATGAAGATGAAGGTCATAAACAGGGAAGATAAAAAATCGAAGGTGCTGTCTTGGTCTGAGGTAATGCAAAAGTAAGCACATTTCTGTTTCCCCGGAAGTGTCAGATCAATCTCATCATAAGAGGTAATCTGCCGAATGAGTTTATTCTGAAATACCTGAAGTCTGGCACCCAATCCGATAATAACTCCGCTTCGCACGGTATCACTGGCTTGTTTGTAGATGCAGTAAGGAACTTTTGCTGGATGGGACACTGGGAGCAGATCAAAAAGACTGTTCAGCTCCTTTTCGGAACTCATGGTCAGCAGCTTATAAACCTGTCCGATATTTCTGGCTTCCGGCGGAAATCCCTGATCCACATAGAGAACCAGGGCTTTTAGCAGGTTCATCTCCGCATTATCCCAGAAATGATCTCCTTTTCCGGAACCTGTATTCTGGATGATGACATCTGCAAATACCTGAGCCATCGTTTCCTGTCCATTGATTTCACCCAGGCAATTCCAACTATCCGAGTTTTCCGGATTGACCAGATTAAATGCTTTTACTACATAGCCCTCGTTTTCCAGATAAGCAGACATGCTTTCATAGAGTTCGCTTTTGGGATCGGTAATGATTAAACTTTCCCCGGAAGCGTTGTTGCCTTCCTGCCCTCTGGCGACACACTGGAAAATCATATTCCTGGCAAATGCCCTGGATTTCATGGAACCGCTGGCACCATACACGGCGATATTTTTATTCATTCGTGTTTGATATGGAAGACATACGGCTTTGCCATTCAATTTTCCTAAAATGGTTCCTTTATTTTTCTTTACATCTCCGGTCAGTTCCAAAACTTTCATCATTTCATCTGGAGTCATGAATCCGGATGTACCGTAGGTTCCTTTTGTAGAGTAATTTAAGTTCCGGTCATGGTCACTAATCTCCCCGTTTCTGTCATATCCCATACGCATAAGTAAAAAAGTAAGAAGCCCAAAGAGAACCAGGCAAAGAAAAATCCCATACAAATTGTATGGGAAATCGGTAAGGGCAGTATGAAAGCATACCAATGGGTGTAAAGAAGCTGCTTGCGGATAGGTTCCGTTGCCGGCAAAGTTTCCGGCAGAAGTCCATTCCTGATAGTTTTTAATAAATTGTGCTGCGTATCCTCCGGCATACAGAGTGCAGACGCTTATGGGAAGCAAAAACAGGAACTTCCACCATTTACGGTTCATTGAAAAACCTCCTTTTAAACTTTTGAAAATCAATGCTGGAGAAGTGTATATCTGCAGTTAGGTATTTTTTCAGGCAGGGAAGCTGAAAGTCAAAGCAAATCAGGTTCCCGGATAGCCCATATACATTTAATCCAGTATTGAAGCGGTTGATACGCTGCATGTCAAAATCATACGCAAGCAAAATAGGGTTTTCCTGGCTGTCTATTCCATCATGTTCAATTGGCAGATCCTCACGCTGGGGAAAACAGTCGGACAGTAGTAACTGATTAAGCTGCATCATACGCTGGGGTTGTACCAATAAACGGAGCAGGTATTCTCCGTAGCTGTTATTGGGCAGGAAATAGAAGTGTTCATACGCAGTATCCAGCATGAACAGTGTTTTTTTGTATCCCCCGGTACTGGTAAGGAGACGGAAAGCCATATCCATATCACTGCCGGTCATGATGGCATAAACGGTAGGCGGGCCATGGTAAGGAAGTCCTTGAAGATAGTGCTGCAAAAAAGCATTGAGTCGGACTTCCGTTTTGTATTCCCATTTTAGAAGTGTATTTCCGGTATTATAAACAGCATAGACACAGTGAGGAGCCATCAGGATTCCCATACTACGGGAATTTTTGATTTTAGTAGTGGATGCTCCAAGATTTTTTATTTCCCTAGAAGAGTAAAACAGAGGAAGGCTTCGCATAGGAAACGTAGCCGCTTCGCCGGATTCAGAAAAAAGCAGGGGCTTTTCATCTGGAAAGAATGGGATTCCAGCATGGGAAAGCGTCAAATAGGTTTCTGCTTTTTGATGAAGTCGCAGCCGTCTTGGTAATTCGCTACGTATGAGGTTGGTTTCTGCATTTCCGGTTAAATAGTTTTGAAAACGACAGGGATTTTGCGAAAGCAGCAGTTCTTTTGCCCGTTTGGTAAGGCGATAACCTCGTAGGCCATCTTTATAGTGTGTTCTTATAAGCTTACTCTGCTTTAAATCTGTAACCACCTTCTCTGCATAGGAATCACTCTCAATCAATCTGTTAAGCTGTCCGGAAGGGAATTCCCCACATAGTCCAACCATTTCTAAAAGCTGATATTTTATAGAATCGGTTTTTATCAAATAAGCATCACCTCAGTTCGATTTTTACCTATGACAGCCTATACTTGGGTAAAGTAAGGGCGGTATTAAGCATAAAAAATGCAGAGAATATGGCTTCTTTGCAGAAAAATTACCTATATCGGAAAAAGAAAGAAAAATATCAGGAAATTTCCGATATGGTTTTGATAGACGATTTTCTATTTTTCAGCCAGCCAGGAAAGATTTCCGGTTTCATTACAAAGATAACGGTGTGATCGTAATTCCCCAGTTCTGTAGTGTGATAGGAGTCGCAAAAGAGTCCCGTATCATCAACCAGAACATAGGAAGCGATAGTATCTAAAATCTGTTTGAACTCCAAATTATCGTAATCACGTATCCGTTGTAAAGAAAGGCTCTGGTCATAAATTTGACTAAAACAGACCACACATCTTTTATATAACGGAATAGAATGTTCTGTCACATAAGTCTGCAAGGCAAGGTTTAATGGCTCATGTAGAAAAGCGGTGTTGGTTCGCAATTTACGTTTGGGCAGTAGTCCTGGCATGGTAATGGAAAGAACACTATTTGAAAAAGAGATTTTGATTCCCTGCACAGCCGCAGCCTGTTTCAGATAGTCTTTCTTTCCAGTGTCAGTTGTGGTATATACCAGATTTCTGAGCTGGCAGGCAATCCTTTCAGAACGTAGGGCAGCACTGATACTCAGCTCTTCGTATTTGTCGGCATACGCTTGAATATCTGTTGTTTTCAATGCAAAAATAGTGTTGTGAAGTTTTTGGACTTCATCATCAATGCTCTGTAAACGGTCAAAAACAGTTTTGGTGTTCATACATACCTCATTTCTTTGCATAATAGCTGACAGATCCGGTAGAGGAGTCTACAAGGCAAAAGGCAATCACGCCTGTGATATGAATTTTTGCAGCCTGTTCTTCTGTTTCTAATACAACCAGCCGTTTCGCATCGCTTTTTGTCTGGCTTTCCATGACATGATTGATAAGATATTCTTGTTCCTGGGGGACATAGAGGACTTCATACCACTCATCTTTAGAGAAAAAGTTCAGTTTCACAGGAAATTCACCGTCAGTATGGTACACAATGGCTGTTTTGAAGTCCAAAAGCACCCAAAAGGATGCAATCATGCCATAATCAGGATTGTTTGCAGATTCCTGGCTGTCGAAGAGAAGCCCGTTCTCCTTATCATAGATAATGCGTTTTTGTTTTACCAGACTTGTGATCAGAGATTTGATAGACTCTCTGTTTTTGGAAAAGAGCCGTAAGACCTGTTCATATTGCAACGAATGGTAAGTTGTAATGAACCGGAGCAGTTGGGCACCTTCCCCTTGATAGATTTCATTTCTTGTTTTCATGGTAATCTCCCTTCATTATATAATAGGAAGTTTTACTTACACTGTACGCACAGAATACGTTTTATTTTAGGGGAAGTACGCTGTACGTACTGTGTAAGTATTGGCTACTGTCAGCGAAAGGTTTACGGGTACAAAAAAAGCACCGATTAAGGTGCTGGGGAAAATAGGAATACTATAAGCAATACCTATTGTAACATGGGTAAAATTACCCTTCAATCGCAGAAGTGTGCCAAGTTGTGGCATATTTAGGAAATGATAAAGACAGTTGAAAACCAATTAGGAAGAAAAAATGTCAATCTATACCAAAAATAAAGACGAAATTCGGAGATAGGATATAATAAAAATCAAGATACTTAGGTATCAAAAGACCCTAGTTCTGAAGAAAGGAATGGTGGATATTATGAGAAAATTTGACAGAACAAATATGAAATATAACAACCCGGCTGGAGATCTTTTGACAGAATTAGAAGCAGCAGATTTGACAAGTAACAAAGTTGATAGTTTAGCTTCATCAGGTGTGGTTTGCACAATTTCTGTTGAATGCGGAAGTATTTTTACACTTGCTTGTTGCTAATTAACCAAAGATGATTTTAGAACTAGGGCCTGGATTAAGAGAAAGGGAGATAACATGAAAAAATCTAGTTATTTATCTGAAAGAGTGTATGATGCTATTCCGTCTGAAATAAATATGGAGTCTTTAGAGTATTGGAAGAAAATACTGAAGGAGGAAGGATTACAATATGTAAAGAAAAACCACCTTGAGTATTTTTTTGGTTTTATAAATAATTGTGCTTTTAGTAGCCACGAGAAGAGTCAACCACGAAATTTTGTGAAATTGTCTTTGAACAAAAAGGCGTTTAGGCATGAGGGTGAGAAAATGGTTTTCGGAGCATTTTATGATCCTTTTGTGCAAGAGGCAAATAGACAGCTTAGAGAAATAGTTATACAAAGACGATATATCAATGAATCGATTCTATTTGATTTTCAGCAATTTTTGTTTAATTCGCTTAATAATCTTTGTATCCGAACTTTAATTTATGAAATGCATATATGTGGACAAGAAGGCGTGTTAAGGGGAAATGAATCTGAACAGTATCAATATTATATCGACCATTTTTTAAAGGATAAACAATATTTGAATGATTTATTTTCGCTTTATCCAGTGTTAGAAAGAAGGATAAATGAAATTATACAAAATGCGATAGATATTTACAAAGAAGTGATAGAGCGCATTGAGAAAGATGCAGATGTTTTAATGAAAAAATTTAATATCACTGAAAAAGGATTTGTCGTAAACCATCTTTCGACAGATTTTTCTGATTCGCATAAAAAAGGGAGAAGAGTATTTTGTGTGGAATTTGTATCGGGAGATAAAATTTTATATAAACCACGAAGTTTGCAAAATGAGATTAAGCTACAAGAGATTACAAATTATTTCTATAGAATATGTAATTTGGGAAGTTATGAGTATTCTATACTTGATAAAGAAATGTATGGTTGGTGCGAAATTGTAATACAAAGAGATTGTAAGTCTATAGAAGAACTTTCAAGATATTATCAAAGAATAGGGATTATTTTGTTTATAAATTATCTTTTGGAAGGAGGAGATATTCATTTTGAAAATCTCATTGCATGCAATGAATATCCAGTTATTATTGATGCGGAAACATTTATAGGAAATATAGAAGAGAATAATGGGAAAAGTGCAGCAGAAAAAGTGGCTAGTCTTTTAAGAAAATCGGTGTTGTATTCAGGAATACTCCCCTTTTATTCATGGAATAACGCAGGAGATACAGGAATCAATATGAGTGCCATTAGTGGAGAAGAAGGACAAAAATTCCCGATAAAAATCCCCTTTATTATCAATCCGAAGTCGGTTAACATGAGGGTTGTCTATGATTATCCAGTATCGAAAGGAAATCACAATTTGGCAATGCTAAAAGGAAGGTTTATTCAACCCTCCGAATTTGCAGATAAAATTATCCAGGGATTTGAAAGTGCATACTTAGGTGCAATGGAAAATACAGAAACACTATTAAGAATCATACAACAATATGGTGAATTAGAGGTGAGATATCTGATTAGAAATACACAACAGTATGCAATTGTGTTGAGTAGTTCATATCATCCTGAATTATTAGTGGATGGAGGAGCACGAAATTTATTTTTTTATTCATTGGCAAATGGAAATCTTCAAAATCAAAGGAGTAGATCTCTTATTGAGTATGAAATTGAAGATTTATTAAGTGGTGATATACCGTATTTTTATTTTCGTGGAAGTAAAAAAAACATTTATACTTGGGATGGCAGAGAAGTAAAGGATTTCTTTAGTAAGCCAGCTTTGCAGCAAATTGAGGAAAATATACAGAATTTGTCCTATAAGAATTTAGAACAACAGACGCAATATATTAAAATTACTTTTAATATGGAGAATGCAGGAACAAGGAAAATAAAGAATAAAAGGTTAAAACTAGATCTTTATAGTAATATGGCCAAAACGGCAGAAGAATTGGCAAAAGAGCTGCTAGATAAAATAGGAACAAATGCGATTTATAGCGAAGATGGAGCAGACGTTAATTGGATTGGCGTAAAATTATTTGGTATAAAAGAAAATCAGTGGATGATCCAGGCATTACCGAATACATTATATGATGGTACGGTTGGGATTAATTTGGTATTCCATTTATATGAATGGATATACCATGACAGAAAATATCATAAGATTTGTGAGGTTTTAGATAATCGTTTGTTGAGGTATATTGATACTATAAGTGAAGGGGAACAGAATATCGAAGACTTTAATACAGGAATCTTTAGCGGCGAAGGTTCGATTTTATATACGTTGGGTATTTTATATGAAATATATGATGATATCAAGTATAAGGAATATTTCGATAAGTGGCTAAATTGTATGGAAACACTTATCTTAGAAGATCGTTTGTTCGATATGATTTCGGGAAATTCGGGAATAGTTTTGGTTCTGATTAATATGTATAGAAAAACAAAAAAGCCTATTTATCTACAAAAAGCTATACAAATAGCAGAACAATTGATAGAGAATATGATTACTGAAAATGGAAAAGTTGGTTGGAAATCAGAGGTGGTTCCTGAAGTATTGGCGGGATTTGCACATGGAAACAGTGGTTTTATAGAACTATTTTCAAGATTATATGAGGTATATCCACAAACAAAATATTTAGATATCCTTTCAAGTTTAGTAGAATATGAAAATTCTTTATACTCAGAAAAGGATAATAATTGGATTGATTTAAGAAAGTTTTCAGAGGTTGATCAGCATAAGAGTCAACCAATAGCGTGGTGCCATGGAGCTGCGGGTATTCTGTTATCCAGATTAACCTTATATAATGCCATCAAGAATTTAGGAGAAACTGCATTGCTTCAGCAAGCTATTAAAGATATAAGCCTTGCTAAAAATAAATTAATTGAAGACGGGTTACATGCAGGTTTCTGCCTATGCCATGGAAACATGGGAAATTTATTGATTTTAAAAAGATATGCAGAAATTTTTGATGATAAGCAGGTAAGAAGCATTTGTGATTCTCGATTTGAACAGATTTTGGAATTCCTTAATGAGGAAAATATATTACCAACAGAATTATACAATCCAGGTTTTATGACTGGTTTATCAGGAATCGCTTATGCTTTGTTAAAATATAAGATGCCCAAATTACCATTGCTTATAGGAGTTGAGGGAATATATGATAGAAATGAAGTTTAGTAAAAATGATGAAGAAGATGGGTTGTTCCGCATAAGTTCGAGAGACATAGTTGGATTTTATAATTGTAGTAGTAAACAAGAGCGTAAGATAACAGACATTATAAAATGCTATGGAACAACAAAAAGCATAAAAGAAGTTGAACTGAAAAACATGAAGCCAGAGGATAATGTTACAGTATCTCGGTATATAGAGAGAAATGTAGGTTCAATTATAAACAAAGATTATGTGATTGAAGGCTTTCTGGGAATGGGGAAGTTGTCCGATTGTAAAGACGAAATGGTTAGCAGATTGGATATATCTAAGAGATACTGCTTAGAAATATTAGTGGCATTTCTTCAAGAAGCAGACATTATTATTTTGCATGAAATGTTTGAAAATGTTTGGAATCATACTATAGAGGAAATTTTAGTTGAATTTTCACTAAGAGGAGCAGTGGTTGTGTTCTCAGAACATGGTGAAGAATCATTGATGAAATTACCAATGCACAGTTACGACCTAAGTGGTAGGTGTGTTGGATGGTAGAATAATTGGGGAATATGATTTTTCATATTCCTTGAGATATATAGGGTAGAAAATATATTTAGCTGCAATGTTTTGTCCCTCCATAGTTAACGAATCTATCTAAATAAGAAATAGGTTATATCAAACAGATTTTACAAAGGAGAAATACATGGAGAGAGTTTTAATAATATCTTATATTATCAGTATGATACTTACGGCAGGCTTTATTTATTGTATTTATAGAGAGAAATATTGGGTTTTTGAATTTGTAAACAGAATAAAGAAGCCGATACAGCAACTTGTTTATGTTTTTCTTATGCTCCTATCATCGTATGCCTATATATGCTTTTCGTTACTCATAAAGGCTGATTTTAATGCTGTGATATGTGCGGTGCTATTACTTCTTTTGATTTGGGCTATGGACTATCTGTTTTCTTTATGTTTTAAAAAAAATGATTTGGGGATAAGTGAAAAAAAACGCTATATTTTTATGGCGTATGTGGGAGCCTGCATATCGGGATTTATTATTGCAAGTCGTGATGCTTCGAAAATGGCTTTAGAAATTCCAAATATAACAATTAGCGTTTTGATCGGAGCTTATGTACCTTTTACATTATTATTAGAGGATGGGAAAAAAGGGAAAGTAGAATTGCAAAGTATGAAAGAAGAATGGGAGGAAAAGTATAAGAAGACATTTCGTGAACGTAAGGTCAAAGACATTCTTTCTGCTCTACTATTTGCGATGGTATATGGCGTTTTACTGGTAGGGGCGTTATCTCCTGCTCAAAATATCATCAATGATATTGCTTCAGGGATAGGAATGGGGATGGCTACAGTGGTTGTTGCCTTTGTAGGGTTGGTTGAAGTGAAAAACAGGTTAACGAAAAGGAGGAATAAAAGAGAAGACGCAGATCAAGAGAAATCCGATACAGAGTAGAAGGGGCAAGACAGCAAGGAGTATTTAGCCGGAATTATTTCAAATGTACCTCACAAGATTGGATGTTGATGCGATATAAATGATATGATATACTGAAGTCCATATTATTAGATTTGTGGAGAAATAGGGATAGCCAAGAGAAAAAATATAAAATTAAATTTTGCAGAAAGAAGGCATTTTTATGAAACTTGTAGGAAGCAGAAAATTAACATGGGGAATTTGCAGTATTGGTGTTTTATTAGCAATAGTAAGCGTGTTTTTCTTACCTCAGATTATTCCTGTTCATTTTGCAAATGGGATAGCAGATGATTTTGGAAATAAGGTAGAGATTTTTTTATTTCCTATTTTGTTAATCATAATTACACTTTTGACTGGAAAAGAAAACATTAAATATTTCCTGACACATTCAAAAACATTTTTGACAGATATACAGTATAATTTGATGATAGATGGCGTTCTCGGAATTGTTTTGATTGCAGAAATTTATGTTATTTATGCTTCATTTGTTTAAGTGTTTCAACAAAAAATTCCAGTTTCTATAAAGAGCAAAGGAGAATGGTCATGATTGATATGCAGAATCAAGAGGAAATTCCGATCTTAGAGGATTTTGCGGCATATATTAGAAATCCAGTATTTATGAAATTTTGTTCCGAGATTAAAAAGAAGTACAGGTGCCATGAAAAAATAGAATTTAGCCGTTGTAGTTTAGAACGTGGTTGGAATGTAAAATTTAAAAAGTCTGGGAAAAGCCTGTGTACGATATATCCAAGAGAAGGGTATTTCACAGTGCTGGTTGTGATTGGTTCAAAAGTAAAAGAAGCAGTTGAGAATATTTTATGCGACTGTGCCCCAGAATTAAGAGAACTTTATGAAAAAACAAGATGGGGAAATGGACAAAAATGGCTTATGATTGATTTAGAAGATCAAGGAGAAATGTTTGCGGATGTACTTCAGCTTATTGAAATTCGCAGGGGATAATCAATTTTGGAGTGTGGAACAAGGAGTAAAGACGGAAGACTGCGAGGTAAACGATGAAGACGTATGAAAATAAAGAGGAACTAAAGGCAGAAATCAAGAGGGCTTACGACAAATATATTGCAGAGTTTAAGGATATCCCGGAATCCTTGAAGGACAAACAATGTATGGAGGTAGATCGAACACCTGCAGAAAATCTTGCATATCAGGTTGGGTGGACCGCATTAGTATTGAAATGGGAAAATGATGAACAGGCTGGACTTCCAGTGAAAACACCATCGGATGGTTTTAAGTGGAATCAATTGGGGGAATTGTATCAGTGGTTTACCGATACCTATGCCCATTTATCTCTAAAAGAACTAATGGGCATGCTGGATGATAATATACAGAAAATTTTTACAATGATTGATTCTATGACGGAAGAGGAGCTATTTTTACCACATAAAAGAAAGTGGGCAGATGAAGCTACCAAAACAGCAGTATGGGAAGTTTATAAGTTTATTCATGTAAATACAGTAGCCCCTTTTGGAACATTTCGGACAAAGATTAGGAAGTGGAAGAAGCTTTTACTTTGACACACAGATAGAGTTTTAGAAAATATCGTGCTTTTTTGTGCAAAAGAAAATAAATATATAATGCTATTTGGAGTGCATATTCAGTTTCAGGATATGCACTTTTTTAATAAAATAAAAGAGACAAACATTATTCAGATTCAAAGGGTAAGAAATTGTGATAAATCTATACGGTATGCTTTAATGGTTTTGGAATTTAACTTTTTTATGGTTTCACATGTTTTGAGATATTCGGATATAAAATTTGATAATTGATCCATAATAGGCACCCTCCTTTGTTTTTTTCAATTATGAGTGCCTATATGGAAAATGTCGATTTTATTTTGGGAAAAACTTATTTAAAGTTTCCAGTGTCCCCTTTGCAGAAAATCCCCATAGTATGCTGCTAAGAGCGTTAATAGCAGCCTGCCTCCTTCGGTAGTACGTCCGGTAGGAGATACTGGGAACGTGCTTTTCCAACTCTTCCAGGATTTCCTCTGTATTTTTCAGTTCATGGGGAGACAGAAAGGCGTAATATAATATCCAGTAATATTCTTCCCCATGCTTATGATTTTTCCGGAGCAGATCCACAGAAGAGAGAAGCAGCTTTATCATTTTGTTACTGCGGGCAATGCTTTTTGCCCATTCTTCAATCTGGCTGTCTCCCAGATCTGCTCCTGCAGCATAGATGGAATCTAGAAATTCGTCTACACTGGTGTTGTATTCCAGTTGGAATTGAATTTCCACCTGCCGGACAGCAACCATCAGGCTATAAGTAGAATCCCGGTAACAACGGAGCAGCTTATAGGTATCATGGTACAACGGATTATTTTCTACTTCAGCAGAAACAGGGTGGTGATTTTTCTTTGCCATTATACAACCCCTCCTTTCAACAGAACTTCTGGGATTTCAGCGAAGGCAGGTAAGGTATGCTGCAGAGGCGGAGTATGCCCTGGGACGTTGGTGACGGCGTGATTTTCCGGTTTTAGTTTTAATTCAAACTGATAGGCTGCTTTCCCCCAGGGGCAGATAATACGTAGTGAATATAGATATATACTATCCTTGCAGGCTGATAAAGGAGATAATATATACTTTGTTTTGGGGCATCTACAACAAGAAATGCCTTGTATTTCCAGTATTTCAGCGACTTTGCGAACAATGACTTTGATGTGCGATTCTGGAACGCAGGAGCCTTCCTGTGAAACGATGATTTGTTCGTCAGTAATAGATTCTGAAACGCATTCAGAATTGTTTTTGTCAGGCAAGGTATCTTCGGTTATATGTATTGGCAGTTGCATTTTCATGGCAATTTCCTCCTTATCAATCATGACATCACTGATATTAAACATAACGGACAGATAATTACGCAGATATACCATGCTACCATGTTTCCCGGAATAGGAAATCAGTGTGATCATGTCGGTATCTTCAAGTTTTTTAAGCAGACGGGATACAGAAGATTTCGACTGTTTCCAACGTCTGGCAAGTTCCTGATAACTGAACAAGGGATTTCCAGTCTGATTGCGAAAATATACTACTGGACCGGCATCAGAGCCTTGCACAGATGGATCATTATAGACTGCATGAATCCAAAGATCCAAAAGAGCATCCATTTCTGAACATTTTCCCAGTCCGATTAGTTTATGAACATCTGCGATTGGAAAAAAGAAAAACCCGATGTCTTTTTTGCATGGGTAATTATAGGAAAGGGCAGTATTATCTTTTGGCCAGTCTTTGATCTTGTATTGGATAATCTTATTTTTTTCGTGTAGTGAGTAGGTTAGAAGGTTTTGCTCTACCAGGGTATCCAGTATGGATATGACCTGGTGCTGGAATTTTTGGCGGAAGTGAATCTGTAGTTCTTTAAGAGAACAGATCCATTCTCCAGGAACAACTTTGTAAGTAAGGTGTTCGATGTTCCGATAAGAGGAACTGTAATTTGCATAAGAACATAAAATGAGAAAATAAAAAAGACAGGAACCTCCGTTGGTACGGATGCTTCTGTCTTTCATAAGGGTTTGTATAAATTCCCGGTAAATCCGGCAGCGTGGAAAATCCACAATTTGTTTTAATTCTAATTGATAATTCACGATAAACCTCCATATAATATTGTAGTTGTAGTAAAATAATTGTAGACGAAAGATACTAAAATGTTTATAATATGCCCATAGGGGTGCTAAGTGGCATAGATTTGGCACAGTAAAATACCTGATATGGCATGAAAGCAACATGAAAATTAGGGTGGATATAAGGTGGACAGTTTGGAAAACCTTAGAGTTTTAGAGGGTTCCGAGGTTTTTTTCCGGGGTCTGCAACACCTCTATCACCAGTTCAAATCTGGTTGGCGCCTCTTTTTTATATTCCTCCTTAGCTCAGTCGGTAGAGCATGCGGCTGTTAACCGCAGTGTCGTTGGTTCGAGTCCAACAGGGGGAGTTTTTTGTATTTTAAAATCTGCATAGATGTTTGATATAGATGAAGTTTTTGAGAGGCGGTTCCTGATTGGTCGCTTCTTTTTTTGTATGTTAGTTATGGTAGGTTGTCTATTTTTTCACGCAAACATCAGTAAGGGAATATACTAATAAGAACAAAAAACCAAAGGAAAGCAGTCATATGGCATCGATGGAGCATAGAAAGGCATTTTATCGCACAGAGGGAAAACATTACCGACAGGAAGCGGAGGCAGAAAAGGAGAAGTCCCTGATTTATTCCTATTATCCTAAGGAAACGGTTCTGGCCCAGGCGTTTGTAGAAGATGCATGCGACAGACTGGACTATGAGGGCAGCTTTATCTATGATGAATATCCGGATAAGTGGCAGATAGAGAGAACCTGCCGGGAAATCTGCAGGCAGATGGAAGGCGCAGGAGAACTGGAAGCAATGGAAAGCAGGGGAAAGAGGCAGGAGGGATTCTGGGAGACCCTGACGGGGACTTTGCTGTGCCAGGAAATTTACCGAAGAAGGTGCAGAAGAAATCGCTGCAGAAAACTTTGGTGAAAAAGAGAAAAGAAGTTCTCCAAAACTGTTCTTTTTGGGGTTGCGGATTTCCGCTAAAACTTTTACAATAGTAGTGAATTGCAGGAACTTTAAGAGAATAAGGGGAAATAGAAAAATACAGGGGAAAATTATGACAGATTTAAGAGAATTTTTGAATAAATATGTGAATGTAAATCTCAGACGAGTGATTGTCAGTAATGCCAGAAAAAAAGACGGCATTTCCAAGATACAGGTGCGTCCGATACAGATGAAAAACGGAATTTTTTATCAGGTAACAAGGACGTTAGGGCCTAAAGAAATTCACGAAAATTATGAAAAAGAGGCGTTGGTATCTTATTTATGCTGCCAGATGACAGAAAATTTCCGGCAGCTCCAGCTTGAATCCAGGACTGTACAGGGAACGGTTCTGGTAAGTAAAAAGGGAAGTATGAGAATTACAGTGAAAGAACAAAAAGGGAAGAAGGCCCAGGAGTATCCGCCTATGCTTTCACACAACAGGACGAAGAATTATGTACTGAAAGAGGGAATTCCCGTGCCCTGGCTTGTGGACCTTGGGGTTATGAGCCAGGAGGGAAAGGTGAAAAATTCCAGATATGACAAATTTAAACAGTTAAACCGTTTTCTGGAGTTTATTGAGGATATTCTGCCAAAGCTTCCAAAAGACAGAGAAGTGGAAATTCTGGATTTCGGGTGCGGAAAGTCGTATCTTACGTTTGCAATGTATTACTATTTGAAAGAATTGAAACATTATGATATCCGTGTGACAGGACTGGATTTGAAAGCAGACGTTATCGAAAAATGCGAAGCACTTGCCAGAAAGTACGGTTATGAGAAGCTGCATTTTCAGCAGGGAGACATTGCGTCCTATGAAGACATGCAGAAAGTAGATATGGTGGTTACGCTTCATGCCTGTGATACAGCTACGGATTATGCGCTGGCAAAAGCAGTGCAATGGGGTGCAGCCGTGATTCTTTCTGTACCCTGCTGTCAGCATGAATTAAATGGGCAGATCGATAATGAGATGTTGGCGCCCATTTTGGAATATGGAATTTTAAAAGAGCGTTTTGCAGCGATTCTCACAGATGGCCTGCGGGCACAGATGCTGCAGAGTGCAGGATATGATACACAGATTCTGGAGTTTATTGATATAGAACATACACCGAAGAATCTTTTGATTCGTGCGGTAAAAAATGAGAAAGTAAGAAATGAAAGTACGAAAAAACAGCAAAGGAAGGCATGGGAGAAGTGTATAGAAGAAGTTCATGCAGTGCCTACGCTCCAGAAGCTGTTGTTTGAAACCATAGATTAGGAAGGATTTTAGATGAAAAAACGAATAGCGAGAATTCTGGTACTGATACTTGTTTTTTTATTAGGCGTAGCTGGATTCAGTGGACTGATGAATAGTCAGAACACAGACAATAAGACAGACCTGCAGACAGCAGTCATTCCCTGTATGGCCATGAAAATCGGAAATACGGAGGTAAACCGCATGTACGGATATGCCCAGGATATGGACGAGTCTTACATGAGAGATACGCTGACCCCTGTGGGAACAGATAAAACACTGGCCGTAAGCATTACCCCGTATGGGAGAAAAATCGAAAGTCTGGTGTATGAAATCAGGACTGCAGATGGAAGTAAGGTTGTGGAAAACAATAAGATTAAAAACTTTCAGGAAGAAGCAGACGGAAAACTTACTGCGGAGTTTACTTTGCAGAAATCCATTCTGATGAATCAGGAATACTCTCTGAGTTTTACCTTAAATACAGAGGCCGGAAGCTGGACTTATTATACAAGGCTGATTCAGAGAGCAGGGCTTAGTACGGATAAATATATCGACTTTGTCAACAGTTTTTATACCAAGTCCCTGATGCAGGAGGACAACGGAGATTTGCGGACCTATCTGGAAACGGACAGCAGTATCTCCAACAATAGTTTTAATGATTTGGATATTCATGCCAGCCTGGAAATGGTGACCTGGGGGTCTTTGGCTCCGGAACTGAGCAGACCGGGTATTCCCTCCATTAAGGAAATCAATGAAAATACGGGAAGCGTTTCTATTACCTATTATATTACTGCTGAAAATGAAAACGGCGAAGTGGAGCGGTATCAGGTGGATGAGTTTTACCGTATGCGGTATGACCAGACGAGAGTGCGTCTTCTGGATTTCCAACGCTCGGCCAAAGAAGTGCTGACTACGGAACAGAATATTGTATCAGAAGGTCAGCTGAATCTTGGAGTTACCGGAAAAGATATTCAGTATCTGTCTGACAGCGCAGGGAAAATTGTGGCATTTGTGCAGCAGGGAGATTTGTGGTCTTACAATCTGGAAACCAATAAACTCACCAGGGTATTCAGTTTTCGGGATGTAGGAAGCAATGATGAGCGCAATGACTATTCACAGCATGATATTGATTTGGTTCGGGTCAGCAAGAACGGAGATATTGATTTTGTGCTTTATGGGTATATGAATCGTGGAGAGCACGAGGGCTGTGTAGGAGCAGCTGTTTATCACTATTCATCTGAACAGAATGTGATTGAGGAAAAATTTTTCCTGTCTTCCTCAAAATCTTTTGAATTTTTGCAGCAGGAAATTCAGGATTTTTCTTATATCAGCAAAGACGGACATTTTTATGTGCTGTTAGGCGGACAGTTGTATGACATTCAGATGGAAGATAAGAGTTATACTGTGATGCAGAAGGATATTGATAAAGAATGTTTCAAAGTTTCAGAAAATCAGCGGTATGCGGCCTGGATGGAAGGTATGGATAAGAATAATACGACGGTCATTACGCTTCTGGATATGGAGAAAAATATGAAACAGGAGATAAAAGCAGAGGACGGTACGAAAATACGGCTGTTTGGCTTTATTAACAATGATGTCGTTTATGGTGTGGCAAAAGATGGCGACATTAAGCAGAACAGTGCAGGAGAAACGGATTTTGCCATGACGGAAATTCGTATTCAGAATTCAAAAGGAGAGGTTAAGAAAACTTATCAGCAGGACGGATATTATATTATGGACGTTATCTTCCAGGACAACCTTCTGGAACTGGAGAGAGCCCAGAAGCAGGGAGATACCTATCAGAAGGTCAGTAACGGACAGATTTTGAATAATGTGAAGGACAAGCAGGATGAAACCTTTTCTGTGGTAATGCTGTCTACTGTACGTCAGGCCGCTGTTATGGGACTGCAGTTCACAGGCGGCAGCAGCCAGGAACCGTTGATTATGGAAGCAAAATTTACAGAACTTTCCGAAGATGATGTGCTGGATATGAAAAATGAGACGAAGGTCGGGGAAGAATATTATGTGTATGCCATGGGAAAACTATGGGGGATTTACGAAAGTGCTGCAGAGGCAGTAAAAGCGGCGGATGAGCAGGCTGGTGTGGTATTGAACAGCAGTCAGCAGTACCTCTGGGAGAGAAGGAATACAGCGGCAAAAGCCAGCATTGCTCTGGAGGATATTCCGGATGCGGTGAAGAACGCGCCCCTTGATGTCAGTCAGCTAAAGGACGACTTAAAAGGAGAAGGAACGGTTGTGAATCTCACAGGATGTACGCTGGAGCAGGTTTTATATGAAGTTGGCGTACAGCGTCCGGTCATTGTAAAGAGTAAGGACGGACAGGCGCGGGTGATTGTAGGATTTGACAGTTATAATACCACGCTGTATAATCCACAGACCCAGGAGACTGAACTTATGGGACTGCAGGACAGTACCAAGGCTTTTGAAGAAAACGGAAATGTATTTATCTGTTATGTAGAAAATATTGGAGAATAATTGCAGAAAGGAAAAAAACTATGGACGAAAGAATTAAAAAACTGGCAAAGGTGCTGGTACATCATTCCTGCCGTGTGCAGCAGGGGGAAAAGGTATACATCAATTATACCGGGTATGAAACCACAGCTTTGGCAAGACAGATTATCAAGGAGGTTTATGAGGCAGGAGGCCTGCCTTTCCCTCACTTTATTGACCCGCAGGTGGACAGAGAAATGCTGCTGCACTGCACAAAAGAACAGTTAGAACTTATGGCTGAAATTGACGGAAAAGAGATGGCGGAAATGGATTGCTATATCGGTATCCGGGGAGGGGCAAATGTCTCTGAAAAAGCAGATGTTCCGGCAGAGAAGATGAATCTTTTCGAGCAGTATTACAGCACTCCGGTGCACGGGGATATCCGTGTGCCAAAGACAAAATGGGTAGTGCTCAGATACCCAAACGCTTCTATGGCTCAGCTCTCCAATACCAGCCAGGAAGCTTTTGAAGATTTCTATTTTGATGTGTGTACACTGGATTACAATAAGATGGCAAAAGCCATGGAATCTCTTGTAAAATACATGGAAAAAACGGATAAAGTGCGCATTACGGCTCCGGGAACGGATTTGACTTTCTCCATTAAAGATGTGCCTGTTATTCCCTGCAGCGGCGAGTGCAATATCCCGGACGGAGAAGTATTTACAGCCCCGGTGAGAAACTCTATCAATGGTACGCTGTGCTATAATACACCGTCTGCATTCCAGGGATTTACTTATGAGAACATCTGTCTGGAATTTAAAGATGGTAAAATTGTGAAGGCTACGGCAAATGATACAGAGAGAATCAATAAAGTATTTGATATTGACGAAGGGGCAAGATATGTAGGCGAATTTGCTATTGGGGTGAATCCCTATGTGCTGCACCCAATGAAGGATACACTTTTCGATGAGAAAATCCAGGGTTCTATCCACATTACACCGGGAAGATGTTACGATGAGGCGCCCAACGGAAACGATTCTGCCATTCACTGGGATTTGGTGCTGATACAGAGACCGGAATACGGCGGCGGCGAGATTTATTTTGATGATGTGCTGGTGAGAAAAGACGGCAGATTTGTAGTACCGGAACTGGAAGGACTGAATCCGGAGAATTTGAAATGAAAATTGCCTTATTGCTGAAAGAACATTACAGGGAACACGCTGTACAGTGGCAGAATAGTCTTTTGCCAAAAGTGCAGACTGAATTTGTTTCCTACAGCACCTTTGAGGAATTGGAGGCATGTTTCTACGAATTAAAAGACCGGGTGGACGGAATTTATGTCAGTGGAATCATGCCTTACCATGCGCTTGAACTTCTTATATCCGAGGAAGACCAGGTGTGTCTGGCTTATTCTCCTATAGATATGGAAAACACTTACCGGATTTTGCTGCAGAAAATGGTGGAATCCGGAGTGCACAGCCTTTCCAGAATCGGAATGGATTTTCTGAGAGGAAATGCAGATTTGGAAAATCTTATTCGTACAGAGAAATTTTCCCAGGCCGTGCATGAATACGAAAAGAAATGGGAAAAAATGAAAACTGTGGAAGAGATTGACGAAGAAGAACAGGCTATCTGCCAATACTATAGAGAACAGTGCCGTAAGAACCGGTTTGATATGGTGATTACTTACTTTCATTCTGTGGCAGAAAGCTTACAGGAATTTGATGTAGAGTGTTTCTATGTATATCCCAGTGTACAGGCTTTCTTGCAGATTATGGAAGGGTTGCAGAAAAATATTTCTTTAAAGTCTATGAAAAAGAAAATACCGGCCGTGATATACATTGATTTGGATGAGGCAGACAGGAAAAGCCCGGATATCCGAAAGGCTATGGAACAATTCAATAAAAAGCATTTGAATCAGATGATGCTAAAGGAAAACTACGCAGGTCTGGAATATATTACCGATTATGCATTTCTGCGAAAAATCACAGAGGGATTTTCAAAATGCAGAATTGGCGCCTGGCTGCAGGAGCAGATAGGTTTTACGGGGGCCGTAGGATATGGATTCGGAAATAATTTGTCTCAGGCCAGACTAAATGCCATAGACGCGTCTCATTACGGGAGAAACATCAAGGGAAATGGCTGCGCCAGTGTGTTAATTGACGGGGAAGAAAACCTGATTGTTTTGAAAAAGGGCAGTACAGAACAGCCCATTAATGTTTCAGAAGGGTATATCAGTGAAATTGCCAATCGGGTAAAGTTGTCTTCTGAGACGATTCTGAAGGTTATCGGCGTTATGCAAACGTATGGAACAGCAGAAATCACATCACAGGAACTCATGGATGCCCTGCATATTTCTCTTCGGACGGCCAATAAGTTTCTTTCTAATCTGGAAAAAAACGGATATGCCCAAGTGGCGGGCTTGAAAAGAAGCGGAAACAAAGGGCGGCCTGTAAATGTATACCGGATTTTAATGAATTATGAAAATTAAAAATGCCGCATGCAGTGCATAGGGAGAGAATACAGAAATCCTTCCTATGGACGGCATGCGGCTTTTTATTGCCTTACCAAATGCAGGTTGCAATGGCGATTAAAACTCCCTGGGTTACAAGCAGTATGAGGAAAAGGGGAACAATAAATTTCCACCATTTATCCATTTTTACCCCGGCGATACCACACATAATCGGTGTCATGGCAGTTGGCCAGATAATATTGGAGAGACCGTCACCAAACTGGAATGCCAGGACTGCTACCTGTCTGGAAATACCGCATAAGTCGGCCAGAGGGGCCATAATCGGCATACTGGTTACTGCCTGTCCGGAATCGGCAAAGCTGCGGGCCACCTTTTTTGCAATGATATTGGGACCCCATCCCATAATAAGGGAACTGATAATTCCCATAATAAGGAAAACACCGCTCAAGTCTTCAAAGTACCAGCCTTTCATCTTTGTACCCCAGACAATAACGGCAATGCCTGCAGCCAGAACGCCCAGAACCAGTTTCTCCCGGATACCGAAGGGGTGCTTTTCGATTTCTTCCGGATTCATGGTCAGATGGTCAAAACTATCACCATGCACAAGACTTTTGGCAGGGTCTGCCTGGACTTTCAGCGCATATCGTATGGTAAAGGCAGAAGCTACGACAATCATGGTCAGATGACAGACGAGACGGAAAGGAATTCCAGACATCTGCGGAAGTCCGGCAATACTCTGAGCCATACCTACGGTAAAAGGATTCATCACAGCGCCGCTGTATCCTAGACCGGTTCCAAGAGCTACAATGGCCAGACCTACCACAGCGTCATATCCCAGGGCAATGGCAATTCCCACAAAAATCGGAATAAAAGGAAAGGCTTCTTCAAATACGCCAATAGTGGAAGAAGCACAGCCCAGCACCAGAATGAAAATCGGAATAATGACAGCACGGGTTTTTCCTTTTAATACTTTCAAAAGTCCTGCCACCAGTCCGTTGAAAGCGCCGGTGGAGATAATCAATCCAATGGCAGCGTAGGCAATAAAGACGAAGAAAATAACGTCAGCGCCATTTAACATACCATTGTAAATCGCTTTTATAGAGTCAAAGAGTCCAACAGGGGAAGACTCTACGGTATGATACGTTCCCGGCACTACTACTTCGGTGCCTGCTTCATTTACTGCGCGTTCAAATTCTCCGGCCGGGAGAAGCCAGGTAGCGATAGCGCATACAAGAATAATGGCAGAGAGCAGAACAAAAATATGGGGCAGTTCAAATTTTTTCTTTTGCTTTGTTTCAGAATTTTTCTTCATAGCATAACCTCCGTTTCTACTTTTCCGTTTTTTTCTTTAATTCCTGTTTCCAGACTTCCTGTATGTTTTCCCGGAAGTTCTGATCTTCAAATACCTTCAGCACCAGTGCAGAGAGGATTTCGGCGCCGTTTGCCAGAGCTTCGTAAGCGGGAGGCTTTTGGGTAGCTTCCCGGAAAGCAGAAGTGTGCAGGGCCAGATTTTCCTCTGTGATAGAGAGCAGAGGCTGGATGGAAGGACAGTGATAGCTGACATTGCCCATATCGGAGGAACCGGTAGCCGGCTGAACGGGACCGGAGCACAGACCGAATTCTTTAAAATAATCGGTGACCGTATCTTCCAGAAGGGGGATACGAACCATATCGTAGAAATCGGAAAGTCCAAAGTTTAAAGAAACTGTGCAGTCCAGCGCCATAGCTGTGGCATTGGCACATTTTTTTATCATTTCGTCCACTTCCTCCAGACGGGACAGAGAAGCGGTACGGAATTCCATACGGATTTTGGCATAATCGGGGATGATATTAGGGGCCTTACCTCCGTCTAAAATGACGGCATTCACATGAACATCAGGGGTAAAACATTCCCTTCGGGCGTCAATCAGGTCTAAAAACTTTCTGGCAGCAGCCAGAGCGCTCTTTCCGCGCCAGGGTGCGGCTACGGCATGAGAGGTTTCACCGTGAAATTCTGCAACATAGCAGCGCAGGCTGAGAACGTCCATGTTGGGAAGGGAAGTACCGCCTGCCCAACTGTGCATCATAACGGCCAGAGCCATGTTATCAAAGATACCCTGAGAAGCCATGCCGATTTTTGCGCCGTTTTCCTCTTCAGCAGGGGTTCCAATCACATACAGTTTGCCGCGAAACTGGTCTTTCAACTCCATGAGAGACATGCCTGTAAGAACAGAAAGCGCGCCGTGCAGGTTGTGTCCGCAGCCGTGTCCGATTTCCGGCAGAGCGTCATATTCCGTTAAGAGGGCCACAGACGGACCGTCTCCATTGTCCAGACAGGCGCAAAAGGCAGTATCATATCCGGCATAAGGGCAGGTGACGTCAAAACCGGACTGTGCAAGGAGTTCTGCGATTTTGCGGCTGGATTCATATTCTTCATAGGACAGTTCCGGGTGTCTGGCTAAAGATTCGCTTAAGGACCGGGCTTCGGGCAAATGCTGCAAGACAGCAGACCGGATTTGTTGTTTTCGTGTTGTTTCCATAAAAATCCCCTTTCTCTGAATAATAAAATACCGAATTGCGAGTGCGCTTTACTAAAGCATGAAATATTTAAAGCATACTTAAAGCATTGCATGGGTCGATGGTAGCATATGTGCATAGAAAAAACAAGCTATAATATTTACAATTGTTGAAAATAACGGTAAATATAAAAAAGATATGTGGATATTGTATTAAAAGTAGTAAGAAGAGGAAAAATGTCATAAAAATTGTATGAAAAATCAAAAAAGAGAAGAGAAAAATAAGACGGTACAGAGAAGAAAAACAGGATATGGGATACAGGAGGTTTGCTATGGACGAAAATATCCAAGTTTAGCCTTGCACACAGCAAAACAATGGGATATACTGTAAAGAAGTCCATTGAAATATCAGACAGATGACCATATGGGAAGGAGATAGAGCTAATGCAGTTAACAACAGTAAAAGAGATTTACAAAAGTACAGAGCAGTATCTGGACAAGGAAGTGACCGTGGGCGGCTGGGTCAGAAGTGTTCGTGATTCCAAGACCTTTGGCTTCATTGTCCTTCATGACGGAAGTTTTTTTGAAACTCTGCAGGTGGTATACCATGATACCATGAGCAATTTCCAGGAGATTTCCAAATTAAACGTAGGTGCAGCCATTGTGGTAAAAGGAACTTTGGTAGCTACACCTCAGGCTAAACAGCCGTTTGAAATTCAGGCAACAGAAATCAGTGTGGAGGGGGATTCTGCAGCTGATTACCCGCTTCAGAAGAAACGCCATTCCATGGAATATCTGAGAACGATTTCTCATCTGCGTCCCAGAACCAATACATTCCAGGCCGTGTTCCGTGTGCGTTCCCTGATTGCCTTTGCCATTCATCAGTTCTTCCAGGAGAGAGGATTTGTCTATGTACACACTCCTCTGATTACAGGAAGTGACTGCGAAGGGGCCGGAGAAATGTTCCAGGTTACCACCATGGATTTAAATGATATTCCGAAGACCGAAGACGGAAAAGTAGATTTCTCTCAGGATTTCTTCCGCAAACCTACCAACCTCACGGTAAGCGGTCAGTTAAACGGGGAAACTTATGCACAGGCTTTCCGCAACATTTATACTTTCGGACCGACTTTCCGTGCAGAAAACTCCAATACTACACGCCATGCGGCAGAGTTCTGGATGATTGAGCCGGAAATGGCTTTTGCAGATTTAGACGATAACATGGCGCTGGCTGAGGATATGCTGAAATACGTTATCCGCTATGTACTGGAAAACGCACCGGAAGAAATGAACTTCTTCAATTCCTTTATTGACAAGGGACTTCTGGACAGACTGAACCATGTGTTAAACTCTGAATTTGGCCATGTAACTTATACAGAAGCCATTGAAATTCTGGAAAAAGCAAACGATAAGTTTGATTACAAAGTATACTGGGGCTGTGATTTACAGACTGAGCATGAGAGATATCTGACCGAGCAGGTATACAAACGTCCTGTTTTCGTTACCGATTATCCAAAGGAGATTAAGGCTTTCTACATGAAGCTGAACGAAGACGGAAAGACGGTTGCGGCTATGGACTGTCTGGTTCCGGGAATCGGAGAAATTATCGGCGGAAGCCAGAGAGAGGATTCCTACGAAAAACTTTGTGCGAGAATGGATGAACTGGGACTGAACAAGGAGGACTATGACTTTTACTTAGACCTTCGTAAATACGGTTCCACCCGCCATTCCGGATATGGATTGGGATTTGAAAGATGCGTGATGTATCTCACCGGTATGCAGAACATCCGTGACGTCATTCCATTCCCAAGAACTGTAAATAACTGTGAATTATAAAAAAGGAGTATTATGAAATTTTTCCATATAGCAGATGTGCATCTGGGGGCAGAGCCGGACAAAGGGTATGGCTGGAGTGCGGACAGAAGCCGGGAAATCTGGGAAAGTTTTCGATACGCAGTGCAGCAGGCCGGCAGAGAACATGCCGGTCTGTTTCTCGTTGCAGGAGATTTATTCCACAGGCAGCCCCTGGCAGGAGAACTGAAAGAAGTGAATGCCCTTTTTGCGTCCATACCGGACACAAAAGTAGTGCTGATTGCGGGAAATCATGACTATATCAAGGGAAAACCCATGAAAGAGAGAATCCAGTGGGCGCCTAATGTATTCTGGCTGGAAAATGAAGAAATGGAAGTTGTAGAATTTGCCGACCTCGGTGTGCGGGTTTATGGTTTCAGCTATCACAGCCGGGAAATTCGGGAGCCCCGCTATGAGCAGTTAAGGCCGAAAGATAATGTTTGCAAAAACATTCTTCTGGCACATGGCGGAGACGAAAAACATGTTCCCATCAGCCGCGATACCTTTCTGGGAACAAAATTCGATTATGTGGCTTTGGGGCACATTCACAAACCGCAGATATTGGAAAAAGACCGGGCAGTCTACGCAGGTTCTTTGGAACCGTTGGATAAAAATGAAACAGGTCCTCACGGATATATGAAGGGAGAACTGACTTCCCAGGGGACCTCCATTACCTTTGTACCCTGTGCCCGCCGGGAATACAAGCGAATCAAGATACAGGTAAAAGAGCAGACTACCCAGTTTTCTCTGGAAGACACTCTGGAAAAAGCCATACAGGAACGGGGAGTGCAGCACTTGTACTGCGTGACTTTAGAAGGAAACAGGGCTTTCGGAACGGAATTTCTTCCGGACAGGCTGTATCCGTTGGGAAATGTGCGGGAAATTCAGGATAATACCCGTCTGGCTTATTCTGTAGATACATTAAAGGAAAAATACAAGGGCAGCATACTGGAAACTTATATCCGGCTTCTGGAAGAAGAAGATACAGAAGAATGGAAAAAGGCATTGGGTTACGGTGTGGAAGCACTTTTGGAATCCGGGGAGGAAATGCCATGATTTTAAATAAATTGCTGCTGAAAAGTTTTGGGAAATTTCAAAACCGGGAAATTGTTCTGAAGGAAGGTATCAATGTTGTGTATGGAGAGAATGAAAGCGGAAAATCCACCATGCATACCTTTCTTCGTGCCATGTTCTTTGGTTTGCGCAGAATGAGGGGGAAGGCTTCCCGGACAGACACTTACACCCGTTATAAACCATGGGGAGAGAACGCCCGGTATGAGGGGATTCTCTGGTTTACCTGCGGAGAGAAACGATTTCGGCTGGAGAGAGATTTTTCTGTACCCCAGTCCCCGGCAACACTTTTCTGCGAGACGGATGGGGAACTTTTGTCTGTTGCAGATGGGGATTTGGATATGCTGCTGGGCAATATATCAGAGACAGTGTTTCAAAACACGGTGTTTGTTCCCCAGGCAAAAAGCCGGACCGAGGAAGGCTTATATACGGAACTCAGAGACTATCTGGCAGATTTTCAGGGAACCGGAGATATCCGTTTTAACCTGGAAGGCGCAGAGGAAATTTTAAAAGGCAGGAAAAAGTTCTGGGAACAGAAGGAAAAAGAAGAACAGCAAAAGAAAGAACAGGAAGAAACCAGAATCCGCTATAAAATACAACATGAGCAGGCGGAAATGGAAAATCTGGAAGAGAATCTGAAAAGTCTGGAAAAAAACAGCGGTATGTTAAAGGGACAGACGGCAAAATTGGAGAGAGCGGAGCGAGAAGCAGAAAAGCAGAAAAAAAGCAGCAGGAGATTTCAGACAATCTGGCGAATTTGGACGGTTTTTCTGGCTGTAATTGCCATGCTGGGAATTGGAAACAGGATTTCTTTTGCTGTCATGGCTTTTCTGCTCTGTCTTCTTCTGGCAGCAGGAGCAGGACTCTGGTTTTATGAGAAGCGGCAGACCTTTACGGAAGATGCTGGGAGAGAGGATGCTGAAAATTATGCGCGTATTCGGGAACGGCAAAAAGTTCTTCTGGAAAGTCAGCGGGAGAGAGTAACGAGGCTGGAGAATCTGGAAGAAGAATATCGGGAACTGCGGCGGAACAATGAAGCGCTTCTTCGTATTCGGAAAGAAATCCGAAGCATAACCCTGGCCATGCAGAAACTCCAGGAAGCGGCAAAACGGATGCAGGGATTTACCGGAGGAATTCTGACCCGGAAAATGTCAGAAGCAATCAGCGGCATTACCGGGGGAAAATATAGACAGGTTGTATTGGACAAAAATTTTCAGATTTACCTGGATACGGAGGAAACATGTCTGGAACTTCATCAGGTCAGCTATGGGACAGCAGAGCAGGTATATCTGTCTCTTCGCATGGCCTGCCGGGAAATTTTATGCCGGGAGGAGGAACTTCCTCTGGTGCTGGACGAGACTTTCGCCATGTACGATCGTAGACGCCTTTTAGAAACCTTGAAATATATCAGTCAACGAAATTCTCAAGTGATTCTTTTTAGCTGTAATAAAAGGGAAATAGAGATTTTGGAAGAGGCCGGGATAGCGTTTCATTGTATAGAACTTTAATACGTATTACATGGGGCTTCAGAACATAAGGTGAATATTCCCAAACCACAGTTCTCAGCATATACTATAAAAACATTGTGAATGCATAAGGGATGCAGAGAAATGAAAGAGTATGTATCCACATCATTGGAAACCCATTTGTTTTTTGGAAGAATTATGAAAGAACACGCGCTGTTTCTTCTGGCTGCTTTTCCGGCAGGAGAAACGGAATATAAAAGCAAAGCAGACTGCTTCCGCGAACAATTTGAAAAAGTACTGGAGCAGACCGTACGCCTGGCAGACGGAATGGTAAGCGAAGAGGTTTTAGATTCCGGGGAAGTGTTCACGGAATTTACGGAAATGGCAGAGCGGCAGACCAGGAAACTGACTCAGATTCCCATTGATATCCGTATTACCCAGGCAGAAAAGAAACTGCGGGCAGGCTGCGGAAACTGTCCGGACAGGAGAATGACACAGCAGATACAGTGTTTGAACCGGAAAGTTCTTCATCTGTTAAATGGTTTGATTGCGTTTAAAAAGAAAATATTGCAGGAGGTTCTTGCTTGTAATCTGTATACGGCAAATTATCCGCTGCTCATTGAACATATTATCCGGGAGGCAAAATTATACCGGCAGACCATTACAGCGCTGGAACAAAAGGGGTGTATGATGTCCCAGGATTTAAAAGCTGCAGAGCAATTTTGGAATCAGATTATGATGGAGCATGCGTTGTTTATCCGCGGGCTGCTTGACCCCACAGAATGTGAACTGATAGAAAAGGCAGATGCTTTTGCCGGGGATTACTGCAGTCTGCTGGAAATGGCAAGAAAGCAGGATTGCCGGACTGTGGTTCAACTGACGGGAAAAACACTGGAAACAACGGAGAAGTACCGTGATTTTAAAGCAGCAGGTGCAAAAGGAATTACGGGCTGTAGTATACGTTCCGTAATCCTTCCTCTGTTGGCAGACCATGTCCTTCGGGAAGCAAATCATTATCTCCGTATTCTGGAAGAAGAGGGGTAAAAGAGGGCAGGTAACTCCCTATTGTTCCTATGTTCTTTTTGTGCTACAATCAAACCACAAAAGAGGAAAGCACAGTACGAGAAGGAATATGCCCATGGGATTACTGGATTATTTTTGGGGAGCGAGGAAAAAAACAAAGGCGAATGTGAAAAAAGAGGTTTCCGGCAAATGCCAGGAACTTTTGCAGTGGAGCGGGTATTGGAATCAGCTTGTGGATGCAGACCACTATATTTCACGCAAAGAGTATCAGGCAGAACTTCAGCAGTATACGGAAACTATGAGATTTTTTCATTCTCTGGACGAAAACGATATTCTGGAGGATTATTGCGCAAAAAACGGGTTTGATGCCAGCCAGGCCAGAGACTTGTATCACAAATATGAGCAGGCAGATAAGCTTGTGGAAGCAGCAAACGAGGCATATCTTGCAGCCCGGCTCATAGAAGAGAAAGAATATCTGGATCATATTCTGAAGGATGTAGACCCGGTGATTCGTCTGGATGATGACCAACGGCGGGTTGTTCTTTCAGACGAGGATTACAGTCTGGTGGTGGCCGGAGCCGGGGCGGGAAAAACAACGACGGTTGCGGCAAAGGTAAAATATCTGGTGGAAAAGCAGGGAATCGACCCCAGCCAGATTCTCATTATTTCCTTTACCAACAAAGCGGTGAAGGAATTGCGGGATAAAATTAATGAGAATCTGCAGATTCCCTGTCCCATCGCGACTTTTCATTCCACGGGGAATGCGATTCTGCATAAAAATAATCCCGAGCAGCTCAACATTGTGGATGGAAGTAAACTCTACTATTGTGTGCAGAATTATTTCAGAGAGAAAATTCTAAGGGATCCAAGTGTGGTGGACAGTCTGATTCTATTTTTCGCCTCTTATTTTGATGCTCCTTACGAAGGGGATGATATCAATCACTTCTTTCATCACATGGCCAATGCCAATTATGCGACTATGCGGAGTGAATTGAACGATTTCAAGGAAGAGATTATTGACAGAAGGAGCAAAAAGAAAACTACCATTCAGAATGAAACGGTGCGTTCCATTCAGGAAGTAGAGATTGCAAATTTTCTGTATTTAAACAGCATAGATTACGTTTATGAACCGATTTATAAATACAATATTTCCATGGCGAAAAAGCCCTATACGCCGGATTTTATGATAAAACAGGGGGAGCATATTGCTTATCTTGAACACTTTGGCATTACGGAAGACGGAAAGAACTTTCTGTATGACAAAGAAGAACTGGAAGCGTATAAGAAAGCGATTAACGATAAAGTTCTTTTGCACCGGAAACATCACACAGAACTTCTTTATACCTTTTCGTCTTTCCGGGACGGCAGAAGTATTTTCCAGCATTTGGAAGAAAGCCTTGTGCAGCATGGTTTTACGTTAAAGCGGCGTCCAAATGAAGAAATTGTCAGGAAGCTGGTGGACTCGGAGGAAAATAAATACATCCGCCGTCTTGTGTTTCTGGTGACGAACTTTATCAGAAATTTTAAAACCAACGGGTATGATGAAAGGGATTTCGACAGACTGGCTCTGACAACGGAAAATGTAAGAACAAAGTTATTTCTGGACATTACCCATGCCTGTTTTTTGGAATACAAGAAATTTCTGGTTGAAAATCATGCCGTGGACTTTGAGGATATGATTAACGAGTCTGTGCGGGTTCTCACCGAAGTAAAGGACATGAAGCAGAAACTGGATTTCAAATATTTGATTGTAGATGAATATCAGGATATTTCCAGGCAGAGATTTGATTTGGTGCAGGCTTTTTCAGAAGTAGCGGATGCCAAAATTATGGCTGTGGGAGATGACTGGCAGTCTATCTATGCATTCAGCGGTTCAGACATTACCTTATTTACTCAATTTGAGGAGAAAATGGGTTATGCAAAGCTGATGAAAATTGTAAGGACGTATCGAAATTCTCAGGAAGTCATTGATATTGCGGGGAATTTTATTCAGAAAAATACGTCACAAATCAGAAAGTCTTTGATTTCGCCAAAACATATGGAAGAACCGGTTATTATTTATACTTATGACAGCCGGGCAAAGGACCCTAAGGCAGACCGCAGAAGCGGGGCAGCCTATGGGGTAGCTTATGCGGTTCAGACGGCCCTGGAACAGATTATGAAGTATGAGCAGCAGGAGGAGAAGAAAGACAAGAAATCCAGTATTTTGCTGTTGGGAAGATTTAATTTTGATGGGGACAGGCTGGCCAGGACGGGACTTTTCGAGTACATCAGCAGAGGCTCGAAGGTGAAATCTGTCAAATATCCGGATTTGGATATTACCTTTATGACCGCGCATGCTTCAAAAGGTCTGGGATATGACAATGTCATTGTCATAAACGGACGTAATGAAACGTATGGATTTCCAGCCAAAATTGAAGACGACCCGGTACTGTCCCTGGTAATCAGAGAAGACCGGAGTATGCAGTATGCAGAGGAGAGAAGACTTTTTTATGTAGCTATGACCAGAACGAAGAACCGGGTATATTTCATTGCACCGGAACAGAATCCTTCGGAGTTTTTACTGGAAATCAAACGGGAGTATAAAAATGTCTTTCTGCGGGGGAAATGGTCGGAAGAAAAGCCGGAGATATCCGGCAAATATAAATGTCCAATCTGTGGATTTCCTCTTCAGCTGAAATATAAGCCTGCCTATGGACTGCGCCTGTATATCTGCACCAACGAACCGGAAATCTGCAGTTTTATGACCAGCAATCTTCGCGGAAAAAAACTTTCGATTATGAAGTGCCCCGATTGCCAGGATGGTTATCTGGTGGTGAAAACTCCAAAAAATCAGAGCCAGTGCTTCCTTGGCTGTACCAATTATAAAGTCAACGGTCAGGGGTGCAACAAGACGATTTCCATGCGGGAATATTATAAAATGATGGAATATCCTCTGTCGGAATTGGAAGGGACGGCTCATGAAAAGATGGCATCTGCCCAACCGAGACCAGGAGATAACTGGGAACAGGATATTATGGAGATTACCAAAAACAAGAAGGTGGACGAGTCCGGGTATCCTGTGTATAAGGACCACAATATTCTGGAAATTGCAGGAACTGTGCTGCAGTGTCTGGTTCATATCAGTGAAAAGAAATTTTACGGTGAAACCATACTCATCGGAAGCTTATGCGGTTCTTCGGATAAGAGAATTCTTCAGGACGGGCTGGAAAAATTGCCGGAATACGGGAAGCTTTCTTATCTGGGCCGAAGCAATGTCCGGAAAGTAGTGGACTGGCTTTTGGAGCAGCATTATATACTGGAAACAAAGGGAGCCAATCCGGTTCTGCATATTACCAATGAGGGACTGCATTATAAAGAGCATATGACGCCGGGGAAGATGAAAGGGCTTTTGAAGGTGCTGGATGAGGGATCATTCATTTGAGCTTTTAGTTTAGAAGATAGGTCTGTTCAAAATAAACCAATCAGAAAAAATCTCTGTACATTTTCTGCCCTCCATGCTATCATAAACAAAGAAATACCCATACAGCAGGCAGTTTGACAGGTCTGTAAATACAATTTGTACAGAGGGAAAAAATATGGAAATTCAGGAAAAGATGAGAAAGCCGATGTTGGAGGCGAAATATCTGAATGTGGAAAATACAGACAGATATCGCCCTATCATCCGGCTTTTTTATTTAAAATATGAAAAACTGAAATACTGGCTTTATCAGGAAGAGGTTTTTGAAGAATTAAAAGAAGACCCGTATTTTGCGGATTATACCATGGAACAGTGCCAGCAGGACCTTACAGCCCTGGCCTCCTGGGGAAACCTGGTTACCATTCAGGATACCAGAAAGGTGACGACCATTGAAGAGTTCAAGAATAAAAAGTTCCGGTACCAGTTGTCGGAGACAGCCGTGGAAATCGAGCGTATGGTCATACGAATCGAAAATCTGTTTATTGAAGGCTCTTCACTGGAGCCGACTCTGTTGGAGCGGATTCGGATCAATCTGGGAAAACTGGAAGAAATGTCTGTAAAAGAGGATGAAAAACTGCATGCCTGGTGGAACGATTTGAACAATGATTTCATTCGGTTAAACCAGAACTATCAGGATTATATGCGGGAACTGAACAGTGTAAAAGCAGAAGAGATGATGAAAACCAGGGAGTTTCTTTTATTCAAGGACCGCTTAATGGAATATCTGCGTTCCTTTGTGAAAAGCCTGCAGGTGAACGTGGCGGCTATTGAACAGGAACTGCGGAAGGTGCAGGAAGAAACGGTGAAGGATATTCTGAAGAAAGTCACTGCTTATGAGCTTTCCATTCCTCGTATGGATGTGGAAATTGATGAACAGATGATTTACGAAAAAATGAGCGGCCGCTGGGAAAGTATGGTGGAATGGTTTGCAGGAAAAGACGGACAGGAATCGGAAGCCGGGAAGGTGTTTGATACCACCAACGAGATTATTCGGAAAATTACCCGCTATGCAACCCGCATCAGCGAGATGAGCAATCAGGGTTCCAACCGGCGGGAGGAATATAAAAAGGTGGCACAAATGTTCGCAAAATGCAGGGATCTTTCTGAGGCGCATCGGCTGGCAGCAGTGGTTTTTGGCGTGGAAAAACCACTGCATTTAAAGGGCGAAATGCCCAGGGAAACAGATAGTATTAACAGCGGTGTGTATGAAGAGAATCCTCATGTAGTTACGGTAACTCCAAGAGTTCGCACCTATCGGGAAAAGGCGAAAAGAAGTGGGATTATAGACCGCTCAGAAGAGAAAGAAGCCATGCGTAAGGCTGAGATACAGAGGCTGGAAAAGGAACGGAAATTATTAAGAAGTTACATCAAAAACGGCCGGCTGGAGTTTGCAAATCTTCCGGTGATTGAGCCTTATGTGCGGGATATGTTTCTTCTGTGGATGTCTAAGGCCCTGGAGAAGAAAAACCACAGAGCTAAGACAGAAGACGGTCAGATTTACTATATTGAACAGACCGATACCAAGGAATACTGTACATTAAAATGCACAGACGGAGAGTTTCAAATGCCTTGTTATACCATGGTATTTGAAGAAAGGGAACAGGAAATATGAAGGTACTGGAAGTGTTGCTGAACCGCAGATGGATTCTGAAATCCAGGGAGCGGGAATTGTATTATCAGGTAAAAGAAGCACTGGCATCCGGAGAGGAAAAGAAGTTTTTAAGAGAAAAGCTGGGGTATCAGGTGCTGATCAATCCCTATATGATTAAGGTGGAAAAACTGCCGGCAGTTCCGGAAAACTGGATGGGAATCTCAGACTTTCGTGACCCCATTGAGTATGTATTTTTCTGCCTGGTTCTCATGTTTCTGGAGGATAAAGAAGCAGAGGAGCAGTTTGTGCTTTCGGAACTGACGGAATATGTGCAGAGTCAGTATGAGAAGGAGCAGATTGACTGGACCATTTACCGCTACCGCCGCCATATGATAAAGGTGATGAAATACTGTGTGGCTTGCGGTATTCTGGATGTAAATGACGGAAGTGAAGAGGGATTTGCAAAGGATGATACCAGTGAAGTCTTGTATGAAAATACAGGTGTTTCCCGGTATTTTATGAAGAATTTTACCCAGGACATTATGGGATATACAGCGCCAAAAGACTTTGAAAAAGAAGAGTGGATTGACTTAAACGAGGACCGGGGAATTGTCCGCAGACAAAGAGTTTACCGAAGACTTCTGATGCCCATGGGCATGTACAAAGACACAGATACAGAAGAAGATTTTGCCTATGTGCGGAATTACCGGAATATGATACAGGGCGAATTATCGGAGTTATTTGAATGTGAACTGCAGGTACACAGCAGCAGTGCTTTTCTGATTTTGGGAGAAAATTGCAGGCTTGGACGGACTTTTCCGGAAGAAAATACGTTGTCCGATATTGTGCTGCTTTTGTATCAGCTCTTGCAGGAAGAAATCCGGGAAGGGAAAATTGAGGTGTCTTTGGACGAACAAATCCGCCTTCCAAAAGAGAATTTTCAGCGGCTTATAGAGAAATGCAAGGAGCGGTTTGGGGCTGGTTTTAATAAGACGTACCGGGAAATGACCTTTGCAGAGTTTTACCGGGAAGTCTATGACTATATGGAAAATCTGATGATGATAGAGCAGGCTTATGGGGATGTATGCATCAAACCTGTGGCAGGAAAAATTGTGGGAAGATACCCGGAAGACTTTAGGAAAGAGGGAGGAAACGATGAATAGTGGGAAGTGGCAGATAAACAAAGTGGGACTGGTGGATTTCTGGTACTATGATGAGGAAGCCTTTGATTTTTCGGAAGGACGCATGCTGTTAAGAGGTGCCAATGGTTCCGGAAAATCGGTTACCATGCAGAGCTTTATTCCTCTTTTACTGGATGGAAATATGCGTCCGGAGCGCCTGGACCCCTTCGGTTCCCGTGCAAGGAAGATGGAGAATTATCTTCTGGAAGAAGGGGATGAGCGGGAGGAAAGAACCGGTTATCTTTACATGGAATTTAAACGGCTGGAGAGTGAAGAATACCTGACTTTGGGGCTGGGAATCCGTGCAAGAAAGAATAAAAAGCTGGAATCCTGGTATTTTTGCATTACAGACAACCGACGAGTGGGGCGGGATATTTTTCTGTATAAAGATGTGGAAAACAAAATCACCTGTTCAAAAATAGAGTTGAAAAACAGGATTGGAGAGGGTGGAAAGGTCATGGAAACCCAAAGCGAATATACCGCCTGCGTCAACCGTCTGCTCTTTGGATTTGAAACTCAGGAGGAATATAAGGAACTTCTGGAACTGCTGATTTAGCTTCGTACTCCGAAACTCTCCAAGGATTTTAAACCTACGGTTATCAACGAAATTTTGAGCAGTTCGCTGCAGACCTTGTCGGAAGATGATTTGCGGCCTATGTCTGAGGCCATTGAAAATATGGATAATCTGAAAACCAACCTGGATACCTTAAACGAGAGTATCCGTGGGGCCAGGCAGATTGAGAAGGTCTATGACCAGTACAATCAGATTGTGCTGTACGACAAAGCCCTGCTGTTTGCAGATGTGGGAAAGGCTTATGAAGCCTGCCTGACTACGGAGAAAAAATTCACAGAAGAACTGACCCAAAAAACAGCTGCTCTGACAGAAGAAAAACAGAGGTATCAGGAACTTGTGCAGGAGGAAGAGGTTTTAAAAGAAGAAAAAGAATCTCTTACGAAAAGTGATGCGGCAAAGTTAAAGGAGCAGGAACTGAAGCTGGCAGAAGAGCTCCGGGAAAAGGAAGAAGAGAAAAAGACCAAGGAACGTCAGGAGCAGGAGAAAAAGGATAAGCTGCTGGAGGCAGAGGAACGGTTAAAAAAAGAGCAGGAACACAACGAAACAATCTGGGAAGAGATGGAAAACTGTCTGGAAGAAATGGAAGAGGAGATGGAAGAAGTCCCATTTGATGACTTTGCATTTTTGAAAAAAGAACTGCTGGAAGATAAAATCCCGGATTATTCCTTTGGGTCTCATACGCAGCTTTTGAAGGATTATACAGAGAAAGTAGAAAAGGGAAAAGAAAGTCTGACAGAGGAGAAAAACTGTCAGGAAAAATACGACCGGTATTTGAAGGAACTGGATGTGTGCCAGGAAGAACGAAACGCAGCAGAACGGGAAGTCCAGCAGTATGAGCGGCTGCTGCAGGAAACAAAGGCAGAGCTGACAGAACAAGTGTATCTCTGGGAACGGAAAAATCAGGAGCTTTCTCTTGCGCCGGAAGTCTTGCAGGAAATTTCCAGAAAGATTCAGGAGTATGAGCAGGGAAAGGATTATTCCGAAATACGGGAACTGGCGAAGCCGAGGCTGTATGAGAAGGAAAGCAGTTTTACCAGAGAAAGGCTGCTGCTGGAGCAGAATCTGGAAACAGAAAGCCAAAAACTTCAGGGATTGGAAGAAGAACTGACAGAGTGGCAGAATCAGAAAGACCCGGAGCCCCGGCAGCCGGAGTGTGTACAGGAAAACCGCCGTCTTTTAAGAGAAAAAGGCATTCCGTACCAGCAGTTTTATAAGACCATAGAGTTTGGACAGAACTTAGAGCCAGAGCGGGCAGACAGGCTGGAAGAAGCCCTGCTGCAGATGGGAGTACTGGATGCGCTGATTATTTCAGAAGAATACAGGGAAAACGTGCTGGCACTGGACAGCGGCGTATGCGACAAGTACATCTTCAGTGATGTTTCTCATGTGCAGGAAAACCTGAACAATGTGCTGGATGTGGATAACGGGGAACATGATATTTTGCTGTACCAGAGCATTTCCAATATTTTATCTTCTATTGGTTTTGGCAGAAAGACAGAGCAGGGAACTTCCTGGATTGACGAACAGGGTAACTACCGCCTGGGGGTTCTGGAAGGAACTGTTACCGGGGAATACCGGGCCAGATTTATTGGCGTGGGGGCAAGAGAGCAATATCGAAGGGAAAAGATAGAAGAACTGGAAAGTCTTTGCCGGGAGACGAAGCAGCAGGTGGCAGAGATAAAGGCCGCACTGGAGAAAAACCAACTGCGTCTGGAGCAGCTTCAGAAGGAATGGACAGAATTTCCAAAAGACGAAGATTTGAAAACAGCGGCGAAAGAGCTTGCGGACTGGGAATACCGCCTGGAACTTGCAGTCAGACGAGTGGGAGAGCAGCAGGCACTTACAGAAAAAGAGCGGAAGAAATTAGATGCAATCCGGGTCAAAGTAAGGGAATTATGCGGGAAATGTTACCTCTCCCCACGGTTGGATCTTTTTGCTGCTGTATTGGAATCCCTGTACAGATATAAGGAACTGATTTCGGACCTGCAGGTGGCTTACGGCAAGTACCAGAACGGAATCCGGTATGTGGAAAGTCAGCGGGAATATAGGGAAGGAATCGAGCTGGACTTAGATGATATCCGATATGATTTGAACAGGATTCTTTTAAAAGTCCGGGAACTGGAAGGTTTTCTGGACTCTGTGCGGAAACAATTGGCGCTTACGGATTATGAAGAAATTAAGGATCGTCTGGACTACTGTATGCAGCGTCTGGTTCTTCTGCCCGGTGAGAGAGAAAGCTGTGTGGGAAGGCAGAACAGACTGGAAAAAGATGCAGATGTGCTGCAGGAAAAAATACAGGAAAATGAGAAGAAAAAGGCAGAACTTCTGGAGAGAAAAGAGAAATACTGCCGTGTTTTTGAACTGGAATACCGTCTGGGATATGTGGAGCAGACTTTTCAGGAAACGGAAGATATGGGGACACTGGCTAAGGCGGTATGCAGCCGGTTTGCGGGCAGTTTTGGAAATAAAAAGCAGAGTGATGTCTTTGGCAGTCTGCAGGAAGCCTATCACCAGAACCGGGGATATCTTTTGGATTATCAGATTACCCTGTCCTCTCTTTTCGGAGAACTGGATGAGGAAAGCTCCTTCCTGGACATGAGTGTAAAGCGGATTGATATTTCGGCAAAATACAGGGGAACGGCAGTAAAATTTAAAGAGCTGCTGGAAAAGCTCTGTGAAGATGCAGAAGCCCTGGCGAAGATTTTAAATGAAAGGGACAGGGAGCTGTTTGAAGATATTCTGGCCAACACCATCAGCAAGAAAATCCGTGCAAAAATCCAGGCAAGCAGGCGCTGGGTAGAGAAAATGAATGCACTTATGGAGTCTATGCAGACCTCCAGCGGACTGAAGCTGAGCCTGCGTTGGAAAAATAAAAGAGCAGAAAAGGAAGAACAGTTAGACACCAGGGCTTTGGTGGAATTATTGCAGAAGGATGCAGAAATCATGCGTACGGAAGAGATAGAAATGCTCTCCCGGCATTTCCGTTCCAAGATTGAGGAAGCAAGGAAAATCGCAGGGGATATGGGAGCTGTGCAGTCTTTCCATGCAACCATGCGTGAGGTTCTGGATTACCGGAAGTGGTTCGAATTCCAGTTGGAGTGTCAGAAGACAGGAGAGAAGAAGAAAGAACTGACAGACCGGGTCTTCTTTACCTTCAGTGGAGGAGAAAAGGCCATGGCTATGTATGTGCCGCTGTTTTCTGCAGTTGTGGCCAAATATGCAGGAGCGCGTCCGGATGCACCCAAACTGATTTCTTTGGATGAGGCTTTTGCAGGTGTAGATGAAACCAATATCCGCGATATGTTCCGCCTTATGGTAGAGTTTGAGTTTAACTTTATGATTAATTCGCAGATTTTGTGGGGAGATTATGATACCGTCCCGGCCCTTGCTATTTATCAGCTGATTCGCCCGGAAAATGCCAGATTTGTATCCGTGATCCGTTATCTCTGGAATGGAAAAAAGAAGGTGATGGTGACGGATAAGACAGAAGAAGAGGTATAGAATATGGCTGAAATGGAACCGAAAAAGTTGGCAGAATGCCTGGACTATTTCAGGCAGCGTCCGGTTTATGAAAAACTTTTTCAAAAGTTCAGAGAAAAGTATGCAAGCCTTGGACATATGGGCGGAAAAGTGGTTCTGTCAGGACTTACTTTGGAAGAAAAGCAGCAGTTAGGCGGATTTCTGCAAAAGGATTACACAGAGAATAAAACCGTGACAGTTTCCGCCGAACTCCTGGAAAAACGCCTTGGTGAAAGCCGGTTTTCCGGGATTTCCGGGGAAACGCTTCTGCGGGCTTATTTCGGCAAAAAACTGACTGTGAAGAAAGAAGAAAAGCAGAAAGAAGAGGAAAAAAGGAACGCCTGTTTTGCAGAAATTCTGGAAGGCCAGGAAGAAAATCCGGCAGGAAAATGGCTGAAGGAGGTCTTGGAAAATCGCGGGAGCGGGTATGAGCTTCTGATGCAGCAGTACCGGGAAAATCCTGCGAAACTGGAGGAAATTCTGGAGAGTGTTATGAGGGCCTCAAAGCAGCTTAACCACATAAAAAAGAGGCAGCTTCTGGCAGTATTTGCAGCTCAGACAACGGGAAATCCTCATTACTTTGATACCGGAGAAACAGCAGAAAAACTCTTAATTTTATTCCTGAAACATCAGTTTCCAGGCAGTTATGAGAAAGGAATCTCCCCGGCAGAAGAGAGGAATCATCTGCTGTATCAGGCAGGGATTCTAAAAGATGACTTGTCCAATGAAACACTGGCTTATGGTCTTCATGCATGGAAACAAGACGGGAGTATGCATGAAGGAATCGAAGGATTTTTGAGAGAACAGGAACCTGTGCGTCTGACTCTGCGCACCCTTGGGGAAATCGGCGAAATCAGGGCACAGCAAAAAGAAATTTATGTAGTAGAAAATCCGGCCGTGTTTTCCGTTCTGACAAGCCGGAACCCAGCTTGTGCAGCAGTCTGCGTCAGCGGACAGCCCAGGCTTGCGACTTTGCTTTTGCTGGATTTTCTGAAAGAAAACCACAGGTTTTGGTATGCAGGAGATTTTGACCCGGAAGGGCTTTTGATTGCCCAGAGGCTGAAAGAGCGATATGGAGAGGCGCTGCATTTCTGGAAGTATGAGGCGCAGTGGTATGAGCAGTATCTGTCTTCTGTAAGACTGAGTGAGAGCCGGATAAAAAAGCTGGAGCATATTTATATGCAGGAACTGCAGGGCATTAAAGAAGGGATACAGAAACGAAAACGGGCGGCTTATCAGGAGGCCATGCTGGAAATTTATCAGGAAATACAGACGGCCTCGCTGTGACTGCGCCTCTTACCGGCACCTTTTTCCATGATACGGAAGAAGGTGCATTTTTTCACCCTTTACATGAAACCCAAATCCCAGGTTATTGCCCGAATCAGTAATACAGCCGCAGTCTTCCTGATACAGCAGTTCAAATCCATTGTTTTTTAATTCTTCCCGGAAGTAATGCAGATTGAAATTTTTCTCCGAGGATTCAGGGTACTGGCTTAAAAGCAGCTTCATGGACTTTTGAGCATGCTCAAAGTAAAAGTAAGTGCCGATAAGGTCTGCATCTTTTTTCAGATAAGGCAGAAGCCGTTCATACAAAAAGGTGCCATGATAAAAATTGTGCTCATTTGCAGCAAAGAAATCCAGATGCACGTCTATACATTCTGATTTTAGAGGGAATCGTGTGCTGCTGTCTGCCAGATATAAAATATCCAGATCCGGGCGTTGTTTTTCAATGAGATGTTTGTACATCAGCAGGGTTTCCGGGTATTTGTCAATGACGAGATACAGGCTGTCCTTTGGCAGGGCGGAAAGGTGATTATGCATAAAAAACCAGGCGTTGATATAGGTTTCTGCAACCACCTTTCCCCGGAGACTGGTTTCTTCCATTTGCTTCAACATCTGCTGGTAAGAACGCTCAAACATGGTGATAAGCTCCGGAGGCAAATCTTTGTAAAGTTCTCTGGTAACGTCCGGGGTGTCCTGCAGGTTGGTATTCTTGTTGGGCGTCATAAGGATTCCATTCTGAATCCGGGCCTGGTAGCCGCAGGAGCAGGAAAGGGCGCCTCCATAGAGAAAACGGGGATTCATTTCCACGTCTTTTAAGGACAGGGAACTTCCGCACACGGGGCAGCACAAAAGAGGCAGGGCAGACACCGGGACTCCGGTCTGCGGTATCCGGTCGGGCTGGTTTTCTTTCAGAGCCGCGATTTTTTCATCAAGTCTTCGGATAATTTCCTGTTTTCGGCTGATTTCCTGCAGGCAGAATTCCCGCTTGCCCTCGTAAACAGCCTTTAATTCTTCCATATCCTGGGAATCCGCCAGCCCGGAAATACGCTTGAGGGAAAGCAGCATGTGGATTTCCCGAAGGGTAAAATCCAGTTCTTTTAATTCCAGAATCCATTCCAAATCCTGAAGTACAGTTTCATCAAATACATACTGGCTCCTGGGCTTAGGGGGGACTAAAAGCCCGTAATTAATATAGTAATAAAGGTTATCCACGGAGATGTGGTAACGTCTGGATACTTCACCGATACGCATGAAAAGGACCTCCCGGTTTTGATAAAACCACTGTAGCATAAATCTTTAGTATACTCAAGGTTTTGGAAAAATATCCCGAAAAAAGACCGTTGACACAGGGGAAACTAAAGGTTTTACAATGTTTCCAGAAAGAAAAGCCGAAGACAGAAAAATCAGAACGGGAGTGTGTGGAGATGAAAGTTTTAAAAGAAGCGGTAAAGAGAACAGAAGAGGACAGAAAAAATCTTACAGAAACGGTAAGCCGCATGATAGAGGAAGTAAGATGCAAAAAAGACGAAGCCTTAAAAGCTTATAATCTGCAGTTTGACGGCTGCACCAGAGAAACGCTGCAGGTAAGCCGGGAAGAAATACAGAAGGCATACAGCCAGCTTACCGGGCAGGAGATTGAGGACTTAAAGAAAGCGGCAGGAAATATCCGGGCATTTGCCAAAGCACAGAGAGAAACGGTAAAGCCTTTGGCAAATTTCAGCCCCATGCCGGGAATTTTCTTAGGACACAGGATTCTTCCGGTGGAATCCTGCTGCTGTTATGTGCCCGGTGGGAATTATCCCCTGTATTCTACAGCGTTAATGCTGATTATTCCTGCAAAAACCGCAGGGGTAAAGCGGGTGGCAGCCTGTTCTCCGGTGATGAAAGGAACCAATGCTATCAATCCCAAGACTTTGGTTGCCATGGACATTGCAGGCGTGGATGAGATTTATGCCGTAGGAGGCGCCCAGGCAGTGGCTGCTTTTTCCTACGGGACAGAGGAAATTCCGGCCGTGGATATGATTGTCGGACCAGGAAACCGCTTTGTGACAGAAGCGAAACGCCAGTGTTACGGTCAGGTTGGCATTGATTTTGTGGCAGGCCCCAGCGAAGTCATGGTGCTGGCAGACGGCAGCGGAACCCCGGAGGTGGTGGCCGCAGACTTGTTGGCGCAGTCTGAACATGACCCTAATGCAAAGGGAATTTTGGTAACCACAAATGAGGAATTTGCAGAGAAAGTGATAAAAGCAGTAGAAAAGGAACTGAGCATGCTCTCTACCGCAGAAATTGCAGAGAAATCCTGGAACACTTTCGGAGAAGTGATTCTGGCAGACAGTGAAGAAGAGATGGCAGACCTGGCAAATGCCTATGCGCCGGAGCACCTGGAAGTCAATATGAAAAACGCCGAAGAAATGGCGGAAAAGCTTTACAACTATGGTTCTCTCTTTATTGGTGAAAATACGGCAGAGGTGTTTGGAGACTATGCTTCCGGAACCAACCACACGCTTCCCACTCTCCGGGCAGCCCGTTATACAGGCGGCGTATGGGTCGGCACCTTTTTAAAAACCTGCACATACCAGAGTATGACAAAAGAAGCCATGAAAGAACTGGCGCCGCTGGTGGCAAGACTGGCAAAGGGCGAAGGTCTCATGGGACACGCAGAAGCCGCAGAAGTGCGGGAAAAGAAATAAAAGTTGGGATTTTCTCTGAAAATGGGTTCTTGCTGACAGGCAGTGCTTGTTATATACTGTCTATAGAAAGAGAAAGGCAGGAAGCTATGTTTAGAAAAATTGAGAAGGAAAATCCTTTTGAGGAAATTTTAGACCAGATTATTGAAAATATCAAAGAGGGAACTCTGAAAAAGGGAGATGCGCTTCCGGCAGAACGGAATATGGCAGAGGCCTTAGGAGTTTCCCGCCCTGTGGTGCGGGAAGTGTTAAGAACCCTGGCTCTGCTGGGGATTATCAAGACGGTGCGGGGAGGGGCAAGTTATGTATCCGAAAACCTGGAAAACAGTCTCATCGAGCCGCTGTCCATATTGCTGCGGTTAAACAACAGCAGCGTTTACCATAATCAGCAGCTTCGCAGCGCTCTGGAAGTAGAGGCTGCCCGTCTGGCTGCCAGAAACTGTACACCGGTGGACGCCGCAGAACTCCAGCTGATTCTGGCCAGACTGGACGCGGCAGAGGAAGAAAGAGTCAGAGGAGACTTAGACCGGGATTTGCATATCAAAATCGGAAAAATGGCGCAAAGTCCCATGCTGTTTTCCGTAATGAGCGCCTCCGCCCAGTTGACGGAAAACATCATTACAGGAATCCGAAGCTATATGATGCAGAAACAACATTCCGTTTCACAGATGGATGAACAGCACCGGAAACTGGTGAACGCAATTGTGGAGCACCGGGAGGAAGATGCTGAAATCTGCATGAAGGAGCATATGAAAACCATAGAAAATTATATATTGGAAATAGACCGGAAAAAAGAGAATACACAGGTCTGAAACGGAGCTTAAAAGCTGTTGCATAAAAAAATGCGGCGGCTTTTTTTATATCCAGGTAGTTTACAGGCATTATTTCTCTTTTTTCCATTGCATTTTGTATTTTGTGGTGGTATAATTCGTTTAAAGATTGGTAATACCAATAAAGATAATGGAATACCAGGAGGCCACGTTATGGGATATGTAAAATGGAGTTATCCGGTTCTGGAACATTTTTGTTATGATGTGTTCAGAGCTTTTGGATTTAGTGAAAAGGAAAGCAAAGAAATCGAAGATGTACTGCTGACTGCGGATTTGTTCGGAATAGAAAGTCACGGTATGCAGCGTATGGTGCGGTATCACAAAGGAATTGAAAAAGGTACGATTCACCCAAAGGAAAAACCGGAGGTAGTGTTTGAAACACCTGTTTCTGCAGTGGTTGACGGACACAACGGTATGGGACAGCTGATTTCTATTTTTGCCATGAATAAGGCGATTGAAAAAGCGAAGACAACGGGAATCGGTATTGTGACAGTAAGAGAATCCAACCACTTTGGAATTGCCGGCTACTACGCAAAGATGGCCAGCGACCAGGGACTGTTGGGAATGGCCTGCACCAATTCCGAAGCGATTATGGTGCCTACTTTCGGGAAAAAAGCCATGCTGGGCTCCAATCCCATTGCGGTAGCTATGCCGGCAGACCCCTATCCTTTCCTCTTTGACTGTTCTACCACGGTGGTAACCCGAGGAAAGCTGGAAATGTACAATAAGATGAACAAACCTCTTCCGCAAGGATGGGCCTTGGATGCAAACGGACACGAAAGCACACAGGCGCCCACGGTACTGGAAAATATTGTTTCCAAACGCGGCGGCGGTATTATGCCTCTGGGAGGAAATAAGGAAGTGAGCGGCAGTCATAAAGGATATGGATACGGTATGCTGTGCGAATTATTCAGTTCTATTTTTTCTATGGGGGTTACCTCAGAAAAATGCTGTACTTTCCCGGATAAAACAGGTATCTGTCATGGATTTGCAGCAATAAATCCAGAGATTTTCGGAAACCCGGAGGAAATTAAGGCACACTTATCCGAATATCTGGAAGCTTTACGGGAAAGTCCGAAAGCAGAAGGCGAGAGCCAAATCTACACCCACGGAGAAAAGGAAATTTTTGCAGAAAAGGACAGAAGGGAGAACGGAATTCCTGTAAATGACAATACTATGGCGGAACTGGCAAATCTCTGTGCTTATCTGAAGCTGGATTTCCATTCTTATTTTAAGGACTATGAACTGCCCGGAGACGGAACGTTTTTCACAGGAAATTATTAATCAAACCCATAGACGGAAAAAGTAGGGATTAGGAGGACGTATCATGGATTATGCAAAAGAATCATTGAGATTACATAAAGAGTGGAAAGGAAAAATTCAGGTTGTGGCAAATGTGCCGGTAGAAACCAAGGATGACCTGTCTTTGGCTTATACGCCGGGTGTGGCACAGCCTTGTCTGGAAATCCAGAAGGATGTAGAGAAATCTTATGAACTTACCAGAAGATGGAATATGTGCCTGGTGGTTACAGACGGTTCTGCCGTTTTGGGACTGGGAGACATTGGCCCTGAAGCCGGAATGCCGGTTATGGAGGGAAAATGTGTGTTGTTCAAAGCTTTCGGAGATGTAGACGCATTTCCTCTCTGCATTAAATCACAGGATGTCGATGAGATTGTAAATACGATTTACCTGATTTCCGGTTCTTTCGGCGGTGTCAATCTGGAAGATATTGCGGCTCCCAGATGTTTTGAAATCGAGAAAAAACTGAAAGAGAAATGTGATATTCCTATTTTTCATGATGACCAGCATGGCACGGCAGTGATTACTTTGGCAGGCTTAAATAATGCTATGAAGCTGACTGGCAAGAAGAAAGAGGACGTTTCCATTGTTATGAACGGCGCCGGTGCGGCAGCAATTTCCATTGCCAGACTGCTTTTGAAAGCAGGATATAAAAAGGTTACCCTCTGTGACAGAAACGGAGCGATTTACGAAGGCAGAAAAGAGGGCATGAATGCAGTAAAAGAAGCGATGAGTAAAATCACCAATCTGGAGAAAAAGCCAGGAAGCCTTGCAGAGCAGATGAAGGGTGCGGATGTCTTTATCGGTGTATCTGCACCCGGAGTAGTGACAAAGGAAATGGTAGAGAGCATGGCAAAGGATGCAGTTATTTTTGCCTGCGCCAACCCGGTTCCGGAGATTTATCCGGAAGAGGCCAAAGCAGCAGGAGCGAAAGTGGTAGCAACAGGCAGAAGCGATTTCCCGAACCAGATTAACAATGTTCTGGCATTCCCGGGAATCTTTCGCGGAGCGTTTGATGTGAGGGCAAAAGATATTAATGATGAAATGAAGATTGCGGCAGCAGATGCTCTGGCAGGACTGATTACAGAAGAGGAACTGACCCCGGATTATATTATTCCCAAAGCTTTTGACAAAAGAGTAGGCCCGGCAGTGGCGAAAGCAGTAGCCAAAGCTGCCAGAGACACCAAAGTTGCAAGAATATAAAACAGAAAAAGAATAGACGGGAAAATGGGACTGCAGGGGCAGTTCCATTTTTCGGTAAATTGTACATGCAGATACCGGAAAAGAAAGACAGAAGTAAGTCATAATAAATAAAAAAGCCGCGGTAAAGGAAAAAAGGATAGGATAAGGATTCCTTGTTTTTTCTTTTTGTGTTAAAATGGGCAAGGATATATACAATAAGGGAGTATACAAATGAGAAAGAGGTATTTTTCACGAGTAGACCGGCAGGTAGCAATGCTGCTGAGTACGATATTGATTTTATCCAGTTTATCTATATATTTCGTGACCACTCAGATTTATTATCGTTCCGTACTAAAAAGTCTGACCGGACGTGTGAAAAACATACAGGAATATATTGAGCACCAACTGACGCCGGAGACGTTTTCAGATATTAACAGCAAAGAAGATATGAATAAGGAAAGCTATCAAAAACTCAAGAATCAGATGGAAGAAGTTCGGGATATCGGTGACTTAAGGTATCTGTATACGGCGAAGAAAAATGATGCAGGGAAGCTAGTGTATGTAGTGGATGGTCTGCCCGAAACAGCAGATGATTTTCGTTATCCGGGAGACCTGATTGAGGTGGAAATACAGGAAAAACTGGAAAGCGCACTGAAAGGAGAAATGGTACTGCCGGATAAAATCATGGATACGGACTGGGGAGACATATTTATTGCTTATTTTCCCCTGCACGATGAGGATGAGAAGGTAATCGGGGCTCTTGGAATTGAACTTGCAGCGGATGTAGAGGCAGCGACTTTTCAGGAAGTGTCCAAGTCGGTAAGTGCGGTGTGCGTGACTTTCTGTGGGATTGCTATTGCCGCGTCCATTCTGATTTTCCGGAGAATTTCCAATCCCTTATACAGGGATATGGCGAATACGGATTTTATGACAAAGCTGAAGAATAGAAATTCCTATGAAACAGACAGAGAGAATCTGAATGCCCGGAAGCGGATGGAAGGTATGACTGTGGTGGTCATTGATGTCAATAACCTGAAGCTGGCCAATGACTGTCTGGGACATGATATAGGAGACAGCTGCATTATCAATGCGGCAAAGATTTTACAAAGTGTGGAGTCAGCCCGGATTACAGCGTACCGCTACGGCGGTGATGAATTTGTCCTGCTGATGGAGAACCAGCCTGAGCCGGAAGCGCTTCTTGAAAGCATAAAGGACAGGTTCCGAAAATACGCAGATAAGCTGAAAGTGCCGGTAGCCCTTGCTGTGGGATATGCGCAGTTTGACCCTAAGCTGGATAAGGACATCAGGGATACACAGAAACGGGCGGACGAACAGATGTATCAGGACAAAATGAGAATAAAGGAAAAAGAGGAGCCGATGGAATCTGTGTGATTCTGTCGGTTTTTTTGAAATGCTGTTTGCAGGGAGACGGAAATACTGCTGCAATAAGGCGCAGAGAAATCAGTGGGAAAGGTGTGAAGAAGTCTATGATGAAAAGTCAAAGAGTATCGCAGGAATAGAATGACAAGGTTGAAAAACTTCAAAAAAATTAGCACTCGACCCTTGACCTGGCTAACAGAATGTGATATTGTTATAATATAAATAGAACAAGTAAACAACATTCGGAGTTTCTTCCGAAGATAGGATAACCAAAACGGAGGGATTTTATGAACATTACAAAATTTACACAGAAATCACTTCAGGCTGTTCAGAACTTAGAGAAGACTGCTTATGAATTCGGCAACCAGGAAGTGGAGCAGGAACATTTGTTATATAACCTTTTACATCAGGAGGACAGCCTGATTTTAAAACTCATTGAGAAAATGGAGATTCAGAAAGAGCATTTTCTGGACCGTGTGGAGCAGGCCTTAAATGCCAGAACGAAGGTTTCAGGGGGTCAGCCTTACATCGGTCAGTACCTGAATAAGGCTCTTGTGAGTGCGGAGGACGAGGCATCTAATATGGGAGACGAATACGTTTCCGTAGAGCATTTGCTTCTGGCGCTTTTGAATCACCCCAGCCCGTCTATGAAAAAAATCTGGCAGGAGTATGGTATTACAAAGGAACGTTTCCTGCAGGCTTTAAGTACCGTGAGAGGAAACCAGAGAGTCACCACAGACAATCCGGAGGTCACTTACGATACTTTGAATAAATACGGACAGGATTTGGTGGAAAAAGCCAGAGAGCAGAAACTGGACCCGGTTATCGGCAGGGACAGTGAAATCCGGAATGTGATTCGGATTCTGTCCAGAAAGACGAAAAATAATCCGGTGCTTATCGGTGAACCCGGTGTGGGTAAAACAGCGGCTGTGGAAGGGCTTGCCCAGCGTATTGTGCAGGAAGATGTGCCGGACGGCTTAAAGGATAAGAAAATTTTCGCTCTGGATATGGGCGCTCTGGTGGCAGGCGCCAAATACAGAGGTGAGTTTGAGGAACGTCTGAAAGCCGTTCTGGAAGAAGTCAGAAAGAGCGAAGGGCAGATTATCCTCTTTATTGATGAGCTGCACCTGATCGTAGGAGCCGGAAAGACAGACGGCGCCATGGATGCGGGAAATATGCTGAAACCGATGCTGGCCAGAGGCGAGCTGCACTGTATCGGCGCTACAACCCTGGATGAATACCGCAAATACATTGAAAAAGACGCGGCACTGGAACGTCGTTTCCAGCCGGTTATGGTGGATGAACCTACAGTGGAAGACACGATTTCGATTCTTCGTGGACTGAAAGAACGGTATGAAGTATTCCACGGAGTAAAGATTACGGACAGCGCCCTGGTGGCTGCGGCAACTCTTTCCGACCGTTATATCAGCGACCGTTTCCTGCCGGATAAGGCCATTGACCTGGTGGACGAGGCCTGCGCCCTGATTAAGACCGAATTGGATTCCATGCCTACGGAACTGGACGAAATGCGCCGGAAGATTATGCAGATGGAAATCGAAGAAGCGGCTCTGAAAAAGGAAAATGACCGGCTGAGCCAGGATCGTCTGGTAGATTTACAAAAAGAAATGGCAGAACTGCGGGACGCTTTTAATACTCAGAAAGCCCAGTGGGACAATGAAAAATCCACGGTGGAGCGTCTGCAGAAATTAAGAGAGCAGATAGAGGACATGAATAACCAGATTCAGAAAGCTCAGAGAAATTATGACCTGGACGAAGCGGCAAGGCTGCAGTACGGTGAACTTCCCAAATTGCAGAATCAGCTGGCAGCAGAGGAAGAGCGGGTGAAAAATCAGGATTTATCTCTGGTGCACGAAAGTGTTACGGATGAGGAGATTGCCAGAATTATTTCCCGCTGGACAGGAATTCCGGTGGCAAAACTCACGGAGGGTGAGAGAAGTAAGATTCTGCACCTGGAAGATGAACTGCACAAGAGAGTCATCGGACAGGATGAGGGTGTCACCAGGGTGACAGACGCCATTATCCGCTCCAAGGCGGGTATCAAAGACCCCACAAAGCCCATTGGTTCCTTCCTGTTTCTGGGACCTACGGGTGTAGGTAAGACGGAACTGGCAAAAACTTTGGCAGCAACGCTTTTTGATGATGAGCAGAATATGGTTCGCATTGATATGAGTGAGTATATGGAGAAATATTCCGTATCCAGACTTATCGGGGCGCCTCCGGGATATGTGGGATATGAGGAAGGCGGCCAGCTGACAGAGGCTGTCAGAAGAAAACCGTATTCCGTCGTGCTTTTTGATGAAATCGAGAAGGCTCATCCGGATGTCTTTAACGTACTTCTGCAGGTGCTGGATGACGGACGAATCACAGACTCCCAGGGCAGAACCGTGGACTTTAAGAACACCATTCTCATTATGACTTCTAACATCGGTTCGCCGTATCTTTTAGAGGGAATCGAGGAAAACGGTGAGATTAAGCAGGAAGCAAAGGAGGCTGTGGAGAAGGATTTGAGAGCCCATTTCCGTCCCGAATTTTTAAACCGTCTGGACGAAATTATTATGTTTAAGCCTCTGACCAAAGGAAATATCGGCGGCATTGTAGATTTGCTTATGGCAGATTTGAACAGAAGGTTAAAAGACCAGGAATTATCCATAGAATTGACAAAAGCTGCAAAAGATTATATTATTGAGGGCGGATATGACCCTGTATACGGCGCCCGTCCACTGAAAAGATATGTGCAGAAATATGTGGAAACACTGACTGCGAAACTGATTCTTTCCGGGGACATCAGCACGGACAGCAGGATTATCCTGGATGTGGAAAACGGGGAGCTGACGGCTCATGCAGAGAAGGTGCAGCCCTCATAAACAGGAGGCAGCCATGATACCAAAAGATCCGGTAATGCTTTTGAGTTATGTAAACACACAGCTTCGTGATTTTTATCCTTCCTTTGCAGCACTTTGTGAGGACAAAGAGTTGAGTGCAGAGGAAATAACAGCGAAATTGGCGGGAATTGACTACGAATACGACAGAGGCAGAAACCAGTTTATTTAATCCGATAGGGATACTTCAGGAACAGATACGGCCATTGGCCGGAAGTTCATGGAGTATTCCTGTTTTTTTCTGCCTTTTTTAATCCAGAACCTGCTATAATAGAGGCAGGACAGACAAGAAAAGAGAAAGTTGGAATAGGGATGAAAAAAATAGCAGTAATTGAAGATGACAGAGTGCTTCGGCAGTCCCTGGCAGGGATTTTAAAGGAAAACGGATATGAGGTATGCTGTGTGGAGGATTTTGCACATGCGGAAGAAGAGGTGCGCAAGGCGGAAGCAGATTTGCTGCTGCTGGACATTATTCTGCCGGGAAGCAATGGACAGGAGATTCTGCGGAATCTGCGGAAAACTTCGGATATCCCGGTGCTGATGCTTACCAGCAAAACAGGGGAAACGGACGAAATTCTGGCTATGAGTTACGGGGCGGACGATTACATGACAAAACCGTATAATCCGGCGCTCTTACTTTTGAAAATCGAAGCCATTTTCCGGCGGATACAGCCCAAAAGCAGTGAAGAGGAGACAGAGTATCAGGGGGTCCGGCTGAATTTGCTGCGCAGTACTGTGGAATATGGGGAAAAAGAGGTGGTGCTTTCCAAAAATGAAATGTCAATTCTTCATTACCTGATGAAGCACCGGGGGAAAATTGTGTCCAGAGACGAACTGATGGATTATCTCTGGGACTGCAATGATTTCGTAGATGATAATACACTGACCGTGAATATCAACCGTCTGAGAAGGCGCATGGAAGAGGCGGGCATTTCCGGTATGATTGAGACGCGGAGAAGACAGGGGTATATATTGGTATGAATCTGAAAAATTATGTGAAGGACCATGGGATTTTTCTGCTGATACAGCTTACAGCCATAGCGGTGCTGGAAGGGGTGCTGCTTTTGTTTCATGCAGCCTTTGCTCTGCAGATGTTTTTTCTGTTTGTGGAACTTTTGGCTTTGTTTGGAGTGCTGTTTTATGATTATGGAAGGAAGCGGCAGTTTTACGCGCATATGGAAGGCCAGATGGAGACGCTGAAGGAGAAGTATCTGCTGATGGAAATGCTGGAGGAGCCGGAGTTTTTGGAAGGAAAGATTTTCTGTCAGGTCATGCAGGAAATGGAAAAATCCATGAATGATGAGATTTTCGGGCAGATACGCAGGAATAATGAATTTAAACGGTATGTGGAAACCTGGGTACATGAGGTGAAACTGCCCATTGCCAGTATCCGCCTAATGCTTCATGAACACAGAAGTGAGGTTTCCAGAGCCTTGAAGGAACAGGTAAGCCGTATTGAAAGTGACGTGGAACAAGTGCTGTATTATCTGCGCAGCGAGGTACCGGAAAAAGATTATCTCATACAAAAGTATTCGTTAAAAGAACGGACAGACAGAGCTATCGCAGACAATAAGGACAGCCTGATATTCCATCATATGAGAATCCGGCAGGACACAGAGGCTGTCATGGTGTGCACAGACGGAAAATGGCTGAACTTTATGCTGGGACAGATTCTGAGCAATGCGGTGAAGTATAAGAAAGACGAAGAACCGTGTATACAGCTTTGGAGTGAGGTTCAGAAGCATTGTGTAAAGCTGCATATCCGGGACAATGGAATGGGGATTCCCAAGCAGGATTTGCCACGGGTGTTTGAAAAGTCCTTTACAGGGGAAAACGGAAGAAAAGGGCAGGCGTCTACCGGAATGGGGCTGTACCTTTGCAAAACCTTGTGCGAAAGGCTGGGACACCGGATAGAAATTGCGTCCCGGGAGAGGGAATACACAGAAATCATCATCATATTTCAGCAAAATGCTTTTATAGAGCTTTCGTAACCTTACGAAGATGTAAGGTTCTGTAATCTAAAACCATGGATTTCCGTTCTCGCTCTTTCTATAATAGGGATATGAAAAGCAAGAGAAAGGAATGGAGTATGAAACCTTTATTAGAAGTACAGAATCTTATCAAATATTACGGTAACAAATCCAGTTTGACGAAAGCGGTAAATGACATCAGTTTCACCGTGGAGAAAGGGGAATTCACGGCAGTGATGGGAGCCAGCGGTTCCGGAAAAACTACGCTTTTGAACTGTATTTCCACCATTGACCGGGTGACAGGAGGACACATCTTTGTGAATGGGCAGGAGGTCACGAAATTAAAAGGGCACAGTCTGACGAAATTTCGCTGCAGGCAGCTTGGCTTTGTGTTTCAGGATTTTCAGCTTCTGGATACATTGAATGCCTTTGACAATATCGCATTGGCTCTGCAGATACAGAATCAGAAGCCGGACGTCATTCGGAAAAAAGTTATGGAAATGGGGGAACAATTAAACATTACCGATGTTTTGCAAAAGTATCCCTACGAAATGTCCGGAGGGCAGAAGCAGCGCTGCGCCTGTGCCAGAGCTATGGTAACGGAACCGTCGCTGATTCTGGCAGATGAACCGACAGGGGCTCTGGATTCCCAGAATGCGGGCATGCTTCTGGGCAGTCTGCAATACATGAATACAGACCTGGACGCCACCATTTTCATGGTGACCCACGACGCTTTTTCTGCCAGCTATACCAGGCGGGTACTGTTTATGAAGGACGGAAAACTTTTTCACGAGCTGCGGAGAGGCCAAGAGGGCCGAAAAGAGTTTTTCGACAGAATTATGCATGTGATTTCCCTTTTGGGAGGTGATTTGAACCATGTTGTTTAATCTGTCATTGAAAAATTTCAGGAAAAGTATCCGGGATTATTCTATCTATTTTTTTACGCTGATTCTGGGCGTTGCGGTGTTTTATATTTTTAATGCCATTGAAACCCAAAGCGCTATGCTGGAGGTAAGCCGGACGAAAGAAAACATTCTGCAAATCATGAACTCCATTTTGGAAGGGGTCAGCCTGGTGATTTCTTTTATTTTGGGATACCTGATTGTATATGCCAGCAGCTTTATGCTGAAACGGCGGAAAAAGGAGTTTGGAATTTATCTGATTCTTGGCATGAAGAAGCGGCAGGTGGCAGGGATTCTCTGGCTGGAAACCGTGTTTATGGGGATGATTTCTCTGGCGGCAGGGCTTATCATAGGAATTGGACTGTCCCAGTTTATGTCTCTTTTGGTGTCCAACCTCTTTGAGGCAGACGTATCGGCTTTTCGCTTCGTGGTATCCGCAAAGGCGGTGGGAAAAACCATCCTATATTTTCTGGTGATTTACCTTGTGGTCATGTTCTTGAATACTTTTGCGGTAAGCCGGGCCAGACTCGTGGATTTTCTTTTGGCAAAGAGAAAGAAAGAGAAGAATCTTCTGAAACATCCGCTGCTTTGCGTTTTGATTTTTATTCTGGCATGGGGAATTCTGGGCCGGGCTTATTACAATGTGACGGCAAATCAGGAAAGTCTGGCAACAGAAGCAGATGTGCTGTTTCAGATTCTGCTGGGCTGTGTGGGAACCTTTCTGGTGTTCTGGTCGGCAGCCGGATTTCTGGCGGCAATTATGGGAAAACTGCCGGGCATTTACCGGAAGGGGCTGAATTCTTTTACCGTGGGGGAAATTTCCAATAAGATAAATTCTACGGTGGTTTCGGGAACGGTTATCTGTCTGCTGATTTTTCTTACCATTTGTACACTGTCCGCAGTCTTTACCAGGAAGGATTACAAGGAGAAAGAGGCAAGAATTCTGGCGCCTGTTTCGATTTCCATGTCAAAGGAAATGACGGACTCGGTGACCGTGGAAGAATTGGTAAGAGAGAAAACAGATTTGACAGAGAATCTGGCAGAGCAGGAGAGTATCTTTACTTATCAGTGTGCAGATGTGACCCGTAAAACCGTTCTGGGAACCTATTATGACGAGATAAAGGACGGTTATGGCAGCTATTATGCCAAACAGTTTGGGGAAGAGAAGGCCGTGCTTGTAAAAGTCAGTGATTACAACAAAATGGCGGCTCTGTATCATCTCTCGTCTTTTGAACTACAGGAAGATGAGTACATGATTGTAGCAAATACGCCAAAGGACATGGAAAATACGTACAACATGGGATTAAAGAGAAATCAGACCATAGATATCAGAGGGAAAACTTATCACGCAAAATATGACACGGTTCAGGAAGGTTTTCTGATGATGAACTATGACCGAACCTATGAGGTTTTCATTTTGGTGCCGGACAGTGTGGAATTAAAGGACACGGAAAGATATAAGAATTATTTTGCGGCAGCGTATAAGAAGGATAGCAAGGCCTTTCGCAAGGAAGTAGATTTGCATTTACATGAGCAGTTAAATTCCGCGGATAGTACCCATGCGCCTGTTTATATCTCCACACAGTCTAATATTTATGACGATACCATTGGCAGCAGTGCTATGTATATTTTTCTGGGCCTGTATCTGGGCATCAGTTTTCTGATTTCAGGGGCGGCGATTCTGGCATTGAAAATGCTTTCCGACGCAGCGGACAGCCGGGACAAATATGTAATTCTCCAAAGGCTGGGGTGCAGTAACCGGAATATCCGGAAGGCTTTGTGGAAACAAAACGGAATTTTCTTTCTGTTTCCTCTTCTGATAGCGGGGATTCATTCGATTTTCGGGATTCAGGTATGCAATGAAATGCTTTCTATTTATGATTCGGGAAGTATTCTTCCGGGAGTGTGTATTGCTGCAGCGCTGGTTCTGTCTATTTACGGAGGATACTTTTTAGTGGCGCAGGTGTGCAGCCAGAGAATTGTGGAAGGAAAATAGGAAATAATCATGAGACACGAAATAGTAGCTGCAAATACAGATATTGAGGCCAGATTTTATCTGTCTGTGGACGAGGGGAGCTTTGTTACACCCCACTGGCACAATAGTCTGGAAATGGTTTATATGCTGGAAGGCAGCATGGAGGTCAGCTGGGAAAATCACAGGACGCAGGTGCATCCGGGCGATGTGGCGCTGGTGAATTCCAGAGTGATTCACTCGGTGCGAAGCAGCCAGAATAAAGCCCTGGTGCTGCAGGTGCCCGAGGAGGTTTTGAAGAAATTTGTACCGGAGATTTGGAGGTATTCCTTTTTTGTGCCGGTACATCCGGAGAGCAGAGAAGAACAGGCGGTACTGGAGAAAATGAAGGGAATTTTTCTGGAAATGCAGCAAATTTATGAGAACCGCCCGGAGGGGTATTTGCTGAAATTTAACAGTCTTCTCTACGATTTGCTGTATGAACTTCTGCAGTCCTGTTCAGAAAAGCTGGGAGAGAGACAGATTTCTCAAAATAACCGCCATTTGGCAGAAATCACGGCAATCATGCAGGAGATAAAAGACCGCTATAAGGAACAGATTCCTATTTCCAGTCTGGCAGAGCAATGGGGATATCATCCCGACTATCTGGCGCGGATTTTTCGGAGATACACAGGTATGACCATAACAGAATATGTGTATGCCGTGCGGATTCAGCATGTATACCGGGATTTGGCAGACACGGAAAACAGTATTGGTGAAATTTTTGCTGTCCATGGATGCCAAAATTACCGGGTAGCCATGCAGGTGTTTAAGGAAAAATACGGGTGTACGCCCAAAGAGAAAAGACAAGAGAGAAAAAGTCGGAATCGTCCTATAAATGAGTAGGAAAAAGCGATAGGAATCAAAAGGGTTTTTCTGTAAAATAAAGGCAGAAAAAAGTATCTGGAGGGAATGAAAGATGATTCAAAATCCGATTTTTAAAGGGTTTAACCCAGACCCCTGCGTATGCAGAAAGGGAGAAGATTACTATGCGGCAGTTTCTACTTTTGAATGGTTTCCGGGAATTCCGATTTATCATTCAAAGGATTTGAAAAACTGGGAACTGTATACCCATGTATTGAATGACGATGAGAAGGTGAATCTACGGAAACTGCCTTCTGCTAAGGGAATCTGGGCGCCTTGTCTGACTTACTGTGAAGAGGAAGATTTGTTTTATGTGGTGTATGGAGTGATGAATTCCATGAATGCCCGTTATTTTGATGTGAACAATTATCTGATTACGGCAAAAGATATTTGCGGACCCTGGAGCGAGCCGGTGTATCTGCATTCCTCTGGTTTTGACGCGTCTATTCTCCATGATGATGACGGCAGAAAGTGGATTGTCTCTTTGGAATGGGAAACCAGGGAGGGGTATGAAAAGCCGGGAGCCATTTGCATGGTAGAATATTCTCCGAAGAAGAGAGAAATCATCGGTTATCCCAAGCGTATCTGGAATGGGGGAACAGACAGAGGCTGCATTGAAGCCCCGCATCTGACCAAGCGAAACGGTTTCTATTATCTCATGTGTGCAGAGGGAGGAACCGGATACAATCATTGTGTAACTATGGCCCGTTCCCGGCAGGTATGGGGGCCGTATGAAGGTGACCCGGCCAATCCCATTGTCACTTCGGTACCGGGAGTTTCCAATGAAAGACATGACCCGGATCATTTGAAGCCCCGCTATTATAATCCGGATTCTGTGCTGCAGAAGTCGGGACATGGCAGTTATGTGGAGACTCAGAACGGAGAAGTATATTTGCTGCATCTCTGTGCCAGACCTTTTGTGCCGGAACTGCGGTGTACTCTTGGCAGGGAAACGGCGATTCAGAAAATGAAATGGACAGAAGACGGCTGGCTGCGTATGGCGGACGGCAGTCATCTGGCAAAAATGGAAACGGAAGAGAGCAATCTTTTGGAAGTGCCTATGGCGAACATACCGGATTTTGATGATTTTGACGGGGAAGAACTTGGGAACTGGTACTATGCCCCCAGAATTATGCCCCAGTCATTTGCCGATGTAAAGGCACGTTCAGGCTATGTGAGAATCCGGGGACAGGAATCCCGTACGTCTCTTAATGAAGTGAGTATTCTGGCAAGAAAGCTCACCAGCGTGTACGCAAGGATTACCACAAAAATGGACTTTAAGCCGGAGGTGCACCAACACAGCGCCGGATTAATTTTGTATTATGACAATATGAATTATATCAATCTGCGGAAGTATTACAGTGAAACGCTGGGACAAAGCGCTCTTTCGATTATCCATCTGGAGAACGGAGAGAAGACAGAGTTTTTAAATACCAGAATTCCGGTGGAAGACCGGGAAATTTATCTGCGGTTGTATATAGAAGGGCGAAAATCCTGGTTTGCGTGGAGTTATGACGGCGAAGTCTATGAAAAGATAGGCCGGGTTTTTGATACAACCAGGTTCTCAGATGAATACTGCAAATACGGAGAATTTACCGGTACTATGGTGGGGCTTACCTGTGCAGACAGGGTAAAGCATGCCCATTGTGCGGATTTTGATTTCTTTGAATATATTGCAGATGAAAGCAGGAATCCTTCTTAAAGGAATTCCCGCACATGATATTTATCACGATACTGTTTCAGTGTCATCCCTGTCTGGGCTTTAAACTGCTTTCCAAGGTGGCTTTGGGAAGAAAAGCCCAGATAGGAAGCAATTTCAATATAAGAATAATTGGAATAAGTCAGCAGGTTTTTTACCAGCTTGAACTTTTCCTGTGCAACAAAATCTACAATAGAAATACCCTCATGTCTGCGAAATAAATTGGAAAGATAATTGGGATTTAAGTATAATTCCCGGGCAATATCCGGAATGCGGATTTTCTCGTGGAGATGTTTAAAAATATAGTCTTTACACTGTTCTACTGTAGGGTTTCCCTCCCTTTTTTTCTGTTGGGATGTCTGTTTTTTTAAGTCTTGTACAAGTCGTGCATATTCCATTTCAAAGGTGCGTATCAGAGGATACAGCGCAGCAGGATTTTGCATACTGTCCAGTTTTTGAATATGAATGTCGCTGAGGGAATAGGCGATTTCAGGGAGCACTCCGCCCCGGATAGAAGCACGGCAGGCCAGGGTAGTCACCACGATTCCCAGATTTTTTAGCTGACGCAGGGGATTTTCCGACAGGGTTCCCAGTTGTCCGGGATAGTCTTCTTCAAAGCTTTTCTGCAGCATTTCCAAATCCCCGTTTTCAATACTGGAAAATTCCCGTAGTTCCTGGTCATAAGGGTTATGGGTTACAGCCATTTCCTGATTATGAAAAATCAGGTCAGCCAGCTTTTGCTGTGTTTCCTCCGGAGAAATCAAGGGAACAACATTTTGGAAAAGAAGGGTATCCCGGTTCAGGAAATTTTCCTGAAAAGAGTTATAAATGAGCAATACACAGTCTGCAAAGTCTGTAAAATCGCAAAGGGCGGCAGTTTCCGGGAAGTCCTTTGGCATTTTGGATGCCGTCAGTGCGGTTTTGAGAGACGCTGAGGAAGAGAAGCGCACAGGGCCCACTACAAAAAGTCCCTCCGGAGTGGGAACAGAGGCATAAATAAGGCTGTAGTTGACTGTAAGCAGCAGGGGGAACTTCCGGGCGGCAGCGGTGTAAAAGGTGCGGAGGATTTCTTCGGTCAGAAAAGAGGCATCCGTAAACGCATAGCGGGAACAAAAACTCTCGTCAGGAACAAGAGAAGGGAGAGGGCAGGAAGAGGGAAGGAGCGGATACCGTTTGATTATGGTGTGCAGGCGGCAGGAAATATAGTGCATCAGATATTGATAATTCATAAGAACCTCCGGGAAAAACAAATTCTGTGAGCACAGTATAGCACAATTTTTTATATGTGAAAAGTGATATACTGCTGTGAAAAGTAATATATTTTCCGGAAATGAGAGCATACAATAGAGGTATCATATAGAAGCGGAAAGGAAGAAAAGCATGAAAGTAAAAGGCGTGAACCTGGGAAACTGGCTGGTGCTGGAGAAATGGATGAGTCCTTCTTTATTTGAGGGGACAACAGCGGAGGATGAGTATTATCTGCCTACACAGTTGTCAAGAGAAGTGTATGAGGCAAGGATAAAAATACATCGCTCTGAATATATCACAGAGCGTGATTTTACAAGAATTAAATCTATGGGTATGGATGCAGTGCGGATTCCGGTTCCTTATTTTATTTTCGGAGACAGAGAGCCTTTTATTGGGTGTATAGAGGAGTTGGACAAGGCATTTTGCTGGGCTGAAAAGTACGGACTTCAGATTCTCATAGACCTTCATACAGCGCCGGACAGTCAGAATGGATTTGACAACGGCGGTATCAGCGGGGTGTGCAAGTGGTCACAGCAGCCGGATGAGGTGGAATTTGAGCTGACTGTATTGGAAAGACTGGCCGAGAGGTACGGTAAGAGAGAAGGACTTTGGGGAATTGAGGTACTCAATGAGCCTGTTTTAGAGGATATGTGGGAAAGCATGAAGGTGACGGAGCGTTATCCGGCAGCAGACCCGGAGAAGGCAAAAGGGACAAAACCCAATACCATGGAGTTTGTCCGGGATTTCTATCTGAGAGCCTATGACAGAATCCGGAAGCATATGCCCAAGGAAAAATATGTGGTTATCCACGACGCATTCAAACTGAAAGCCTGGAAAGATTTCATGCAGGAAGAAAAGTACAAAAATGTAGTGCTGGATACACATCAGTATCTTATGATGGCAGAATTGCAGGGGTGTCCTCAGACGGTGGAAGGTTATGTAAACTATATTGAGGAAAATTTTGAAAAGGATATTCAGGAGATGTCCCAATATTTCCCGGTCATCTGCGGAGAGTGGTGTCTTTTTAATTCCCTGGCAGTGGGAAGAGATACCAAAGGCGGACAGACGGTATTGAACGGCCAGGAAGGTGTTTCAGAGGAAAGTCTTACACCGGAACAGAAAAGGGAAATTTATCAGGCTCTTGCAAAAGCGCAGTTAAAGGCCTGGGACGCAGGAAGCGGTTATTTTTACTGGAGTTATAAGCTGCTTACGGACACGGTGAATACCCCCGGCTGGGTCGGCTGGGACAGTTGGGATTTGGGAAGATGCGTGGACTTTGGCTGGTTTCCCACAGAAAGATAAAAGGAAAGGCAGGACAAACAAATGAAAACAGATAAAAATCCAAACGCAAAATTATCCTTTTTGGAACGGTTCGGCTATGGACTGGGGGACTATGCAGGAAATCTGGTATATTCTGCTATCAGCGCTTTTCTGCTGGTGTATTACACCAATGTAGTGGGGGCAAATGCAGCGGCGGCAGCTTCTATGATTGCAGTGTCTAAGCTGCTGGACGGTATTTCAGATTTGATTATGGGCTATATCATTGACCATACACACAGCAAATGGGGAAAAGCGCGTCCGTGGATTGCAAGACTATGTATTCCGCTTGCAGTATGTACTGTGCTGATGTTCAGTGTGCCATCACAATTTGCGGGAAAAGCGCAGATTGCTTATATGTTTCTGACTTATAACCTGGTATCTACTATTTTTTATACAGGCATTAATGTGCCTTATGCAACCATGCACGGGTTAATGACAACCAATCAGTATGAAAGAGGGCTGCTGGGGAATTTCCGTATGCTTCTGGCAACCGCAGGAACGATGACCATTAACACCGTAGTTCTGAAAATGACCGGATTTTTCGGCGGCGGCGATGCCTATGCACAGAAAGGCTGGACGCTGACTTTTGTGGTGCTGATGCTTGTATTTGTTGTGTTAAATATGTTTACCTTCTTTGTCTGCCGGGAACGTGTGACAGAACAAAGTGAGGAACGGGAAAAAGTTTCTTTTGTCAAAGGAATTACAGGGCTTTTGAAAAACAAATACTGGGTGCTTATGGTTGTGGCTCTGTTTTCTATGTACTTTATGATGTCCTGTTTCTTTGGTTCTGCTTTGTATTTTACAAAGTATAACATGGGAAATGAGGGACAGTATGCCATGGTTTCCAATCTGCTTTCCGTGGCTCAGATTGTAACCATGTTCTTTACGCCGCTTCTGATGAAAAAGGTAAGCAAGAGAAATGTATTTCTTCTTGGAATGGCAATTTCTACCATTGGTTTTCTTATGGCAGGTGTGAGTACGGATTATGTCATTATCTGTGTATCCTCGGTTGTAAAAGGAATTGGTTTTGGCTGTGGAGGTGCAACGATGTTTGGCTGTCTGCAGGATGCCATTACTTACGGGGAGTGGTATAATGGATATGGAACCGCCGGTATGGGAAATGCAGCTTCCTCCTTCTGTATGAAGGTAGGTTCCGGTGTAGGTACGGCAGCTCTTGGCTGGATTTTGAATGCCGGAGGGTTTGATGCAGCGAAAGATGTGCAGAGCGCATCTTCCCTGCACGCGGTTACCACAGCGTTTGTGTGGGTTCCCATTGTAACTTCTGTTATCTGTGTGGTCTGTATGCTGCTGTTTGATTTGGACAAACATTATGACCAGGCTGTGGCAGATTTGGCACAGGGGAAATCCAGAATCCATCAGAAATAGAATACGAGTAGGAGAGAAGTTTGATGAAAGAGGAATTGCTGTTTGGTGCGGCTTATTATGCGGAATATATGCCATATGAGAGAATTGACCGGGATATGGAAATGATGAAGCAGGCAGGTATGAATGTTCTGCGTATTGCAGAATCCACCTGGAGTACGCTGGAACCTCATGACAATGTATTTGATTTTTCTTTTCTTGATAAGGTGCTTGAGGCCGCAGAGCGAGAAAACCTTTCCGTCATTGTGGGAACGCCTACTTATGCTGTTCCTGCCTGGCTGGTAAAGAAAGACCCGGCGGTGCTGGCGGTTACAAAGGAAAGACAGGAATTATACGGCAGACGGCAGAACATGGACATTATGAATGAGACTTTCCGTTTCCATGCAGAACGGGTGATCCGGAAATTACTGGAGCATACCGCAGGCAGACGCTGTGTCATAGGATTTCAGATTGACAATGAAACCAAGCATTACGGTACGGCATCTCCCGGGGTACAGGCGCTTTTTGTGGAATATTTGAAAGAAACTTTCGGGACAACGGGGAAACTGAATGAAACCTTCGGGCTGGCGTACTGGAGCAATTCTGTTCATTCCTGGGAAGATTTTCCGGATATGAGAGGCTGTATCAACGGCGGCCTGGCCAGTGAATTTGAAAAGTTCCAGAGAAAACTGGCGGCAGAGTATTTAAGCTGGCAGGCGGACCTTGTAAGAGCCTATAAACGGGAAGACCAGTTTATCACCCACAATCTGGATTTTGAATGGAAGAAATTCGGTGCGGATATTGCCCAGGATGGATACTCTTATGGAGTGCAGCCGGATATCAACCACTATGAGGCAGCAAAGTGCCTGACGATTGCGGGCACTGATATTTATCATCCTACACAGGATTTTCTTACAGGGGCGGAGATTGCCTTTGGAGGAGATGAAATACGCAGCCTTAAGCAGGAAAATTACTTTGTGCTGGAGTGCCAGGCCCAGGCTTTTAAATATTGGACGCCTTATCCGGGACAGCTTCGTCTTCAGGCATACAGCCATCTGGCCAGTGGCGCTAAAGGGCTGATGTACTGGAACTGGCATTCCATTCACAATGGATATGAAACTTATTGGAAAGGGCTTTTGAGCCACGATTTGGATACCAATCCCACTTATGAGGAAGCCTGTGTCTTTGGCAGAGAATGGAAAAATCTGGGAAAGAAGCTTATCGGGCTAAAGAAAAAAAACAGAATTGCCCTTTTGGTGGATAATCAGTGTCTGACTGCCATGAAGTGGTTTCCTATTGACAGGGATTTAAGCTATAATGATGTAGTGCGCTGGGCTTACGACAGCCTTTATGAGATGAATCTGGAGTGCGATGTGGTGGATGTGCAGGCCGTAGACATGAGTCGGTACGACATGATTGTAACGCCTGCCCTGTACAGCGCAAAAGAATCTCTTTTGCAGCAGCTGGAAGAGTTTGTTGCCCGGGGCGGTGTGCTGGTAAGCACGTTCAAATCCTTTGTATGCAATGAATATTTAAGTGTGTACTGCGATAAACAGCCACACAGGCTGCACCGGTGTTTCGGTATGAGTTACAACCAGTTTACCGAGCCTGGAACAGCGGCTTTAAAAGGGCAGAAGGTGCAGTATTTTGCCGAACTTTTAAAGACGGAGGGTGCAGAAAGTCTGGGGAATTACGAACATAAATACTGGGGAAAATATGCGGGAATTACCTGCAATGATTATGGAAAAGGCAGAGCCTATTATATTGGCTGCTTTACGGAGAAAGGGATTTTAAAAGAAATTTATGCCCAGGCAGGAAGAGATGCCGGTATGGAACTTCCCTTGTCAGTCTGGCCAGTCGTGTTCAGAAGCGGAGAAAATGCAGAGGGGCATATGCTGCATTATGTGCTGAATTACAGTGAAAATCAGCAGGAGGTTTTGAATCCTTACAAAAGGGTAAGGGATTTGCTTTCAGACAAGGTGTATGAACCGGGAGAGAAGATTCTGCTGATGGACTGGAATCTGGCAATTTTGGAAGAAATTTAAAGCGTTATTTGGAACAAAAAATAAGAACAGGCAGGAGCAGGAAGTGCTTCTGCCTGTTCTGAGCATCTCTCATAAAGCAAAGTCTGCTTTATTCATCCCAACCTTCATAAAACCGGATATTTACGGAAATATTTCTTACAATATCCCCTTCCTGTAAATCCATATCACTTTCGTCCGATACAGAGGGGAGGCTGCAGTCCTCTTCGGAGAGTTCCAGGCTCAGCCAGTCGTAGGCAGCCTCGTTGGCATTATCTACGGCATCTTCCAAAGTGTCGCCTTTGGCATAGCAGCATTCCAAATCCGGAAAGTGGCCTTCATATGTTCCGTCTTCTGCTTTGCGGAAAACCGCAGGATATATAAATTTCATAGGGAAACTCCTTTCTGGGTATTCTGAATTTATAATATTGGCTTCTTTAGGGAGTATATAACAAAATTCCGGGAGGGACAAGTAAAATGTGGGGATAAGGTATATCTGTGAAATGTACATACAGGCTGAAAGAGACGCGGAATTATGGTATAATGCAAATAAAAAATTGGAAAGGAAGAAAATATGGATTCAAAGGATATCAAAGCAATATTGGGAATAGGTGAGACCGTTGCAGTGGAATTTAAACGCTGCGGAAATGGCATTGAAAGTGATGTCTATGAGACTGTATACAATGGACCGGGTAACAGGAGAACAGGGATTCAATCTGGCTGCAGTTATGCTTTTGGGATATGATGATGTGATTTTAGATATAGTTCCAACCTATATGACAGACGCATTGCTTCGGCGCATAAATGTAGACCGTTATGATGATAGAGAAATTGTACAGACAAATTTGATAGAAAGCTATGAACGATTGATGGAATTTGGACACAAGCATTTACCGGATAAATTTTTTCTGGAAGATGACCAGAGAAAGAGCCTGAGAAATATTATTACTCGAGAAATGATTGCAAATACATTGATTCACCGTGAATATACAAGTTCTTATCAGGCAAAATTTGTCATAGAGAATGAACGTATGTATGTAGAAAATGCAAACCGGGCTTTGCAGCAGGCAGTTCTGACGCCGGATAATATGGAACCACTGCCTAAAAATCCAATCATAGCGTCGTTTTTTAGAAATATCGGATATGCAGATCAACTTGGTTCGGGGGTGCGGAATTTGTTTAAGTATAGTAAATTCTACTCTGGTGATGACCCGAAGTTTATGGAGGGAGATATTTTTAGAATTATTGTACCATTAAATGAAAGAAAGACGAAAGAAACTATTACCCAATCGGCCACCCAGTCCACCCAATCAGATGAGATAAAGCCGGTTCAGAGAATCATTGAAATCATAGAACAGAATCCACTTCTTTCTCAAAAGCAAATGGCTGAAAAATTATCTTTAAATCAAAATACACTGAAATATTATATTAAAAAGATGCGGGAAAAAGGAATTATTGAAAGAGTTGGTTCCAGCCGAAAAGGAAAGTGGGTTGTTAAATAACGGAAAAATGAATCTTTCTTTACACAACTCGGTATTTCGTGATAGTATGAATTGGAATCAGGAAAGAAAAGGAGGAATCCCTATATGGGTTCTTACGAAAGTTTTGCCAGGGTATATGATTTGTTTATGGACAATATACCCTATGACGAATGGTGCAGTTACCTGATAGAACTGCTGAAAGAATACGGCATAGAGGACGGTCTGGTTCTGGAGCTGGGCTGCGGTACCGGAAATGTAACAGAACGGCTGTTCAATGCGGGATATGATATGATCGGTGTAGACAATTCCATGGACATGCTGGAAATTGCCATGGAAAAGAAAGAAGAGAACAAAAAGGACATTCTGTATCTTCTGCAGGATATGCGGGAGTTTGAACTTTATGGGACAGTTCGGGCGGTGGTGTCTATTTGTGACAGTATGAATTATATCACAGAGGAAGAAGACCTCTTAGAGGTGTTCCGCCTGGTTAATAATTATCTGGACCCCGGTGGAATCTTCCTATTTGATATGAATACAAAGTATAAGTATGCGGAGATTCTGGGGGATAATACAATAGCAGAGAACCGGGAGGACGCCAGCTTTATCTGGGATAACTATTATGATGAGGAAGAGCAGATAAATGAATATGATTTGGCGTTGTTTATTCCCGAAGACTGTCAGGGTGAGCTGCTTTACCGGAAATATGAGGAAACTCATTATCAGAGAGCATATGAGCTGGAAACCGTGAAGCGGCTTCTGGAAGAAGCGGGTATGGAGTTTCTTGCTGTGTATGACGCATTTACACGGGAAGAGCCAAAGGCAGACAGCCAGAGAGTTTACATGATAGCCAGAGAAAAAGGAAAATAAAACAGGGAGAGACAAAATGAGAGATTATATAGTAAGAGCAACTGCAGCAAACAGTCAGATTCGGGCCTTTGCTGCGACAACCAGAGATTTAGTGGAATATGCCAGAGCTGCACATAACACAAGCCCGGTAGCTACAGCAGCGCTGGGACGTCTTTTGACAGGGGGCGCTATGATGGGCGTTATGATGAAGGGGGAGAAAGACCTTCTGACTTTACAGGTAAAAGCAGGCGGCCCTTTAAACGGCATGACTGTTACTGCAGATTCCAGAGGAAACGTCAAGGGATATGTGGGAAATCCAAACGTGGTACTGCATGCCAATGACAAAGGAAAATTAGATGTAGCAGGCGCTGTAGGCGTGGGATTTATGAACGTCATTAAGGATATGGGGCTGAAAGAGCCTTACATGGGACAGACCGTGCTGCAGACCAGTGAAATTGCGGAGGATTTGACGTATTACTTTGCTACCAGTGAGCAGGTGCCGTCTTCTGTAGGACTGGGGGTTTTAATGGAAAAGGACAATACCGTGAAACAGGCCGGAGGCTTTATCATTCAGCTTATGCCTTTTACAGAAGAATCCGTTATCAGCCAGTTGGAAGAGAATCTGAAAAACGTAACGTCTGTTACTGCGCTTCTGGAAGAGGGCCACACACCGGAAAGCCTTCTGGAGACTCTTTTAAAAGGCTTTGACATAGAATTTACAGAAAAAATTCCTACACAGTTTTACTGCAACTGTTCCAAAGAGCGGGTAGAGAGAGCTTTAATCAGTGTAGGCAAAAAGGACATTCAGGAGATGATTGACGACGGAAAAGAAATTGAGATGAATTGTCATTTCTGCAATAAAAATTATATTTTTACCGTGGACGAATTGAAAAGAATTCTGAAAGAATGTAAAAGATAAGGGCATAGAAGGATAGAAGTAAAAAAGCAGGAAAGGTTTGGTGCAAAATGAAAGACGGATTCATAAAAGTGGCAGCCGCAACACCGGATATTCAGGTGGCAGACTGTGTTCACAACACCCGGGAAATTGTAAAAAAAGCAAAAGAAATGAGCCGGGAGGGCGCCCGTATTCTGGTGTTCCCGGAACTTTGTATTACGGGGTATACCTGCCAGGATTTATTTCAGCAGGATACTCTTCTGGAATCTGCCAAAGAGCAGCTTTTAAAGGCAGCAGAGGAACTGAAAGAGGTTCCGGGACTGATTTTTGTGGGTCTGCCTCTGGAATTTCATGGGAAGCTGTACAATACCGCAGCGGTGTTAAGCGGCGGTGAGATTCTGGGAATTGTGCCAAAGCAGTATTTGCCCAATTACGGAGAATTCTATGAAGCCCGTCATTTTGTCTCCGGAGGAGAGATTCTGGACTATATTCCTATGGGAAAGGGAAAAGTTCCCTTCGGCAGCAGACTGCTTTTTACCTGTGAGGAAATGCCGGGACTTACGGTGGCAGCGGAAATCTGTGAGGATTTGTGGGCGCCCTGTCCTCCAAGCGTAGGACACGCCATGGCAGGAGCCAATGTGGTGGTGAACCTGTCGGCCAGCGATGAAACAGTGGGAAAAACAGAATACAGGAGAAGTCTGGTAAAGGGACAGTCGGCAAGACTTTTGTGCGCTTACATTTATGCCACAGCAGGAAACGGAGAGTCCACTCAGGACTTGGTTTTCGGCGGACAGAATCTTATCTGTGAAAACGGCAGTCTTCTGGCAGAGGCGCCGCTGTTTGCCAATGAAACGATTTACGGAGTTCTGGATATTCAGAAGCTGAAAGGGGAGAGAAGACGGATTTCCACCTGGCAGCAGGAAATGGATGGCTCTTATCTCAAGATTTCTTTTCACCTTCCGAAAGAGGAAACACTGCTTACCAACTGCTTTGAGCAGAATCCTTTTGTACCGGGAAATCCGGAAAAGAGAGCGGAAAGGTGCAATGAAATTTTGAATATTCAGGCTATGGGACTGAAAAAGAGAATGGAACACACCCATTGCAAGACAGCGGTTTTGGGAATTTCCGGCGGTCTGGATTCTACCCTGGCCCTTCTGGTGACAGCCAGAGCTATGGATTTGCTGGGCATGGACAGAAAGCAGATTGTGGCGGTTACCATGCCCTGCTTCGGAACGACGGACAGAACGTATACCAATGCCTGCGAACTGACCAGACGTCTGGGGGCGGAACTTCTGGAAGTGGACATTAAAAAGGCAGTTCTGCAGCATTTTGAAGATATTGGGCAGGACCCACAGGTGCATGACGTGACATTTGAAAATGCACAGGCCAGAGAGCGGACACAGGTGATTATGGATATTGCCAACCAGCGGGGCGGCATGGTTATCGGTACCGGAGATTTGTCAGAACTGGCCCTTGGCTGGGCAACGTATAACGGAGACCACATGTCTATGTATGGAGTCAATGGTTCGGTGCCGAAAACTCTGGTGCGCTATCTGGTGCGCTATTATGCGGAAACCTGTGGGGAAGAAAAGCTGGCGCAAATCCTTATGGACGTGCTGGATACTCCGGTAAGCCCGGAACTTCTGCCACCTGAGGACGGTGTGATTTCCCAGAAAACAGAAGATTTGGTAGGACCGTATGAATTACATGACTTTTTCCTCTATTATATGCTGCGGTTCCATTTTTCGCCGTCCAAGATTTACAGAATGGCGAAAGCGACTTTTGAAGGTGCGTATGACGAGGAAACGATTTTAAAATGGCTGAAGAAGTTTTACTGGAGATTTTTCTCTCAACAGTTTAAGCGTTCCTGTCTTCCGGATGGACCGAAAGTGGGCAGCGTGGCGGTATCGCCCCGCGGGGATTTGCGTATGCCAAGCGATGCCTGCGTGACGGTGTGGATGAAGGAAATAGAAAAGTTATAAGAACGTATTTGGTGGGATTTTACGGGAGGTTTGGATTATGGAAAAACTGAGAGTCGGTATTTTAAGTACCGGAAATATTGCTGCCACAATGGCAGGAACTGTCAAACAGATGAAAGAGGCCCGGGTGTGTGCCGTTGCGTCGAGAAATCTGGAAAAGGCAGAGAAATTTGCGGAAAGATTTGAAATTCCGAAAGCCTACGGTTCTTATGAAGAACTGGCAAAAGATGAGGAACTTGACGTGGTCTATGTGGCAACGCCCATGTCAGAGCATTATGAAAATGTAAAAATGCTGCTGAACCATGGCAGAAACGTGCTTTGTGAAAAATCTTTTGCGTTGAATAAAAAACAGGCAGAGGAAATGATTCACCTGGCAGAAGAAAAAGGTCTTCTTTTGACAGAAGCCATCTGGGTGCGGTATATGCCTATGTGGAAAACACTAAGGCAGGTGCTGGATTGTGGAATGATCGGCGAGCCTATGACAGCTACCGCCAATCTCTGCTATCTCATAGACCAGGTGCCGCGGCTTATGGAATTGAAGCTGGGCGGCGGCGCACTTTTGGACGTAGGTGTGTATGTCCTGAACTTTGCCTCTTTGGTATTTGGAAATGAGATAGAAAGTATCACTGCAAAGGCATTGATGACAGAGGGTGGAGTGGACGCGCAAAACAGCATTACGCTCACCTATCCGGGACAGAAAATGGCAGTGCTGAACAGTTCTCTTCGTGTGATTTCCGACAGAAAAGGCGTGATTTACGGCACAAAGGGATATGTGATTGTAGAGAATATCAACAATTTTGAGTCCATTGCCGTGTATAACCGGGACAGGGAGCAGGTGGCATTTTATGAACAGCCGTCTCAGATTTCAGGTTATGAATATGAGGTGCTGGCCTGCAAAGAAGCGTTGGAAAAGGGATGGAAGGAATGTCCGGATATGCCTCATGCAGAGACCCTTCGGATTATGGCACAGATGGATGCCATCCGCGAAGGATGGGGGATGAAATACCCCCAGGAAAGATAGAAAGATACCAGGAATTATGCGATTACAGTAAAAGAAAAACTGCCCCATAAAGTCTGCGGAACACTTACCAATTTCCGCAGCGGCTTCATGGGGCAGTTTTTTATTTTCGCGCCTTTTCAAGTGCCTTCTCAATGGCATCTAACAACATCATGGAGGTATATTTGTTTTCCTCTGTATATGTGATGTTTTCCGTGGACTGTGTCTGGCAAATCTGTTCAGAAAGCGCGTCCAGGGCCGGCTGCATCAGGGGATACATAGCAGTGGTGGTTTCGCTTAGATTTACAAGAGAAATGGCATTGATGTGATTTTCGTCCACCGTAACCTCCACATCAAAGGTATTGTCGTTGAGTGTAATGGGGCTTGCATAGACACCGGCGTGATAGACGGCTTTGGCACTGGCGGTATCTGCGTCCCTGCTCTTCCCAAACATCATAAAGAGTACCACAGCCAGTACAATAGCCAGTACCACAAAAATACCTGTATAAATGACTTCTTTCATATGTAACACAACAATTTTGGTTTTTGAGCTCATGGCTGCACCTCCTGCATTCCTTTTTATAACATATTACCGGGTAAGGGAAAATATGCCTGTGTATTTGCACATCTACATTTAACAATACACGGATTGGCATTTAAAATGGGGTATGTTATTATGAAAAGGAACAGAAATGCCAAGGAGACATTCCATGAAAGAATTGAAAATGAGAGAGAAACAGGAGAACAGATGATGCGTTATAAATTATTGGTTTTAGACATAGATGGAACCGTGACAAATTCTAAAAAAGAGGTCACAGAGAAGACGAAAAAGGCTATTATTGAACTGCAGGAAAGAGGAATTCCCGTGGCCATTGCTTCCGGGCGTCCGCCTCAGGGGGTGTACAAGGTGGCAGAAACCCTGGAACTGGACCGTTTCGGCAGTTATATTCTGCCCTTTAACGGCGCGAGAATTTTGAATTTCCAGACCAGGGAATGTGTGTATGAGAAAACGCTGCCCATGCACCTCCCTGCAAGGCTCTGGAAAGATGCCCTGGAGAATGGAATCGGTATCATTACTTACGAAAAAGACGAGATTCTTTCCGGAACAGAGCCGGATAAATATATGGAAATCGAGGCGAAAATCAATCAGCTTCCCATTGTATATAAAAAGGACTTTGGAACTTATGTAAACTTTCCGGTGAATAAATGTCTGATGACCGGAGCACCTCAGGATTTGGAAGCCCTGGAGCCTGTGATGGCCCGGAAATATTGCCATGAGGCCCAGGTATTCCGGTCAGAGCCTTTCTTTTTGGAAGTGACGCCGAAAAATGTGGACAAGGCTTACTGTCTGCGGCATCTTCTGGAGATTCTGGGAATCAAACGGGAGGAAATGGTGTGCTGCGGTGACGGTTTTAATGATGTGTCCATGATTCAGTACGCCGGTCTTGGCGTGGCTATGGCCAATGCCCAGGAGCGTGTGAAGGAAGTGGCGGATTATATTACCTGTTATGACAATGACCATGACGGTATTGCAGAGGTAATCGAAAAATTCTTTTAAGTCCCCAGGTTTCTGAAAGGAGGAACGTATGGCATTACAGTTTATTTTCGGCCCTTCGGGAGCAGGGAAATCCCATTATATTTACAGCAAAATCATACAGGAATCCATGGAACATCCGGGCCGCTCATATCTGGTGCTGGTACCGGAGCAGTTTACCATGCAGACCCAGAAGGCACTGGTAGAAATGCACCCGCGAAAAGGCATTATGAATATAGATGTCCTAAGTTTTGAACGTCTGGCTTTCCGTGTGCTGGAGGAAGTGGGGGAGACTCAGAGAGAACTGCTGGAAGAAACGGGAAAGAGCATGGTGCTGCGAAGAGTGGCGCAGGAGAAGAAAAAGGAACTGAAGGTTCTGGGCAGCAAAATGGACAAACAGGGGTATGTATCCCAGATGAAGAGTATGGTGTCTGAGCTGCGGCAATATGAAATCGGGTCCTCTGATTTAGAGGAGATTCTGGAGGATTTAAAGAACCGCCCGGAGCTGTATTACAAATTAAAGGATATGCAGGTGCTGTATCAGGGTTTTTTTGAGTATCTGGAAGGCAACTTCATTACCCAGGAGGAAGTCTTAGACGTACTGGGAAGGGTGGCAGACAAGTCGCGGAAATTAAAGGACAGTGTGCTGGTACTGGACGGCTACACCGGATTTACCCCCATACAGATACAGCTTCTGGAAAAACTGTTGGAAATCAGCAGTCAGATTTATGTCACCGTAACCATGGGGAGAGGAGAAGACCCGTATCATCCCGGCAGCCCCCATCAGCTTTTCTGCCTCAGCAAGCAGACCGTTGCAAGATTATGTAAACTTGCTTCGGAGAAAAAAATTCACTGGGAAGAGCAGTGGGTACCGGAAAAAGGGGCGCCGTATCAAGGGAGATTTACAAAAAATCTGCCGATGGATTTTCTGGAACGGAATCTTTTCCGTTATCGCAGAGGAACGTATGATAAAAAACAACATGCTGTGCATATCCGGGAATCCCTGAATCCGGCACAGGAAATGGAGGAAACCGCAGGTATTATCCGGGGGCTGGTGCGAAAAAAAGGTTACCGTTACCGGGATTTTGCTGTGATTACCGGAGACATGGAGGTTTATGCCCCTGCAGCGGCCAGAGCTTTTGAGAAATACCATATTCCCTGCTTTCTGGACCAGAAGCATTCCGTGTTTCTGAATCCTTTTGTGGAATACATTCGTGCCGCCGTAGATTTAATCATCGAGCAGTTCAGCTATGAGAGTGTGTTCCGCCTGCTGCGATGCGGGCTTACGGATATTACCGAGGAAGAGACAGACCGGCTGGAAAATTATGTGGTAGCCATGGGAATCAGGGGCTTTGCGGCCTGGAACCGGGAGTGGGTGCGCACTTATCGTGGACAGAATCCAGAAGAATGTGTATTACTCAATGAAATTCGTACCCGCCTTGTGGATATGTGGGAACCTTTTTATACGAAAATGCGGGAAAAGGGTGCTGATATTACAGATTATGCAAGGGCTTTGTATGAGTATATCTGCAGCAATCACATTCAGGAGAAAATGCAGGCGTATGCGGAAAAATTCCGGCAGGAAGAAAACCTGTCCATGGTGAAGGAATACAGTCAGATTTATGAGATTGTCATGAATCTGCTGGACAAGCTGGTGGAAATCCTGGGAGAAAAGAAGGTGCGGCTGCGGGAGTTTAAGGAGATTCTGGACGCCGGGCTTTTGGAAGCCAAGGTGGGAATTGTGCCGCCCACCTCAGACCAGGTGCTGGTTGGGGATATGGAGCGAACTCGTTTAAAGGATATTAAGATACTGTTTTTTGCCGGGGTCAATGAAGGGAAAATTCCCAAGGAGACTCAGGCAGGAAAACTTCTTTCTGATTTGAACCGGGAAGAAATGCGGGAATCTTTGGAACGGCGGGGATTGTCCCTGGCGCCCACGGCAAAGGAAAGCCTGTATACCCAGAAGTTTTATCTGTATCTGAATCTGACGAAACCCAGTGAGCAGGTCTATCTGTCTTACAGCCGTTTAAGCAGCAGCGGGGAAGCCCTGTCTCCTTCTTTTCTTATTTCCCAGATAGAGGGCTTATTTCAGGATTCCAGAGAGAACCAGGAGATTCTTTTGTACAGAGAAAGTGTGACAGGGGCTTTGGAAAAGCTGTCGGGAGAACTGCACAGTGTTCAGAAGGAGTCTCCGGTTTTTGAAGAACTGATGAACTGGTTCTGCAGCCGGAAGGAATGGGAAGCTGTGGTGAAGAATCTGATTCAAGGGGCTTTTTACGCCAATCCCCAGGACGCTATCAGCCGGGGCACTGCTCATGCGCTTTACGGCACAGAGTTGGAAAACAGCGCGACCAGGCTGGAAGAGTTTGCCAAATGTGCCTGCGCTCATTTCCTGTCTTATGGTCTTGCCCTACGGGAACGGGTGCGGTATGAGTTCAGTATGGCGGATTTGGGAACTCTGCTGCACAACAGCCTGGATTTGTTTGCCAAAAAAGTCCGGGAACAGGGCATGAAATGGGTGGATTTAGAAGACGGACCAAGAGACGCTCTGGCAGAAGCCTGCGTAGATGAGGTGGTGGAAAAATCAGGAGAAACCATTCTCTTAAGCAGCGCCAGAAATGCCTATACGGTAAACCGGGCCAAGCGCATGGTGAAGCGCAGTGTCTGGGCTCTGCAGTGGCAGTTAAAGCAGGGGGATTTCTATCCGGCCCTGACGGAATGGGCTTTTGGGCCTGCGGATAAGATAGACAGCCTGCATTTTTCTCTGGGAGAAGGAGAAGAATTGCAGCTGCGGGGACGGATTGACCGGGTGGATGTGTGCCGCGGAGAGGACAACCAGCTCTATGTAAAAGTGATTGATTATAAATCCGGGGCTACCAAGCTGGATTTACTGAAAGTCTATTATGGTTTGCAGCTGCAGCTTGCCCTGTATCTCGGGGCGGCCATGGAACTGGAAGCCAAGCGGTTTCCGCAAAATCAGGTAAAGCCTGCAGGTATCTTTTATTACAATGTGAAAGACCCGGTGTTAAACCAGGAGGATGTAAAAGACCCGGAACATCCGGAAATGGATATCCTGAAAAAGCTGAAAATGGACGGACTGGCAGGAGCAGAGCCGGAAATTCTGGAAAAACTGGACCGGAACCTGGCAGCGGCGAAAGGCGTGGAATCTCTGGCCGTGCCCGTCAAATACACGGCAAAAGGAGGATTTGCCAGCAATTCCAAAGTGGCAAGTCAGGAACAGTTTGGGGATATGATGTGGTATGTAAACTGCAAGGCAAAGGAAATCGGCGGAAAAATTCTGGGTGGAAATACAGAGGTCAATCCTTTTGAACAGCAGAAGGAAAACGCCTGCGTTTACTGCCCGTACCGCAGTGTGTGCGGATTTGATGAAAAGATTCCCGGCTACCGCTACCGGAGGCTGGTGCCTTATAAAACAGAGGAAATCTGGGAGAAACTGAAAGAATACCGGGAGAATCCGGAGAAAGGAGAGGTTTAAGCATGGGCGTTTCATGGACAAAGGAGCAGCAGAAAGTCATTGATACCCGAAACTGCAACATTCTGGTCAGTGCGGCGGCCGGCAGCGGAAAGACAGCGGTGCTGGTGGAGCGTATTATCCAGAGAATCACGGATAAACACCAGCCCATAGACATTGACCGTCTGCTGATTGTAACCTTTACCAGAGCGGCGGCCGGGGAGATGAAGGAACGTATTCGGACTGCCATTGAGAAAAAGCTGGAGGAGGACCGGGATAACGAACATCTGCAAAGACAGAGCACCCTGGTACATCATGCCCAGATTACCACCATTGACAGTTTTTGTTCTTATGTGGTGAAGAATTATTTTCATCTCATCGATTTAGACCCTTCCTTTCGTATGGGAGACGAGGGAGAAATGCGGCTTTTGCAGGCCGACGTGGCAGATAAAGTCATGGAAGAGGCGTACAGTGCGCCGGAGAATGAGAAATTCTGCTTTTTTGCGGACAATTTCTCTTCCGGGAAAACAGATGAGAAAATACCGGAAATGATACGGAAGCTTTACGGTTTTTCCATGAGCTACCCCTATCCGGAGGAATGGCTGAACGCCTGCAGAGAGGCTTATGATATAGAAACGGCAGAGGAACTGGAAAAAGCTCCCTGGATGAAGGCGGTGAAGGAAGAAATCCGCAAGCAGATACAGGAGGCAGCCAAACTTCTCACGGAGGCAGGAAACCTTGCAGGAGAACCGGACGGGCCGGGCTTTTATCTGGGGCTTTTGGAACAGGAAAAAGCGGCGGCAGAGAACCTGGAAAAGGCGGAGACTTTCGCAGAATACAAAGCGCTTTTCGATACCCTGGAATTTAAACGCCTTCCGGCAGGGAAAAAGGCAGAGAAGGAACTGGTATCGGAAAGCGTGCAGGAACTGGTGAAAAATCTGCGGAATCAGGCAAAGGATTTGCTGAAGGAAATTCAGGACCGGTATTTTTCAGAAAGTCTGGAAGAGATTCTGGAACATCTCAAAAAGGCAGGAGAGCCGGTGGGCGTTCTGGTGGATCTGACCCTGCGCTTTATGGAGTGCTACCGGGAGAAAAAAAAGGAAAAGAACATCCTGGATTTTGCGGATTTGGAGCACTATGCCCTGGAAATTCTGGTACATCACACACCAAAAGGAGATGAGCGGACCGACGCAGCCAAAGAACTGTCCCGGCAGTTTGCAGAGATTATGATTGACGAGTATCAGGACAGTAATCTGGTGCAGGAAAAACTGCTGACCTCTGTGTCCGGAGTAGAGGACGGCATGTATAATATTTTCATGGTGGGAGATGTGAAGCAGAGCATTTACCGTTTCCGTCTGGCCAGACCGGATTTGTTTATGGAGAAATTCCGTACCTATCCTCTTACGAAAGGGGAAAACCGTCTGCGGATTGATTTGCACAAAAACTTCCGAAGCAGGAAGGAAGTGCTGGACAGCGTCAACTATCTCTTTTATCAGATTATGGGAGAAGACCTGGGCGGCGTGGAATATGACCGGGACGCGGCGTTGTATGCAGGGCGGGTTTTTCCGCCGAAACCGGAAGGTTCGGAAACGATGCAGCCAGCAGCGGAGGTACTGCTTCTGGAGGAAGATGACCCGGTGTGGAAGGACAGCGAAAATCCCGAGAGTATCCGGGAAACCGAGGCCCGTATGATTGCTATGCGGATTCGGGAGCTTATGGAGACAGAGCAGGTTCTGGACAAGAAAACGGAAACCTACCGTCCGGTATGTTATTCGGATTTTACGATTTTGCTGCGTACCATGTCGGGCTGGGCAGAGACTTTTAAGAAGATTTTAAATTCCTGCGGGATTCCCGCCAGCGTTACCACCAAGACCGGATACTTTTCCGCGCCGGAGGTCACCAGTGTGCTGGATTACCTGCAGATTCTGGACAACCCGCTGCAGGATATTCCGCTGGCCGGGGCTTTAAGATCCATGCCGCAATCGTTCAGTTTTGAAGAATTGGCGGAAATTAAAATTCTGGGAAAAGAGGCGGAAAAGCCTGCGCTTTATGAAGCCTTGCTTCTGGCAGAGCAGCAGGACAGTCCCCTGGGGGAAAAGACCCGTGGTTTTCTTAAGATTTACCGGAAACTGCGGAGCAAGGTGCCCTATACCCCTATGCATGAACTGATTTGGGATTTCTTCGATGAAACGGGATTTCTGCTCTATCAGCAGGCCTTTGTGTCCGGGGAACAGAAAAAGGCCAATCTGCTGATGTTGGCAGAGAAGGCCAGAGATTATGAAAGCACCAGTTACCGTGGGCTGTTTAACTTTATCCGCTATATTGAAAATTTGAAAAAGTATCAGGTGGATTTCGGGGAGGCCAATATTCTTTCCGACAAAGAGGATACCGTGCGGATTATGAGTATTCACGGCAGCAAAGGACTGGAATTTCCCATTGTCTTTGTGGCAGGTATGGGGAAAAGTATCAATATGCAGGACGCCAGAGAAAGTATGGTTATGCACCCGGATTTGGGAATTGGCGCCCCGGCTATGGACGAAAAGCTGCGGATTCGTACCAGAACCATTCTGCAAAGAGCTGTACAGCAGGAAATTCAGGCAGAGAGTCTGGGAGAAGAGCTGAGGATTCTCTATGTGGCCCTTACCAGAGCCAAGGAGAAACTGATTCTTACGGGAACAGTTTTAAAGCTGCAGGAAAAGCTGGCCGGATTTGAGATGGTGAAGCGGCAGCGGGAAGAGCGTCTTTCCTACGGTATGCGTACAAAAGGAAAAAGCTATATGGATTGGATTTTGCAGGCTTTGGCCCGTCACAGAGCCATGAAACCGCTGTATGCAGAATACGAACTTCCCGTATACCCGCTGAATCCGTTGTATGAAGGGGAAGGAGATTTTCTTATCCGTAAAGTTTACCCATTGGAATTAGTCATAGAAGAAACCCAGCTGCGCATGGAAGAGGAACAGGAGAAAGCACGGCTGCTGTCCTGGGACTGCGGACAGGTTTACGATGAAAAGCTGAAACAGGAATTGGAAGACAGTTTTTCCTACGTGTATCCCTACGAAGCCCAGGCACTGATTCCCTCCAAACTCACGGTTTCCGAAGTGAAGCGCATGCAGGAGCCGGTACAGGAGGAAAGCCATGTTCTGTATGAGGAAAAACCTGTGGAGACTTATGTGCCTGCTTTTATGCGGGAGAAGGAAGCAACGCCTCAGGGGGCGGCCAGAGGAACCATCTATCACCGGGTTCTGGAAAATCTGGACTATGGAAAAACAGAGGATTTAGACCAGATAAAGGCGCAGATAAAAGCGTTAGGGCAGCAGGGAAAACTGACAAAAATCATGGAAAAAACAGTGCGGGCTCAGGATATTTACCGGTTTGTCCAAAGTGCTCTGGGACAGCGGATGAAAGCGGCAATGGAGAAGGGGAAGCTCTATCGGGAGCAGCCCTTTGTTATGGAAGTATCTGCTAATCAGGTGAAGCCGGAATATGACCCACAGGAACAAGTGCTCATTCAGGGAATTATGGATGCGTATTTCGAGGAAAACGGGGCGCTGGTGCTGGTGGATTACAAAACCGACAAGGTGTATGGAAAGAATCCGGCTTCTCTGATAAAGAAATATCAGGTACAGTTGGAATATTATGCAGAAGCCCTGGAACGGCTGACCGGAAAAGCAGTGAAGGAGAAATATATTTATTCCATTGACCTGGGAGAAGCGGTGCCGGTATAAGAATTCTGGCATATAGTGGAAACGGAAAAGAGGCTGTTTGACAGCCTCTTTTCTGTAAATTTTTTTAATTTGCCGCAGAGGATTCCGATTGGGTATCTGCAGCCGTTTCAAAGGTAATTTCCGGCTTTGTATCCTCCTGGTTCCACATGGAATTTACCAGTTCCGTAATCACGGTTTTCGCCCGTTCTTCTGCGGTGGTGAGCAAATCTGTTTTTTCTGCCTGCTTGGTTACGTCCTCTTTGGCATACTGCAGAGCCTCTACGGTATCCTGGCGGTCCTGAAAATTAAAAAGTGCAAATTTTTCATCATAAAATTCCAGGCTGTCCGGGTCAATGGTAATGTCCTGAATTTCTGCTTTGGGAAGGGTTACGGATACTTTGTTTCCCTTTATATCCACCTGTACCTGTCCTAAATCCACCCCGGCCTTTACATTGGCATCGTAAATCATTGTAAATTCTTTCTTGGTGAGAAAGGTGATTTCTCCCTGGCTGTACCGTACCAGTCCCCGGTAGGCAAGTTCTGCGGTGGACAGCTGGGAGAGCTCTGAAATCTGCGCGGTAATCGCAGACGTGTTCAGCTCCGGCTTCTTACTGGACTCCAAATATCTTCCGGCAATCATGCCCAGAATCAGAATGGCGGCAGCGGCCAGAATGGCAAATATTTTTCCAAATTGTTTTTTCATGTATTCCTCCTGTGTCGAAAATCCTTGAAATTTGCGAAACGTGTCTCTATACGAGTATAAAGGTTTGCAGAGAGAAAGAAAAGAAAAATCTTTAAAATTTCTTTTGTTTTTCTTCTATAAAATATTATTGACAATATTATATTATATGACGTATAGTATTGAACATAAAATAGTATTGCTTAAGAAACAATATTATGGAGAAAAAAGGAAGCGAGGTGGACATATGGTTTTTAATACAGGAGCAGCGCTTTTGGACGCCATTGTGCTGGCCGTTGTATCCAAGGAAAACGAGGGTACCTATGGGTATAAAATTACCCAGGATGTGCGTCAGGTGCTGGAGGTTTCGGAATCCACGCTCTATCCGGTTCTGCGGAGACTTTTAAAAGACCAGTGTTTGGAAACTTATGACAGAGAATACGGCGGAAGAAACCGGCGATATTATAAGGTAACAGAGAAAGGGATGGTGCAGTTGAATCTGTACCGGGCAGAATGGAAAAGCTACTCAATGAAAATCAGTGAATTGTTCGAGGGAGGGATTCAGGCATGAACAGAAAGGAATTTTTGGCGCAGCTTTCGCGGCTGTTGTGGGATATACCGGAAGCGGACAGAAAAGACGCTCTGGAATATTATGAAAACTATTTTGAGGATGCAGGGGAAGAAAACGAACCCTCTGTCATACAGGAACTGGGAAGTCCGGGGAAGGTGGCAGCCATCATAAAAGCCGGCCTGGAAGAGGGACAGAATGAGTATGGGGCATACACAGAGGCCGGATACCGGGATGAACGGTTTGAAGAACGGAATATGCCTGAGCGGCAAAAGGCAGAATCTTCTTCCGACTCCCAAAATCATGAGGAAGACCGCCAGGAAAAGAATAACTGGGATGGAAGCCGTTATCACGGAGAGGAGAATGGGGGAAATACAGCTTATGAGGGACCGTATCGAACCTATGCGGGAACCGCACAGAGAAAACAGCCAAGAGGCGGACTTTCCTGGCCGCTGCTATTGGTATTGGTGATTCTTACTTGTCCTTTGTGGGGCGGATTGGGACTGGGACTGCTGGGTGTGTTTCTGGGGCTTTTGGGCGCCTGCATTGGAATTCTGGCAGCTTTGCTTTTTAGCGGGCTGGGATTGGTAGTTGGCGGTGTGGTGCTTCTGGCTAATGCCTTTATTTTTCAGTTGGGAACTCCGGCTACTGCTGTAGTTACCGCAGGGGCAGCGCTTATGATGACAGCGCTGGGACTGCTTTTGACTTTGGGATTTTTCCTTCTGGTGATAAAAGTTTTTCCGCCTTGTTTCCGATGGTGCATAGATTTGATTCAGCGAATTCTTCACAGAGGACATACAGGAGGTGACCGGGCATGAAGAAGTTTACAAAAATTGTTTTGATTTCCATACTGTGTTTGGGGCTTTTGGGAGGTATTCTGTTCGGCGCAGGTGTGGCGGCAGGCGGAAGTATTGATTTGGTTTATGAAGGAAATCATCTGGCAAATACCCGGCTGTTTCGGATGATAGCCCACAAGCTGCAGAAGCATGAACACAGATATGAAGAGTGGGAAGACAAATGGGACGAAGGTCTGTCGGATATTGATGCAGTTGATGATGACAGTACACCGGGAAACCTGGAATACTCCCAGACAGAGGTAGAGCGTCTCCTCCTGGAAGTGGATACAGGAATTGCAGAAATCCGTACAACCACGGGAAATACCATTCGGATTCTGGGAGTCCGGGAAGACGATACGGTAAGCCGCAGCTCCGATAATAAGGAATTGTATATAGAAGCCGAAGGCGACCATGACAGCGAAAAGACAAAACTTGTGATAGAAGTACCGGAAAATAAAACATTCAAAGATCTGGAGCTGGTTTCCGATACGGCTCAGATAAAAACAGTGGGAAAACTGCGGACCGATAAGGCTTATCTGGAAACAGATACCGGAAGTGTGCAGGCAGAGTATCTGGAATTTCAAACAGGAGAAATAGAGTGTTCCACCGGAAATCTCCAGGTGAAATGTGCCGGAAAACTAAACGATTATACCGTTTATGCAGAAAGCGACAGCGGCAATCTGGTTCTGGATGGAAAGGAGTATGTGGGTTACCAGGAAGGCGTTTTCGGAAATGCAGACAGCCAAAAGACCATAGACGTGTCAAATGATATGGGAAATATGGAAATCGAGTTTGAAAGTAAATAAAAAATAGAAGCAAGGAAAGGAGTTATCATATGTCTGATAAAAGATTGTATCGTTCCTCTGTAAATTATATGCTGGCAGGGGTCTGCGGAGGAATTGCAGAATATTTTAATATTGACCCTACTTTAATAAGGCTGGCATGGATTATCTTGACCTGCATGAACTGCGGCACAGGAATTGTGGCTTATATCATTGCAGCCATTGTAATTCCAAAATAAAATTTACAGACGGTATAAAGTGAGAAAAAAGGGCCATACTCCAGTTAGAAAGGAGTGTGGCTTTTTTATGGCAAAGAAAAAAGAAGAAAAAATTGATTTAAACAATATTCCGGAAGAGGAAAAAATAAAATATGAAATTGCCGGAGAACTGGGACTTTTGGACCGGGTAGCTGCAAATGGCTGGAAAAGCCTGTCTGCAAAGGAAACGGGACGTATCGGCGGGCTTATGACAAAACGCCGAAGAGAACAGCAAAAAACAGGAGAAAATTAGGAAAAGTGCTTGACGCGGCTTGGAGGCAATGGTATTATAATCAATGTATAATTCCATAAACCTATTAAGTGCACCGTGTTGACCGCACAACACTGGTGAAAAGGGAATCAGGTGTGAGTCCTGAGCGATCCGGTCACTGTATTTGGGGAGTGATGCCGCAGAAGTCCATTGTACGAAGCAGTACGAGAAGGAGCGGCAAAGCGATGAGCCATGAGTCAGGAAACCTGCTTAGTAGTAGTAAGGTGATAACTTCCGTGCAAAGTTTGAAATCCCTCACACTGTTTACAGACAGTTGACGAGTCCGCTTTCACAAGGAAGGTGGATTTTTTTATGGAATTGCCGAAAGGTGAACCTGAACTTATAGAATTATGCATTGATTAAATGGCAGGTGGTATATTCCCTGATTCTATGTTTCCTGTTTGGCTGTTTACAGGTTTTGTTTTCCCGCAACAAACAAAACTGCGCATCCTCCGCAGAGAGCAGGAAAGCTTCGTGACCGGAATCAGGGAGTGTCCATCAAAAAGATTTCTACATAGTCTCTTATCCGCAATTCAGCGGGAAATTTCAAGTTATAGTATTTATGGGAAAAAATATAAAAAGGAAAATGGGAAAGTGCATTGTCTGACAGACATTTCTATTTCTAATGTTCAGTTTGACGGAAACAAACAGGAAATTTTTATTGCTGTTCCTTTTATGACTTGGCCTGCAGGGTTGGAGGCGATGAGTTTGTACTGTTTCTGCCGGACACCATGGATATAAAGTTGTATAAAAGAAATGCAGGAAGGGGTGTCGGTAAATACCGATTTTTAAGCTCTAAATCTTAAAAAACCCCTTAACTGCATTTTTTAAAGCGCACTTTTTCTCATTTTTCGTATATGTCTTACCAGCAGAAGAATGCAAACCAGGTCAATGACCACAACTGCAATAATGGACTGCATGCCGTAGTAAATACCGGCAGTTTCTGCAATTTTACCGATAATGGACGGCATGAGAATAGAGCCGAAGCTGGCAAGAGTGAGAATGAAACTCCAGGCCAGAGAATATTTTTGGATAAGGCTTCCGGAAAAGGAAACCGTGGTGGGATAAAGCCCTGCCATACTGAAGCCAAAGCCCATAATTCCCACAAGAATCAGCGGTGTAGTGGAACTGAACAGCAGTAGGATTAAAAATCCCACCAGTCCGAAGCCCATGACAAGCAGCAGCCATTCCTTATGAACTCTGGTGGAAAGCCAAGCCGTTAAAAGGCGGCCAGCTAGAATCATGACCCATAAAAGGCTGGCCGTGACCTGAGAAAGAGATGCGGGCAGCAGTCCGGTATCCTTAAAGTAAGTAATCATCCAGCCAATTACTCCCTGTTCTGCACAGAGATAGAAGAAAAGAGTCAGTGTGCAGAGATAAAACAGCGGTTCTTTGAAAAAAGCAAAATCAGCAGCTTTTTTTATCTGTTCTTCTTTTTTTTCTTTAACAGAATCAGGAATCATAAAATACATGACCCAGCTTAAAACCCCCATAATCAGCATGAAAGAACAGGCGTAAATCCAGTTATCGCTGTTTGTCCGCGTCATGGCAAGCAGCAGAAGCGGGAAAGTAAAGGCGCCGACAGCAAACATGGCATGCAGGCCATTTAAGAGCGATGCCTTACCGGGAGCCAGTTCGTTAATGGAGGTGTTGCAAAAATTACTGGTAGCGCCCCGGGCCATACCGGTGAGGAAAAAGGCCAGTGCCAACATAAAATTATTGTCAGAAAGAAGAATGACCAGGTAGGAAAGGGCAATGAAAGAATTGAAAAAAAGAATGCTTTTCTTTCTTCCCCAGACCTCGGATAAAGCGCCGCAGGCAAAGCTGGAAATCAGATTTCCTACGGAATGAAGGCTGACAATCATACCGCAAAAAGCATAGGCCAGTCCCCGGGAATCCCGGATATAAGGCAGGAGTGAGCCAATGGAGAGTGCAAGCATACCGTTTATGATGAAGACGCCGTAGCTGCACAGAAATTGTCTGTTTTGAGTTTTGTCTTGAAACAATGATAAGTCCCCCTCTTTTTAAAATTGAAAATGCAAAATCGAGTATAGTCTAAAACAAATCTGCAGTTTCGTCAATGGAAGAATCCCACTTTGTAATGCGGAAATAGTAACAGAATCTAAAAAAATGACAAGAAAATTTTGCTGCAACCTGCAGAAAGTAACAGAAATAGGAAAATAATTCATTTCAGAAAAAAAGGCTTTCTGTTAATCTATAACTACAAAGAAAACACCCCGTAAAGAGCGGAGAAAAGAATGAAGAGAAAGAAGGAGAGCAGCACATGAAAGCAAGAAAAGCAATGGCAATGGGACTTATCGCGGCGATGTCAGTGGGAATGCTGGCAGGCTGCGGAGGTGAAAAAAAAGAGGACGGAAAGGAAACTGCAGACGGAAAGCAGAAGCTGACCATTTCCACATGGGACAATGACACATCACCGCAGTTCAAAGCGGCGGTAGAGGTATTTCAGGAAAAATACCCGGATGTAGAAATTGAATACATTGACACAGCGGCCAATGAATACAACAACAAATTGACGGTTATGCTGGCTGGCGGTGACCCGGACCCGGATGTTATCTTCGTAAAAGATATGGGGACACAGTTGAGTATGCAGCAGAAAGGACAGATTGCCTGTCTGGATGAATACATAGAAAAAGATAAGCTGGACTTATCTGTTTACAACGGAACAGCAGAGGATTTACAGATTGATGGTTCCTCCTACACACTGCCTTACCGCTCGGACTGGTATGTTCTGTATTACAACAAAGACTTATTTGACAAAGCAGGCGTTCCTTATCCAAGCAATGATATGACCTGGGATGAATACGAAGAACTGGCGAGAAAGATGACCTCCGGAGAAGGCAATGACAAGATTTACGGAACACACAACCACAACTGGATGGCGCTGGTATGCAACTGGGCTATTCAGGACGGAAAGAATACACTGGTATCCGATGACTACAGCTTCCTGAAACCTGCTTATGAACAGGCTCTTCGCATGCAGGAGGATGGCATCATTCAGGATTACGCAACTATTAAAACAGGTAATTTACATTATTCCAGCGTTTTTGAGCAGCAGCAGTGTGCAATGATGCCCATGGGAACCTGGTTTATTGCAAACCTTCTCCAGGCACAGAATGCAGGAGAACTTGGATTTAACTGGGGATTCGCAACCATTCCGCATCCGGAGGGCGTAGAGGCAGGCAACAGCGTTGGCGCGGTAACACCGGTGGCTATCAATGCAAATTCTGACCAGAAAGATTTGGCATGGGAATTTATCAAATGTGCAACCAGCGAAGAAACAGCAGAAAAGCTGGCAGAACAGGGTATCCTGACCGTTATTCAGAATGACACCATTATGAACAAAGTCACATCTGTGGAAGGTTTTCCGGAAGGCTGTGCAGAAGCACTGGAATTAAAGGGAATGGTATTTGACAGACCACTGGACAAAAACATTGAAAAAATTCGTAAAGCAGTGGAAGAAGAACATGACCTGATTATGATTGGCGAGGAAAGTATTGACGACGGAATCAAGAATATGACAGAACGCGTTAAGGAAATACGGGAGGCCAATCCGTAAGAAAGAAAGACAGGAGAAAAAGGATATGGCATTAACACCGAAACAAAAAAGAGTTGTAAAAAATAATCTGATTGGATATTCATTTATCCTGCCAAACTTTATCGGATATTTTCTGTTCATCTTTATTCCGGTAGTATTTTCCTTTGTATTAAGTGTCATGAAGTGGAACGGTTCTGCAAATACACCTATGGAATTTGTGGGATTTGATAACTTTGTGAGACTCATGGGAGATTCTACCTTTAAGATGTCCGTGGGACACACCTTTTATTATGCGGTTTTCACCGTGCCGCTGACGGTTGCGGCAGCACTTCTTATCGCAGTGCTTCTGAACAGTAAGATTAAAGGAATTGTGGTTTACCGTACTGCATTTTTCTTCCCTTATATCGCTTCCCTGGTTGCGGTAGGAGCTGTGTGGAACATGCTTTTTATGAAAGATGTGGGACCGATTAATGAATTTTTAAGAGCCATTGGTATTTCCAATCCTCCGGGATGGGTGGCATCTGTGAAATGGGCCATGCCTGCCATTATTATTGTCAGTGTATGGAAATACATGGGCTATTACATGATTGTATATCTGGCAGCTTTGCAGGGGATTTCCAAAGAACTTTATGAGGCGGCAAGTCTGGACGGGGCCACCGGATGGAAAAAACTGAGATACATCACCATCCCCATGCTGAAGCCCACAACTTTCTTTGTTGTCATTATGCTGACTATTCAGTGCTTTAAGGTATTTGACCTGATTTATATTATGACAGGCGGAGGACCCGGCCGTGCAACCCAGGTTATGGTAAACCATATTTACGATGCAGCGTTTACCAACTTTGAATTTGGCTATGCAAGCGCAAGCGCCATTGTTCTCTTTGCCATTGTACTGGTGATTACGCTGATTCAGTTTAAGGGCGAGAAGAAATTTACGGAATGGATGTAAAGGGGTGACAATATGAAAGCAGAAAAGAGAAAAAAGATATTTATTTATATAGGCTTGACTTTCCTGGCCGTGCTCATGGCAGTTCCTTTTTACTGGATGTTGATTTCTTCCGTGAAGCTGAATAAAGATGTGTTCAGTATTCCCATGGAATGGATTCCCAGAAGCTTCCATTTCGAGAATTACCAGGAAATCTGGGAAAAGATTCCGCTTCTGACTTTTTTCAAAAACAGCACGAAGCTGACGGTAATTACCACCATTATCCAGCTGGCTACCAGTTGTTTTGCAGCTTACGGTTTTGCAAAAATGGAGTTTAAGGGAAGAGATTTCCTGTTCCTGGCTTATGTCACCACGATTGCAGTTCCATGGCAGGTATACATGGTGCCTCAGTTTACTATGATGTCCAAATTCGGTTTAAACAACACCCATGTGGGACTGATTATGCTTCATGCGTTCAGTGCGTTCGGCGTGTTCTTAATGCGGCAGTTTTTCTTAAGTGTGCCGAAAGAACTGTCAGAAGCAGCGAGAATTGACGGATTGGGCGAGTACGGTATCTTTGCCAGAGTTGTGCTTCCTCTGGCGAAGCCGGGAATTGCAACTCTGACCATCTTTACTTTCGTAAACGTATGGAATGACTTTATGGGACCTTTGATTTATTTAAACAGCACGGAACTGAAAACCATTCAGCTGGGTATTCGTATGTTTATTTCCCAGTATGCAGCAGACTATGCGTTGATTATGGCAGCGTCTGTATGTGCGCTGATTCCGGTAGTGATTATTTTTATCGCTTGTCAGAAGTTCTTTGTAGAAGGTGTTGCGGCAAGCGGTATCAAAGGCTGATATTTGTAAGATTAGGAAAATGGGAGGACAAGTATGGCACAGACATTTGAAACCCTTAGAAAGTATCCGGGGACTTCGGAAAAAATGCTTCAAAAGGCAATCGAGCAGGCGACCAAAATTGTAAAGGGCAATCTGGGGGATTTTACAGAGTCCTTCCAGTCTCCCAATACGGAAAACGGTTTCTACTGGCCTACGGAAAATGTAGAGTGGACCACAGGATTTTGGACCGGTGTTGTATGGCTGGCGTATGAACTGACAAAGGACGAGGCTTTCCGAAAAACAGGGGAAATCCATGTGGAGAGTTTTCTGAATCGTATAGAAAAGAAAATTGACGTGAATTATCACGATATGGGATTTTTATACAGCCTTTCCTGTGTTGCGGCATACAAACTCTGCGGCAATGAAAAGGGCAGGAAGGCTGCTGTTATGGCGGCAGACCACCTTTTGACCAGATACAGGGAAAAGGGAGAATTTATTCAGGCATGGGGCAATGTGGGGGACCCCGGGGACTATCGGCTGATTATTGACTGCCTGTTAAATCTGCCTCTTTTGTACTGGGCAACAGAGGTTACAGGAAATCCGGAATATGCGGATAAGGCCTGCCGTCATATGCATACAGCCATGCAGTGTGTGTTGAGAGAAGACCATTCTACTTACCACACTTATTATATGGACCCGGAGACGGGGAAACCTTCTTACGGAGTCACCCATCAGGGAAACAGAAATGGTTCTGCGTGGGCAAGAGGTCAGGCCTGGGGTGTGTATGGCGTTGCGCTCAGTTACCGTTATCAGCAGAAACCGGAATATATTCAAATGTTTCGGGATGTGACAGATTACTTTATTGCGCATCTGCCGGAGGATTTGGTTCCCTATTGGGATTTCGATTTTGACACAGGCAGTACAGAGCCAAGAGATTCTTCTTCTTCTGCTATTGTCATCTGCGGTATTTATGAAATGCTGCCTCACCTGGAGAAAGAGGAGGCAGAGAGATACCGCATGGCAGCGGACAAAATGCTGTGTGCGTTGATAGAAAAATGTGCGGTAAAGCACAGGACAGAGTCTAACGGACTTCTGCTTCACGGTACTTATGCCAGAAGCTCCGAGGAGAATACCTGTAAGAACCGGGGTGTAGATGAATGCAATACCTGGGGAGATTATTTCTATCTGGAGGCTTTGCGGAGAAGACAGGGTGAGTGGAACCCTTATTGGTAGGAGGCAGAAAGGTGAAGAAAAAACCGAATTTACTATATGTTTTTTTGGACCAGTGGAGATATCATGCGATGGAATGCACGGGGGAAGACCCTGTGCATACTCCGCATATGGATACTTTTGCAAAAGAGAGTCTGGACTGCAGGGAGGCGGTAAGTACCTTTCCTCTGTGCTCCCCGCACAGAGCTTCGCTTCTGACAGGAAAGTATCCTTTTAGCCTGGGCATGTGGACCAACTGTAAAATCGGACTCAGCGAGGTGCTCATGCTGCGTCCCCAGGAAACCTGCATTGGAAACGTATTGAAAGAAAATGGATACCATACCGGATATATCGGAAAATGGCATTTGGACGCAGCGGAACAGAACTTTCAGCAAAATCCGGTTTCCGGGGCAAGGGACTGGGACGCTTATACGCCGCCGGGCGAGCGAAGACAAGGCTTTGATTACTGGCTTTCCTATGGGGCCTGCGACAATCATTTAGATCCCCACTACTGGGCAGATACGCCCAGGCAGATAAAACCTGGCTGCTGGTCACCGGAATTTGAGACAGACAAGGCGCTGGAATATATGGAGGAACAAAAGGGAGAAGAGGAGCCGTTTGCACTTTTTGTATCTTATAATCCCCCCCATCTTCCTTATGAATTGGTTCCGGATAAGTATTATAAGCAATATGAGAATATGCCGGTTCACTTCCGGAAAAATGTGCCACCGGAAAAGCGGACACCGGAAATGGAAACCATTACCAGACAGTATTTTGCAGCAATAACCGGGGTGGATGAGCAGTTTGGCAGAATTTTACAGTATTTAAGGGACCATCATCTGGAAGAGGATACTTTGGTGGTGCTTTCAGCAGACCATGGAGAAATGTTGGGGTCCCATGGACGTATGAGCAAAAATGTGTGGTATGAGGAATCCATTCATATTCCGTTGTACATACGGCAGAAGGGACAGGTTCCTTTGGGAGTGTATAAGGAACTGCTGGCAAGTCCGGACCATATGCCGACGCTTTTGGGGCTTCTGGATATTCCTGTGCCGGATACCTGCCAGGGCTTTAATCATGCGCCATGCATACGCGGGGAAGCAGATAATGCACCCAAACAGGCATTTTTGTGTTCTTATCCCGGAATGCCGGAAATGGTGGCAGCTTATGAAAAGAAGGGAAGGAACAGCAAATGCTACGGATGGAGAGGTATTCGTACCCAACGGTATACGTATGTAGTGAATAATGGTTATACGCCGGGGGAAAGGCAAGTACGTCTTCTCTATGACAATGAGAAAGACCCTTATCAGATGTCTCCTCTGGTGATTACGGAACTCAATCAGGATCTGGTGCAGGAATACGAAGCAAGGCTGCGGGAATATCTGGATATGCAGCAAGACCCGTTTCTTTTATAGAGCAGGGGACAGGAGGAAGTATGAGCAGGAAAAAACAGGTGATTTTTATTATGACAGACACCCAGAGGACGGATATGCTGGGCTGTTACGGCAATGAACGCATGATAACGCCTAATCTGGACAGGCTGGCCAGAGAAGGAATCCGCTACGACAAGGCATATACCACACAGCCGGTATGTCAGCCGGCCAGAGCGGCAATTTTTACGGGAAGCTACCCACATTCCTGCGCGGGGTGGTCAAATTGTATGGGATTGTCGGACAATGTGCCGAATATCGGACAGAGGCTGAGCGACGCGGGAATTCATACCGCTTATGTGGGAAAATGGCATTTGGACGGGGGAGATTATTTCGGGCTGGGCAGATGCGCCAAAGGCTGGGATGAGGATTACTGGTATGATATGCGGTGCTTTCTGGAAGAACTGACCCCGGAAGAACGATATCGTATCCGGCAGATGGAAAGCATTGAGAAATATAATATTACGGAAGATATGACGTATGGACACCGGTGTGCAGACCGGGCTGTGGATTTTATAGAGAAACACAGGGATGAAAATTATTTTCTGGTGGTTTCTCTGGACGAACCACACGGGCCCCACATCTGTCCGAAGAAATATGTGGATTTATATGAAGACTATGAGGTTCCCATAAAGGAAAATATGAAGGACACTCTGGAGAATAAGCCGGAACATCACAGAATCTGGGCCGGGGAGGAGTATCTGAAGGTCTGCAGGGAAGACTTTTCTTTGAAGCCAAAGGAATTTCTGGGCTGCAATACTTTTGCAGACTATGAAATCGGAAGAGTGATAGACGCGGCAGAACAGCAGGAGGACGCGCCCATTATCATTTACACCTCGGATCACGGAGATATGATGTATGCCCATTCCCTTACAGGAAAAGGCCCGGCGCTGTATGAGGAGATTGTACATATTCCTTTGATTATCCGGGGGCTGGGACAGGGTGTAGATACCAATCCGGTTTCTCATATCAATCTGGCGCCCACTATTTTTGACATCTTCGGTGTGCCCATTCCGAAAATGTTTGAGGGCAGAAGTATCTGGCAGGAAGTTCTGAATCCGCAGGCTCGCTGCAACGATTATGTGTTTATGGAATTTGGAAGATATGAGGTTGACCATGACGGCTTCGGCGGTTATCAGCCGCTGCGGGGTGTTTATGACGGCAGATACAAAATGGTGCTGAATCTCATGACCAGTGATGAACTGTATGATTTGGAAAAAGACCCCCAGGAAATGGTAAACCTGATTGAAAAACCTGAGTATGAGGAAGTGAAGAAACGGCTTCATCAGGCAATCCTGGACAATATGTATGAAACCAGGGATCCGTTCCGGGGATATTATTGGGAGGACAGGCCGTGGAACCGGAGAACGGAATTTAAGACCTGGGACAGCAGGCTCATGACCAGACAGCGGGAAAATGAGGAATATGAACCAAGACAGCTGGACTACGGCACCGGACTGCCTATGACTGCGGCAGTAAGGAAAAAAGGGGAATCGGACGCAAAATTTGCAGAAAAATAGAGTGAAAGAGACAGGGGACTGCAGGAGAAGGGCAGTGTCCTGTCTTTCGCATACCTGGAAGAAAGAGGCAGTTTCTTCTTGTAGAGAGAAAAGAGAATGAGTATAATGAAAGGCAGAGATGTATCGTGTTGGGGGACGCCAAAATGAAGAATAAAAAAATATGGAAAACACTCCAGGGAAGGATTATCATGTACAATCTGAGTATTGTGATTCTGGTGGCCTTCATTGGAAGTATGGGAACTTATCACAGTTCGTTTAAGCGCTCTTTGGAAATGACGGAGCAGACCATGGAGAATGATATCGAGGGTATTTCAGAAAATTTTTTTGTGGCCTATGAAGAAATGATGAATATTATTCTGAACTGTACGGGTCGAAGTTCTATGAATTACGGCAGCCTGGATTTTGCAGACCAGCCTTCCGCCAAGAAGCAAGCGCTGATAAACAGTACACTTATGAGTGACTACTGTGCCATTTCCGGATACGGTTCTTATATTAATAAACTGATGATTCTGGACAAAAACGGAAATGCCATACAGTCCGGCAGCAGTCCGGGGAGCAAGGATGACGTAAAACAATTACTGGAGACAGACTGGTTTTGGCAGGAAGCGGAAAAGTCGGCGGATGAATACCGTCTGAAAGTAGTGGACAACCCCTTTTTTCAGGGGAAAGGGGAGATGTTGATTCCCATCGTCCGTCCTTTGGACGTAGCAGGCAGCAACAGCAAGGAGGGATGGGGATTTCTGGGATTTTCCACCAAGTTGTTTGAAAAAGAACTGAAAAAGGCAGACCATGGGGACACTCTGGTGGTTGCTGTGGAAGACGGGACCGTTATCGCAGCTGCCAATGAGGAAAAATTTCAGAAAAAGGATTTGCAGGAAATGACAAAAAATCTGTTGGAAGCAGAGACCTCCGGCGGCATTGAAAAGAAGAAGCTGCAGGGAGAAGCATGTCTGGTAGCCTGGTCTAAAAATTCTATGAGCGGTATTCTGGTTTACGAAATTATGCCAATCAGTTCTATTAAAAACGAGAAAATGCTGATTCTAAACCTGGCTGTTTTCATGTTTATCAGTTGTCTGCTGGTGGGAATGGGGATGTCGGTGCTGTTTTCCAACCGGCTGCGAAAACCAGTGGCGCTTTTGAGCGAGCAGGCAAGAAAAATCGGAAACGGAGATTTTTCCTGTAACCCACAGATTGAGAGTGAAGACGAATTGGGGGAAATCGGCCGGGGTATGAATAAAATGAGCAGGAAAATTGCCCAGCTTCTGGATAAAAGTGTGGAAGATGAGCGGGAGAAGAAGAATCTGGAAATTAAGATGCTGCAGGCTCAGATAAATCCACATTTTTTGTATAATACCCTGGATTCCATTCGGTGGATTGCCGTGATACAGAAAAATACCAGCATTGTGAAAATGGTTGCAACCCTGTCCGGACTTCTGAAAAATATGGCAAAAGGTTTTAATGAGAAAGTGACTTTGCGGGAAGAACTGAAGTTTCTGGAGGATTACATTACCATTGAAAAAATGCGTTATATGGAAATGTTTGATGTAGAGACCCAGGTGGAAAAAGAAGAGCTGTACGAGGCAAAAATCATTAAGCTGACCTTGCAGCCACTGGTGGAGAATGCGATTTTTTCGGGAATTGAGCCGGGAGGAAAGAACGGAAATATCCGTATTCATATCTGGCAGGAAGAGAACCGGCTTTGCGTCAGTGTAAGAGATGACGGCGTAGGAATGACGGAAGAGAAAATCCGGGAGATTATGGAAAACCCGCAAAAGCGCAAAGGTGACACGATGAGCGGCATCGGTCTTCCTAATGTGGACCAGAGAATTAAGCTGGTCTATGGGGAAAGCTATGGGATTCATATTCGCAGCCGGGTGGGGGAATACACAGAAATTCTGGTGACTTTACCCATAGAATATGGAAAATAAATAAAAAAGAGGATGGAGAAGATGTATCGTATTTTACTTGTGGACGATGAACCGTTAATACTGGCAGGGATTGCGTCTATGATGGAGTGGGGAGATTATGACTGTGTGGTTGCGGATAAGGCAACCAACGGAAGTCAGGCATTGGAAAAGATAGAAGAAATCCAGCCGGATATTGTGATTACGGATATTAAGATGCCGGCCATGAATGGACTGGAATTTATGGAGGAGTGCAGAAACCGGGGATATCAGGGGGAATTTATCCTGCTGACCAACCTGGAAGAATTTTCTCTGGCACAGAGAGCCCTGCGTCTGGGGGCCTTGGATTATCTGGTGAAAATAGAAATTACACCGGAAATCCTTGGAGAGAGTCTGCAAAAAGCCACTGCGATATGTCGGGAAAAGCAGGAAGCAGAGGGCAGTCCGGTTATTCAGGAAGTATTGCAAAAAAACGCAGAGGAGATTACAAAAAAATTCTTCGGGGAAATTTTGGAAAATAAGAGGGAAGATTGTGGAAAACTGCGGGAAAAATGGGAGAAAGAAGTAGAAAGACTGGGATTGGAAAAACTATATGAAAGTCCGGTGCTTGTGTGGATTCGCCCCTATCAGCAGGAAACCCATTTGTTCCAGAAGACAGAGGCAGCAGAGCAAAAGGAAATTATGGAATATGCGTCCAGTCTTTTAAAACAGTTTATGGACCGTATCAGCCCGGTTTACTGTATGATGAACTGGGAGAGAAGGGGAATTCTGGCTGTATTTCCACAAAAAGAACTGCCGGATTCTTTTTCTGCCCTTGGAAATAAGATTTTGACTATTTTTCAGAATTATTTCGGAAATCCGGCTTTTGTGGCGGTCAGTACACCGGCAGAGAATATCTGGGAAGGCTTTGGCCGTGGGGTTCATCAGATAAGAACTCTGGAGGAATATTATTATTACCACAGTGAAACTCCCATTTTGTGTGCCGGGGATTTTCATCCTGAAGACCTGGAAAAGAACCATTCCAGGCACGAGGTTTTTGACATCAGCTTTCTGAAAAAGGATTTGCAGCAGGCCCTGATTGTGCAGGACAGGGAAAAGGTGGAACGGGTTTTTTCGGAAGTGGCAGAACTTTTTTTGGAATACCAGCCGGCAAGAGCACAGGTCATTGATGCCTGTATGAATCTGTACTATTTCTTTTTCTCTTATGCAGAGGGGGAGAAGCCAGGAGAGGAAAGGGGCTTTCCCTATCCTTCGGAGATTGTAGAACGGCTGGGCGCCTGTTTTACCTTAGAGGAGAATATTCGCTGGCTGCAGGAACTGGGAAATTGGATTGGCAGCAGGATGGAAAGCCTTAAGGGCGGCAGCAAGACGGAGAAAATCGTTGCCTCTGTGAAAAAATATGTACAGGAAAATTATAAAGAAAAGCTGACTCTTGCTATGATTGCCAATGCCATCGGCATCAGTCAGGGGTATCTGAGCAGTGTGTTTAAAAAGCAGACGGGCAGCAATCTGAATGATTATGTCAATCAGGTGAAAATCGAAAAAGCCAGGGAGCTTCTGGGGCTGCATGAATATATGATGTATGAAATTTCGGATATGTTGGGATTTGAAAATCCTTATTACTTCAGCAAGGTTTTTAAAAAGATTATGGGAATGACGCCCAGCGAATATGAAATGACAAGAAAAAATTAGAGGATATCTGGGAAAATTCCACTATTTTTTTCAAAAAAAGTCTGCTAGAATATTCCAAAGAAAATTTACTTTCCAATTATATTGATATGGAGGACAAATCATGAGCATACAGGAAACCATGGATGATTTTTTAGAAATGTTAAAAGAGCAGACAAAGGAATGTCCGCATCTTATGGAACTTTTCACTACCTGCTACACCAACACACTGGATACCACGGTAAAGAGAATGGAAAACAATACCACCCATGTCATTACCGGGGATATTCCTGCCATGTGGCTGCGGGATTCCGCTGCCCAGCTGCGTCCGTACATCTTTCTGGCGAAGGAAAATGAAGAGGTGCGGGAATTGATAGCAGGTCTGGTAAGACGGCAGTTTTTCTGTATATGCATAGACGAGTATGCCAATGCCTTTAACGATTCTCCAAGCGGAGCCTGCTGGGAAAAAGATGACCCCAACCAGAATCCCTGGGTTTGGGAACGAAAATTTGAGGTGGATTCTCTGTGCTATCCCATTCAGCTTGCGTACCTCTTATGGAAGAATACAGGCTGCACCACCCAGTTTAACGAGGATTTCCAAAGCGGGGTACAGAAGATTTTAGAGGTGTTCCGAACCGAGCAGCACCATGAGGAAAAATCCTCTTACCGCTTCTGCCGCCATAACGGTTATTACCGGGATACCCTTTCCAGAGATGGAAAAGGTGCGCTGGTAAAATCCGGTACGGGCCTGATTTGGTCCGGTTTTCGTCCCAGTGATGACGCCTGCACTTACGGGTACCTGATTCCTTCCAACATGTTCGCCGTAACCGTGCTGGGATATCTGGAGAAAATTGAGCGGAAGATTTATGGCAATGGGGAAATTGCAGAGGCGGCAAAGGCTTTGAAAGAGGAAGTACATACCGCCATTGAAACCATTGGAAAGACTTTTACCGAAGAGTTTGGCATGGTCTACGCCTATGAAACGGACGGATTCGGCATGTACAATTTAATGGACGATGCCAATGTGCCAAGCCTTCTGGCCATGAATTACCTGGGTTATCCGTCAGATAAGGAAGTCGAAGCCAACACCAGAAGACTGCTTTTAAGCGAAGCCAATCCTTTTTACTTCAAGGGCGCAAAAGCGGCAGGGATAGGAAGTCCCCATACTCCGTCCAACTACATCTGGCACATTGCCATGGCGGTGCAGGGGCTGACCACCGGGGACAGAGAAGAAAAGAGAAGAATTCTGGAAAACATGGCTGCTACCACAGGAGGAAAAGGCGTGATGCATGAGGGCTTCTGCTGCGAGGATGACACCCGGTATACCAGAGAGTGGTTCTCCTGGGCCAATGCCATGTATGCAGAATTATTCTTGAATTATCTGGGGTATACACTGGACAAATAGAATTATGCAAAGCGTTTCTTTGCGCCTGTGATGATTTCCTGCCAGGAAGAAAGCTGGCTGACCCAGGAAGCCAACATGAACCGCCAGCATTTTGCATTTGAGAAATCTATTACCCTAAATGTGACAAATGAGACTTTAAAAGACAGAGAAATTTTGGTAAAATGGTATCTGCGGAACGCGAAGGCAGAAATTTTGGAAGCCCATGAAATACTTTAAATATGAAAATCCAAATCTCCGTTACAAAGTGGAGGGGAATACCATTACCGTGTGGGCGGATGCCTATGCAAAGAGTGTGGAAATCTTAGATGAGAATGAGGATATGGTGCTGTCCGACAATTATTTTGATTTGCACGGGGACAGCAGAACCGTGGAAGTTTTAAGAGGTGTGCCTGAGAATATCAGAGTCCGCAGCGTTTATGACATTCGATAGAGGAGGATAACAGCAATGGGTGAAATGAGTAAAAAATATTTGATTGATACGGAGGAAAACAGACAGTTTTTAAAAGAAATCAATGAGAATTTATTGAGTTTCGGACATAAATTCCCGTCTCCGGGAGGAAGCTCTTACTATCTGGGCGGGGACGGAACTCCCTGGAAGGAGAGAAACCGTGAAACCTGGATTACTTCCCGTATGGCTCATGTGTACAGCATCGGAACTTTTCTGGGACATGAAGGCAGCAAAGAACTGGCAGCCGCAGCCATCAAAGGTTTAAGAGGAGAGCTTCACGATGATAAAAACGGCGGCTGGTATGCAGGACTTACCGCAGACAATGAAATTGTGCCGAATAAACAGTGCTATGCACATGCATTCGTTATTCTGGCCGCTTCTTCTGCCGTACTGGCAGGGGTAGAAGGTGCTCAGGAACTTTTAGAAGACGCTTTGAAACTCTATGACCTGCGTTTCTGGAACGAAGAGGAAGGTCTTTCCTGTGACACCTGGAACACAGAGTTTACCGTATTGGATGACTATCGCGGTTTAAATGCCAATATGCACACCGTAGAGGCATTCCTGGCAGCAGCAGACGTGACAGGAGATGAAAAATACCGCAAAAGAGCAGGACGTATCATTGACCATGTGCTGGTATGGGCATCAGATAACAACTGGAGAATCCCGGAACACTTTACAAAAGAGTGGGTGGCAGATTTGGAATGCAACAAAGAACAGCCGGCAGACCAGTTCAAACCATACGGCGCTACACCGGGACACGGCATTGAATGGGCAAGGCTGATTACCCAGTGGGCTTTATCTGCACACAAGGACAACAAAGAAGGCGCTGCAAAATACATCGAAGCGGCAGAAAATCTCTTTAACCGCGCAGTGGAAGACGCATGGAATGCAGACGGGGCGCCGGGTATCGTATACACCACAGACTGGGAAGGCAAGCCGGTGGTACACGACAGAATGCACTGGACACTGGCCGAGGCCATTAACACCTCCGCAGTGCTGTACCATGTGACAAAGAAAGAAAAATACGGCGAAGACTATACAGAGTTTATGAAATATCTGGACGAAAAAGTGTTGGATCATGTAAACGGTTCCTGGTTCCATCAGATGAATGAGAAGAATGAAGTCATTGGAACCGTATGGCCGGGCAAATCCGATATTTATCATGCCCTGCAGGCAACCCTGATTCCTTATCATACACCGGAACTGTCCATTGCTCCGGCGGTGAAGGCTGGGATGCAGATTTAGGCCGGTTTTGTTTAATTTTATAAAAAGCTTGTAAAACCAAGCGGAATTGCTTACAATACATCTGTTGCCCTATAACGATAGAAAACGGAGGAGAAATAGAATGTTGGAAAAGATATTCAAACTGCGTGAGAACGGTACAGATGTGAAAACAGAGATATTGGCCGGAATCACCACTTTTATGACCATGGCCTATATTTTGGCTGTCAACCCGGGTATTATGGCAGAAGCAGGCATGGACCAGGGAGCTGTATTTACCGCTACAGCTCTGGCTGCCCTTCTGGGTACTTTATTTATGGCGTTTTTTGCCAATTATCCATTTGCACTGGCACCGGGAATGGGACTGAATGCGTACTTTGCGTACACTGTAGTGCTGGGAATGGGATACTCCTGGGAAACCGCTCTCACAGCAGTTTTTGTGGAAGGTCTTGTTTTTATTGTTCTGTCACTTACCAATGTGCGTGAAGCAATTTTTAATGCCATTCCCCAGAACTTAAAAGCTGCTGTGAGTGTGGGAATCGGTTTGTTTATTGCTTTTATCGGCCTGCAGAATGCCAAAATTGTCATTGGCGGTTCCACTCTGCTGCAGCTGTTTTCTTTAGAGGCTTATAATGAGGTAAACGGAGTAAAGGCTTCCTTCCACGACGTGGGAATTACCGTGCTTCTGGCCATTATCGGAATTTTAGTCACAGGATATCTGGTTATTAAGCAGGTGAAAGGAAATATTCTGTGGGGGATTCTGATTACCTGGATTTTAGGAATTATCTGCCAATTTGCAGGAATCTATGTACCGAATCCAGAACTGGGATTTTATGGTCTGCTTCCTGATTTCAGCAATGGACTTTCCATTCCAAGTATTGCCCCTGTGTTTGGAAAATTGGATTTTAGCGGGATTTTTTCACTGAATTTTGTGGTTGTGGTATTTGCCTTTTTATTTGTGGATTTGTTTGATACCATTGGAACACTGATAGGGGTATCCTCCAAGGCTCAGATGCTGGATGAAGACGGAAAACTTCCCAATATTAAAGGTGCCTTAATGGCAGATGCAGTAGCTACAACATTGGGTGCCGTTATAGGAACATCCACCACCACTACTTTTGTAGAAAGTGCATCTGGTGTTTCAGAAGGAGGAAGAACAGGACTGACTTCCGTGACAACGGCTGTTTTGTTTGGTCTGTCCCTGTTCCTGTCACCAATTTTTCTTGCTATTCCGTCTTTTGCAACGGCGCCTGCACTGGTAGTAGTCGGTTTCTATATGCTGACGAATGTAGTGAACATTGACTTTGATAATGTTTCTGAAGCATTGCCGTGCTATATCTGCATTGCTGCCATGCCTTTCTTCTACAGCATTTCCGAAGGAATTTCTATGGGGGTTATCTCCTATGTGGTTCTGAATCTGTTTACAGGAAAAGCAAAAGAGAAAAAAATCAGCCTGTTGATGTATGTGCTGGCAGTACTGTTTGTGCTGAAGTATGTGCTTCTGTAAGAGAAGAAATAAAAAGATAGCCGGGAATGCTGCAGTTGGCAGTCTCGGCTATCTTTCTGTTCCGGCATAAGTATTTTCCAGTTTTCTCCCTCTTGTATGAAATGAGTTATCCGGTACATAATAACTCAAGTAGGAAAGAACTATTAAAAATTTAAAAAAATTGTAACAAAATGAAGAAATTACAAAAAAAAGATGATATAATAAGCGCACATTACGTAATTGAATCAGTTGTATTTTGGGTAAAGGGTGGTAATTAATATGAACCAGAGAAGCAGGAGAAGGCACAGAAGAAATATCCGAAGAGTCCGGCAGAGAAACAGAAGATTGCTGTTAATGGCGGTTCTTATGTGCTTTATTGCCTGGGCGGGCATTACGAATATAAAGAAACAGAAGGAAGCAGAGGAGTCCAAAGCGGCTTACGCAGAGCAGCAGAAAAAAGAAGAAGCAGAAAAAGAAAGTGAAAAAGAAGAATCCAAGCTGGTTCTGGCAGAGGAAAGCGAGAAGGACAAGTGGTATTTAAAGCTGGTAAATGCCAAAAATCCCATGACAGAAGCAGACGTGCCGGAGGTGGAGACGGAAACTCTGGATTCGGAAGGGTATCAGGTGGATGCCAGAATTATGGATGACCTGGAAGACATGTTTGCAGCGGCAAGAGAAGCCGGACGTTCTCCTATGATTTGTTCGGCATTTCGCTCCTGGGATACGCAAGTATCCTTGTATCAGAACAAAATCAGCAGAGTCATGAGCGAGGACGGGCTGAATGAGGAAGATGCAGCCATAAAAGCGGCCACTGTAGTGGCAAAGCCAGGTACCAGTGAACATCAGGTGGGGCTGGCTCTGGATATCGTTTCTTCCGAGTATACCAATCTGGATGAGGGACAGATGGAAACGGAAGACCAGAAGTGGCTGATTGAAAACTCCTGGAAATATGGATTTATTCTCCGTTATCCACTGGACAAAAGTGATATTACAGGGGTTATTTTCGAGCCCTGGCATTACCGCTATGTAGGGAAAAAAGCGGCAAAAGAAATTACCGAGCAGAATCTGACTCTGGAGGAATATCTGGGGGCAGAGCCGGTGGGAGACCCTACGGGGGATTTGTAAAAAGGGAATCGTCGTTTTATGCGACGGTTCCTTAAATTATTTACGGAGAATTTCTTCAAAAGGAAAAGATACACTTTTTCACAATCTTTATTTCTTCCCCCTTTTACAGTATGAAACAAAGAGTAGAAGCATCTGCTAATACTTTTGCAAAGATGCATCCATTTTTGTCATTCCTGGGGGTTTTTATCGGAATGCCGATTCTGACGCTGGGAGCCGTAGCTCTTTGCTCTTTCGTCGTGGTTTTTCCGGTAGCTTTGATAATGGGATGGATATAAAGATTTCTTTATACAGTCTTAATACTGTATAAAGTTTGCTTACACAGTTTTTATGCATGACAAGCCATAATTAAGATACCATAAAGATTGTGGAGGAAGAGAAAACTCATGCGTAAAAAAAGACATTTTACTTCATTTCAGATTATCAGTCTGGGATTTTTTATAGTAATTTTGACTGGTAGCCTTCTTCTGATGCTGCCTGTTTCTACCAATGGACCGGGAGGAGCCTCTTTTTGGGATTCTCTGTTTACGGCCACTTCTGCGGTTTGTGTAACTGGTTTGATGCTGCATGATACGGCACAGTACTGGTCTTACTTTGGGCAGTTTGTCATTATGATTCTCATTCAGATAGGCGGTATGGGCGTAGTGACTGTGTCCATTGCCATAGCCATGCTTTCCGGGAGAAAAATAGGACTTATGCAGCGAAGTACGATGTGCGAGGCGATTTCCGCCCACCATGTTGGGGGAATTGTGCGCATGACAGGCTTTATTTTAAGAACAACAATTATCATAGAACTGACAGGAGCAGCAGCCATGTTTCCGGTGTTCTGCCGGGATTTTGGCGCGGTGAAAGGGTTGTGGTATTCTCTTTTTCATGCGGTTTCAGCTTTTTGTAATGCCGGATTTGATTTGCTGGGAGTGAGAAGTGAATTTTCCTCCCTGACTACTTATGCGGACAATCCGGTGATTAATATTACCATTATGACCCTGATTGTCACCGGAGGAATCGGTTTCCTTACCTGGGATGATATAAAAACCCACAAAATTCATCTGAAAAAGTACAGAATGCAGAGTAAGGTGATTCTTACGGTAACCAGTCTGTTGATTTTACTGCCTGCCCTGTATTTTTATTTTGTAGAATTTTCTGCGGACAAGTGGAGCGGCATGAGCGTATCAGAGAGGATTTTGGGTTCCTTTTTCCAGTCTGTAACACCCAGAACAGCCGGATTTAATACAGTGGATTTGACCATGCTCAGCGAAGCGGGCGTATTTATTATGATTATCCTTATGATTACCGGCGGTTCTCCCGGGTCGACTGCAGGCGGCATTAAGACAACTACCATTGCCGTGTTGTTCTCTTCTGCCTTTTCTGTATTCCGAAGAAAAGGGGAGACCAATTGTTTTCATCGCAGAATTTCAGACGACACCATAAACCATGCGGCTACGATTCTCCTGATGTACCTGGTGTTGTTCCTCACCGGCGGAATTGCCATAAGCTGTATGGAAGGCATTCCTATTTTGGACTGTCTTTTTGAGACGGCTTCGGCCATAGGAACTGTAGGGCTGACCCTTGGAATCACTACAGAACTTGGATTTGCTTCCCGGCTCATATTGATTGTGCTCATGTTCTGGGGACGTGTAGGCGGCCTGACTCTGGTCTTTGCAGCTATTTCCGGCAAGCATCCGGACTTTGCCAAATTTCCTATGGAGAAAATTACCGTGGGATAGTGAAGCGCAGAGAAAAGTGTGCTAATATGGAAAACAGAAAAAGAGGAAAGGATGCAAAAAGATGAAAAGTACGTTCAGGGACTTGTTAAGCCGGGAAAAAGGGAAAATAGAAAATCTGGCAGGAGATGTTTTAAAAAGTATATTTGTGCTGGCAATCTCTACATTTATCAGTTACTTTTTTTCCCGGCGGGGATTTCGGGAAGCAAATATTATTACCGTATATATTCTGGGGGTTCTGATAACGGCTATATGGACTTCAAAGAGAGCATACAGTCTTGTCAGTTCCGTTATCAGCGTCCTGCTCTTTAATTTTCTGTTCACAGAGCCGCGCTATACTTTCAATGCCTATGACGCTGGGCATCTGGCGACCTTTCTGGTGATGTTTATCGCTGCTTTTATCACCAGTTCCCTGGCGGTGAGAATAAAGCAGCAGGCCATGCAGTCTGCGGAAACAGCATACAGGACAAAGATTCTTTTTGAAACAAATCAGCAGCTGGGCATGGAGCAGGATATTCAGGGGATTATTTCTGTTACCTGTGGGCAGCTCAGAAAACTTTTAAAGAGAGACATTATTTTCTATGAAGTGCAGAATAACAAACTGGGAAAGCCTGCAGTATTTCCTTATCAGGAGGAGGACTTACCCAATTACCTGTCACCGGAGGAAACGAAGGTTGCCCGATGGGTGCTGGAACACAATATTCATGCAGGTGCGGCTACGAAAACTTTTCCGGAAGCAGAATTCCTGTATCTGTCCGTAAGAGTGGGCAGTGATGTGTTTGGCGTAGTGGGAATTGCTATTGGAAAAAGCAGACCGGATTCCTTTGAAAAAAGTGTTATGCTGTCTATTCTGGGCGAATGTGCCCTGGCTATGAAAAATGACAAAGTTTCCAAAGAAAGAGCCGCCGCTGCGCTTTTGGCAAAGAATGAACAGCTTCGTGCCAATCTGCTGCGCTCCATTTCTCATGATTTGAGGACGCCTCTGACATCTATTTCGGGAAATGCAGGGATTTTGCTGTCCAGTGAAGAAAGTATGGACCGGGAAAAGCGCAGACAGTTGTATGAAGATATTTACGATGATTCCCTGTGGCTGATTAATCTGGTGGAAAACCTGCTTTCTGTTACCCGGATTGAAGATGGTACTATGAAGCTTCGGCTGAATACAGAACTTCTGGAAGAAATTGTTCATGAGGCAGTGAAGCATGTGGAAAAGAGAAGCAAGGAACACAGCATTACGGTTCACTTTTCAGACAGCCTGCTTTTGGTGAAGGCAGATGCCAGACTGATTGTTCAGGTATTGATAAATCTTATGGATAATGCTATTAAATATACCCCTGCCGGGTCGACGATAGAAGTAGAGACAAGGCAGAAGGATGGCCTGGCAGAGGTCAGCGTATCGGATAACGGAAGCGGTGTTTCAGAAAATGCCAAGGCGCATATTTTTGAAATGTTTTATACAGATGCCACAAAAGCGGCGGACAGCCGCAGAAGTCTCGGTCTGGGACTTGCTTTGTGCAAATCTATTATTACGGCTCATGGAGGAACAATAAAAGTCGAGGACAATCAGCCTCATGGCGCCCGCTTTGTATTCACATTGCCTGCGAAGGAGGTTAAATTACATGAATAAACCATTAATTTTAGTTGTTGAAGACGACACAGCAGTCAGAAACCTGATTGTAACCACTTTGGAAACCCATGATTATCGTTTCCAGGCAGCGCCCACAGGGGAAACTGCCATTATGGAGGCGGCTTCTCACAATCCGGACGTGATTCTTCTGGACTTGGGACTGCCGGACATGGACGGCATTGACATTATCAAAAAAATCCGTACCTGGTCTAAGAAACCGATTATTGTGATCAGTGCAAGAAGCGAGGACACGGACAAAATCGAGGCGCTGGATGCAGGGGCAGACGATTATCTCACGAAGCCTTTTTCCGTAGAAGAACTTCTGGCCCGTCTCAGAGTGACTTTCCGCCGTTTGAACGACAGCCGCGAAGAGCAGGTGCAGAATTCCGTATTTCAGGATGGAGACTTGAAGATTGATTATGCCGGGGGCTGCGCCTTTATGAAAGATAAGGAACTGCATTTGACTCCTATTGAATATAAACTGCTGTGCCTTCTTTCCAAAAATGTGGGAAAGGTGCTGACGCATACCTATATCACAAAAGCCATCTGGGGAAGCGCATGGGACAATGATGTGGCGTCCCTGCGGGTATTTATGGCAACTTTGAGAAAAAAAATTGAGCCAAACCCATCAGAGCCTATGTATATACAGACGCATATCGGCGTTGGGTATCGGATGCTGAAGGTGTGACAGGAAAAAACAGAAAATAACCACAGAAAACAGTAGTAATTTTATCCAGATTGGATTATACTGTAGGTAACACGAAATTGTATAAAAAGAAAAACAAAAGGGAGGTTACTTACGAATGGAATCCTTGAAATTGAGAGAAAATTTTTACTGGACCGGCATTGTAGATGACCAGCTGAGGGTATTTGACATTATTATGTATACAGAGTTTGGAACAACCTACAATTCCTATGTCATGAAGGCCGGCGATAAGACCATCCTGTTTGAGACAGCCAAGGCAAAATTTTTTGATGAGTATCTGGAAAAACTGAAAGAGATTACAGATATTTCCACCATCGACTATCTGGTGGTGAACCACACAGAGCCGGATCATGCCGGAAGCGTAGAAAAGCTTCTGGAATTAAATCCGGGGCTGAAAATTGTGGCAACAGGCTGCGCCATCAGCTTTTTGAAGGAAATCGTAAACGGCGAATTTACGGCCATTCCCGTAAAGGACAACCAGGAGATGAAAATCGGGGACAAAACCCTAAAATTTCTTGTAGTGCCCAATTTACACTGGCCGGATACCATGTATACTTATATTGAAGAAGAACAGATTCTGGTAACCTGCGACTCCTTCGGTTCGCACTACGGCTTCCATGATATTCTGGTGAGCAAGGTGACAGACCGGGAAGGCTATATGCGGGCAACCAAGTATTACTTTGACAACATTATCGGGCCTTTTAAGCCTTATATGAAAAAGGCGCTGGACAGAGTGAGAAATCTGGATATTTCCATGATTTGCACAGGACACGGTCCGGTGCTGGATACCAACATTGATTTTATGCTGGATACTTATGAGGAATGGTGCACCGTGGTGAATCCCAATCCCAGAAAAACCGTAATTATTCCTTATGTAAGCGCCTATGGATATACAAAACAACTGGCAGAAACCATTGCCAGGGGCATTGAAGAAAGCGGAGATATTGATGTGCGCTGTTATGATATGGTAGAAGCAGACCGGGGCAAGGTTTTGGAGGAACTGGGCTTTGCGGACGGAATCCTCTTCGGTTCGCCCACCATTGTAGGAGAAGCGTTAAAGCCTATCTGGGATTTGACAACCTCTATTTTCGCAGGCACTCACGGCGGTAAGCTGGCCGGCGCATTCGGAAGCTATGGCTGGAGCGGCGAGGCGGTTCCCCATCTGATTGAAAGACTGAAACAGCTTCGCATGAGGGTGATAGACCAGGGCTTCCGGGTGAAGTTCAAACCAGGAGAGGAAAATCTCATGGACGCTTATGAGTACGGCTATAATTTCGGCTGTGTGCTTCAGAATAAGGAAAATGTAAAGCAGGCAAAGGGAAGCAGAACACTGGTGAAATGTCTGGTATGCGGAGAAATCTTTGATTCTTCTCTGGAAATCTGTCCGGTCTGCGGTGTGGGCAAGGAGAATTTTGTGCCTGTAGGCGTGGAAGAAAACAATTATCACAACGATACCAGAAACTTCTATGTGATTCTGGGCGGCGGCGCAGCAGGATACTCCGCAGCAGCGGCCATCCGGGAAAGAGATAAGACAGGCTCTGTGGTTATGATTTCCAATGAGCCATATCTTCCTTACAACCGTCCAATGCTGACAAAATCCCTTATGGCAGATTTGACAGAAGAGCAGATTGCCATGCAGAGCAAAGAATGGTATGAAGAGCAGAACATTCATCTGATACTGGGAAAAGAAGTTACCGGCCTGGATACAGAGCAAAAAGAGGTCCTGCTGGAGGACGGTACGAAGCTGGCTTATACAAAACTGATTTACGCCCTTGGTTCCGAGTGCTTTATACCGCCGATTCCCGGCCATGAGCAGGAAGGCGTTGTGGCTGTACGCCGTCTGGCAGATACCAGAAAAATTGAAAATATGCTTCCAAAAGTGAAACATGTTGTAGTTATCGGCGGCGGTGTGCTGGGACTGGAAGCAGCATGGGAAATGAAAAAAGCAGGCTGCAGCGTAACGGTACTGGAATTGGCTCCCCAGCTTATGGGACGTCAGTTGGACGAAGCAGCAGGAGAAATGCTGAAGCTTATCAGTGAGAGCAGGGGCATTTCCATACACACAGGCGTTCAGATTGCAGAACTGGAAGGAAACGGAAACGTAACAGGTGTGAAGCTGGGAGACGGTACAAGCCTTCCGGCAGAACTGGTTCTTGTATCCTGCGGTGTGAGAGCCAACACACAGCTGGCACAGGCAGCGGGCCTGGAAATTGACCGGGCTGTTGTGGTGAATGAGAAGATGGAAACCAGTGTGCCGGATATTTATGCCTGCGGAGACTGTGCCCAGTTTAAAGGCGTCAATTACGCAATCTGGCCTCAGGCGGTAGAACAGGGCAAGGTAGCCGGCGCAGCGGCCTGCGGCGATGAAGCCGTATACGAGACCGTTCCGGCGGCGCTTAGCTTCCACGGCATGAAGACCGCACTTTTTGCAGCAGGAGACAATGGCAAAAATCCGAACCTGATTTACAGGACAGCAGAGTTTAAGGATTTGGGAAGAAAACATTATCAGAAGTATTACTTCCTGAACAACCGCCTCTGCGGCGTCATTCTTATAGGGGATGTTAGCCGTATGGCAGAGATGACCCAGGCGCTGGAAAATCATGCGCTGTATCAGGAAATTGTGAAATAAAACGGGCAGAGATGATTTGTGAAACAACAGCGGGAATCTTTATACATGAGAGAATGGTGTATAAAGGTTTCCGCTTTGACTTTTGTCGGGTAGACAAACACAGAGGGGAAGGATATACTATTTAAAAGCAATAAAAATAAAACCAGTGAAAAGTGAGGTTACAGACATGGGAGAACGTCTTACCAAAAGCGATGTGGAAAAAATTCAAAAAGAAATCGAATACAGAAAGCTGATTGTACGCAAGGAAGCCATTGAGGCTGTGAAAGAGGCAAGAGCCCAGGGGGATTTGAGCGAAAATTTTGAATATTATGCGGCAAAGAAGGACAAAAATAAAAATGAGAGCAGAATCCGCTATCTGGAACGCATGTTAAGACAGGCTGTCATTGTGTCAGAAGACTCCAAAGCAGATGAAGCCGGTATGAATAACGTAGTCGAGGTATATTTTGAAGAAGAGGACGAGACAGAGACCTACAAGCTGGTGACCTCTATCCGGGGAAATTCTCTGGAGAATAAAATCAGCATAGAGTCTCCGCTGGGAAAGGCTATTCTGGGACATAAAGAAGGCGATAGAATCTGGGTAAAAATCAGCGACTCCGCAGGCTATTACATTGTCATTCGTCATATCCGAAAAAATACAGATGACGCAGAAGACGCCATTAAAAGTTTCTGATATTTTACATAGATTTAACATAAATCCTTAAAAGATTTTACATAGGCTGCTTATAATGAGAAAAACTAAAGAAATATACCGTACAGAAGGAGAAAATTATGGATTTTTTTAGCATTTTAAGTATGATAGGAGGTCTTGCCCTTTTCTTATATGGGATGCATGTTATGGGAGATGGTCTGGCAAAGGTTTCCGGTGGAAAGATGGAGAAGATTCTGGAAAGCCTTACCTCCAATCCTTTAAAAGCAGTAGGGCTGGGTGCCCTGGTAACGGCAGTGATACAGTCTTCCTCTGCCACCACAGTTATGGTAGTGGGGTTTGTAAACTCCGGCATTATGAAACTTTCCCAGGCAGTAGGCGTCATTATGGGAGCCAATATCGGAACCACGGTGACTTCCTGGATTCTCAGCCTTTCCGGTATTGAGAGTGATAATTTTTTTGTTCAGTTGTTTAAGCCTGCATCTTTTTCGCCGGTTCTGGCCATGATAGGTGTAGCTTTCTTATTGTTTGCCAAAAGTGAGCGGAAGAAAGATTTGGGAACCATTTTTCTGGGATTTGCCGTGCTGATGTACGGTATGGACAGCATGAGCGCAGCAGTGAAACCTCTGGCAGACGTACCAGAATTCACGGGAATTCTGACCGCATTCAGCAATCCTCTGCTGGGTATGCTGGCCGGCGCCCTTTTGACGGCTGTGATTCAAAGTTCTTCTGCGTCCGTGGGGATTCTGCAGGCCCTCTGTGTCACAGGGGCTGTCAGCTACGGAGCAGCCATTCCCATTATTTTGGGACAGAACATCGGTACCTGTGTGACGGCTTTGTTGTCTGCCATTGGCGCAAAGAAAAACGCAAAGCGCGCCGCTATGGTACATCTGTATTTCAATATCATTGGCACAACGGTATTTCTGGTGATATTCTACGGTCTGAATCTGGTTTTTAAGTTCAGCTTTTTGGACCATGCAGCCAATGCAGCAGGCATTGCCGTTGCCCACAGTGCTTTTAATGTTTTTGCTACCGCTGTGCTTCTGCCATTTTCCAAAGGTCTGGAAAAACTGGCCTGTCTTACCATCCGCGATGAAAAAGAAGAAACCGCACAGTCAGATGGTGCTCAGCTTTTAGACATTCGTTTTCTGGAGCAGCCAGCTTTTGCCATGGAACAGAGCCGCAACGTGGCAAAGCGTATGGCGGATACATCTAAGAATGCGCTTTTTACAGCCTTTTCCCTATTTAGGGAGTACAATCCCGAACAGGAAAAAGCAGTGACAGAAGAAGAAAAACGGGTGGATGCGTATGAGGATGCGCTGGGAAGTTATCTGGTGAAGCTGGGGCAGAAGGATTTGACGCAGCAGGACAGCAGAGATTTATCCATCATTCTGCACTGCATTGGAGATTTTGAGAGAATTTCTGACCATGCGGTAAATATTATGGAATCCGCCAGAGAACTCCATGAAAAAGGAATACACTTTTCTAAGAAGGCTCTGGAAGAACTGAAAGTTATCAGCAGGGCAGTGGCAGATATTGTAAATACTTCCTACCAGGTTTTTGAAGAAAAAGACAGAGAGCTGGCAAAGCAGGTAGAGCCTCTGGAAGAAATCATAGATGAACTGAACATGGAACTGAAAAACCGCCATGTGCGCAGACTGCGGGAAGGTACTTGTACCATTGAGCAGGGTTTTATACTGTCGGATGTGCTGACCAGCCTGGAGCGGATTGCAGACCATTGCTCCAACATTGCAGTGTGCGTTTCTCAGGTGGCAGAGGACAGCTTTGATACCCACAGTTACTTAAATGCCATGAAAAAAGAAGAAAATGAAGCCTTTCAGCGCAGAATGGAAGAGACAAGGAAGCAGTATTCTCTGCCGTAAGGAGATGCAAACGGGGGATACCAAGAAGGAGTAGGATACAGAGATGATTTATTGTGTGGAGGATGAACGGAATATCAGGGAACTGCTGGTATACACTCTTGGAACCACAGGATTTGAGGCCAGAGGTTTAAGCGATGGAAAAGAACTGAAGAAAGCGCTGAAAGAGGAAGTGCCGGAATTGATTCTGTTAGATATTATGCTGCCGGGAGAAGACGGCTACCGTATTCTGGAGAAGCTGAAGCAGAGCCCGGAGACCAGTGAAATTCCTATTATTATGGTAACGGCAAAAGAAGCGGAATACGACAAAGTACGTGGACTGGACGGCGGTGCAGACGATTATATTACAAAGCCTTTTGGTATGATGGAATTTATTGCAAGGGTGAAAGCGGTGCTGCGCAGAACCAAAAAACATTCTCAGAAACAGGAATATCGTTTTAAGGGGTTGAAGGTCCATGTGGAGCGCCATCAGGTTTTTGATAATGAACGGGCAGTGGAACTGACTTTAAAGGAATTTGAACTGCTCCGTTACCTGATGGAGAACCAGGGGCTGGTAGTCAGCCGGGACCAGATTCTGGAGCGTATCTGGGGATATGAATTTGCAGGTGAAACCAGAACCGTAGACGTACATATCCGGACATTGCGGCAGAAGCTGGGAGAATCCGGTTATCTCATAGAAACTGTCCGGGGTGTGGGGTATCGCATAGGAGACAGGCAATGAAGCAGAGAATCATGAATAATATAGGGTTTCTGGTGGCTCTGAGCATGCTTCTGACTTTTACCGCAGCCAGTGTTATTATGTATGAAAAATACAACAGTTATATGAGGCAGGATGTAAAAAATGAGGTAGAGTATATCCGATATGCCATAGAGAAGATAGGAGAGGAGTATCTCACGGAAGAGACCGGAAATCTGACAACCAGTCGGATTACCCTCACGGCGCCGGACGGAACCGTTCTGTATGATTCTGAGCAGTACGCTGACCAGGAGGAAAATCGTACCGGCAGTCCCGGATTTGAAAAGGTACAGGAAGATGGAACCGGAGAAGTCATGCGCTATTCAGAGTCCCTTTCCCAGCAGACCTACTACTATGCCGTTAAGCTGAACAGCGGGAATATTCTGGGGGTGGCGAAGACTACAGAAAGCGTTTTTCATACCATGTTTTCCAGCTTTGCCCTGATGGGAATTCTTTTGCTGGCAATTTTGGCGCTTGGCTTCTGTCTTATGGAGAGGCAGACCAAGAAACTCATAGAGCCTATCAATCAGTTGGATTTGGAACATCCTCTGGAACATGTGGAATACGAAGAACTGCGTCCTCTTTTAAACCGTGTGGACCAGCAGAACCGGCAGATTGCCCAGCAGGTGGAAGAACTGCGGCAGGCGGAAACCGTACGCCGGGAATTTTCTGCAAATGTGTCCCATGAACTGAAAACCCCTCTGATGTCCATTTCAGGATATGCGGAACTGATGAAAAATGAGATGGTGCGTCCCCAGGATGTGCCGGAATTTGCAGGCAGGATTTATGACGAGGCCAGCCGCCTGACCAGTCTGGTACAGGATATTATTGAGATTTCCAAGCTGGATGAAAAGAGCGGGGAAATGCCCTTTGAAACCGTGGATTTGTATGAAGTGGTGCAGGATATCTGTCAGAACCTCATGTTGCCGTCTAAGCGGAAACAGGTCACCATTTTTACAGAGGGAAAGAGTGCAGAGATATATGGAGTACGCCACATTTTATACGAGATGTTGTATAATCTTGTGGATAACGCCATTAAATATAACAAAGAAGGTGGATATGTAAAGGTTCTTCTGGCAAAAGAGAAGGAACATGTGATTTTCACGGTAGAAGACAATGGAATCGGAATTGCCAAAGAAGAGCAGGAGCGTATTTTTGAACGGTTTTACAGGGTGGATAAAAGCCATTCCCGCCAGACCGGAGGCACCGGGCTGGGACTTGCCATTGTAAAGCACGGTGCAATGCTCCATCACGCGGAAATTCTTCTGAGCAGCGAGCCGGGAAAAGGAACGAAAATCCAGGTACAGTTTTAAGAAAATACAGAAAAACAGCAAACAAAAAAGGCTATCGTTTTACATGCACTTCAAGCGATAGCCTTTTTTGCTGCAAAATTTTAATACCGTTTCCAGGTATCTCTTACAAATAACAAAAGCATGGGGAACAATTCCAGACGTCCCGCAAGCATATCAAAGGTCAGCACCAGCTTGGCGCCGTTAGAAAACAGACCGAAGTTCTGGGTCGGTCCCACCAGTTCCAGTCCGGGGCCGATATTATTCAGTGCAGAGGCCACGGCTGTGAAGTTGGTAATCATATCGAAATTATCGAATCCCACCAAAAGTACAGAAAAAGAAAATACCAGTACATAGGCAATGAGGAATACATTGGTAGCACGTACAACTTCATGTTCCAGGGTATGACCGTCCATTTTCAGTTTCCGCACACTGCGGGGATGAAGCAGGGTGTGCAGTTCCTTTTTGATGGTTTTAATCAAAATCACGAAACGGGACACCTTAATACCGCCTCCGGTGCTTCCCGCACAGGCGCCTACAAACATTAGCAGTACCAGAATGGTTCTGGACGCTTCCGGCCAGTTGTTAAAGTCCGTAGTGGCATATCCGGTGGTGGTAATAATGGAACCTACCTGGAAAGCCGCATGGCGCAGAGCGTCTCCGAAGGTGTCATAGATATTCCGAATATTAAAGGTAATAAAGGCTGTAGTTACCAGAATAATACCGAGATAACACCGGACTTCTTCCATCTTAAAGGACTGACGGAATTTTCTGCACAAAATTAGGAAGTAGGCGTTAAAGTTAATTCCAAATAAAATCATGAAAACTGTGACTACCACTTGCAGGTAAGGGGAGTAGCCGGCAATGCTGTCATTTTTAATACCGAAGCCGCCCGTACCGGCTGTGCCAAAGGTGATTGTCAGCGTATCAAACAAAGGCATGCCGCCCAGAAGCAGAAAAAGAATCTCCAGGATAGTCATAAAAATGTAAATAAAGTAAAGGACTTTTGCGGTGGACTGTACCGTGGGCATGAGTTTGCCTACAGAAGGCCCGGGGCTTTCTGCTTTCATCAGGTTCATATGGGAACCGCTGCCATGGGTGTGCATGAAAGAAAGCAGGAACACCAATACCCCCATACCGCCAATCCAGTGGGTAAAACTTCTCCACATCAGCATACACTTCGGCACAATTTCCACGTCTGTGAGAATACTGGCTCCGGTGGTGGTAAAGCCGGATACTGTCTCAAAAAGAGCGTCCACCGGGTTTGTCATAACGCCTCCTATGAGAAAAGGAATTCCGCCCATAAGGCTCATGACAATCCAGCTCAGGGCAACGGTTACAAATCCCTCTTTTACATAAAAAACAGAGTTTTTTGGACTTTTTCTGGTAAGCACAGCGCCAATGAGCACGCACAAGAGGGCTGTAAAGAAGAAGGCCCAGCCGCTTTCTTCCTGGTAAATAATGGCAGTGACACAGGGCAGCATCATAAAAGCTGCCTCAAAGTACAGGACTTTGCCAATAATAAATTTAACAATTGCGTAATTCATTCCTCTGCCCTCTACTTTTTCAAAATATCTTTCAAATCGTTTAAGCCTTCTATCGTGGTTACCACAATGACGGTATCGCCCACCTGGATTTTATCCTGTCCTTTGGGAATCAGGATGTTGCCGTTGTGGTTGATACAGGCAATGAGAAGGTTGTCTTTGAGGTTCAGCTGGCTTAAGGGGACATCCGTAATACTGGAGGACTCTTTTACTGCAAACTCCAGAGCTTCCGCATGTCCGTCCAGAATGTGGTACAGCGTTTCTACGTTGTTGCTGCTGATGGAATTTTCCATAGCCCGGACATAGCGCAGAATATAGTCTGCTGTAATATTTTTGGGATAAATCACACTTCCCAGATCCAGTTCCTCCACAATATCGTCAAAGGCAATGCGGGTGACCTTGGTAATCAGCTTGGCATTGGAGTTTTTCTTGGCAAACAGAGACAGCAGAATGTTTTCCTCATCCATATTGGTAAGGGTCACAAAGGCCTCTGTCTGGGCCAATCCCTCCTCAAGCAGCAGCTTTTTATCTGTACCGTCACCGCAGATGATGGTAGTTTCCGGCAGAAGCTGGCTTAATTCCTCGCAGCGGGCAATTTTGGATTCTACAATCCGTACATCGACTTTTAATTCCGACAGCAGAGTAGCGAGATAATAGCCAAGAGTACCGCCGCCTACAATCAGAGCGTTTTTTACCTGCTGGGTATGCACGCCGATTTTTTTGAAAAAGGCAGCCGAATTTTTTACAGAGGCCACAATAGAAATGCGGTCGCCGTTTTGCAGTACAAAGTTACCGGAAGGAATAAACACTTCATTCCCTCTTTCTACACCGCAGACCAGAATATTGCACCGGAGTTTGTCTACCATTTGCATAATAGACAAGCCGTCCAGACGAAATTCGGGCAGCAGCTTAAATTTCAAAAGCTCCACTCTTCCTTTGGCAAAGGTGTCCAGCTTAATAGCAGAAGGAAAGCGCAGAAGACGGAACATTTCCATGGCTGCGGAATATTCCGGATTGATAATCATGGAAATTCCAAGGCTTTTTCTGATAAAGTTCCTTTCTTTATTGTAAATCGGATTACGCACACGGGCAATGGTGTGGCATTTGCTCACCTTTTTGGCAATGACACAGCACAACAGGTTTAATTCATCCGAGCCGGTAACGGCAATCAGCATGTCCGCCTCCTCAATGCCGGCTTCTGACAAAACGTTGACACTGGAGCCGTTTCCAGCCAGTCCCATGACGTCAATGGTTTCGGAAAGCTGCTGGATTTTCAGCGGATTTGTGTCAACCACGACCAGGTCGTGTTGTTCGTAACTGAGCTGTGCTGCAAGGGTACATCCTATCTTGCCGCAGCCCACAATTATAATCTTCATAAGAACCTCCATAAGCATTAAAAATGTGTAAATATAATAAGAAAAAGATAAAGATTATATAAAGTTCAAGGCTAATTATAACACTCCCTGTTTTATTTGCAATGAAAGAATCTGTTTTTCATTCTTTTCATTAAAAATTGACAAGAAGAAGAGATTTTGGTATATCTAAAACATACAGAATGAAGGAAAAGGACGGGATGAATATGAGTAAGAAAAAACAGGGGACAACCAGCTGTGAATACTGCAGCAATTACATATATGATGAGGAATTTGGCTATTATATCTGTGATGTAAATCTGGATGAAGACGAAATGAGCCGTTTCCTTTCCGACAGTTTCTACCACTGTCCCTATTTTCAGATGAACGATGAGTATAAAATTGTGAGAAAGCAGATGTAGATTGCATAATGGAAACTTTCCATATATAATAAGTACATCTATTTATCAAGTTAAAGAGAAAAAGTAAAGAAGGGCGGTAAAACCATGGATATCAGAAGTGAAGTGAAAAAAATGAAAGAGGACAGCCCAAAGATGGCAGCGCTTTCTTTGGAGACCAGAAATCAGGCGCTGTTGGCAGTGGCAGAGGCGCTGCAGCAGCAGAAAGAAAAAATCTTTGAAGCCAATCAGAAAGACCTGGAAGCGGCAGCAGAGTCCGGCCTGCCCCAGTCTGTACAGAAACGGCTGAAATTTGATGCGCATAAACTGGCTGATGTTATCAGCGGAATCAAAGAACTGGTAAAACTTCCGGATCCTTTATCCCAGGTGCAGCTTTCCAGACAATTAGACGACCATCTGAACTTGTACCGGGTGACCTGCCCCATTGGAGTGATTGGCATTATTTTTGAGGCAAGACCGGATGCTCTGGTGCAGATCTCCTCTCTTTGTATCAAGAGCGGCAATTGCGCAGTTTTAAAAGGAGGTCGTGAGACCGCAGCCACCAATAAAGTTCTTTTTGGAATCATTTATCAGACAGTTACAGACTGCGGCCTGCCATCTGGCTGCCTTTTGCAGGCAGAGCAGCACAATGAAATTGATGAACTGCTTTCCTGCCATGACTGTGTGGATTTGCTGATTCCCAGAGGTTCCAACCAGTTTGTACAGTATATTATGAACCACACCAAGATTCCCGTTATGGGACATGCAGACGGCGTGTGTCATACTTATGTAGATGAGGACTATGATATGGAAAAAGCGCTGCCGGTTCTCGTAGACGCCAAGACCCAGTACACAGCGGCCTGCAATGCTACGGAAACCCTGCTGGTACACCGGAGGATTGCAGAAGAATTTCTTCCCAAAGCAGAAGCGGCTTTAAGAGCGGCGGGAGTGAGCCTGCGGGGAACTTTGGAAGCAAGTCAGTATATAGACTGCGAAATCATGGAGGAAGCAGAATTTCACACGGAATATCTGGACATGGTACTGTCTGTAAAACTGGTAGACAGCCTGGAGGAAGCCGTTCGCCATATCAATACTTACGGCTCCCATCACACAGACTGTATTCTTACGGAAAATCCGGAGCACGCAGAAACGTTTATGCAGCTTGTGGATTCCGCAGGCGTGTATCAGAACTGTTCCACCAGATTTGCCGACGGTTTCCGTTATGGCTTTGGAGCAGAGGTGGGGATCAGTACCGGAAAAATTCATGCCAGAGGCCCGGTGGGGCTGGAAGGCCTGGTTACTTATAAATACAAGCTGTATGGACAGGGACAGATTGTGGCGGACTATGCAGAGGGCAGAAAGTCCTTTCACTTTCAGGAACTGGATAGAGGATAAGAACAGATGAAAAAGGTTATATGCATTTTAAAGAGTCTGCTTCCTATGCTTCTCTGGCTGGGAATGCAGAGCGTCGTCAGCATCCTGTTTCTTTTGACAGGGGTTTTGACTGGAAAAGGGCCTTTATGGGCAACAGGGGGAGAACTGCCCTACGTCATTTCCGTGCTGGCGAATGGCGTTACTTTTCTCCTGGGATATCTGTGGCTGCAGAAAAAGAAGAAAGAAACCAGCGGGCAGGAGAGAAGGTTTTCCCTGGGCGCAGCAGTAAAACTTCTGGCTGTGGGTGTGATTTTTCAGATGATTGTCAGTCTGCTGCTGGCCGGTATGCAAGTGGTGTTTCCAAAAGCAATGGAATCTTATGCGCAGGTGCTGGAAAATCTGGGGGTGTTTGCACCGTCTGTCTTTTCTGTGCTGTATACGGTGGTGTTTGCTCCTTTGACAGAGGAAATGGTCTTTCGCGGCGTAACCCTGCGGATTTTACAAGAGGAACTGCCCTTTGCAGCAGCCAATGTGCTGCAGGCCGTTCTTTTTGCTCTGATGCATGGGAATCTTGTGCAGTCCTCTTATGCTTTTCTGGCAGGTCTGCTGTTGGGAACTGTTGTGAAAAGATACGGAAAACTCAGTGCAGCCATATGGTGTCATTTTGCAGTCAATGCTTCCGGTTTATTTCTGGGAGACATCAGCGTACCTGGAATCTTTCTTTTGCTGGGAATCAGTTTCGGAGTTCTCTTGGTATTTGTCATAATAGATAAAAAAATGGAGAAAACAAATGAAAAATATAGAGTATGACGTAAAAATAAAAACTGGAGTTGGGAAAGTGGCAAAAATAATGTTGATAATACAAAAATAGCGCAGGATAATACAAAGTTATTTGTGCAATGATGGTAGCTTCTCTGGCAGCCTGCGGAGGCGGCGGAGATAAAGAAACATCCGGCGGCGCCGACAGCGGCAAGGACGGGGGAAAAGAACTGGTTTACTGGTCCATGTGGAGTGAAGAGGAGCCGCAGGCAAAAGTGATTCAGGAAGCTGTGGACAAGTACACAGAAGACACAGGAGTTAAGGTAGACGTACAGTTTAAAGGACGTAACGGACAGCGTGAAGGTTTACAGCCTGCATTGGATGCTAAGCAGACCATCGACTTGTTTGACGAGGATGTAAACCGTGTAAACGGTTCCTGGGGAAGCTATCTGATGGATTTGGAAGAGCTGGCAAAAGATTATGAGGCAGAGCATGGAAATGAAACACTGTTTGCTATTGCCCGTAATGCAGCAGGCGGAACATTAAAATCCATTCCGTATCAGCCCTCTATTTTCGGTTTCTTCTATAACCAGACTTTATTTGATAAAGCAGGCATTGCAGCAGCGCCGACTACATGGGAAGAATTTGATGCAGCCTGTGCGAAATTAAAAGAAGCGGGAATTACACCAATCACAGGTGATACCACTTATATGACTTCCTTTATGGGATATCATCTGGGACGTTATCTGGGACAGGATGGCGTAAAAGCCTTAGTGAATGACCCGGCTATTCAGGAAAAAATTGACGCAGGCGAAGTGGAAGATGTAAACTGGGATGACCCAAGAGTTGCTCAGGCAGCAAAAGACATTGAAGACTTTGCTAAGAAAGGGTACTTCTCCGAAAATATTGCGTCTAACGTATATCCGGCAGGACAGAATCAGGAATTTGCCCCTGGAGAAGCAGCAATTATTATCTGCGGATCCTGGCTGCCAAACGAAATCAAAGCGTCTGTAGCAGAAGATTTGACATGGGGATACTTCAACTACCCATCTGTAAAAGACGGAACAGATGACAATACGGCAAACAACATTGCCAATCAGGTATTTGCCATTAACAAAGAATCCAAGATGGCAGAAGAGGCTATGGAGCTGATTACTTATATCACAACCGGGGAATTTGATAAGAAGATGACAGAGCAGTCTCTTTCCATTCCGGCTGACAAAGCAAACTCTGATGCATGGCCAACAGAACTTGAGGCGGTAAAACCTGGGTTTGAAGCAACAGCTACATACTATGACTGGGCTGTTGGCGCTGAAAACAATGGCGACCTGACACCTGTATTAAACGAAAACACAGTAAAACTTATGGCTGGCGACATGTCTGCTGATGAATTTGTAAAATCCTGTAAATCAGCAGCAGGAGAATAAGAAGTATAAAAGATATGGTGGCATGAGCGTACAGCGCGCTGCCACCATATTTCTTTTTGAATATTAAGGAGATACCCGCATGAAAAAAAATAAAGGAATGATTATCGGTTTTCTTGCCCCGGCAGTTCTGATTTTCCTGGCTGTATTCTTATATCCCATTGTCAGAACCGTTATTATGAGTTTTTTTAAGATTTCTTCTGTGACAGACAGTGTGGATTTGTGGAAATTCGTGGGAATAGAAAACTACCAGAAATTATTTGCAACTGATATTTTCAGAACCTCCATGATGAATATTGGAAAAATATGGCTTTTAGGCGGTATCATTGTTATGACAGTTTCCCTGCTGTTTGCCGTTATTTTAACCAGCGGAATCCGGGGAAAGAAAATTTTCCGCGCCATTATTTATCTGCCCAATATTGTAAGTGCTGTGGCTCTGGCTACCATGTGGCTGCAGTATGTATATAGCCCTAAGTTTGGTCTTCTTAAGAACGTTCTGGATAAACTGGGACTTCACGAACTGGCAAAAACCCAGTGGACGGCTCCGGACCATGTATTCTGGGCTCTGCTGTTTGCTTACTGCTTTGGTATGATTGGTTATCACATGCTTATCTGGATGAGCGGTATTGAGCGAATCAGCCCGGACTTTTATGAAGCGGCAACTTTGGACGGAGCAAACAAAATCAATCAGTTTCGTTATATGACACTGCCATTGTTAAAAGGTGTCTTTAAGACAAATATTACTATGTGGTCTGTAAGCACAGCAGGTTTCTTTGTATGGTCACAGCTGTTCTCTTCTGTTACAGCCAATAAAGCCACCATTGTTCCAGTACAGTATATGTATTCTCAGATTTTTGGCGCCGGAAATGCGGTGACAGAGCGTAATGCAGGATATGGTGCGGCCATTGGTATTATTCTTTGTATCTGTGTTGTTTTAATCTTTACCATCTGCAACGCACTGGTAAAAGATGATGATTTGGAATTTTAGAAGGGAGGACAGGTTCATGGCGAAAGAAAAGAAAATAGTCAAAGATAAAATTAACTGGAAAAAAGAACTGAAACTTGCTCCCGGATATATTATTATTCTTTTGTGGGTAGCGTTTACGCTCATGCTTCTGGGCTGGATTCTGGCTGCAAGTTTGTCCACCACAATGGATATTTTTGCGGGAAAAGCACTGAAGTTCCCTACGGGGCTGCATTTTGAAAATTATGCAAAGGCATGGGGCTCCGGCGGCGTAGCCACCTTCTTTATGAACTCCCTGCTGTATTCGGTAATATCCTGTACATTGCTGATTCTTATCTGCGCACCGGCTGCTTATGTGCTGGCAAGATTTACCTTTATAGGGAATAAGATTATTCAGACCGGTTTCGTGTCTGCTATGGGTGTTCCCATTACCATGATTGTGCTGCCGCTTTTCTGTCTGGTAGCAAATATGGGAATTTTAAACAACGTAGTGGCAAGTAAGGCAACGCTGATTTTCCTGTATATCGGAATTAACATTCCCTATACAACCATTTTCCTGCTTACCTTTTTTGCCAACTTATCCAGAACTTACGAAGAGGCTGCAGCCATTGACGGCTGTCCTCCGGTGAAGACTTTCTGGAAAATTATGTTCCTGATGGCTCAGTCTGGAATTGTTACAGTTACGATTTTTAACTTTATCAATATCTGGAACGAGTACTTCCTGTCTCTGATTTTTGCAAACAGTGATGAACTCCGTCCGGTAGCGGTAGGTCTTTATGGCATGCTGCAGTCTATGCAATATACAGGAAACTGGGCCGGTATGTTTGCAGCCGTTGTCATTGTATTCCTGCCAACCTTTATTCTCTATATTTTCCTGTCAGAGAAGATTATTGGCGGTGTTACCGGAGGTATCAAAGGCTGATATCGGTTTTGTATCGGGAATCAATCGAAGATGAAAGAGGATGTTGTTGCAAACAGCATTCTCTTTTTTTGCGAAAAAAATAATTGACAACTTTATTTGTCATTTGCTATAATAATGACAAATAAAGTTGTCAATATGACAAGAAAATAAGTCAAGGAGGCAGTGCGTATGCCGCTATATAACCGTCTGAAAGAATACCGGGCAAGGCTTGGCATTAATCAGCAGGAACTGGGAAAACGGGTAGGTGCTTCACGGCAGACGATCAGTCTGATAGAGAGGGGCGATTATTCGCCTTCCGTAACCCTTGCTCTGCGGATTGCAAAGGAATGCTCCGTAACGGTGGAAGAAATATTTCAGTATGAGGAGGATGAGAACGATGAACAGGAATAAGAAGAAAAAGGAAACCGATAGGAAGACAGCCTTGATACAAATGGTGATTATGCTTTCGTGCGGCGGTTTTATAGGAGGGGCGGGAACGGTGTTCTTTCTTTTCTATGGAGAATCTGTGAGCCAGGTGCTGAATCGGATTTCCGATTCTGTGGGAAACTATGCGCCCTGGATTTTGATAGTTCTTTGCACTTTGCTATGCGTGGCAGCACCTGTTGGTGTGGGAACTGTGAGGTACAAATTTAAACGCTGGAATCAGGATGATGAAGAAGAAACAGAAGCATTAGAGAAATATGTAGGGCGAGTTCAGAATTTTCTTTCGGTGTTTATCATTTTTGTCATGTGTATGGGAGGACCCTGCATGGCAGCACATGATGGGATGTCTACCATATCTGTTCTCTTTTTCGTAGCTACTACGTTCTGGACTCTGTTCTGGGTGAGCAGGGTCGTGTATTACCAGAAGCAGATGAACCCGGAGAAAAAAGGAAATATCCTAAGCTGGAATTTTGACAAAGAATGGCTGGCCAGTTGTGACGAAAGAGAACAGTTCAGAAGTTTTCGGGCGGGATATTATGCTTATTATTACAATCAGTTTATTAACCTGATTATTTTTGTTATACTTCTGTGCGCAGCCAATGTCTATGAGATGAGCAATCTTCCTTTTGTGATACTGGGCGTCGTCTGGTCTGCACAGACATTGATATACTGGTATGAGTATGAGAAGAAAAGGTGAGAGGAGCGTGAGATTATGGGACTTACAGTAGAGAATCTGACAAAGCGGTTTGGAGAAAAAACAGCGATTCATCATCTGAATTTTGTCATGGAGGAGCCGGGAGTATTTGGACTGCTGGGAACCAATGGTGCAGGGAAAACCACAACCATACGCAGCATTCTGGGTATTATGCAGCCGGATGAAGGAAAGGCACTCTGGAATGGAAAGAAAATTACCAGGGATACCCTGGCTTTCGGATATCTGCCGGAAGAAAGAGGCATTTATATGAAAGCAAAGGTTCTGGAACAGTTGATTTATTTTGGCATGCTCAGAGGCATGAAGAAAGCAGAGGCGAAACAATCGGCGCAGGAACTTATGGAACAGCTTCAGGTGACAGAGTACCAGAACATGCAGGCAGAAAAGCTGTCAAAGGGAAATCAGCAGAAGATTCAGCTGATTGCAGCTATTATACACAGACCGCAGTTGATTTTTCTGGATGAACCTTTTTCCGGTCTGGATCCGGTAAATGCCGTAGTGCTGCGGAATCTGGTAAAAAAGCTGGTAAAGGAAGGCAAATATATCATACTTAGTACCCATCAAATGGAAACGGTGGAGGAATACTGTAAAAATCTTGTGATTCTGGACAGAGGGAAAACTCTTTTAAGCGGCACTCTGAAAGATATCAAAAGGGCGTATGGACGAAGCAATCTGATTGTTTCTGCGGAAAAGGATGTCAGGGATATTGCAAGGCAGGAAGGTCTGGAGGTTTTCGAGGAAAGAGCCGCGGAGACAGAGTATAAGATTCAGAGTGAGGAGATGGCCTGCCGTTTTTTGAAACATATGCTGGCAGAAGAAATTTACCCTTTGAAATTTCAGATTATGGAACCATCCTTACAGGAAATTTTTGTGAAAAAGGCAGGTGAGAGCAGATGAAACAAATGCTGATTGTGTTTGTCTATACCTTAAAAGAAGGAATCCGCAAAAAAGCGTTTTGGATTTCAACCATTATCATTATGGCAGCCGTGCTGCTGTTGTGCGCCGTTCCCAGAGTCTTTACAGCATTTACAGGAGAAAAGTCCACGGAAAAAGCAGACCATGAGAAAAAAGGTACCTGTTATCTTCTGGATGAAGTGGGGATTTTTCAGCAAAATCTTGAAATGTTTCAGGAACTGTATCCGGAACTTGATTTCCAGATTGCAGAGAACGAAAATCTGGAAACCTTGAAACAGGAAATTAAGGAGAAAGAAGACGATTCTCTTATTTATATTGAAAAGACAGACGGACAGCCAGTGGTACATGTGGTCAATGCAAATTTTATGAAAGGAATCAGTGCGAAAAATACAGCAGCTGTCTGTGACCAAATTATGCAGTCCCAGTCCCTCCGCGAGTTGGGCGTGGGAGAGCAGCAGATAAAAGTCATACAGACGCCCCTGTCCTATACGGAAGAATATGCAGGAGAGATGGATATAACAGGCTATATTCTCGGTGTTTTTATGACTATTGTTATGTTCTTTGCGGTTTATTATTATGGAAATGGGGTGGCTATGTCCGTAGCTGCCGAAAAAACCTCCAGAGTTATGGAAACACTGATTGTCTCAGCAAAACCTTCCAGGATTTTAGCAGGAAAATGTCTGGGCATGGGTGTTGTGGGGCTTTTGCAGCTGGGAGGCCTCCTGGTCTTTGGCGGATTGTGTTATAAATATCTGTTGCCCAACGATGTACAGCTGGGTGGAATTCAGCTTTCCGGAATTTCTGTTTCTGCAGGTACGGTAATTTTGCTGCTTGTGTACTTTATACTGGGCTATGCGCTGTATGCAGTGCTGAATTCCGTATGTGGTGCAGCAGTCAGCAGAATTGAAGACTTAAATGCAGCCCTGCTTCCGGTTTCCATTGTTGCAATCCTTGGTTTTTACTTAGGATATTTTACTTCCATTGCAGGAGGAGGCAGCAGTACCTTAACAGCTCTGGCCCTGTACCTGCCCATATCTTCTCCTTTTGCAGTACCTTTTAAACTGTTGACAGGAGAAATCGAGCCGGTACAAATCGGTGTTTCCCTTGCCGTTTTGGCCGTTACAATTGTAGTAGCTGCAGTTATAGCTTCAAAGATATACAGTATTTCTGTAATGCATTATGGAAAACCCTTAAAATTAAAAGATATGAAAAAAATGAAATAAGAGAAGAAAGAAAGGGGGCTGCCGGAACAGTCCCCTCTTAAAATCTTATTTTACTTTGGAAAGCGCTGCTTCATCCGCTACGATGGTAACATCCGGGTGCAGCTGTAAGATAGAAGCCGGAACCTTTGGTGTAACCGGGCCGTTGATAACTTCATTGAGAATTTCCGCCTTGTCAGCTCCGCTGACTACAACCAGAATTTTCTTTGCACTCATAATGGTGCCGATTCCCATAGTGTAAGCCTGACGGGGAACATCGGCTTCGTTTTCAAAGAAACGTTTGTTGGCCTGAATGGTGCTTTCTGTTAAATCTACGCAATGTGTCGTTTTTGGAAAATCTTCTGCAGGTTCATTGAAACCAATGTGTCCGTTGTGTCCCAGACCTAAAAGCTGCAAATCAATGCCCCCCGCACGGCGAATAATTTCTTCATATTCTCTGCAGGCTGCATCGCTGTCTTCATTTAATCCGTCCGGCACAAAAGTACATTCCTTGCGGATATTTACAGAGTCAAACAGGTTGTGGTTCATGAAATAACGGTAACTCTGGTCATTGTCTCCGCTTAATCCTCTGTATTCATCTAAGTTGCAGGAAGTAATCTGAGAAAAATCCAAATCCCCTTCTTCATACCATTTTATCAGATTTTTATAAGTTCCCACAGGTGTAGAACCGGTTGCAAGTCCTAACACACAGTCAGGATTTAAAATTACCTGAGAAGCAATTATATGCGCTGCCTTTCTGCTCATTTCATCATAGTCTTTGGTTTTGTAAATTTTCATAATACCTTCTCCTTTAAGCTGGGATTTTTTCCCGTAATATAATTATTATAATATGAAAGTAATTGAAACACAATGTAAAAAAACAGAAAGTAGAATCAAATTGGCAGGCGCAAAAGCAGAGACTACTTTCTGTCAGACAAAACTTTAATGGAAGAAGCATATTCTGACGGCGTCATTCCGGTAATTTTCTTAAACTGCCGGGAAAAGTAGTGAATGGATGTATAGCCGATAAATTCAGATATCTGCGTAAAATTGTGATGATTTTCCCGAATGAGCTGTTTGGCCAGTTCAATTTTTAAATGGGAAAAATAATCAATGACACCGCAGTGTGTCTGCTCCCGGAAGAGTTTCTGCAGCTGGGAACGCCCGATTAAATTGTCCTGGCAGATGGTCTCAATGGTCAGCCGCTCGCAGATGTGTTCTTCCAGATAAGTCGTAATCCGGTTGTAAATCAGAGAATCATTCTTCTGCTTAATGGATTTGATAGCAGGAGCGGAAAGCGTGCCCTCATCCATCTGGCGAATCATCAAAATCAAAAGCGTTTCCAGATATAGTTTAATCAACTGTTCAGAACCAAAGGGAGCTGTCTCCCGACGAAGCATTTCGGTGGTTCCAGGGTCGTCCAATGGATTGGCAATGCAGTGCTTGGCCTCATAAATAATCTGGGCAAGGAGATTTCGCTCCTGTTCGCCAATGCTGGTCAGCAGATTTTCAAAATATTTCATACAGGGAGAATGGCACTCAAAGGAGATGACTACCAGGTTGGGGGCAATGGTTCCATTCGCCTTTACGGTGTGAAATTCGTCCGGCTTGTGGAAAATGATTTCTCCTTTTTTCAGCGTATGGTGGATATTTCCGGCACATACCTCCACTTCCCCTTTATCCACGCACAGAAATTCCCAGAAATCATGTGTCTCTCCGGGAAAATTATAGTCGCTCATATATTCAAAGTAATGAATCGTAATAATTTTATTGATTTCAATGTCTTTTTTTAGTTCCAGACTTGTAAATGACATGACAAACCTCCTGAATAGGAAAATATATTCGTTTTTATTATAAAGGATTGCAGAGAAAAAATCCATATGTTGTCCTAAAATGTCTGGAAAAGCAATGAATTTACAGACAGGATATGGTAGAATAAAACATAAGAATTGAGAAAAGGCGGAGAAGGAAATGAAACATGTACAATTAATGATGAAACCGGCATCTTCCAACTGTAATCTGCGGTGTGCCTATTGTTTTTATGAAGATGAATGTAAAAACAGAGAAATCCCATCCTATGGAATTATGAAAGAGGCAGTTTTGGAAACCGTGGTGCGAAAAGCTCTGGAGGCAGCAGAAGAAAGCTGCACTTTTGGTTTTCAGGGGGGAGAACCAACACTGGCCGGACTGGAATTTTTTGAAAAGTTTATAGCGTTCACGAAAAAATATAAGAAACCCGAAACAAAGCTGTACTTCTGTCTGCAGACCAATGGAACACTGCTGGATGAGAAGTGGACGGAATTTTTAAGAGAAAATCATTTTCTGGTGGGAATTTCTTTGGATGGGACCAAAGAAATTCACGACAGAAACCGGCAGGACGCCGGTGGGAAGGGCACTTTCCAGAAGATTTTAAAGAATGCGAAAAATCTGCAGAAGAACCATGTAGAGGTGAACATTCTGTGTGTGCTTACCAAACAGAGCGCCAGAAAGATTACGTCTGTTTATCAGTATCTGAAAAAAGAGGGATTTTATTATCAGCAGTATATTCCCTGTCTGGACCCGTTGGGAGAGAAGGAGGGGCAGAACCCCTGGTCTTTGACGCCGGAGATTTATGGAGAGGCTTTAAAGTCCCTGTTTGATCTGTGGTTTGAGGATGTACGAAAAGGTACTATGGTTTCAATTCGGGAATTTGATAACTGGCTGTCCATGTTAAAGGGTTTTCCGCCGGAAGCCTGTTCCCAGACGGGAAGGTGTTCCATGCAGAATATTATTGAAGCAGACGGAGGGGTGTATCCCTGTGATTTTTATGTGCTGGACAACTGCAGGATTGCCAATGTGCAGGATGAGAAGTTCCGGTTTTTCCAGGGGATCTTTCCGGAAATGGAATTTTTCAGCCAGGGCAGGAAACGTGGAGAAGAGTGTACTGCCTGCAGATGGTATCCTCTTTGCCGGGGCGGCTGCAGAAGAAATTATACAGAGGAAAATAAGAATTATTTCTGCAAGTCTTATCAGGAATTTTTTGCCTATGCTATCAGCAGGCTGGAATGGCTGGCAGCCAGACTGTAGGGGACTGCTGCCAGCTGCGGCAGTCCCTTTGTAAATGGCAGCCCCCAAAGGGATTCAGGAAGGCATATACGGCGGATAGGGCTGTCCGGGAATCAGCTTGGTTCCGTCTGAAAAGCCCTCCGGCCGGTTCTTTAAAGTCTGGATTAAGCAATCCCGCAGCTGACAGATACGGTTCTGGCAGACCGGATTGTCTATTTCGTTATGCAGCTCTTTTGGGTCATCCAGCAGACGGAAATACTGCTCGGTTCCGGTTTCGCTGTACCAGATGAATTTATCCTGGGGCGTTACCAGCCAGTGATTGGAGTATTCTCCGTAGGAGTGTTCGCCGTGGAGCACTTCCCGCAGAGCTTTTTGCGGCTGCTCTATAAGCGGCAGCATGCTTTTTCCGTCCAGGGTATCTGGAATATGGGTATGAACAAAATCCAGCAGAGTAGGCATGACGTCCCGAAGTTCCACCAGACTGTGGGAAACCGTACCTGGTGTGAGCCCCGGAAGAAGCCTGTCGTTTCCTGAGAGAATCAGGGGGATGCGGATACTGCCCTGGTATGGCCGGGATTTGCGGAACATGTGGTGGTCACAGAGTTCTTCCCCGTGGTCGGAAGTAAAGAGAATCAGAGTATCCTCATAAACGCCGTATTCTACCAAAGCCTGAATCAGACGTCCAATCTGATGGTCCAGATGAGTAATGCAGGCATAATATCCCACTTGAGCTTCCCGTATTAAATCTTTATCCAGAGGACCGCATTTGGAATCAAAAACCCGTCCCTGACTCTTTAACAGTTCTTCGGTTTCCCAGTCGCCCAGAGCAGGCGGTGTCAGTTCTTTCCGATTGTACAAATCAAAATAATAAGAAGGCGCATCAAAGGGCGGGTGAGGACGCAGATAAGAAGCCATAAGGAAGAAAGGTTTTTGCGGGTCTTTTCTGCGCAAAAAATCGATGCTGCGGTCTGTCACCCAGTTGGTGGGATGGTATTTTTCCTCATAAATCCAGGGACGAGCCACCCAGCTGTTGCATTCCAGTCCGGTATCCGTTACGTCTGCGTCGATGCCTTTTTCCTGTTTCAGCCAGTGAAAGTAATCATCGGCATTTTTCTGGGACTCCTGCCAGGGGACACTGGTATAGCGGGCGCTGTGAAGATAGCCGTCGTGAAGCTCAACATTGTGGAAACCCAGATAATTCCGCAGTGGGTGTACATGCATTTTCCCCACACACTGGCAGTAGTATCCTGCTTTGGAAAGTTCGCCTGCCATAGTGTGTGGATAATCCCAGATAATGCCATCCTCATAGCCGGTTCGCTTGTGATGTTCCTGGGACAGACCGGTGTGAAGAGCGGCTCTGGCGGCAATGCAGCTTGGGCAGGCGCTGTAGGCATTGTCAAAAGAAATACCCCGGCTGGCCAGTGTATCCAGATAAGGAGTTTTGACATCCGGATGTCTGGCAAAGCCCAGACAGTCCCCACGAAGCTGGTCAGTCATAATCAGTAAAATATTAGGCTGTTTCAAAGGTGATTCCTCCATTCATCAAAATTACCTATAAATATACGATGTTTCTCTGAAAAAGACAAGGTTTTTTCCGGAAATGCCCGTTTGTGTTATGAAAAGTGATGAAAGAGAAGAAGATGAAAGAAAAAAATATAAGAGGAAAAAAGAGCAAAAGATAAAAAGAGAAGGAGAATTTTGGGCAAAATAACGATGTGAAAGACGATTGTATAAAAGTTACAGCAGATAGTACAAATACAAAAATAGAAAATATGGTATAATGATTCGGTGAGATTTAAGAAAGATAGTTACTATCTACAATCTAGGGAGGAATTAGTAATGAAAATGAAGATGGTAAAGAAACTTGTAGCCATGGCTCTTGTTTCAACAATGACATTGTCCGGACTTGCTGCATGTGGAGGCGAAACAGCAGATACAAACAAAGATACAAGTAAGGATACTGCAAAAGAAGACAAGTCTGAAGGCAAAGAAGTGCTCAAATTAGCTGCTTTCAAAGGCGGTAACGGAGAAGAAATCTGGAACCAGATTGCAGCAGCATTTGAAGAAGAAAAGGGCGTTGACGTAGAATTAAACATTTCTTCCGAATTAGATAAAGACCTGACAAAATCCATTCAGAAAGGTGACTTCCCTGACGTTGTATACTACAATCTGGGACAGAAAAGCGGTTTCACAGAAACTATGCTGAAGGAAGGCGCAATCGCTGATATTACAGATGTATTTGATGACGAATTAAAAGGAAAGCTGTTAGACGGTATCACAGATGGTACAGACGCACAGCCATACGCAGACGGCAAAATCTATCTGGCGCCTATCTTCTACACGCCGACAGGATTCTGGTACAACAAGAATCTGTTTGAAGGAGACCAGAAAAAATATGACCTGCCGACAACATGGGAAGAGTTCTTTGCTTTAGGCGATAAGGCAAAAGCAGACGGGGTTTCCTTGTTTACATTCCCACAGGCTGGTTACCTGGACGCAACGATGTACAGCATGTTAGCACAGGCCGGCGGTACAGAGTTCTATCAGAAAGCAATCAAATACGATGCAGATACATGGACATCTGACGAAGGGAAGAAAGTTCTGGATACATTAGGCAAACTGGTATCTGCTGATTACACAGAAAAAGATACTGTAGCAAATGCCAACGCAGACGGTGGTTTCAAAATCAACCAGCAGAACGTTATCGACAACAAAGCATTATTCATGCCAAACGGTAACTGGGTAATCGGTGAAATGGCTGCTACAACACCGGAAGACTTCAGATGGGGTATGATGCCTGCACCGAAGTGGGATGGAGATGAAAAACAGACCATGTACACATTCACAGAACAGATGTGGATTCCTGCAGAAGCAGAGCACATGGATCTTGCAAAAGAATTCATTAAATTTATGTATTCTGACACAGTTGTTGATATTTTATTAAATAACGAAACAACAGACAAAGAAACAGGAAAAACTTCTCCGGCACCAGTTGTTGCACCTGTAAAAGGCGCTGCTGACAAATTACCGGAAGGTACAACAAGAGACTGTTATGCAGCTTCTACAGCAGACAACATTGTAACCGTTACAGGCGGTTGGGTAGCTACACAGCCAATCGAAGGTCTGAACATGAAAGACGCAGTTTACGGACCGGCATACTCTGTAAATACAGGAGATATGACTGTTGAAGACTGGCAGAAACAGTTAGTGGAAACATGGGAAAAATGTGCAGGCGCTTTAGAATAAGCACAATTTAAACCTGGTATCAGCAAACGGTGAGTTATTATAACTCACCGTTTTTAAAAGAAACAAGGAGGAAAACCATGAACAGGAAGAAATCACAGGGGCGTTTTGTTTTTGCCTGCCTGGCACCTGCCGCGCTTTTAATACTGCTTTTTATTTTCGTTCCTACGGTAAAGGTCTTTAAAATGTCTTTGTACCGCATGGGAGGAATTACCAATAAGAAAGAATTTGTAGGATTTGAAAACTTTACAAAGTTGTTCCAGGATAAGGCGTTTTTGGAGGCTATGCAGAATACCATCTTAATCATTGTACTGGTTATGATTTGTACAATCGTGCTGGCTGTTCTTTTTGCAGCTTTATTGTCCAGAGGAAACTTCAAAGGAAAGAACTTTTTCCGCGTTATTTTTTACATCCCAAACATTTTGAGTATCGTTGTTGTAGCCGGTATCTTCGGCGCGATTTACAACCCAAGTACAGGTCTTTTGAATACCTTCCTGGAAGCGATTCATTTAGACGGTCTGGTGCACCAGTGGATGGGTGAACCGAAAATTGTTATTTATTCCGTTATTTTTGCTCTGGTATGGCAGGCCATCGGTTATTACATGGTTATGTACATGGCCAGTATGGCAGCAATTCCGGAAGATTTATATGAGGCAGCCGCTTTGGACGGTTCTTCCGAGATACATACGTTCTTTACTGTAACACTGCCTCTGATTTGGAACAATATCCGTACCACCTTAACCTTCTATATTATCAGTACCATTAACCTGAGCTTCCTGTTTGTCCAGATTATGACGGATGGCGGTCCTAACGGAAAGACCGAAGTGGCGCTGAACTATATGTACAAACAGGCTTATGGTGCAGGGGTATACGGATACGGTATGGCTATCGGCGTTGTAGTCTTTATTTTCTCATTTGTACTAGCTGCAGTGGTAAACAAGATTACAGACAGAGAAGTGCTGGAATTTTAGAAAGGAGAATGAAGAGAAATGAAAGAAACACATAAATTTACAAAAATTTTGTCAAAAGCTATCATTTACATTGCTCTTTTTGTTCTGGCTATTTCTATTATTGTACCGGTTGGCTGGGTATTTATGGCGAGTGTAAAGCGCAATGCGGAATTTATCGGTGCAGATATTAATCCATGGGCGCTGCCGGCAGACCCACGTTGGGAAAACTTCAAACAGGCTTTTGTAGATGCGAGAATGGGAGAGTTCTTCCTGAACTCCGTTATGGTAACAGCTCTGGCGCTTTTCCTGCTTTTGGTGCTTGCTCTTCCGGCTTCTTATGTACTGGCAAGATTTGATTTCAAGTGCAAAAAGATTTTGAATTTGGCCTGCATGGCAGGATTATTTATCAATGTAAACTATATTGTAGTTCCGATTTTTCTCATGCTCACAGACGCCAACAAGGCTTTTCAGGTGGATTTTTTCCTGAATAACCGTTTCCTTCTGGCGCTTATTTACGCGGCAACCAGTCTTCCGTTTACGATTTATCTGTTAAGCGGATATTTCAAAACGCTGCCAAAGGGCTTTGAAGAGGCTGCTTATATTGACGGCTGCGGTTACTGGAAAACTATGGTGAAAATTATGGTTCCAATGGCAAAGCCAAGTATTATTACAGTCATTCTGTTTAACTTCCTTTCCTTCTGGAATGAGTACATCATTGCTTACACGTTGATGGATGGACATGACACACTGGCTATGGGACTGAAAAACCTGATGGCTGTGGAAAAGACAGCTACGAACTACGGTATCATGTATGCAGGTCTTGTTATTGTTATGCTTCCTACATTGATTCTGTATATTGCAGTCCAGAAACGTCTGACAGAAGGTATGACACTGGGCGGACTGAAAGGATAGGAGGAAATCGTAATGAATCATACAGTGAAAGTGATTATAAAGTGTATTGTTTTTGTTGTGTGTCTCGCTTTGATTATTATGGGACAGAAAAATATCAGCATTACGGGTCTGACTATGGAGTTGGTTGGTCTGGTAGGACTGCTGGTGCTGTTATTCCTTTACAATAAAAAGTATCAATAGAAGTATCTGTACGGAAAGAACAGACAGAGAGCGCCGGAAATACGGAGAGGAAAAGTTTCCCTCAAGTATTTCCGGCGCCTTTTTGAGTTCAGAAAAATATGCATAAAAATGACAAAAACAAATGAATTTGTGCAAAGGATTTGTGAAATATTTTTGATAAAATAAAGATAACTTAAAACGAAGTATGGTTGAGAGAAAAGGAGAAGGTAAGATGAAAAAACCAGTTTTAGTAGTTATGGCAGCAGGTATGGGAAGCCGTTACGGCGGTTTGAAGCAGATTGACCCGGTGGATAAACAGGGACACATTATTATGGACTTTTCTATTTACGATGCAGTAAAGGCAGGGTTTGAAAAGGTTGTCTTTATTATTAAGAGAGAAAACGAAGCAGATTTTAAGGCTGCCATTGGGGACAGAATGAGCAAAGTTATTGAGGTGGAATATGTATTTCAGGATTTGCACAATCTTCCGGAAGGATATGAAGTACCGGAAGGACGTGTGAAACCATGGGGAACGGGACATGCGATTTTGAGCTGTCTGGGTACCGTAGACGCACCGTTTGCCGTTATCAATGCAGATGACTACTATGGAAGCCATGCATTCCAGATGATTTATGATTATCTCACATCTCACGAGGATGATGAAAAATACCGCTATACCATGGTAGGCTATGTGCTGGAGAATACACTGACAGAAAACGGACACGTTGCAAGAGGTGTCTGTGTGACAGATGAAAACGGTTATCTGCAGGAAATCAACGAGAGAACCCATATCGAAAAGAGAGGAGACGAAACGGCTTATACAGAGGATGACGGAGCAACCTGGACCGTGATTCCGGAAGGCAGCATTGTATCCATGAATATGTGGGGATTTTCACAGAGTATTCTGAAAGAGCTGAAAGACCGTTTCGCAAAATTCCTGGATGAGAATCTGGAAGGGAATCCAATGAAGTGCGAATACTTCCTTCCTTTTGTGGTAGATGAACTTTTAGGGGAAGACAAGGCTACCGTACAGGTTCTGAAATCTCTGGATAAATGGTACGGGGTAACTTATAAAGAAGATAAACCAGTGGTGGTTGCGGCTATTCAGGCTTTGAAAGACAGCGGTTTATATCCGGAAAAACTGTGGGAGGAAAAATAGAAAATGGCAGAAATTAAAAAAGAAGTAATTGAGAATTTTCAGTTTGAGGGGGAATACACAGAAGGAATTCCTTACGGAAGCGGTCATATCAATGATACTTTCCGAGTGACTTTTCAGCATAAGGGAGAAACGAAACGATATATTCTGCAGCGCATGAACAATCAGATTTTTCTGAATCCGGAAGAACTCATGGAAAACGTTGTGGGGGTAACTTCCTGGCTGAGAAAGAAAATTGTGGAAAACGGGGGAGAACCGGAGAGAGAAACCTTGAATTTAGTGCCTGCAAAAGACGGCAAGGCTTTTTATAAAGACAGCGAAGGGGAATATTGGAGAGTGTACCTTTTCATTGAAGGGGCTAAGACGTATGACTTGGTGGAGAATCAGGAAGATTTCTACCAGAGCGCGGTGGCTTTCGGCAGATTCCAGGGACTCCTGGCAGACTATCCGGCAGAAACCCTTCATGAAACCATTCAGGATTTCCACAATACCGTAAAACGTCTGGATACTTTTAAGAAAGCAGTAGAAGCAGATGGGTGCGGCAGAGCAGCACAGGTGCAGGAAGAGATTCAGTTTGTGCTGGACAGAGAAGCACTGGCGCACAAGCTCTGTGATATGCAGGCAGAGGGAAAACTGCCGCTGCGTGTTACTCATAATGATACAAAGCTGAACAACATTATGATTGATGATGAAACAAGAAAAGCAATCTGTGTGATTGACTTGGATACCGTTATGCCGGGGCTGTCAGTGAATGACTTTGGTGATTCTATCCGTTTCGGCGCCAGCACAGGAGCAGAGGACGAACCGGATTTATCTAAGGTTTCCTGCAGTATGGAATTGTTTGAACTTTACACGAAAGGTTTCGTAGAGGGATGCAAAGGCAGTCTGACAGAGGAAGAACTGGATATGCTTCCGGTAGGAGCCATGACGATGACCTATGAGTGCGGCATGCGTTTCCTTACAGATTATCTGGAGGGCGACCATTATTTTAAGATACACAGAGAAGGTCACAATCTGGATCGCTGCAGAACGCAGTTTAAGCTGGTGAAGGATATGGAGGAAAAATGGAATCAGATGAATGAAATTGTAAACAAATACAGATAGTTTGCAAGGTATACTTGAATTTTCCAATGGAAAGTGGTAGCATAGAAACAAACATAGAAAATGTTTTGTAACATGAAAAATAGTTGATTTCTCAAAGGAGGAATAAAAAGATGGCAATTTTAGTAACAGGCGGAGCCGGATATATCGGCAGCCATACCGTAGTGGAACTTCAGAGTGCAGGATATGATGTAGTGGTTCTGGATAATCTTTCCAACTCCAGCGAAAAATCTCTGGAACGAGTGGAAAAAATCACAGGGAAACCTGTAAAATTTTATAAAGCAGATATTTTAGACAGAGAGGCTTTGAATGAAGTCTTTGAAAAAGAATCCATTGATTCCTGTATTCATTTTGCAGGCCTAAAAGCAGTAGGAGAGTCTGTTCAAAAGCCCTGGGAATATTATGAAAACAATATTGCAGGCACTCTGACTCTGGTGGATGTCATGAGAAAGCACAATGTGAAGAACATCATCTTCTCTTCTTCTGCAACGGTATACGGTGACCCGGCTTTTGTTCCTATTACAGAGGAATGCCCAAAAGGCACCTGCACCAATCCATACGGCTGGACAAAATCCATGCTGGAACAGGTTTTGACAGATATTCAGAAAGCAGACCCGGAATGGAATGTGGTTATTTTAAGATACTTCAACCCCATCGGTGCACATAAGAGCGGTACCATTGGAGAGAATCCAAACGGTATTCCAAATAACTTAATGCCATATATCACACAGGTGGCTGTAGGAAAATTAAAAGAATTGGGTGTATTCGGAAATGATTACGACACACATGACGGAACCGGTGTGAGAGATTATATCCATGTGGTGGATTTAGCCAAAGGCCATGTAAAGGCTTTAAAGAAGATTGAAGACAAATCCGGACTGTCTGTTTACAACCTGGGAACAGGTAAGGGATACAGCGTACTGGATATTGTGAAAAACTTTGAAGAAGCTACAGGCGTGAAGATTCCATATGTGATAAAACCGCGCCGTGCAGGCGATATTGCAACCTGCTATTCCAGTGCAGAAAAAGCGTACAAAGAACTGGGATGGAAAGCTGAAAACGGAATTAAAGAAATGTGTGAGGACTCCTGGAGATGGCAGTCTAACAATCCAAACGGATACGACGAATAAAAATAAGCCTATGGAAAGCCCCGTAAGAGAAGCAAAAGATTTGCTTTTCTTGCGGGGCTTTTTGTGGGGCGCCTGGCGGCGCAGGGTTTAATAAATTTTCTTGTGTTCGTATACAGGTTCAGAAGTAAGCTGCACGCCCAGTTTTTTGAAGACTTTCTTGTCCACAGAAGACAGCATGACAGAGGAATGTACCTGGCAGCCTTTCAGCTTTGGAAGCTGTTCCAGAGCCAATTTAGCCACGTCGCTGGTGGCAGCAGTACTGGACAGGGCAATGAGTACCTCGTCGGTATGCAGTCTTGGGTTTTTACTTCCCAGATAATCGATTTTCAGCTTCTGAATCGGTTCAATGGCTGTTGGGGAAAGCACATGCAGGTTGTGAGGAATCTGTGCCAGTTCCTTTAAGGTGTTCAGAAGGAGTGCAGCGGAAGCGCCCAAAAGGTCAGAAGTTTTTCCGGTGAGAATTCTTCCGTCCTCCAGCTCAATGGCAGCAGCCGGAGCCCCGGTTTTTTCCGCACGTTCTAAAGCAGCAGTGGTAACACGGCGGTTTTCAGTAGAAATGCCCGCCTGTTTCATCAGCAGTTCCAGCTTGAAGACTTCTTCCTCTGTGTTGGATTCCTCCAGACGGCCTTCCAATGCCTGGTAGTATCTGCGGATGATTTCCTGTCTGGAAGCCTCTCTGCAGGCTTCATCGTCAATGATACAGTTTCCTGCCATATTGACACCCATGTCTGTAGGAGACTGGTACGGGCATTTTCCGAAAATTCGCTCAAAAATAGCGCTGAGTACCGGGAAAATTTCCACGTCACGGTTGTAGTTTACTGTGGTTTCCCCGTAGGCTTCCAGATGGAAGGGGTCAATCATATTGACGTCGTTTAAGTCCGCGGTAGCTGCTTCGTATGCCAGGTTGACCGGATGTTTCAGAGGAATGTTCCAGATAGGGAAGGTTTCAAATTTTGCATAGCCTGCGTGGATACCACGTTTGTGTTCATGGTAGAGCTGGGAAAGGCAGGTAGCCATTTTGCCGCTTCCCGGTCCCGGTGCGGTTATAACAACCAGAGGACGGGAGGTTTCAATATATTCGTTCTTGCCGTAGCCTTCGTCGCTGACAATGAAAGGAATGTTGCTTGGATAACCGGCAATGGGATAATGCAGATATACACGGATTCCCAGGTTTTCCAGCTTGGTTTTAAAAGCCATGGCGCCGGCCTGACCGGAAAATTGTGTGATGACAACGCTGCCTACGAAAAAGCCTCTGTCCTTAAAGGCATCCATTAAGCGCAGCACGTCAAGGTCATAGGTAATCCCCAAATCCCCTCTGACTTTATTTTTCTCTATATCGCCGGCACTGATAACGATGACGATTTCCGCATGGTCAGAAAGCTGTTCCAGCATTTTCAGCTTGCTGTCCGGGGCGAATCCCGGCAGAACCCTGGAAGCGTGGTAGTCGTCGAAAAGTTTGCCTCCGAACTCCAGATACAGCTTGTTATCGAACTGACTGATACGTTCTTTGATATGTTCGGACTGCATGGATAAATATTTGTCATTATCAAATCCTATTTTCATCTTTAAGTGCCCCTTTTTCTTTGAATTTATTAAAAAACGCGTAAAGTTATCGTGTACTGCGTTAGTATACTACAATTATACGGGAAAATTCCAGTGTAAACGGCAAAAATCTTTTATTTTGTGTAAATTTACAAAAGTTTAATAAATGTGTACAGTTTTTCATAATCTTATTGTTGATTTATAATCTCGTAATCCTTATAATAAAGAAGATCACGTGAGGAGGAAAGAAATGGAGCAAAATCAGAATAAAGGTCCGAAGGATGACGGGCCTAAGAATAAACAGTCATTGCTGGTAGTGGTGATTTGCCTGATGATGGGACTTATCGTAGTAAATCTTTTTAGTATCCTGACAAAAAATCAGACCAATCAAATTAACTACAGCGAGTTCATTGAAAAGGTGAACGATGGTGAGGTCAAAGAAGTTGTGATAAAATCCGACACACTGGAAATCACCTTGAAAGAACAGAAAATTATGGGACAGCCGGTGAAGGTATATACAACGATGTCTGAAAGCCTGGACGAGCTGACAAAGCGTCTGGAAAAGGCGGATGTGACCTTTGGCAGAGAACAGCCAAGTCCGGTTGCGGAGGTGATTCTCAGCCTTTTAGGCATGGTGATTCCTATTGTCGTCATGATTTTTCTGCTGAGTTTCATGTTTAAACGTATGAACGGCGGCAGCGGCATTATGGGCGGCGTGGGAAAAAGCAAAGCCAAAGCCTATGTGCAGAAAGAAACCGGCATTACTTTTAAAGATGTGGCGGGACAGGACGAGGCCAAGGAATCCCTCCAGGAAGTGGTGGATTTCCTGCACAATCCAGGGAAGTATACAGCCATTGGCGCGAAACTTCCAAAGGGCGCGCTGTTAGTGGGACCTCCGGGAACCGGTAAAACGCTTCTGGCGAAAGCCGTGGCAGGCGAGGCTCATGTGCCTTTCTTTTCCCTGTCCGGTTCGGATTTCGTGGAGATGTTTGTAGGTGTGGGTGCGTCCCGTGTCCGGGATTTGTTTGAAGAGGCAAAGAAAAATGCACCCTGTATTATTTTTATCGACGAGGTAGACGCTATTGGTAAGAGCCGTGATTCCCGTTACGGCGGCAATGACGAGAGGGAGCAGACACTGAATCAGTTGTTGGCTGAGATGGACGGTTTTGATACCTCAAAAGGACTTCTCATTCTGGCGGCTACCAACCGTCCGGAGGTTCTGGACCCGGCGCTTCTGCGTCCGGGACGTTTTGACCGCCGCGTCATTGTGGACCGTCCGGATTTAAAGGGTCGTGTGAGTATTTTAAAAGTACACGCAAAAAATGTGTCTCTGGATGAGACCGTGGATTTGGAGGGCATTGCTCTGGCAACCTCCGGCGCAGTGGGTTCGGATTTGGCAAACATGATGAATGAGGCGGCTATTTTAGCAGTTAAGAACGGAAGAAGCGCTGTTTCCCAGAAAGATTTGCTGGAAGCAGTGGAAGTCGTTTTGGTGGGTAAAGAGAAGAAAGACAGGATTCTGAGCACAGAGGAGAGGAAAATTGTTTCCTATCACGAAGTGGGACATGCGCTGGTCAGCGCTCTGCAGAAGGATTCTGAGCCGGTGCAGAAGATTACCATTGTACCGAGAACCATGGGTGCTCTGGGCTATGTGATGCATGTACCGGAGGAAGAGAAATTCCTAAATACCAGAAAAGAACTGGAAGCCATGCTGGTAGGATACCTGGGCGGACGGGCAGCAGAGGAGATTGTCTTTGATACGGTCACCACGGGCGCAGCCAACGATATTGAACAGGCTACCAAGGTGGCCAGAGCCATGATTACCCAGTACGGTATGTCAGACCGCTTTGGACTTATGGGACTGGCGGAAACCCAGAATCAGTATCTGGACGGAAAAGCCATGTTAAACTGCGGCGATTCCACAGCCACAGAGATTGACCATGAAGTTATGAAACTCCTGAAAAAATCTTATGATGAGGCCAAGAGGCTGCTCAGTGAGAACAGGGATGTGATGGACAAGATTGCAGAGTTTCTGATTCAGAAGGAAACCATTACGGGAAAAGAGTTTATGAAGATTTTCCATGAGGCCAAGGGGATTCAGGAACCGGAGGTCAAGGGCAGAATCGAAGAAAAAACGGTGGAAACAGAAGCACCGATGCAGCTTCCTGGGACACATACAGATGCAGACGAAAATCAGAATTCGGAAGCGGTAGAAATATAAGAGATGAGCTGCCGCATTAAGTAATATCGGGAAGAAGTACAGACATTCCTGATTGCTGCTTAATGCGGCAGCTTTTTTCAGAAAGGAGAGCATATGTTTCATATAGAGGAAGAACTGAAAAAGCTGCCGTCGCTGCCGGGAGTTTACATGATGCATGACCGACATGATACGATTATCTATGTGGGAAAGGCCATCAGCCTGAAAAACAGGGTGCGGCAGTATTTTCAGAAAAGCCGCAATCTGGGAATTAAGAAAGAACAGATGGTGGAACAGATAGAGCGATTTGAATACATTGTGACAGATTCGGAGCTGGAAGCCCTGGTGCTGGAATCCAATCTGATTAAAGAGCACAAGCCAAAGTACAACACCATGCTGAAGGACGACAAGAATTATCCATTTATTAAGGTGACGGTAGGAGAAACATTCCCCAGAATTATGACAGCCAGAAGCATGAAAAAGGACAAATCCAAATATTTTGGCCCTTATACCAGTGCCGGGGCGGTGAAGGATGTCATTGAACTGACCAGAAAGCTGTATCATCTTCGGACCTGCACCCGCAATCTTCCCAGGGATGTGGGAAAAGAGAGGCCCTGTCTTTATTACCATATCAAGCAGTGCCAGGCTCCTTGTCAGGGCTATATTTCCAAAGAGGAGTACCGGAAGCAGGTAGACAGTCTTCTGGACTTTCTGGGAGGAAATCACAAATCTGTTTTGAAGGAACTGGAGGAGAAAATGCTGCAGGCTTCCGGAGAGATGAAATTTGAAGAAGCCGCACAGTACCGGGATTTGATGCAGAGTGTGGAAAAAATTGGTGAACGGCAGAAAATTACAGACCATCCGGGAGAGGATAAAGATATTATTGCAGCTGCCATGGAAAACGATGACGCGGTGGTGCAGGTGTTCTTTGTCCGGGACGGAAAACTCATCGGTCGTGACCATTTTTATATGAAGACAGCGCCGGGGGAGAATCGCAGAGGGATTTTGTCCAGCTTTTTGAAACAGTTTTATGCGGGGACTCCTTTTATTCCCAGAGAAATTATGCTGCAGGAGGAAATTGAGGACCGGGAACTTTTAGAAGAATGGCTGGAGAGCCGCAAAGGCAGGAAAGTCCGCATTACCGTGCCAAAAAAAGGAACCAAGGAAAAACTGGTGGAACTGGCTTACCAGAATGCAAAGTTGGTGCTCAGGCAGGATAAGGAACGAATACAGCGGGAAGAGGGAAGAACGATTGGGGCGGTCAAAGAGATTGCGCAGCTGTTAAATATGAGGGGCATCAACCGGATAGAGGCTTTTGATATTTCCAACATCAGCGGTTTTCAGTCCGTGGGCTCCATGGTGGTTTACGAGAAGGGAAAACCCAAGCGCAGTGATTATCGGAAGTTCCGGATTCAGTCCGTGGAAGGTCCCAATGATTATGCCAGCATGGAAGAGGTGCTGACCCGGCGGTTTGTCCACGGCATGAACGAGCAGGAGGAGCGGCAGCGTGAAAATTCGGGAAATGTGTATGGCAGTTTTACCAGGTTCCCGGATTTGATTATGATGGACGGCGGAAGAGGACAGGTAAACATAGCCCTGTCTGTGCTGGACAAACTGCAGCTTTCCATTCCTGTATGCGGTATGGTAAAGGACGACAAGCACCGCACCAGAGGACTGTATTTCCAAAATGAAGAAATTCCCATTGATAGAGACAGCGAGGGCTTTAAGCTGATTACCCGGATTCAGGACGAGGCTCACCGGTTTGCCATTGAGTACCACCGTTCCCTGCGCAGCAAGGGGCAGGTCCATTCTCTTCTGGATGATATTCCAGGTATCGGGCCTGCCAGAAGAAAGGCGCTGATGAAGCGTTTTAAAGGTCTGGAGGGGCTTCGGGAGGCTTCCGTAGAGGAATTGTCCCAGGTGGAATCCATGAACGAAAAAGCAGCCCGGCAGGTATACGAATTTTTACACCGGCGGAGGGAAGAAAGCGCCAGTCCGTTGTTGAACTTGCAAAGTCCATATGATAAAATAAGAAAAGAACCAAAAGACTGACACAGAAGGAGATTATGACATGACAGGTGTAGAATTAAATAAAATGATACAGGAATTAAACCTGTATAATAAAACACCGGAAATCGATACATCGGGCAAGCGTATCAACACACCGGAAATTAACCGTCCGGCTTTGCAGCTGACCGGGTATCTGGAACACTTTGAAAATGAACGTGTGCAGATTATCGGTTATGTGGAATACACATACCTGCTTCATTTGGAAAAAAAGGAAAAGCTGAGGGCTTTTGAACGGTTTGTTGCCAGCAAGATTCCCTGTGTGGTTTTTACAACCATGACAGAGCCGGATGAGGATATGCTGGGGCTTGCCTGCAAATATCAGGTTCCGGTGCTGGTGACACAAAAAACCACCTCTGCATTCATGGCAGAGCTTATTCGCTGGCTGGGAGTACAGCTTGCCCCTTGCATTTCCATTCACGGGGTGCTGGTGGACGTATACGGGGAAGGCGTTCTGATTATGGGCGAAAGCGGTATCGGTAAGAGCGAAGCGGCTCTGGAGCTGATTAAGAGGGGGCATCGTCTTGTCAGCGACGACGTGGTGGAACTGCGCCGTGTCAGCGATGTTACGCTGGTAGGGTCTGCTCCGGACATCACCCGTCACTTTATCGAACTGCGAGGTATTGGCATTATTGACGTGAAGACCCTGTTTGGTGTGGAAAGTGTAAAGGATACCCAGTCCATTGATTTGGTTATCAAACTGGAAGAGTGGAACCGGGATAAAGAATATGACCGCCTGGGCATGGAAGAAGAATATACGGAATTTCTGGGCAATAAGATTGTGTGTCATTCTCTGCCTATCCGTCCGGGACGAAACCTGGCAGTCATTGTAGAATCTGCCGCAGTCAACCACAGACAGAAAAAGATGGGCTATAATGCCGCACAGGAACTGTACCGCCGCGTACAGGAAAATATGGCGAAAAAGAGGGAAGAAGGAGAAGAAAATGAGTAAGTATTGCTTTGGGATTGATGTAGGAGGAACCAGTGTAAAATGCGCTTTGTTTTCAGCAGAAGGAACCATTGAGGAAAAATGGGAAATTCCCACACGGACAGAGCAGGAGGGAGTAAAGATTCTTCCTGATATTGCGGAAGCTATTTTGAAAAAAATGGAAGAAAAAGAAATTACCAGAGAAGAGGCCGTTGGCATAGGTATCGGACTTCCGGGTCCTATTGAAGAAAATGGGGAAATTGCCTGTGCGGTTAACCTGCACTGGGGAAGAAAAAATGTGGAAAAAGAACTGGAAGAGCTGACCGGTATGCCGGTAAAAGCCGGAAATGATGCCAACGTAGCGGCTTTGGGAGAAATGTGGAAGGGCGGCGGAAAAGGCGCAAAGAACCTGATTCTGGCAACCCTGGGCACTGGCGTAGGCGGCGGAATCATTATCAATGAGAAAATCGTTACAGGCGCTCATGGCGCAGGCGGAGAAATCGGACATGCCATGATAAATCCGGCAGAGGAAAAAGCCTGCAACTGCGGCAACAAAGGTTGTCTGGAGCAGTATGCTTCCGCTACGGGAATTGCTTCTCTGGCCCGAAAAGCCCTGGGAAAGACAGAAAAGGAATCTCTGCTGCGGAGCAAGAGTCATGTGACTGCAAAAGATGTTTTTGACGCCTATAAGGAAAAGGATGCTCTGGCGCAGGAGATTGTGGATGAGTTTGCAGAGTATCTGGGCAGAGCGCTGGCTGTTTTTGCCTGTGTGGCAGACCCGGATGTTATCGTTTTGGGCGGCGGCGTGTCTAAAGCAGGACAGGTGCTGGTGGACTGTGTGGAGAAATATTATCAGAAATATGCATTTTCTGCATGCAAGGCAACGCCTATTAAACTGGCAACTCTGGGAAATGATGCGGGAATCTGCGGAGCAGCTAAATTGATTTTGAGCAGATAAAAGCAAAGAAAATAGAAGAAGACTGCATAAACGGTATGTGCATTCGTTTATGCAGTCTTTTTTTGCTGTTTTATTCTGTTGGCGTTTCAGCCGGAGGCGTTTCCTGTGGAGTTTCCGGCTGCTGTGTATCTGTACCTCCGTCTGTCGGAGGCGTTTCCGTTGGCGTCTGGTTGTCTGCCGGAGGAGTTTCCGGCTGTGTCTGTTCCGGTTCGGTTACAGGATTGTCCGGTGTTGGCGTTTCCGTGGTTGTATCATTTTCTTCGGATCCGGATTCCGAACTGCTTTCGGAACTGTAGCTGCGGCGGTAATGACCGGAGCAGTATTTTTTCGGAAGCTGTTCTGTGTCAAAGAGTTCTGTCACAGAGCTGCAGCTTGAGGTTGCCAGCAGTCCTGTTTCGGTACAGATAGATGCCTTCTCCACGGTGGAGGGCATTTTGAAGTCTGTTTCCGGCAAATCCGCGTGAATACGCTGCATGATTTTCTTCCACAGGGTCTGCTGATAAGTACGGGCTGTTCCCTGAGGAAGCACGGTATTGTCATCATATCCGGCCCATACAGAGCAGGTGTAGTATGGAGTAAATCCTGAGAACCACAGGTTTTTGTAGTTATCTGTGGTACCGGTCTTTCCGGCTACCGGCATGTTGCTAAGCTGCAGTCTGGTACCTGTACCTTGATTTACAACGTCTTCCAGGGCGCTGGTCAGCAGATAAGCGGTGCTTGGCTTGATAACCGTAGTTTTTTCCGGTGTATTGTCAATGACCACGTTTCCGTCAGAATCCAGAATCTTGGTATAAAACACAGGTTTAATATAAGTTCCGTTGTTTGCAATGGCTGCGTAAGCTGCTGTCAGTTCCAGATTGCTGACACCCTGGGTAATACCACCAAGGGCAGTAGGCAGATTTTCGTCGGTATAATAGTCTCCGCTGCCTTCCGGAATTTCTTTCGGCTCGTCCAGGATGCTGGTGAAACCGAATTTTTTCAGATATTCCACGCCGACCTTTGGAGTGATTTTTTCCATAGCCAGTACAGCGGGAATGTTGTAGGATTTCATGATGGCTGTCCGCATAGAAACAGTTCCGTGATACTGGTGGTCATAGTTGTAAAGGGGCTGTCCGTTGGCATAGGTATAAGGCTCGTCCTCGAAAGTTGTTGCCAGTGTCATACCGCCTTCGTTTAAGGCTGCTGCATAAACGGCCAGCGGTTTAAAGGTAGAACCAGGCTGCCGCAGTGTGTTGGTGGCACGGTTTAAGGTAAGGCTGGAGGATTTCTCTCCCCGCCCGCCTACAATGGCCTTTACATAACCGGTATGCTGGTCAATAATGGTAATAGAGGACTGAGGCTGAGGCGTCGGATGCATGGTTTCACTGACTACTTCGCTTCCGTCTGCCAGAATGGATGCTTTATAGGTATCCACATGAGCCTGTGCGCTTTCTGCGCTGTCGAAAAGCAGCGTGAAATTGGAATCTTCATTTTGGATGAAGTATTCCTTCAGCATTTCTTTACTGTAATTTTCCTGTTCCCCATTGGGGTGTTTCACCGTAAGGGCATAGTCCAGAGTTACCTGGCTGCCTGCCGGGAAATTGTCAGGATTTTCATATTCTTCATCACAAATCTGCTGAATGGATGGGTCCTGTGTGGTATAGATACGCAGGCCGCCGCTGTAAAGGGCTGTGTAAGCCTGGGCTTCTGTATAGCCCCGCTGTTCCTGCAAATCCCGTACCACCTGTTCGGTGAGTTCATCAATGAAATAACTGTATGTTTTATCTGTTTCTTCCTGTGTCTGTTCTACATTCTGAATCCGCTCATAGACGTTGTCGGCCAGACATTCGTCATACTGTGCTTTGGTGATGTATTCCTGCTCCAGCATGTGGTCCAGAACATCTTTTCTTCTCTGAGCATTTTTCTCAGGATATACCACCGGATTGAACTTGGTGGGGTTCTGACTGATTCCGGCAATAACCGTACATTCGGAAAGTGTCAAATCACTGACATTCTTGCCGAAATAACCCTGTGCGGCAGCCTGTACACCGTAGTTTCCGTTTCCGAGGTTGATGGTATTCAGATAATTTTCCAGAATAACGTTTTTGTCTTTTACCTGTTTTTCCAGCTGAATGGCCAGATACTGTTCCTGGAATTTACGCTTGAAGCGCTGTACCACGGACTCGTTGGTCCAGCCTGTGAAAACATTGTTTTTCAAAAGCTGCTGGGTAATGGTACTGGCGCCTTCTGTAAAGTGTCCGCCGTTGGCAATACCTTTAATCCCGGCGCGGAGAATGCCTCGTATATCAATACCATTGTGTTCATAGAAACGTTCGTCTTCAATAGCCACCACCGCATGCTGTAAATCCAGTGGAATCTGGTCAATAGTGACCGGCATTCGGTTGGAGTTGGGGGCGGTGAGTTTCTGAAGCTGGTTTCCGTTTGCGTCGTAGACAAAGGTAGCTTCGCCTACAGGGACAATGTTGACTTCTGAAATATCAGGTGCATTGTCTATGAGTCCTTTCAATGCGCCGACGCCCACACCACCGCCTATGAACAGCAGGGCTATCAAAGAGATGAAAATGACACGCAGAAAAGAAACGTTTGCTTTTTTTCCCATCATGGTAGAATGGGAGGACAAATCATTTCGCTTCTTATTTACGGCACGTTTTCCAAAATTCATGTAGTTTGCCTCCTTTTCCCGTCCATTATAACAAATGGCTGAACCTAATTCAAGAAACTTTGGCTTTGTGCAGGGGAATTTCATTTTTTATTCATAAATGTTCCCTGTATGGCGGAAAGTATGCTAAAATACAAAGAAATAAAGATAGAGAAATCAGAAATGAGGAAATTTATGCTGGAACAATATAAAACCGTTTATCAGGGAGGCACAGGAGAAATCGTGGAAAAGAAATCCCGGTTTATTGCCACCGTGCGTCCGGTCAAAACAGAAGAAGAAGCTATGCTGTTTATAGAGGAAATGAAAAAGAAATACTGGGATGCCAGACACAACTGTTCCGCCTGGGTGATTGGAGAGCGCCGAGAGTCTATGCGCTGCAGTGACGACGGAGAACCCCAGGGAACTGCAGGAAAGCCTATGTTGGACGTGCTTCTGGGAGAGGAACTGTACAATACCGCTGTGGTGGTGACCCGGTATTTCGGCGGCACGCTTCTTGGCACAGGCGGTCTGGTGCGGGCTTATTCCAAGGCAGTACAGGAGGGACTGGCAGCCAGTCGGGTGATTACAAAGCGCCACGGCATTCTTACGGAGGTGGGAACGGATTATAACGGTGTGGGAAAACTGCAGTATCTGTTTGCACAGAGTGACATTCCTATTATGGATTCTGTTTATGCCGAAGATGTGAGGCTGCAGGTACTTGTCCCGGCAGCAGAGGCAGAGAGGGTAAAAAAAGCTGTGACAGAAGCAACCAGTGCACGGGCCTCTGTCACAGAAGTAAAAGAACTGTATTTTGCTGTTTCAGATGGAGAATATCTTCTGTTTGATGATTAGCATTTCTCCGGTTCCGGATAGTCTGCACCGAAGGTTTCTACAGTCATGGAAGCGATTTCCTGCTTCTCCAGGGGACGGTCGCTGTAGTCTGTGCGTGTTTCCGCAATTTTATTTACTACGTCCATGCCTTCGATGACTTTTCCGAATGCAGCGTAAGCACCGTCCAGGTGCGGAGAAGTTTCGTGCATAATGAAGAACTGGCTGCCTGCGGAATCCGGGTGCATGGCTCTTGCCATGGACAGAACGCCTGGTGTGTGTGCCAGATTGTTTTCAAAGTGGTTCTGTGCGAATTCTCCTTTGATGGAATAGCCGGGACCGCCCATGCCTGTGCCGTCCGGGCAGCCGCCCTGAATCATAAAGCCGCGGATAACTCTGTGGAAAATCAGACCGTCATAGAATCCGCTTTTCACCAGACCGATAAAGTTATTTACTGTATTTGGGGCGATTTCAGGATATAATTCTGCTTTCATTACATCGCCGTTTGCCATTGTAATGGTTACAACTGGATTTGCCATAGTAAAATCTCCTTTTGTTTTGTCTATATTGTTATGTCCAACATTATAAGCGGAAAAAATAAAAGGTGCAAGCCACAATTTTGTATGCTATACTGAAACAGGCAAATGGAACCAGAAAGAAAGCAAGTAAGAAGTAAAAGAGGATTATCCATGATAATAGAAACAAACAGTGCAAAAGAAACGTTCCTGCTGGGAGAAAAGCTTGGCAGACAGGCTGCGGCAGGACAGATTTATACATTAAATGGAGACCTGGGAGTGGGAAAGACGGTGTTCACCCAGGGCGTGGCAGCAGGGCTTGGCATTGCGGAACCAGTCAACAGCCCTACTTTTACCATTATACAGGAATACGAGGGCGGAAGGCTGCCGTTTTATCACTTTGATGTATACCGTATCGGAGATATTGAAGAGATGGAAGAAATCGGCTATGATGATTATTTCTTCGGAGAGGGCGTCTGTCTCATTGAATGGGCAGAGCTTATCGAAGAACTTCTGCCGGAAAATATCATTTCCATTACCATAGAAAAAAATCCGGAGAAGGGATTTGACTACCGGAAAATTACCATAGAAGGAGTGGAGACATTATGAAAATACTGGCGCTTGACAGTTCCGGGCTGGTGGCCTCTGTGGCCCTTGTGGAGGACGACATACTGGTTGCGGAATATACCATGAATTACAAGAAAACACATTCCCAGACGTTATTGCCCATGTTGGATGAAATTAAGAAGGCAGTCAATCTGGATTTGGAGAGTATCAATGCCATTGCCGTGGCAGCAGGACCGGGTTCTTTTACCGGACTTCGCATTGGCTCTGCAACGGCCAAAGGACTGGGACTGGCTTTGCAGAAACCTTTAATCGGTGTGCCTACAGTGGAGGCGCTGGCTTATAATCTCTACGGCACAGACCGGGATACGGTTATCTGTCCTATGATGGACGCCAGAAGAAAGCAGGTTTATACAGGGATTTATACCTTTGAGGACCATCAGCTGAAAACCATACAGGACCAGGACGCCCTTCCTATGGACGAACTTCTGGAAAAAGTAAATGCATTGGGAAAAAACGTAATCTTTCTGGGAGACGGCGTACCGGTTTTTAAAGAATTGATTCAGGAAAAGTGTCAGGTTTCTTACAGTTTTGCGCCTGCTCATTTAAACCGCCAGAGAGCCGGGGCTGTGGCTGCTCTTGGCGCTGTGTATTTTGCCCGGGGAAAGACTGAAACAGCGGCAGAACATCAGCCGGACTATCTGCGGGTATCCCAGGCGGAAAGGGAAAGGGCGGAACGCCTGGCAAAAGAACATGCCTGAAATTCGGGAAATGACAGAAAAAGAGGTGCAGGAGATTGCTGCCATGGAGGCGGAGAATTTTTCCAAACCCTGGAGTGAAAAAAGCTTTCTGGATGCGGTAAAAGATTCCCATGCCTTGTATCTGACTGCGTGGGAGGACGGGAAGCCAGCAGGCTATGCCGGTATGTGGATTGCTCTGGACGAAGGCGAAATCACCAATGTATGTGTAAAGCAGGAATACCGGGGAAGGAAAATCGGAACGGCTCTTTTAGCTGCCCTGGAACAGAGGGGAAAGGAGAGAGGGGTTGCCTCTTTCTTTCTGGAAGTGAGAGAGAGCAACGAAAAAGCCATTGGATTGTACGAAAAGGCAGGATTTGCCAGAATGGGTATACGAAAAAATTTCTATGAAGCGCCCGTGGAGAACGCAGCGGTGATGTGTAAAAGATAGCAAATCTGCTATCTTTTTCTAAGTTTACAGCTATTTCCCACTGGGATTTTACAGCCGGATTCGCTATACTCTTTTTGTAACCTCAAAACGTTTCACACTTTGGAGGACAAGAATGAAAAAATATACAAAACAGATGGAAGCACAGTTTCTGGAAGTTTACTGCAACTGCTGCGGAAGACAGCTGCGGACACAGAAGGACATGATTTTGGAAGGGGCTTTCCCCGGTCATGTACAGTGGGGCTATTTCTCAGAAAAAGACGGAGAAGTTCATGATTTTGATTTGTGTGAAAGCTGTTACGATAAATGGATTGGCTCTTTTCGGATTCCGGTAGAAGTGAAAAGGGAAAATGAGTTGTTGTAGCACAAAAAAATGTGTGCTATGATAAGAAACAGACAGAAACGAAACCGATAGAAACGAGGAAGATAGAATGTTGGATGTATGCCTGCTGGGTACAGGCGGTATGATGCCTCTGCCCAGAAGAAAATTAACATCTTTGATGACAAGATATAACGGAAGCAATCTGATGATTGACTGCGGAGAAGGAACACAGGTGGCTGTAAAGGAAAAAGGCTGGAGTTTTAAGCCCATTGATGTAATCTGTTTTACGCATTATCATGCGGACCACATCAGCGGACTGCCGGGACTTTTGCTGACCATGGGAAATGCAGAACGGACGGAACCGCTGACCCTGATTGGTCCTAAGGGGCTGGTGCGGGTAGTGTCTGCCCTGCGTGTCATTGCGCCGGAGCTTCCTTTTGAAATTCAGTGTATAGAGCTGACAAAGCCGGAGGAAACTTTTGTGCTGAATGGTTATCACATTACTGCATTTCGGGTGAATCACAATGTCACTTGTTACGGATACAGTCTGGAAATCAAAAGAAGCGGTAAATTTGACCCGGCCAGAGCAAAGGAGCAGAACATTCCTTTAAAATGCTGGAATCCTCTGCAGAAAGGAGAAACCGTAACCTTTGAGGGTGTGACTTATACGCCGGATATGGTTCTGGGAGCTGAGAGAAAGGGAATCAAGCTGACTTACACTACAGATACCCGTCCGGTGCCTTCTATTGCAGAACATGCAGCAGGTTCAGATTTGTTTATTTGTGAAGGTATGTATGGAGAGCAGGACAAGGAGCAGAAAGCAAAAGCTTATAAACATATGACCTTCCAGGAGGCAGCAGGTCTGGCAAAAGAAGCCCGGGTAAAGCAGATGTGGCTGACCCATTACAGTCCCTCTCTGGTGCGGCCGGAGGAGGCTCTGGAGGAAGCGGCAAAGGTATTTCCAAACACCATTGCGGCAAGGGACAGACAGTCTGTGGAATTACAGTTTGAAGACGGTGAAGGAGATAAAAAGCAATGAAAAAGGAAGACGTACTGATTCTGGCAATCGAAAGTTCCTGTGATGAAACCGCAGCCTCTGTTATCAAGAACGGACGCACGGTGTTATCAAATATTATTTCTTCTCAGATTGATTTGCATAAATTATATGGAGGCGTTGTACCGGAAATTGCCTCCAGAAAACATATCGAAAAGATTAACCAGGTTATTGAAGAAGCTTTGAAAGAGGCAGGCGTTACCCTGGATGATTTAGATGCCATTGGCGTGACTTACGGGCCTGGGCTTGTAGGCGCCCTTTTAGTAGGAGTAGCAGAAGCCAAAGCTATCAGCTTTGCAAAAGACCTTCCTTTGGTAGGAGTGCATCATATAGAGGGACATATTTCTGCCAATTATATCGAAAATCCGGATTTGGAGCCACCGTTTTTATGTCTGGTAGTATCCGGAGGACATACGCATCTAGTCATTGTAAAAGATTATGGAAAATTTGAAATCCTGGGACGCACCAGAGATGATGCAGCGGGAGAAGCTTTTGATAAAGTGGCCCGCGCCATTGGTCTTGGATATCCGGGAGGACCGAAAATCGACCGCTTATCCAAAGAGGGAAACCCCTATGCCATGAATTTTCCAAAGGCAAAAGTAGAGGACGCACCCTATGATTTCAGCTTTAGCGGAGTGAAATCTGCAGTTTTGAACCATATTAATAAATGCAAAATGCAGGGAATCCCTGTGGTAGAGGCTGACGTTGCCGCGTCTTTCCAGCGCTGCGTAGTCGAAGTATTGGTAGAGCATGCCATTGCGGCAGCAAAAGACTATCACATTGATAAGCTGGCTATTGCGGGAGGGGTTGCCTCCAATCAGACTCTGCGGACGGCTATGCAGCAGGCCTGTGAGAAGAACCATATTCAGTTTTATCATCCCTCCCCTATTTTCTGCACGGATAATGCGGCCATGATAGGAGTGGCGGCTTATTATGAATACCAGAAGGGGACAAGACACGGCTGGGATTTGAATGCTGTGCCGAACCTGAAACTGGGAGAACGGTAGAGAAAGGCGGGAGAGCAGATGAAGTGTACAGCCATTGTTCTGGCAGCCGGCCAGGGGAAGCGCATGAACAGCAACATACAGAAGCAGTTTCTGATGATAAAAGGGAAACCTGTACTTTACTACAGCCTTGCGGTTTTTGAGCAGAGTCCGGAAATAGAAGAAATTGTCCTTGTTACGGGAAAGGATTGTATAGAATACTGTAAAAAGGAAATCATAGACTTATACGGGTTTCAAAAGGTGAAAAAGATTGCTGCGGGAGGACGGGAAAGGTATGATTCCGTATATGCGGGACTTTGCGCCTGTGAAGACTGTGATTATGTATTTATTCACGATGGGGCCAGACCCTTTGTTACAGAAGCAATGATAAAGAGGACCAAAGAGGCCGTGGAAAAATACGATGCCTGTATTGCGGGTATGCCTTCCAAAGACACGGTGAAGCTGGCAGATGAAAACGGAATGGTGGCCAATACTCCGAAGAGAAGTCAGGTATGGACAATCCAGACTCCTCAGGTTTTTTCTTATTCCCTTATTCGGGAAGCACATGAAAAAGCGAGACAGTATGATATGAAAGAAATTACAGATGATTCCATGCTGGTAGAGCGGTATGGAAAGGTTCCGGTTTGTCTTGTAGAAGGGGCTTATGAAAACCTGAAAATCACCACACCGGAGGATATTCTGGTGGCTGAAAAAATTCTTGAAAAAAATTCTTGAAAAGTCTTGACATATCCTGTCAATACATGGTAATATACTACCTGTCGCTGACAAAGCGAGGGTACGGAGAGATATCGAAGTGGTCATAACGAGGCGGTCTTGAAAACCGTTTGTCCGCAAGGGCGCGTGGGTTCGAATCCCACTCTCTCCGCTCGGGAGTTACTTCCGAAAAAAAGAGAATATAAATTCTAAACAGGCTATGGAGAAATACCCAAGAGGCTGAAGGGGCTCCCCTGGAAAGGGAGTAGGTCGTTAATAGCGGCGCGAGGGTTCAAATCCCTCTTTCTCCGCTGACAGCTCTGCTGTCACAAAAAAAGTTTTAAATAATTGTTGACAAGCGACTGAAGATATGATAATCTATAAGAGTTGCTGTGAGCGACAGAGAAACTTTGAAAGGCGACTTCGGTCGATAAAAAAGTTTTAAAAAGTTCTTGACAAAGCGATGCAGATGTGATAATCTAGTATGGCTGTCGAAAAAAAGAACGGCTCAGCTGAATGGCCGAAAAAACTTTTTAAAAAAGTTCTTGACAAGCTGAAAGAGATATGATAAAATATCAAAGCTGTCAAAGCGACGGGAACCTTGATAACTGAACAGTAGAACACATGAATCGAAAATTCTTTTACATTTT
>NZ_JAAITA010000070.1 GCF_013304445.1 Blautia hansenii
AGAACGCACAGAGGGCAAACGTGAAGAAAAGCACACAGAAACAACGGGAACAGCTCATGCGGTTATTGAAAGAGGACAAGTTAGGTGCTAGGAGCATTGATACGATAAAACCCTCTGACGCTAAGGAATGGGCGTTACGCATGAAAGACAAAGGCTTTTCCTATAACACCATTAACAACCATAAACGCTCGTTAAAAGCGTCATTCTATATCGCCATACAAGACGATTGTGTAAGGAAAAACCCTTTTGATTTCAAGTTGAGTGAAGTCCTAGAAAATGATACCAAAGAGAAAGTCGCATTGACAGAGGAACAGGAACTAGCCCTACTCTCATTCATCAAGACGGACAATGTGTATCACAAGTATTATGATGATGTGCTGATACTGTTAAAGACAGGACTTCGTATCTCGGAACTGTGCGGACTGACAATCATGGACGTTGATTTTATCCATGAGGTTGTAGTTATCGACCACCAGTTACTAAAGAGCAAGGAACAAGGTTATTATATTGAAACGCCTAAGACAAAAAGCGGAACAAGGCAAGTGCCATTAAGCA
>NZ_JAAITA010000071.1 GCF_013304445.1 Blautia hansenii
ATAACTTGTAGTTCGGTATCACGATTAGCCCCATTGCTGAATGACATACTGTTAAATACAAGATAATCGGGTAAACTGATATAATAGAGAACACTTGCAAGCAAGACTAGAATAATAGTGATAAATAATAATTTCTTTTTCATTTTGACATACCTCTGTTTCTATATAGTGAATTACTACATAAAGATTTATTGAATATACTTTTATGTAGAGGTGAGGCAATGAAGTATGGACATTTGGAACTTCACATAGAGGAACTGCTGAAAGAAAAAGGGATTAGTAAGAATACCATTTGTAAAGAATTGGATATACCGAGGTCTAATTTCAATCGCTATTGCAGAAATGAATTTCAGAGATTAGACGCACAACTAATCTGTAAACTGTGCAGTTACTTGGATTGTGGAATAGAAGAATTGATAGAGTATGTGAAAGAAT
>NZ_JAAITA010000072.1 GCF_013304445.1 Blautia hansenii
GCCTCGTTTCGTCTCTATCTCTACGTTTAACGTATTTTAGATGTTTCGTATATGCAGTTTTCAAGGTACAGTGTTCAGTCTTCTTTCGAAGACCAGTGGAGATAAAGAGATTCGAACTCTCGACCCCCTGCTTGCAAGGCAGGTGCTCTCCCAACTGAGCTATATCCCCATATGTACTTTTTTGCTTTGCTCAACTTTTTTTGTTAAGCAGTGGGCTTAAGTGGACTCGAACCACCGACCTCACGCTTATCAGGCGTGCGCTCTAACCAGCTGAGCTATAAGCCCTTCTTTAATCCGGCAGCCACCTGCTTTCCCATGCCGTCTCCAGCATAGTATCATCGACCGCTT
>NZ_JAAITA010000073.1 GCF_013304445.1 Blautia hansenii
AATAGTGAGGGCTACCACTTTGACGAAAGCAAGTTTGATGATTTCGACACCGCAAAGACTGTTTATATCGGTGCTGGTAAATCGGGATTATCCTACCGCTTTTATGATAAGGATAAGGAAGTCTGTTCAAAACATAATAAGACACTTGATGAAGTCGGCAGTTGGAAACGGACAGAAATGCAACTGCGTGATGATAAGGCTCATGTTTTTGCCATGACATTCAAAGACAGACCGTTGGAACTTGGGGAACTGGCTTTCGGGCTATTAGCAAACAACCTACGCTTTGTCGTGCCAAACAGAAATGAAAGTAATAAGAGCAGATGGAAAACGTGTCGGTTTTGGGAACG
>NZ_JAAITA010000074.1 GCF_013304445.1 Blautia hansenii
CAAACAGAAATGAAAGTAATAAGAGCAGATGGAAAACGTGTCGGTTTTGGGAACGATTTTTAGGGGCTGTGGAAGTCTTGAAACTGCAAGTACCGAAACTACATAATTCCCTTGAGGAAACACAGCAATGGCTCACAGAGGGTGGCGTGATTTCTGCTGTCAAAAGTTTTTATTTCTTAGAAGAACATGATGCATTAGGTGGACTGGAAAAAGTGGGAACTATGCTTGACAGGGCAAGATACAGCAGTTCCCTTTCCAGTAAATTAACCGCCCACTTACAGAGGATAGACCGCACCGACCTTATCCCCTATATCCAGTA
>NZ_JAAITA010000075.1 GCF_013304445.1 Blautia hansenii
ACGCATTAGGTGGACTGGAAAAAGTGGGAACTATGCTTGATAAGGCAAGATACAGTAATTCCCTTTCCAGTAAATTAACCGCCCATTTACAGAGGATAAACCGCACCGACCTTATCCCTTATATCCAATATGACACGAAACATGGGAAAGGGGGTATCTGATGAATAACAACGATATTCCCGTATGGGAAAAATACACCCTTACCATTGAAGAAGCGTCAAAATATTTCCGTATCGGAGAAAACAAGTTAAGACGATTGGCAGAGGAAAACAAGGACGCTGGCTGGCTCATTATGAATGGCAACCGCATAC
>NZ_JAAITA010000076.1 GCF_013304445.1 Blautia hansenii
TTCGCTATATCCCAAATTTACTGCCACTTCCGTGTAAGTGGCAGTAATGCTAAATGTATACGTGCCAACGCACTAGTGAACATACGGCAAAGGTAATTGAGCAGAAAGCAAGAAAAGTGTTGGGAATGTTAAAGCATGGTGTGAAGTTCCTGCCTACACAACCGGATGTGCTATCAATATTGGAGAAATTAAAGCGGGAAAAATAGTTTCTGCTGGCTCTATTTTGGCTCTAATAATTTGACGCGAGAAGAATACTAGTACAGCGAATACTAAGTAACCACCATATTGACTTGCCTAATTGTCCATCTG
>NZ_JAAITA010000007.1 GCF_013304445.1 Blautia hansenii
GAAGAGGAAGCAGTATCAATTTAATATAGCAATTATTTAATATTCGTTATACTAGATACTGAGCATCAAACGGAATTGGCCTATTTGCATGAACAGCTTATAGAGGGAGAACCAGTACAAGACAAGTCATGGAGATATGCAGAAGAATATCTGATGCAGTTAGGAATTTATAATGTGATATTAGTAGAAGAAAATGATGTTCGAAATTATAAAAGGTTTCTGCTTGAGGACAGGGACTGTACGATCAGGGCAGCAAATAGTATGACATCATTTCTCAGAAACAAAAAAGCATACTGGATCGAACAAGAATATGGTGATCTACTGGAAGAAATTCGGCAGTGCGAAGGCATCGAAATGCCATTGACGGGTAATATCAAAAATTTTCTTATTCGGGAAGGGATACACCATATCCGAGAAATCGATTATTCTATCCGAGAAAAATATGAACAGTATCTTATGAAGGAAAAGAAGCCAGAACAGGTACTTCGGTATTTAAAGACATTGGATCGAATCAAGCAATATCATATCAGACAGGAAATGAAACAATTTGCAAACATAAAAAAATTTTATTTGAAATACGAACAGCAGATCCTTTTCCTGCCATATCTGCCAGATCAGAAACTGGCTATGGAATTTGATAAGGTACGTGATAAGACAGAATTGGTATGGGACTTTAGTGTCAAGGCTTCAGAAAAGATGAAACAGCAGATTTTTCAACTACTCATACATATTCTTGAGAATGTAAAGGATCCAAAGGATCGGAGAGTACGATTCCTGCTTCCTATGCAGTGGATGTATCAATATTGCATCAAGCAAGGGATAGTAGATATAGAAACCATAGAACAGGAAGAGATTGAAAAATTAGAAGAGATAGTAAAGCAGAAGGTGGTTAACTATAAAAACTCCATGCAGATTGTGGATAACAGTCGAAAAATTCTCTTTATGAGTGGAAAGCAGATCCACTGGCATGCAAATGTATGGTACATGGAAAGATTCCACCTTGCGCCAGAAAGAGTGAATCCATGTAATCCGGTGAATAGGTTATCTTTTTACCAAGTAGAAAATTTAAACAATAGAAAGCTGCTACAGGAATATGCAAGATATCAGATAGGAATCACAGGTCTGACCATTGGAAATATTCGAAGCCAGCAAAACTATGTGAAAAAATTTCTAAAGTATTTAGGGCCTGACGTATGTGCTCTTGATGTAACTGAAAAACAGATAGGTGCATATTTTAAGGAAATCCAGCAACAAGAAATTCAAGCAGAAACTGTGAACCGGCAGATACTGGATATCACAAAATTCTATGAGTACCTAAAGATAAAAAAACATATTAAGGCAATTCCGTTTCACCCGGAGTACTATGAGCAGAAAGTATATCCTATACATCATGACAGGAGCGTTGATGAAGATATTTATATGGAAATACTTCACAAACTGAATTTATTTCCAGAAGAATTGCGGTTGATCTTCCTGCATCTATGGGCAACAGGGTTAAGGATCAGCGAAGTATGTACGCTAAAAGGAGATGCATACTACTGGGATGGAGAGGATGCCTGGATCAAAGTGTATCAGATCAAAATGAAGGCAGATAAAATGATTCCTGTTCCATTTATGCTGTATGAGGTTATGCAACAATACATAAAGAAAAATCATATTCATGCAAACGATTATGTTTTTCAAGCTGAACAGGGAGGAGCATATAGAATAGGTTCATTTGTAAAACGTTTTCGAACGCAATGTAAAAAACACAAAATAGCAGATTGTGAGTATGTATTTAAAACACATGATTACAGACATACGCTGGCAACCCAATTTTATGATGATGGTGTACCGATACAAACAATTCGTGATTACCTTGGACATGTAGCAGAAGAAATGACTAAACAGTATGTGGACTATATGCCTAAGAAGATTGAAAAAGCAAATGACAATTACTTTGATAAACCAGAAAATAATATTGCTTTGACAATCACACCAAAGAAGCGGAGATATAGACATGAAAAAGGATAGGATACATATTTACGAAATGGAAAGCTATAAGCATGCCTCAGAAGAACAAAGAAATTCTATGAGAATATGTAAGATCCGTTATTTTGATCTGGAAGGGCTACCATCTAAGGAAGTGAAAGAAATCTTAGAAGCCTTTATATGGGAACGGGGGAAGACTTTAGCATTATCGAGCCTTGCTACTGAACTAACCACCTATAACAATATACGGAAGTTTTTGATAGAGAAGAATATAACAGTATTGCAGAATGCTGGTCCAGAAAAGACGGTCAGAATTTTAAAGGGGTGGATGTTAGAAAAGGGATTGGCCTTGTCCAGCATGAAATACCGGGCTGCTTACGATATAACAGCCAGAGAAACACCAGCATTGGAAAGAAAACTGCGTCAGATTCTAAAATTTGCTGAAGTGAAAGATGAACGGGAAGAACAGGAAAAAGATATATGGGAGTTGGAGAAATTTGAATTTCCAATCAGAAGAAATCCCATAAAAAATGTGAAGACCCTTAACTTCACCGATATTTTACAGCCGGATATCAGAGAAGAGGTAAAAAGAACCATATTCTTACATTTAAAATATTCCGCACTTGGCACAATACATTCAGAGATGACTGCAGTAAAGAGATTTAGCCGCTTTTTAAATGTAAGAAAGCCAGAGCTGGAATCATTACAGGAATTGAGTCGAGAAGATATTGAAGACTATTTGATATACTTACAGACGGAGACAACCGAAAGAAAGAACTATCGTTCCGATCTGTATGGCTTAAAACGTGTGATTGAAGATGTGGGGAATATATATGAGAGAAGGCATCTTCTGCAACTTTTCTTAAATAATGATTTTCCAAGTACACCACGATATCAGTTTAAATTTTATTCAGATGCTACAATTAAGCGATTGAATTCCCACATTTTTAATATGGACGAGCAGATAGCCAGGGCATTGATCGTTCACCAGCTTTTGGGAACACGCATTTCCGATACGCTTACTTTAAGAATGGATTGTCTTAGAGAGAAAGAAGGGAGATATTTTGTCCGGATTGATCAAGTGAAATCCATTACTTATGAAAAGGCAGTTAGTAATGAGGTGGGGCGCTTGATTTTAAAAGCCATGGAATATACCAAAGAGCGTTACGGGGAAACAGAATATGTTTTTGTAAAAAAAGATGATCCCACGAAACCATATCAATATGGAATGATCCAGGCACAAGTTATGAGGATGATCCGGCAGAAAGATATACGGGATGATAATGGGGAACTGCTGAAATTCGGGACACATATTTTTAGACACTGTTATGGGAAAAAATTGACCGAGCTTCATATCGAGGATTGGATGATAGCAAGACTACTTGGACATAAAACATTACAGAGTGTCCACCACTACCGGAGAATCGGGAATAAAGTTATGGCTGATGAAACGAGAAAAACCAGAGAAAAAATGGACCTTATATTAATGGACATAATAAAAGGATGGGATGGATATGAATTATGAAAAGATGATAGCCGTGAATCGGATCGAAAGTGAGCAGAAAATTAAGCTGGCCACGATGGCTATAGAACAGTTGATAGAAAGGGGGGAATATCCATCGGTAACTCTGCTGGTGAAAAAAACTGGCTTATCAAGAGGGTTCTTTTATAAAAATCCAGAAGTGAGAAGCAGGTTGGATGCAGCCGTGCAATCGCCCAATGTATCATGTCGAAGAATTTGGAGTGAGAGTAAAGATTCAAAGAATGACAACACCGAGGCACTGCAGATGGATATCATGGAATATAAGGTCAGAAACCGAAGTTTGTCTCAGGAAAACGAGGAATTGCGAGGTCAGATAGAGGAACTTAAGGTTCAAGTGGAGAAACTAAAAAGCAGGATTAAAAAGAAAGAGCTTTCCATGCTGAAAAAATTATAATTAAAGGAAAAGGTATCTGATATGAAGTACGATAAGATTGTAGAGATAAGTAAAGAAAGATCAAGACAGAATACGGAAGTGGCACTTAGGGCAATAGAGGAAATGCTGAGAGAAGGGGAATGGATTACCGTTGCCGAGCTTGCCAAGAGAACAAAATTATCAAGAGCAAATTTTTATGTGAATAAAGACATTAGAAAGTCACTTGATGATGCTAGATACAGGCAACAGCGTATGTTAAAAATAAACTTTGACAGCGTGATGGAAATCGAAGATTTGCAACAAAAATTGCGAAAACTTAATTTGGAAATGGTGAAACTGAGAGTTGAAAATCAAGAACTACAAGTAATCAACCGGAATCTTCAGAAAGAAATATAAGTGAGGATGGACGGCATGAAATACGATAAAGTAGTTGAAATGAATCAGAAAATTGGTAAGCAAAATGCCCGTATCGTGGAAAAAGAGATTGAAAGAATGATAGAAAATGGTGAAAGAGTTACGGTAGCAGCATTACAAAGATATACTGGATTTTCAAATTCATTCTTTTACAAAAATAAACTTGTTCGTGAAATTTTGTATGAAGCAATTCGAAAGCAGAATCAGTGTTATAAAAATAACCTTACTTCGATGTGTACTCAACAAGAGATAGAAGAAAAGATGATAAAACAACAAAAACAAATTTTACAGCTGGAGTTAGAGAAGAGGAAGTTGCTTGAGGAGAATCAAAGGTTGAGAGAGGTGTGTGGGATTTTAGGAAAGGAGAAAAGAGAAAATGAAATACGACAAAATAGTCGCTATTAGTCAAGAAAAAAGTAAGGTTAAAGCTGAGATTGCAAAGCAAGAAATTCAAAATATGCTGGATAGAAAAGAAAAAGTGACAATGGCTGCACTGATAAGAAAAACAGGATTTTCTAAAACACTTTTTTACAGAAATATAGAAGTTAGGACAGCACTAGATAAGGCATATAGGGAACAAGGTGCGTGTTATAATCCGAAGCAGATTATTGTTGATAAAGTTATGGAAGAAAAGTTAAATACATTGAAGATTGCAGTTACCAAGCTTAAGAAGGAAAATATAAAATTAACATTACAAAATGAAGAACTTTTAAAAGAGATTGAAAGATTAAAATTGCAGCTAGAAAAGAAATAAACATATAAAAATAAAATAGAAAATTATGGACAATACGGTGGCTTGATTGGGAAATTAAGGTTGCCGTATTTCTTTATTTAATAGATAAAATGACCAAGGTGCATGCAGGAGGCTGTGGTTACGCCCAGTATCCATGCGGTTTCCAGAGATGGGGCTAGATTTATAGTTATATTAATCGGTCTTGTCATCATCTTTAAAGAGCAGCTCAATAGTCTGGTAAAAAATATTCTTTCAAAAATCACAAAACAAAGCAATAGTATATAAGGCGGTGAAGGCATGAAGCAAAAAGGAAGTATGACAATCGCCATGAGCCTGATGCTTCTGGCCTTTCTGCCCTTGATAGCGGTGACTATCCGTGCGTCGCAGACAGCCTGTGCCAGAGTACAGTCTGTCAATGGAATAGATACAGCTTTGTACTCTCTTTTTTCAGAATACGATAAGGAACTTCTGGAAACGTACAATCTGTTCTTTCTTGACGCCGGATATGGCACCGGAAAACTGGATATCGGACAGATGATTAGTCAGGCAGAGCATTATGCCAAGCCGGTATTATCTTCCGGCATGACAAGGTGCAGTATACAGGCTTGTGGGGCGGAGGGCTTTCGCCTTGCCTCAGACAGAAAAGGCAAAGCGGTAGAACAGCAGATAATTCGGTATATGAAAGGCAATCTTGGAGCTGCAGGTATAGAAAAATTAAAAGATAAATTGGAAGAAAACAGAACAATCCTCCAGCAGCAGGAGGAGATTCAGGCACAGGGCATGGAAGAAACAGTTCCGGAAAATGCTGCACCCATGGAAGGGATTTCAGCAGAAAACAATCCTCTGGAGATTATAAAAAGTTTGAAAAACAATGGATTTCTGGGATTGGTGCTGCCTGCAGATACCCAGGTGTCAGAAAAAGTGCAGCCGCTGGGGGAAGTTCTTTCTCACAGAACCATAGAAACCGGTCAGGGAGATTTTGCTCAGATGGATGTGAAAAGTTCTGTGACGGATAAACTGCTGATACAGGAGTATGTGTTGGAAAAGCTGGGTACTTTTACAGAACCGGGAAAGGAAGGTGCCCTGGATTATCAGGCAGAGTATGTACTAGGTGGAAAAGCAAGTGATAAAGAAAATTTATCCTATGTAGTAAACAGGCTTTTACTCATTCGGGAACCGGCCAATCTGGCATTTTTGTATACGGATGCGCAGAAGCGGGCAGAACTGGAGGCTTGTGCAGCAGCTTTGTCGTTTCTTCTTTTGATACCGGAAGGCATGGAACTGGTGCAGGGTGTGCTGGCAGCAGGCTGGGCTTATGTGGAAAGTTTGTCAGATGTGAGGATTCTGCTGTCTGGCGGAAAAGTGCCATTGATAAAGGATAGCACAGCCTGGAAGACACAGTTGGAAAATCTGAATCAAAATACTTCCATTACAGGTGGAAGAGGGCAGGATTATGAGGAGTATCTTCGCATTTTGTTTACATTTGCACCAAAGGAAAAGAGCCTTATGAGAACTATGGATATGATAGAACAAAATATATGTAAAACAGAAGGACGGGAAAACTTCCGCTTTGATGTTTGTGTGGATGCGGTTTCCTTATCTTTTCTGATAAAAGGTCCAAACAATATGACCTGGCAGGCAGACAGATTTTATACATATGATATGTAAAAGTAAGAAAGAAGGGCAGAGTATGGTGCGGATACGCAGACAGATGAAAATATGGAATGAGGAGGAACGGTTTCTTTGGCGTAAAGGGAGCATCACTGTAGAAAGTGCTTTTATTCTGCCTCTTTTCTTTTTTGCCATAACGATGATTGCCGGAATGTTGGATTTATATCATACAACTGTTCTGGTGCAGACGGCCTTGTGTGAAGGGGCAAAGGAATTGGGTATGTATGCCTATTGTATTTCCGGGGACAGGGAATCTCCGGTAGGTGTGGTGGATGACGGGATTTGTATGGCTTATGGAACCAGAAAAGTCAGAGAAGTGCTGAAAAAGGAATCGTTGCCTCAAATAGCAGGAGGTATACAGGGTATCAGTCTTTTGGGCTCTGCTTATGAAGGGGATATAGTTTCTTTAGAAGCTGTTTTTCTGTATCATATGCCAGCAGATATTTTCAGAAGTTTTCCGGTAAGGATAAAGGCGGAAGGAGCGGCAAGAGCCTGGGTCGGTTACAACGGAGAGAAATATGGAACAGGTAAAAGTGAAGAGATGGTGTATGTGACGGAATGGGAGAGTGTATATCATGAAAGTCAGTCCTGCAGCTATCTGCACCTTTCTCTGGAGCAGGTGTCCAGCGACCGTTTGGAAGAGAGAAAAAATCAGTATGGAGAATCTTATCATAAATGTGACAAGTGCTGGGGCGGAGAACCTGTCCGCGGAAATGTTTATATCACGGAAAGCGGAAGTCACTATCACAGCAGCAGTCAATGCAGTGGGCTTACCAGACATGTAAAACTTATAAAAAAATCGGAGTTAAAAAATCTGAAAGTATGTACCAGATGTGGAGGGGGACATTCATGATGGAAAAATGGATACTGCATATGCTTATGTTGGGGCTGTGCAGCGCAGAGGATTATAGAGAAAAGAAAATTTCCATGTGGAAATTTATATTATATGCAGGAATTGCAGTGGGGTATGGAATATGGGAGTACAGCACTGCAGATAGTCAAAGAAGCGTATGGATGGTACAAAGTGTTTTGGGCAGTCTTCCAGGTCTTCTCATGCTTTGTATGGGGAAATTATCTCAGGAAGCGGTGGGATACGGGGATGGACTTCTGGTACTTATTATGGGAGTATCTATAGGATTTTGGGAAACGATGGGAATTCTTTTTACTGCCAGTATAGGAGCCGGTGCTGCAGCATTGTACACATTGTTGAGGCACAAAGGCGGAAGAAAGAAACAGATAGCTTTTGCGCCTTTTTTATTCCTGGGAATGGCAGGTGGAAGAGTATGGCTGGGAATTTAAAAAACTTTAAGCTGAGAGGAAGCTGCACGGTAGAAATGGCTATGATAAGTGGTGTATGGCTGTTGGTGATTTTTGCATCCCTGCTCTTGGTTGTGGGAAGCATGGAAAAGATAATAAATACAGCGGATGGCGTGGAAGCTGCTGTGTATGGGAGTGGGAAAGCGGTTAGCAGGATTTATGACGGTGTGGGAGAGGCGAAAAGAAAAGGGCAGAGCACAGGAAAGGCATACCGTGTGTCCGGCAGTAAACGGGAAATTACGGTATCGGCGGAAAACAGACTGCAGATACCTTTTCAAAATTTGGAATGGAAGCAGTCAGAGGTGATAAAAAGTAAAGTAGTTCGTCCTGTATTGTTTATAGAAAAAGTACAGAGAGCCAGAAAAATACGGGATACTTTTGAAGGATAGGGAGAGGAGGCAAAGTACGTGGAGGTTTCCTATAAGAGAAGCATGAGTTGCAGCTATCTTGTTCTGCAGGAACCAGATGAAGAATTTCAGAATACATATCAAACCCACATTTTATTGGAAAACCAGATAGTAGGTCTCTGTTCCTGTAAGATACAAAAAATAGACGGAAAGGAATTTTTTTATTATGAAATTACAGGGGGTCAGACCTTGTGTAATTTATTTGAAAATAAAAAGTTTAAGAGAAAGGATTTGGAGGAATTGTTTTTGGCGGTTGTCCGGGTAATGGAAAATCTGGATGAGTATTTAATGAACAGAGATTTTCTGCTGCTGCATCCTTCTTATATATATCGAAATCTGGACAGTGGAGCATATCTTTTTATTTGGTTTCCCCAAGGCAGCAGGATGGCGGATCTGGAATTTCAGAATTTGACAGAATACATTCTTCCGCGCATTGACCATCAGGATGAGGCGGCTGTAACCCTGGGATACGGGGTATATAAAGAATCTGTAGAAAGCGGACTGCGGACAGAAACGTTAAAAACATATATTTATACGGAAGTTCAGGAAAAAAAGGACGAATGGCGGGAAAATCCTGTGTATGAGGAGGAAACTGAGAAAGAAAAGGAACGACAGAAAATTCTGGATGATTTTTATAATACAGAAGAAGAGGAGGAACAGGGGATTTCCTTGAGAGAAAAGGTTCTTGCCTGTACCGGAATGATTCTTTTGATCGTTTTGTTTCTGGCAATACGGAACTTTACAAATATATCTGTGGGATATCTTTGTCTTGGAGCAGTTGCGCTCCTGGCGGTAATAGGAGGGGGAGCAGCAGTATGGTATTTGCTTCGAAAAGGTGTACGGGTGGAAAAGAAAAAAAGTATATCTTCCTGGGAAGGGGAACCGGCAGAAGATGAAGCGGAGAAAATAGAAATGCCGCTGCAGGAAAAAGAAGAGCAGGAAGAAGTGGGAAAAACGGTGGTACTGCATGGGGAAAATGCCGCAGTGCCTTATCTGCAGCAGGATGATAATGAATTTGGCAGACAGTATTTCCTGCAGAAAGAAGTGAACGTAATAGGAAAGAAAAAAGATTGTGTGGATATATGGCTGAATGTTGCCACTATCAGCCGCATTCATGCAAAAATTGTAAGAAAGACGGAAGGGGATTTTCTTATTGACTTAAACTCCAGAAATGGAACTCTTTTAAACGGCAGATATATTAATCCGGAAGAGGAATATCTTTTGGAAGATAAAAGTATCATTGTTTTTGCAGAAAGCCGCTTTTGCTATTATTGCTCATAGTATACTTTGGTATATCTTGCATTGAGAAATAAAAAGTTCTATAATGTTAATACATTAATACTGCAAATGTTTATATAAAACGAAAAGGCGGAAAAAATGGAACAAAATAACAGATACAGGCAGCCGCCTGCGTCAGGGACAGGAGAAGAAATCCGGCAGTTTCTCCGACAAAGAAAAAGAGTGCCGGTTAATACGGGACTTATTATTCTTAATTTGTTGGTATTTCTGGGAGTGGAAGTAACCGGATCAGCGTTAGATACCAATCATATGCTCCGTTGGGGCGCTATGTATGCCCCTGATATTTTTCAGCAGGGAGAATATTATCGTCTGATAACTTCTATGTTTCTGCATTTTGGAATACAGCATTTGGGAAATAATATGCTGGTCCTTCTCTTTTTGGGAGATTGTCTGGAACGTAATGTAGGAAAAGTGCGATATTTTCTGGTCTATTTGCTGGGAGGATTTGGAGCCAACTGTCTTTCTTTATGGTTGGAACTGCAGAATGGAGAATATTTCGTTTCTGCAGGAGCGTCAGGTGCAGTATTTGCCGTTATTGGCGCACTCATCTATGTGGTGCTTATCAATAAAGGAAAAATTGAAAATTTTACGACAAGGCAGCTTTTGCTTATGGCAGCGCTGAGTCTCTACTTCGGTGTTACCAGTACAGGAGTAGACAACGCTGCTCATTTTGGAGGATTTATCTGTGGATTTTTCCTGGGACTGCTGCTTTATCGGAGACCACGAAAACGAGTCTTTTGAGGGGTGTCAGGCAACCGGAAGAAGAATTTCAAACTCGGTTCCCTTGTGAGGCATAGAGGTATAGGAAATGGTGCCGTTATGGGCCAGGACAATACGCTTGCATATGGCTAATCCAAGCCCGGTTCCCTCCTGCTTATGGGTGATGAACGGTTCAAAGAGAGTATTTCGATAGTCATCGGGAATACCTTCACCGGTATCTTTCACGGATATATGTACATTCTTTTCATCGGACTGTAAGGTGCAGATGATGGAGCCCTTTGTACTCATTGCCTCCATAGAATTTCGGAGCAGATTTAAAATGAGCTGCTGGATTTTGGTTTTGTCTGCATATACTAAGGGAATAGGGGAAACTATTTCCAGGGAGATACAGATATCCTGTTTTTGGCAGGCAGGTGTAACAGAAGTAACGATTTCACGAAACAAGGATGTAAGTTCTAATTTCTGCATACGAAGCTTTCCCGAATTATTGAAAGAGGGAAATTCGTCCAGCAGGGTTTTTAAAAAGTCCATATTTTCCATGATTTTATTCCAACAGTAGTCCTGGGAAATTTCCGGATGATGACTTTCCAAAAGCTGCAGAAAACTGTTTATCAGTGCTACCGGGTTTCTGATTTCATGAGAAATTTGTGATAAAGTGAATTGGTGCTGTGCCTGAAGTTCCTGATATAATGTTTTATAATCAGGAGTAGTATTTGGTGAAGACATAAAGTAAAAACCCCTTTCTTTTTTTCAATAGTAGTGTATCACCGATAATTTTAAATAGCAACGAATTTCATGTAACAAAAAAAGTCAAAATTCGACAAAAGAGGAGTAATAATATCCGTTCCAAATTCGGATATATTAGTGAAAGGAGATATAAAAATGAAGGACTGTATTTTTTGCAAAATTGCAAACGGAGAAATTCCATCTGCCACTTTGTATGAGGATGAGGAGTTCAGAGTGATTCTGGACTTGGGGCCGGCCAATAAAGGTCATGCGCTTATCTTGCCCAAAGCTCATTATGAAAACTTATATGAATTACCGGATGAAACTGCAGGACATGCTATGATTCTTGCAAAAAAAGTAATTACGAAAATGAAGGAGGTTGTGGACTGCGACGGTTATAATGTGGTGCAGAACAATGGAGAAGCAGCGGGGCAGACTGTATTCCATTTTCATATGCACCTGATTCCCCGGTACAAGGGAGATAACGCAGGAATTACATGGAACGCAGGCACTTTAACTTCGGAAGATAGAGACGATATCTTGGCGAAGTTTTCTATGAAATAAAGTTGGATATACTGAGATGACAGAGGAAAAATTTCACGAAATCTATCATCAATATTATCAGCTGGTGAAAAAAGTTGTATATAACGTACTGCGGGATGAAGGCTTTTCGGAAGATGTTTGCCAGGAGGTATTTCTCGCTTTCTTGGATAAAGCGGATACCATGGAAGCGAAGTATTATAAACAGTGGCTGTTGGTAAACGGAAAAAGGAAGGCAATAGATTTTTGCAGGAAGTCGTATCAGGTACATGAAACAACAGCAGTACCTTCACAAGATGAAAATGGACTTCGGATAGAAAATGTTCCTTGGATTTCCGACAGAAATGGCATGTACAAGTCTGCGGAAGATGAGGTGACTCGTAGAATGGCATTGAACGAGCTTACAGGGAGACTATTTGAAGATTTGGCAAAAAAGAACAGCACCTGGTACGAAATTGTTATGCGAATGAATGTGGAAGGAGAAAGTGCAGAAGAAACAGCCCGTTCTCTTGGCATCTCTATAGAAAGTCTGAGAGCCAAGAGACACAGGATAAAAGTTTGGATAAACAAATATTACAGAGAACAATTTGAAAATCTCTAGATTATTTGTTCACTGCATTCTCAAATAATTGAACAATCTGCTCGATAGAGTTCTGTTGTTTGCTGGAAGACATGGCCATCATATAAGTTTCGCGGTTTTCATATAAATCGCGAACAGCGTCTAAAAGAGCTTCGTTTGTAAGTTCTTCTTCTTCCAGAACTTTACTGTAACCCAGATGTTCAAAGGAACGTGCATTTAGAATCTGGTCTCCGCGGCTTGCGCGGGCAGAAAGCGGAATCAAAAGATTTGGTTTATTCAATGCGCTGAGCTCGCAGATGGCGTTGGCGCCTGCGCGGGAAATTACAAGATCAGCCAGAGCGAATAAATCGGCCAGTTCTTTTTTGATGTATTCATATTGTACATATCCTTTGGTCTCTTTTAGGGATTCGTCCAGTTTGCCTTTTCCGCAAAGGTGAACAATCTGGAAATCTTTCAAAAGTTCAGGAAGGACAGTCCGTACAGCGTCATTGACAGCAGCGGCCCCTAGACTTCCTCCGATAATCATAATCACTGGTTTATCAGAGGTCAGTCCCGTGAATTTCCTTGCACGGTCAGGGTTTCCGGACAATAATTCCTGGCGGATAGGCGTACCGGTAAGGACAGCCTTGGAAGCCGGAAGGTGCTCTACAGTTTCAGGAAAATTACAGCAGACTTTGGTTGCAAAAGGAATGGAAAGTTTATTAGCAAGTCCCGGTGTCATGTCCGATTCATGAATAAAAGTAGGGATTTTTTTCCTGCTTGCGGCAATTACCACAGGGACAGTTACAAATCCCCCTTTGGAAAATACAACATCGGGTTTTAATTGTTTCATAAGTTTTTTTGCTTCAAGGAAACCTTTCATAACTTTGAACGGGTCAGTGAAGTTCTTTACATCAAAATAACGTCTCAGCTTACCTGAGGAAATGCCATAATAGGGAATTCCCAGTTCTTCGATGAGCTTTTTTTCGATTCCTTCATAAGAACCGATATAAGAAATTTGATATCCCAGTTCTTTTAAACGTGGAATCATAGCTATATTCGGGGTAACGTGTCCGGCAGTACCTCCACCGGTAAGTACGATATGTTTCATGGTGTGCCTCCTGATTGGTTCATAATAGTAACTATAAGATAATATGATACACTTGTCAGGAAAAGTCAAGGAAAGATAGGAGTTTCATGGGTAAATTAAAAGAAAATAAAAACGATAAAATATCTTCTTTACCCCGGGAATTAAGTGATGAGGAGTTTAACCAGTGGATTCATGGACGATTTCTGGAAGAGGCTGCAGATATTGAAAAAGAACTGGACAGTATTCCTGATTCCGAAGACTGGAAGCCGACAGAAGAAAAGTTCCAGCGGTTGATGAGCAAAGCCAGAGAGCAGGGATTTTTTACAGAGGCGGACAATTCTGCAAGCAATGTAAATGTAGATGATAGAGAAAAAAGTACAAAAGAAGAAAAATTAAGAGAAGAAAAACTGAATATGGAAAAGAAGAAAGACAGGAATGTCTACAGGAAAGAAAAAGGATATTGGAGAAGGAGAGTGATGAAATATGCGGCTTATGCGGCTGTGACGTTGATTGGAATTTTCGGCGTCAGCATGAGCAGCGAAGCGAACAGAACTTATGTTATGCAGGAAGTGAATAGGTTAGTTGGGAATGATGTGAGTACAAAAGTTAATAATAGCGATGTTGTTCAGTCTAATAGGACAGAGGCGGAAGCGTTTAAAAATATTGAGGATACTTTTGGTATAACATTGCCACAGTTGTTTTACAAACCTAGCGGATTGAAATACGAAATTTGTAGTATTGATGCGGAAGCTCAAATAGCTATTTTTCAATATAATTATAATGGTGAACTCATAAGCTGGTTGATTTACGCTAGTGATAAGCAATCAAGTAAGCTTTCATCAGGTGATAGTGGAAGGTATGTAGACAGTATCGTTAGTACTTTGACGCCAAATCTTGAGGTGAAGTTGTGGGAAATAGAAGAAAATGATGAGAAAAATACATATATGCTACAATGGAAATATAAAAATGTCTATTATGAGGTATTAGGGAAAATAAGTGTGGAAGAGATGAAAAAAATAGCTGAAAAAATTATGTATTAAGGAAAAGGAGTAAAAATGAAAAGAGTAAAAAAAATAGTAGCACTATTGACTATGGTATTAGTTATGACTAATATTAGTATGAAAGCAGATGTCGTGCAAGCAAAAAGTATAGATGATTCTAAATTGCTTGAAACTCCTAGTTCAACCGTTTCACTTGAAGGCATTACAAGGGGAAAGTTATTAAATAGAGGAACTGCTAGTGTGACAAATAATGGTGGAGGTAGTGTCAATGTATATGGAGCAGTTATAGGAAGTGTTGTTTGTGATAAAATGATTTTAGAGTTAACTTTACAGAGATATTCAAATGGTTCTTGGATAAATGTGAAGTCGTTTTCTAATACTGCATATAATACTTCATTATTAACAAAGAGTTATAATGTATCGGTAACAAAAGGATATTATTATCGAGTAAAGGCAGCATGTGTAGCGCAAAAGAATGGTGCTTCAGAAAGTCAAATGCCGGTTACTGATGGTATTTTAATTAACTAATGGACTTTGTATTTTTAGAGAAATCCACACCCTCTTCGCAAACTGTCTATTAATTCACAACAATTTTAAAACTCAGCTTATTTCTTTCTAAAAACTTAATAAATTTCTGTCAAAACCCTCTTTGTTGGGGTATAATGAGTATAGCAATATTCATTTTACCACAAAGGGGGTTTTCTTATGAGACTGACTTTTATAGGGGCTGCTCATGAGGTGACGGGAAGTTGTTATTACCTGGAAGCAGCGGGGAAGAAATTTATTGTTGACTGTGGTATGGAACAGGGGCCGGACCAGTATGAAAATCAGGATATTCCGGTAGCGTTTTCAGACTTGGATTTTGCACTGCTGACCCATGCGCATATTGACCACTCCGGTGATTTTCCTCTGGCTTATGCAAGAGGATTCAGGGGACCGATTTATGCAACGGCAGCGACCTGTGATTTGTGTGACATTATGCTTCGTGACAGTGCACATATTCAGATGTTTGAGGCAGAGTGGAGAAACCGAAAAGCCAGAAGAAACGGGCAGCCGGAATTTGTGCCGGCCTACACCATGGAAGATGCGTTAGGGGTGATTCAACAGTTCGTTCCATGCAATTACAGTACCGAGATTCAACTGGCAGAGGGAATTAAAGTGCGGTTTACAGATGCCGGGCATTTGCTTGGTTCTTCCAGCATTGAACTTTGGATTCAGGAAGAGGATGAAGAACGGAAACTGGTATTTTCCGGAGATATTGGAAATACAGAACAGCCTTTGATTAAAGACCCGGAATATCTGGAAAGTGCGGATTATGTGATTATGGAATCCACTTATGGAGACAGAAGTCATGGAGAAAAGCCGGATTATGTCAATGAACTGGTAAACATCTTGAGGAAAACGTTTGCAAGAGGCGGAAATGTAGTGATTCCTTCTTTTGCAGTAGGCAGAACGCAGGAAATGCTATACTTTTTCAGGAAAATCAAAGAAGATAACCTGCTCCCGGAGTACGCGGGATTTGAGGTTTATGTAGACAGTCCGCTGGCTGTTCAGGCTACCAGTATTTTTAAGGACCACTACAAAGAGTGTTATGACGAAGAAGCGATGGAGTTAATCAATAAGGGCATCAACCCTATAACATTTCCGGGCTTGAAGCTGTCCATTACCAGTGACGAATCCAGAGCCATTAACTTTAATGAACATCCTAAAGTCATTTTGTCTGCCAGTGGTATGTGTGATGCCGGACGTATCAAACATCACCTGAAACATAATCTCTGGAGACGGGAATCTACGATTTTATTTGTGGGATATCAGGCTATTAATACCCTGGGAAGGGCATTGGTAGAAGGGGCAAAGGATGTCCGTCTTTTTGGAGAAGATATTCATGTCAACGCAGAAATTGTCCGTTTGCCCGGCATCAGCGGTCATGCAGATAATGAAGGATTAATGAAATGGGCGGCGTCTTTTCAAGAGAAACCGCAGAGAGTGTTTGTGGCTCATGGAGATGACCAGGTATGTGACATTTTTGCACAGCGTCTGGAAAACGAACTGGGATATTCGGCTATGGCGCCTTACAGCGGAACGGAAGTAGACTTACTGACCAATGAGATTGTGAAGGAAACCGTGGGTGTTGTGGTAACGCATGCACGGGAGAAAGCCAAAACCAGGAAAGCAGCAGGAGTATTTGCCAGACTTGTGGCAGCAGGGCAGAGGCTTATGGCAGTTATTCGTCACAATGAAGGAGGAAGCAACAAGGATTTGGCGAAATTTGCCGACCAGATTAATACGCTTTGTGATAAATGGGATAGATGAGAAATATAGAGGGCAGCTGCATAAAATAACAGAAAGCAACTACCCTCTTTGTGACTGTTTTTTGGAAAAGATTTAGAAATCTGTCTGTTTTTCCAGTCCGTGAAGCCAGTCCGATTTTACAAAATACAGGATAAAGGCAATGGAGCTTAAAGTCCAGGTGAGGGGATAAGCCCAGAAGATGACTCTTATATCGGGAATAAATTTCACGGCAACGGAAATATAGGTTACGCGGATAATGCACCAGCACACCAGCATAACAAACATGGGAACAGTAGACTTTCCCGCACCTCGCAGAATTCCCGCCATACAGTGGGAAAAGGCAAGGAGAAAATAAAACAGTGTGACCACATGAGCCTGGGCTACACCGTAAGAAACCACCTGCGGTGTAGCGTTAAAGGCAGCAATAAAGTAAGGGGAGAAAAAGTAAATCAGCACACCTACCAGTTCTGCAATGCTGATAGAGCAGATGACGCCAAATACGGCGCCTTTTTTTGCCCGCTGGTATTCTTTTGCCCCAAGATTCTGGCTGATAAAAGTTGTTAAAGCCATGGCAAAGCAGGTAATGGGGAGAAAGCCGAATCCCTCAATCTTAGAATAAGAACCGCAGCCGGCCACGGCCATTTGTCCGAATTTGTTAATGTTGGACTGTACCACTACATTTGCCAGAGAAATGATAGAGTTCTGCAGCCCCGCAGGAAGACCATTGCTGATAATCTGTTTTAACATGAGCCAGTCTATGCGAATATTGGAAAGATGTACCCGGTATTCCCGGGGACTTTTCAAAAGCTGGCGCAGGCAGAGGAAAGCGCTGATAAACTGGGAAATAATCGTTGCCAGAGCAGCCGCGCCCACACCGAAATGAAAACCTGCCACCAGAACCAAATCCAGTACAATATTAATAATAGAAGAAATAATCAAATAAATCAGGGGGTGCTTGCTGTCGCCCACAGACTGTAAAATTCCCACCAGAAAATTGTACATGACAAAGGCCAGTGAGCCGCAGAAGTAAATGCGGAAGTAGGTCACCGAGTTTGGCAGTACGTCAGCCGGTGTTCCCATAAGCACCAGAATCTGAGGAGCGGCCAGAACACCTACGACCGTCAGCAAAAGACCGGATACAATGCCCAGAGCCACAATGGTATGTATGGCTCTCTGCACCATATCAAATTTTTTTGCACCGAAATATTTTGCTACCACGACTCCGGCGCCGATGGCGATACCGTTAAAGAATCCCACCATAAGAAAAATCAGGTTTCCGGAAGAACTGACCGCAGCCAGAGCGCTGCTTCCCAGGAAATTTCCTACAATCAGCGAATCCGCAGTGTTATAAAGCTGCTGAAACAGATTTCCGAAGAAAAGGGGAATGGCAAAGGCGATAATTCTTTTCCAGATAGGCCCGTTTGTCATAAGTGTAGCAGAAGAATTTTTATTCATAATTGTGAAGCCTCCGTTTTGATACTATAATATAGTATAAGAGCAGGAATGAAGAAAAGCAAGATTCAAACATCATAAGGAGAGCATATTCATGTTGATATCAGATTTACATATACATTCCCGGTTTTCCAGAGCCACCAGCAAGGAAAGTGACCTGGAGCATCTGGACCTTTGGGCCAGAAAAAAGGGGATTCACATTATCGGAACCGGAGATTTTACCCATCCCGTCTGGAGAGAAGAACTGAAAGAGAAGCTGGAACCAGCAGAAGAAGGGCTTTACAGGCTGAAAAAGGAATACCGGATACAGGATGAAAATACGCCGGACACCATAGATCCGCGATTTGTATTGTCCGGAGAAATCAGTTCTATCTACAAAAAGAAGGATAAGGTGCGAAAAGTACACAGCCTGCTTCTGCTTCCCGGGCTGGAAGCGGCGGACATGCTGTCTGCCAGATTGGAATTGATTGGAAATATTCACTCCGACGGGCGGCCCATTCTGGGTCTGGACTGCAGAGACCTTCTGGAAATTATGCTGGAAACCACGCCGGAGGGGATTTATGTACCGGCACACATCTGGACTCCGCATTTTGCCATGTTTGGAGCCTTTTCCGGTTTTGATTCCGTAGAGGAATGTTTTGGAGATTTGACGCCCTTTGTCCACGCGGTGGAAACCGGCTTGTCTTCTGACCCGCCTATGAACTGGAGAGTTTCTGGCCTGGATAACTATCAGCTGATTTCCAATTCTGATGCCCATTCTCCCGGTAAGCTGGGACGTGAGGCAAATCTGCTGGAAATAGAACCTTCTTATGCGAATTTGAAAAAAGCCATAGAAACAGGAGAAGGTTTATACGGAACCATTGAATTTTTCCCGGAGGAGGGAAAGTACCATTATGACGGACATCGAAAATGTCATCTCTGTCTGACTCCTGACCAGACAAAGGCTTATGGTGGAAAATGCCCCGTGTGCGGAAAAAAGATTACCATAGGTGTGGAACATCGGGTAGAAGTTCTTGCAGACCGTTCGGAAGGTTATTGGGACAGCAGCAGGAAACCTTTTGAGAATCTTATGCCTCTTCCGGAAGTCATTGCTGAGGCAATGGGATATTCTTCTCCTGGTGTAAAAGTGCAGAAAGAATTTCATCATATGCTCAGAACCCTGGGAACGGAATTTGAGATTCTCAGGAATGTTCCAATGGAGGATATCCAGAGTGCGGCAGGTACGAGGATTGCAGAAGGTATCAGCCGTCTGAGACGGGGGCAGGTGGAGCGTCACCCCGGCTTTGACGGAGAATACGGTACCATCCGCTTGTTTTAGAAGCATAAACTTGAAATGAGGCTGTTTGATTTTCTTTGAGATAATGGAATAAAGGAGAGAAAGAGACATGAAAAAACGGGAATGGACGAAGGTTTTTCTCATCTTATATGGTGTGTTGGCAGCAGCGGGAGTCACGGTTCTTTTCCTTTGCAAAAGCAGGGGGTATCCGTGCAGGCAAATGGCTTCCGCTTTTGGCTATCTTTTGCTGTGTCTGGCAGGGATTTATATAGGGGGTCTGGGTATCAGCAATCTGATTCGGTATAAGGTACGGTATCCGGATAAAAGTATTGCAGGCGGTTTTACGCTGCTGCTTTTTTACGGCATTGCGGCCGTGACGGCTTTGGGATTTACCATTCCCGGAAAAGCAGAGCTGCAGAATCTTCGGACAGAGATTTCCAATGCGGTGCTCTTGGCCGGAGAGGGCAGGAGTTTCACACAGGAAGAAGAGAAACCGAAAGAAGAGCCGAAGCAGGCGGTGCCTTATGAAAAGGTGGAAGATGCCTATGGGAAATTATATGAGGAGGTGCTTTCCATGTATTATCCCTCCTGCACAATGCAGTACAATGCAAAAGGGAATTTTTATGCCACGATGGAGGAAGGAATCGAGACGTACCAGGGAACCGCAGACGTTCCTTATGAGGTAACCGTGGTGTATGACAGGGTTTCTGACGACGGACAGAGCCATATGTTTATTCAGTACAAAATTTACAGTACCTCGGAAGGAACGGTTACGGATTTCGGGCTTCGCTATTATGTGAATATGTACACCGGTGAAGTTCGGGCAGAAGAGGTTCCATGGGGAAATTAGGCAAAAAGATACCGCAGAATGTACCGGGCGGTATCATTCTGCGGCAGCTATTACTGTGCCATTGCTTCTTCCAGCGCTCTGGCCAGCTGATCCGGACATGAAGTGCCTCTGCCGTTACAGTCTGTTCCTTTTAATCTGGTGATGACATCGTCTACTTTCATGCCTTTTACAAGGCTTGCGATTCCCTGGGTGTTGCCATTGCAGCCACCGTTAAATTTTACGGATTTTACCGTATCGTTTTCTATTTCAAATTCAATAGAGCGTGAACATACGCCTTTTGTTTTGTATACAGCCATGCTGATGTCCTCCTTTGTTTTCTTTCAAAAGTTTCCAAAAGCATTATAGCATGGCTGTTTTGAAAGGTAAAGGAAAGTGTAGCCAAAAAAAGAAAAACAGTGTACAATAAGGACATTATGAAATCCAGAAGATGAGGTAAAAGACATGAACAAAATTGGAATTATCGGAGCCATGGAAGAAGAAGTGGCGATTTTAAAAGACAAGATGACAGAAGTTTCCGTATTGGAAAGAGCAGGCATGGAGTTTTTCAGCGGAAAGTTAAGCGGACATGAGGTTGTAGTAGTTCGTTCCGGAATCGGAAAAGTCAATGCGGGTATCTGCACACAGATTCTGGCAGATAAATTTGAAGTGGAAGCAGTTATTAACACAGGTATTGCAGGTTCTCTGAAAGCAGAAATTAACATCGGGGATATTGTATTATCCACAGATACCATGCAGCATGATGTAGACGCAAGAGAATTTGGCTATGCCATCGGTCAGGTTCCGCGTATGGATACCCTGGCTTTCCAGGCAGATGAAGGACTTCGGAAACTGGCTGCAGAAGTATGCCGCAGAGTGAACCCGGAGATTCAGGTGTTTGAAGGAAGAGTGGCAAGCGGGGACCAGTTTGTGGCTGACCGTGAGACAAAAGAAAACATTATTCAGAATACAGAGGGCTTCTGTACAGAAATGGAAGGAGCAGCCATTGGGCAGGCCGCTTATTTAAACAAAATTCCATATCTGGTTATCCGCGCGATTTCGGATAAGGCAGACGACAGCGCGCATATGGATTATCCGGCTTTTGAAAAAGAAGCCATCCGCCACACGGTAAACCTGGTGGAAAATATGATGAAAGAACTGTAAAAAACAGGAGAGATGTCGCAGACACTATGGATTTGTCGACCGATTTTTGTTTTCAAACAGGAGAGGGTGCTATATAATAGTTTCATAGACAAGGGGGATATGGCGTTAAGTATGCAATGGGAAGCTTTTCGATTGCGGCTTAAAGCAAAGTCCCATGTCAGAAAAAGCAGGAAAAACCTGCTGAGAAAGAGGAGGAACTATGGAGCACCTGATTTTCTATTTTGGTGCCTGCCTTATGGGACTGGCAAGTTTCGTAAGTATGCTGGCGGTTTACAACAGTAACAAAAGAGTATTGGGAGATTTGAAAAATCCGTCGGAGACAAAAGATAAATGGTTAAGCGGCTTTGTACAGGAGTATCAGAAGCTGGCAAAAGACAATATAGAGATACATAACCCTTCTGTTTATGTAACGAAACGAATGAGAGGACGAAAGATAGCACTATGGAATATGCGCCAGATAAAGGGCATTTCCTGGGGAACTTTTATCCTCTCTTTTTTATTGATGGGAGTGGAGATTCTGCTTTTGCGGCAGCAGGGCGGCAAAGCGGACCAGTTTTTGGTTCTGGGAAGGGAACTGCCATTGATGAGTGTGGCGGTCTTTACGGGAATCGGCATGGGAATTGTCCTGCTTCTTTGCAGACTTTTGATTGGTACGGGCTATCAGGAGGAGGAACTGGAAACCAATCTTCTGGATTATGTGGAAAACTGCCGAAGTGGGACTGCAAAAATTATCTCTATGGAAAATGCCAGAACTTCCGGAAGCAGGGAAAACCGGGGCAGCAGAAAAAAGGAAAACCAGACAGGAGAGAAGAAAGAAAAAGCGGCCCGGCAGATAGAACAGGGAATCATGGAGGCTGCAGCCACAGACAGCCGTTACAGCCATCTGCTCAGTAAAGAGGAAGAGGAGATTGTAAAAGATGTGGTGAAAGAATTTCTAACTTGATAAACTATTATGAACCTGCTAAACTAAAGAAGAAATCTAAAAGTCAAAGGAGAAGAGAAAATGGGAAATAAAGTTACATTTGACTATTCAAAGGCAGCAAACGTTGTGGGCGCTGAAGAAGTAGCAGCAATGGAAAAAATGGTGGAGACAGCCAAAGAAGTGCTGGTATCCAGAACAGGACTTGGAAACGATTTTCTGGGGTGGATTGACCTTCCTGTAAATTATGATAAGGAAGAGTTTGACAGAATAAAAAAAGCAGCGGACAAAATTCAGAAGGATTCCGACGTACTTCTGGTAATCGGTATCGGCGGTTCCTATCTGGGAGCAAGAGCGGCCATTGACTTTCTGAATCATCCATTTTATAACAATCTGAGCAAAGAAAACCGTAAGACACCGGAAATTTATTATGTAGGAAACAACATCAGCGGTGCCTATGTAAAAGGACTGGCAGAGGTAATCGGCGACAGAGACTTCTCCATTAACGTAATTTCAAAATCCGGAACAACGACAGAACCGGCTATTGCCTTCCGTGTTTTCAAAGAAATGATGGAAGAAAAATACGGCAAAGAAGAGGCAGCAAAGAGAATTTACGCAACTACAGATAAAGAGAAGGGTGCATTGAAAACCCTTGCAACAGAAGAAGGCTATGAAACCTTCGTAGTGCCGGACGATGTTGGCGGACGTTTCTCTGTACTGACAGCGGTAGGTCTTCTGCCAATCGCAGTCAGCGGCGTATCCATTGACAAATTAATGGAAGGCGCAGCGTCCGGAAGAGAACTGGCTTTGCAGGCTCCATATGCAGAAAACGACGCTCTGCAGTATGCAGCAGTGCGCAACATTCTTCACAGCAAAGGAAAATCCGTGGAAATTCTGGCGGATTATGAACCGACTCTGCACTATGTAGCAGAATGGTGGAAACAGCTTTACGGAGAAAGTGAAGGAAAGGACCAGAAAGGTATTTATCCGGCGTCTGTAGACTTTACCACAGACCTGCATTCTCTGGGACAGTTTATCCAGGACGGTTCCAGAATTATGTTTGAGACAGTTCTGGCTATTGAAGAACCGAAAGAAGATGTTGTAATCAAAGCAGCAGAAAACGATTTGGACGGACTGAACTATCTGGCAGGCAAAGGTATGGACTTTGTAAATAAGAGCGCTATGAACGGAACCATTCTGGCGCACACAGACGGAAATACACCAAACCTTATGGTGAAAATTCCGGAGCAGAACGAATTCTATCTGGGACAGCTGTTTTATTTCTTTGAATTTGCATGCGGCGTCAGCGGATACCTTACCGGGGTAAATCCATTTAACCAGCCGGGTGTGGAAAGCTACAAGAAAAACATGTTCGCACTTCTTGGAAAACCGGGATACGAAGAGCAGAGAGAAGAATTGCTGAAAAGATTATAATAGAAAAGAGCAGAACATCGCCGTATGTGGGACAAGCCCTGTGCGGCGGTGTTCTTTTTGTGTTGAACCCTGCCCGGTCTGCATATATTCTATAGACAAGGGGAATTTTTCGGAGAAGTTATGCGGAGAAAGTGGCTGAAAAGAATCATGGCGCTGTGTATGCTCTGCGCCATATATATGCTGGGCAGGGAAGGGGCTGTGCTGGTGGATAAAACAGCGGAAAACAGCAAAGGCGTGATAGTCATTGACAGCGGACACGGGGGCATTGACCCCGGCGTAGTGGGAATCGGAAATCTGGAGGAGAAAGAGGTCAACTTAAAAATTGCCGGATACCTGGCAGAATATCTGGAAAAAGAAGGCTATGAAACCGTGCTCACCCGGAAAACGGACGCAGGGCTTTATGAGGAAAACAGCCGGAATAAAAAAGTGCAGGATATGCAGAAGCGCTGTGCCATTATAAAAGAAACAAAGCCGATTCTTACGGTGAGCATTCACCAGAACAGCTATCCGGATTCGTCGGTGTGCGGGCCTCAGGTATTTTACTATACCAATTCGGTGCAAGGCTCTAAGCTGGCAAACTGTATTCAGGGTGAGTTAAACACACAGTTGGAGGTAAGCAAGCCCAGAACCGAGAAGGCGAACCAGACCTATTATCTTTTAAAACGCAGCGAGGGAATTTTAAACATTGTAGAAACGGGATTTCTGACAAATCCCAGGGAAGCAGAACTTCTGGGAACGGAAAAGTACCAGAAAAAGTGCGCAAAAGCCATTTGCGACGGAATTTTAAATTTTCTAAAAACGGTAGAAAAGGACGCATAAAGTGTGTTATGATAGGAGAGCGTAAGAGAAACGAAACTTATGAAGGAAGAAGAGGGTGCGGATTGAATACAAGAGTAGTCAGGGTAGATAAAGACAACCCGGACAAAACAGTGCTTCAGGAAGTAGGAGAAGTTATAAAAAAGGGCGGTCTGGCTGCGTTTCCCACGGAAACCGTGTACGGTCTGGGCGGTGACGGACTGAATGCAGGTTCTTCACAGAAAATTTATGCCGCAAAGGGCAGGCCTTCCGACAATCCGCTGATTATACATATCGCGGATATGGAAAGTCTGGCGCAGATTACAGAGGACGTACCGGAAAAAGCAAAAAAACTGGCAGAAAAATTCTGGCCAGGGCCTCTGACCATGATTTTCAAAAAGAGTGACCGTGTACCTTATGAAACTACGGGAGGCTTGGAAAGTGTAGCTGTGCGTATGCCCAGTCACCAGACTGCGTTGGCGCTCATTCGGGCAGGCGGCGGTTTTATCGCAGCCCCCAGTGCCAATACCTCCGGACGGCCCAGCCCTACCAGCGCGGCTCATGTGGCTGAGGATTTGACCGGGAAGATAGAGGTGATTGTAGACGGCGGTGAAGTAGGTATCGGGCTGGAATCCACTATTGTGGATTTTACAGAGGAAGTGCCGGTGATTCTGCGTCCCGGTTACATCAACCAGTCCATGATAGAAGAAGTGATTGGTCCGGTTCGCATGGACAGAGGGCTTCTGATTACGGATGAGAAGGTGAAGCCCAAGGCGCCTGGCATGAAATACCGTCATTATGCGCCAAACGCCGAACTGACCATTGTGCAGGGAAGCACAGAAAAAGTGGTGCAGTATATTAATGAGCAGTGTCTTGCGCTGCAGGCTCAGGGAAAGAGAACCGGGGTTATCGGTACAGATGAAACCCGGAAATTCTATCAGGGAACTGTGGTGAAAAGCATTGGCACCAGACAGGATGAAGAGGGAATCGCAAGGCATCTTTTCGGTATTTTAAGAGCGTTTGATGAAGAGAAGGCGGACTGTATTTTTTCGGAATCTTTTGATACCCCCCGTATGGGACAGGCCATTATGAACAGGCTGTTAAAGGCAGCGGGACATCATATTATTTATCTTTAAGGAGGAAAAACATGATAGCATTAGGGTGTGACCACGGCGGTTACGAACTGAAACAGGAGATTATCAAGTATCTGGAAGAGCACCATTTGCCCTATAAGGATTTTGGGTGCGACAGTACAGAAGCAGTGGATTATCCTGTGTATGCAAGAAAAGTAGGAAAAGCCATTCAGGACGGAGCGTGCGATAAGGGAATCCTCATCTGTGGCACCGGAATCGGTATTTCCATTGCAGCAAATAAAATGAAGGGTATCCGTGCGGCGCTTTGTACAGACTGCTTCTGTGCAGAGGCAACCAGAGAGCATAATGATGCCAATGTACTGGCTTTGGGCGGCAGAGTGGTAGGCCCGGGGCTTGCGGTGAAAATCGTAGATACCTTTTTAAATACAGAATTCTCTCATGCAGAGAGACACCAAAAGAGAATTGACCTGATTGAAGAATAAGAAAGAAAACCAACGAGATACTAAACACAAAGGAGAAGAAAAATGGCAAAAACATTAGTTATGGAACATCCGCTGATTCAGCATAAGATTGGAATTATCCGCAGAAAGTCTACAAGCTCAAAAGAATTCCGGGAACTGGTCAGCGAAGTTGCCATGTTCATGGCTTATGAAGCAACCAGAGAATTAAAACTTGCAGATGTGGAAATTGAAACGCCCATTACGAAAACTACCGTAAAAGAACTGGCAGGAAAGAAAATGGCAGTTGTGCCCATTCTCCGTGCAGGTCTTGGTATGGTAGAAGGTATGCTGACCATGGTTCCGGCTGCAAAGGTAGGTCATATCGGACTTTACAGAGACCCGGAAACTTTAAAACCAGTGGAATACTACTGTAAACTCCCGGCTGACTGCGGGGAAAGAGAAGTCTTTGTCACAGACCCTATGCTGGCAACCGGCGGTTCCGCTGTGGCAGCGATTACCATGCTGAAGGAAAAAGGCGTAAAGAACATTCACTTTATGTGTATTCTGGCAGCGCCGGAAGGTGTAAAAGCTCTTTCTGAAGCACATCCGGACGTCGATATTTACATCGGTGCGCTGGATGACCACTTAAATGACCACGGCTACATTGTACCGGGTCTGGGAGACGCAGGAGACCGTATTTTCGGAACCAAGTAAGAGGTGAAGCTTATGAAAGGAAAACGAGACGGTTATATCTCCTGGGATGAGTATTTCATGGGAGTGGCAAAGCTTTCCGGCATGCGTTCCAAAGACCCTCATTCACAAGTGGGAGCCTGCATTGTCAGTCCGGATAATAAGATTTTGTCCATGGGATATAACGGATTTCCTATGGGGTGTTCAGACGATGAATTTCCCTGGGCCAGGGAAGGTGATGAGCTGGATACCAAGTATTTTTATGTGACACACAGCGAACTGAATGCGATTTTAAACTACAGGGGCGGCTCCCTGGAAGGCGCCAAGCTGTATGTGTCGCTGTTTCCCTGCAATGAATGTGCCAAAGCCATTATTCAGGCGGGAATTAAAACGATTGTCTATGAATGTGATAAATATGCGGATTCTCCGGCAGTGAAGGCGTCCAAGCGTATGCTGGATGCAGCGGGAGTTCGTTATTATCAGTACAATCACACAGGCAGAAAGCTAGAAGTAGAAGTATAGAAAAGGAAAGCCAGTTATAGGAAAAAACTATAACTGGCTCTTGTTATTTCATATTAGACAATTGCCTCTTGTCATATTAAAATAACCTTGTAAACAGATAGGAATTATAATGATATGAACCGGAGGTAAGGATATGAGCATAAAGACAAGAGAAGAAAGAAAATTCAGATTTGAGACACTGCAGCTGCATGTAGGACAGGAAAAACCAGACGTGGCAACAGGAGCCAGAGCAGTACCGATTTACCAGACATCCTCTTATGTATTTGAAAACTCCAAACAGGCTGCAGACAGATTCGGTTTATCAGACCCGGGAAACATCTATGGAAGACTGACAAATCCCACGGAAGATGTTTTTGAAAAGAGAATCGCAGCATTAGAGGGCGGTGTGGCTGCTTTGGCTGTAGCGTCAGGCGCAGCAGCGATTTCCTATACATTCCAGAATCTGACACAGGCAGGAGACCATATCGTTTCCGCAAAAAATATTTATGGAGGCACTTATAATCTGCTGGCCCATACACTTCCGCAGTATGGAATTTCATCTACCTTTGTAGACATTTTTAATAAGGAAGAGATACAAAAGGCCATTCAGGAGAATACAAAGGCTATTTTCATCGAAACTTTGGGAAATCCTAATTCAGAGGTAGTAGACATTGAGGAAATTGCAAAAATTGCCCATGCGAATAAAATTCCTCTGGTGGTGGACAATACCTTCGCAACTCCGTATCTGGTGCGTCCCATTGCCTACGGCGCAGATATTGTGGTACATTCTGCAACGAAGTTTATCGGGGGACATGGAACGGCCATTGGCGGTGTGATTGTAGACAGCGGAAACTTTGACTGGGAGGCATCCGGGAAATTCCCGTCTCTGACAGAGCCAAATCCAAGCTATCACGGAATCAGCTTTACAAAAGCAGTGGGAGCAGCCGCATTTGTGACAAAAATCCGGGCTATTTTGCTGAGAGATACAGGAGCAACCATTTCCCCGTTTCATTCTTTCCTGTTCCTGCAGGGGCTGGAAACACTTTCTCTGAGAGTAGAGCGTCATGTGGAAAATGCAGTGAAGACGGCAGAATTTTTAAATAACCATCCATTGGTGGAGCGTGTACATCATCCCAGTGTGACAGAAGAGGAAGAGCAGAAAAAACTCTATAAAAAATATTTCCCAAATGGCGGAGGTTCTATTTTTACCTTTGAAATAAAAGGAGACGCAGCGACTGCGCAGAAATTCATTGATCAGTTGCAGCTGTTTTCTCTGTTGGCCAATGTAGCGGATGTGAAATCTCTGGTCATTCATCCGGCTACCACAACACACAGCCAATGCACAGAGGAGGAACTGGAAAGCCAGGGCATAAAACCAAATACCATTCGTTTATCTGTGGGTACAGAGAATATTGCAGATATTCTGGAGGACTTGGAAGAGGCATTTGCAAACTTATAAGAAGCAATTCTATAAAACATATTGAAATAGTAGGTTAATTTGAGTATAATCAGACGTATGGAGGAAGAAATATGAGAATATCAACGAAAGGAAGATATGCAGTTCGCCTGATGTTGGATTTGGCAACCAATTATTCCGGGAGTCCCATACGTCTGAAGGATGCAGCAGGAAGACAGGGAATCTCTGAGAAGTATCTGGAGCAGATTATCAGCGTCCTGAACAAAGCAGGATATGTGAGAAGTATACGGGGACCTCAGGGAGGCTATGTACTGCAGCGGACACCGAAGGAATATACCGTGGGAATGATATTGAGACTTACAGAAGGAAGTCTGGCCCCGGTAGAGTGTGCAGAGCAGGAGTTCGCTGGCTGCAGCCGTGAAAATGATTGTGTGACGAGAATCCTGTGGAAAAAATTGAATGATGCCATAAACAGTGTAGTCGATGAGGTTACGCTGGAAGATTTAATCAGCTGGCAGGCGGCAAAAGCAGACGAATATATCATATAAGATGATAAAAAAGACATTAAAAAACTTTGATATGAGGCAGATATGCAATTCCGGCCAGTGTTTCCGTATGGAACTGCTGGAGAATGGAAATTATAAGGTTATTGCTGGAGACAAATATCTGGAAGTGGGACAAAAGGGGGAAGACTGCACCTTCTTTTGTCAGGAGGCAGATTTTGATTCGTTTTGGAAAACGTATTTTGATTTGGACAGAGATTATGCTTCCTGTATTTCGCAAATTGCAGTGGAAGATGTATATTTGATGAAAGCAGCCCGGTTCGGCAGCGGCATCAGAATTTTAAAACAGGATTTATGGGAAATGATTGTTTCTTTTTTGATTTCCCAACAAAATAATATTGTGAGAATACGCCGTTGTATTGCGAATATCTGCGAGAAATACGGAGACGAGAAGAGGGACATTCACGGAAATGTGTACTATGGATTTCCGAAAGCAGAGGTATTGGCAAAGCTGGAAGAGGATGCTTTAAAACCATGTAATCTGGGCTACCGCAGCAAATATGTGGTGCGGACAGCCAGAAGCATTGTAAACGGAGAGGTGAACCTGGAAGCCCTTGGAAGTATGAAGTATGAGGAAGCAAAGGCAGAACTTTTAAAGCTGTTTGGTGTAGGAGTAAAGGTGGCAGATTGTATCTGCCTGTTTGCATTGCATCAAATGGAGGCGTTTCCGGTAGATACCCATATCCGGCAGGCCCTGGATGCAAATTATGTGAAAGGATTTCCTATGGAGCAGTATCAGGGAATGCAGGGCATTATGCAGCAATATATTTTTTATTACGAGTTGGAAGGCAAGAAAGAACAGGAGAACACATGAATTTAGAATTTAAACCTATTGATGTTGAGGCCATTGAGGAATTAACCCCTTATTTTTGTAAAAGACCGAATAAAACATGCGACAGTGTGATTTTGGACAGCTATTTATGGAGAACGTATTATCAGGTGCGCTATGCAGTCAGTGACAACAAAGCTATACAGTGGCTGATGGAGCACGAAAATGTGGTGAGCAGTGCTATGCCTGTCTGTGAGGAGCAGGATTTGGAGCATTACTTTGAAGAACTGGTGACATATTTTAATGAAGTGCTTCATAAACCGCTGCTGATTCATCTGGCAGATGAAGAGGCTGTCAAGGCTTTGAAGCTGGAAGAGCACACAGACCGGTTTCTGGTGACAGAGCAGGAGGATTTAAAAGATTATTTGTACGAGGGCGATAAACTGCGGACGCTTTCCGGGAAAAAGCTTCACAAAAAGAAAAACAACCTGAACTACTTCATGAAAAATTATGAAGGCAGATTTGAGTACCGCAGCCTTTGCTGCTCGGACAGAGATGATGTTTGGAAGTTTCTGGACCGCTGGAGAGAGGCAAAAGGAGAGGAAACGGAAGAACATCTGGACTATGAGGTACATGGAATCCATGATATTCTGAAAAACTGTTCCAGTTTTCAGGTACGCATGGGTGGTGTGTATGTGGATGATAAACTGGAAGCGTTTACTATCGGAAGCTACAATTCTTTTGAGGATATGGCCGTGATTCATATTGAAAAGGCAAATCCGGAAATCAGGGGACTGTATCAGTTTATCAATCAGCAGTTTTTGCTTCATGAATTTCCGGAAGTACCGTTGATTAACCGGGAAGACGATTTAGGGATTGAAGGGCTGAGAAAGGCAAAAATGTCGTATTCTCCCCTGGATTTTGCCCGAAAATATGAAGTGAGACAGATTGATTTTCACGAAAGCTGACCTTTACAGGGAAAGGACGGAGAAGATGATACATTATCTGCAAGGAGAAGAGAAAGCGAGAAGCCGGAAACTGTGGGAAGAGGCCTTTCCGGAGGATTCTCAGGCGTTCCGGGATTATTATTATACAGAAAAAACAAAGGATAATGAAATACTGGTCCTGGAGGAGCAGGGAAAAGTGATGTCCATGCTTCATCGAAATCCCTATGACCTGGCCCTTGGAAAGCAGACGGCAAAATGTGATTATATCGTGGGAGTTGCCACAGATAAAGAACACAGAAGAAAAGGGTATATGCGGCAGTTAATGGAACGGGCTTTAAAAGATATGAACGCAGAAAAAATGCCGTTCTGCTTTCTCATGCCGGCCTTTGAAGCGCTTTACCTGCCCTTTGATTTTACCTATATTTATAAAAAGCAGAACCGGGTTCTTACGGATAAAGGTCTCTCTGCTTTTAAAAGCAGAGAAGCAACGCATGGGGAATTAAAGGAAGCTGCCGCTTACATGAACCAATGGCTTGCGAAAAGATATGAAGTGTATGCAAAGAGAGATTTTGCCTACATGGCCCGGCTGAAAAAAGAACTGGAAAGTGAAAACGGCTGCATGGAACTGCTTTACAGTGAAAATACCCTGGCAGGAATCAAAGCCCGATGGGGTATGGAAAAGCCGGAAGAAAGGATGCTGTTCTGTGAAGAAAGTTATGCAAGAAACACAGGAGAAGCAGTTCCCTGTATCATGGGCCGGATTGTAAATTTTGCAGAATTTGTTCGGTCCATCCGGCTGCAAAAGGGTGTGAAGGCAGGGCATGATACGATTCTTTTGGAACTGCAGGATGACATTCTGCAGGAAAATGCGGGACTCTGGCGCTGGACTTTAACCCAGGACGCCTCTGCGGCTGAAAAAATTTCCGGCACGGCCGTTGGGAAAAACGGAGAAAAGGCGGAACCGGATATGAGACTTACGGTTTCGGAACTGACGGCCTGGCTTTTGGGGTATGCCCTGCCGGGGGCAGCAGAAAAGTGGGCCCATGTGGTGCGCCCGCTTACCGGCGTGTTTTTAGACGAAATTGTATAAAGTGCTGCTTAGGCAGAAGTGTGACGATATTTTCCGGGAGACAAACCTGTTGTCTGCCGGAAAATTTTGATAAAGTGGCTTTCACTGGAAAAGCATAAAATGGTACTGATTTCAGAGACGGAATAATCGGTGTAAAGCAGCATATTTTTGGCAGTGTCGATTTTTTCCTGCCGGACATAAGCCATGGGGCTTAGACCTGTCTCCTCCCGGAACAGGTGGGAAAAGCGGCCCGTACTCAGCCCGGAAAGTTCCCCCAGTTCTTTTAACGTGATTTTGTCCTGGACATGGCTCTGAATATAGTTTATTGCTTTTCGGACAGAACGGGAAAAGGCAGGAGAGAGTTTCCGGTGCTTTACTGCATTGGCAAAGTCCCGTATGGCTCTGGTCTGGAGTTTTTGAATCTGTTCCACGCAGGTACAGGACTCAGAGGTCTGAATATAACTGTCACTCATGGCATAAGCCAAATTTTCGGGTACTCCGGCGTCCATAGCTGCCCGGGTAACCTGTGTAGTAAAGGAAATCATGATAATCTGCGCCTGACGCAGAGGGTTTTGGGACAAAGTTCCCGCTTTTCCTGTAGTTCCCATTAAGCGCAGGCGTTCTTCAGCCAAATCAGCGTCGCCCATACGGACGGCTTCCAGCATATTTTTTTCATATAAATAAGGCGTATGGGGGATAAAGGATTCCCTGCTCTCCAGCAATATTTTTCTTGTTTTCTTATCTAAAAAATCAAAAGAATCCGTATTGAAAATTTCCATAAAAAATCCACTCCTTTTTTGTACAGTATACCAGAGAATTATCAGCATGAATATGATAAAAATAGCAAAAAAATAATATTTTTATTTGCAGAAGTGTGTTAAGTTTATTTCATAAAATATCAGTTTATCATAAGGAGCGATGAGACAATATGAAACGTGATGTAAAAGCGATTGTAAAGGAAATGACTCTGGAAGAGAAAGCCGGAATGTGTTCCGGTAAGGATTTCTGGCACTTGAAAGGAGTAGAACGTCTGGGTATTCCGGAGGTCATGGTGAGCGACGGACCTCATGGGCTGAGAAAGCAGGCAGAGGAAGCGGACCATCTGGGATTAAATGAGAGCATTAAAGCCGTATGTTTTCCTACGGCCTGCGCAACGGCCTGCTCTTTTGACCGGGATTTGCTGCAGGAAATGGGAGAGAGACTGGGAGAAGAATGTCAGGCAGAAGACGTGTCTGTGATTTTAGGCCCGGCTGTCAATATCAAACGTTCCCCTCTGTGCGGAAGAAATTTTGAATATTTCTCAGAAGACCCCTATCTGGCTTCTCAGATGGCAGCTGCACATATTAAGGGTGTGCAGTCTAAGAATGTGGGAACTTCTATTAAGCACTTTGCCGCAAACAATCAGGAACACAGGAGGATGTCCTGTTCTTCAGAAATTGATGAGCGTACCTTTAGGGAAATTTACCTGGGCGCTTTTGAGACAGCCATTAAAGAAGCAAAGCCGGACACAGTGATGTGCTCTTACAACAAAATCAACGGAGAATTTGCCTCTGAAAACCATCGGCTTCTCACAGAAATTTTGAGAGACGAATGGGGATTTGAAGGTTATGTGATGTCTGACTGGGGCGCTGTCAATGAGCGGGTAAAAGGTTTAAAGGCGGGGCTGGATTTGGAAATGCCGGGAAGCGGCGGCTATACAGATAAAGAAATTGTGGAGGCTGTGAAAAACGGAACCATGGACGAATCCGTTCTGGATACAGCTGTGGAAAGAATTTTAAATGTGGTGTTCCATTATGTGGACAACCGCCAGGAAGGAACCTTTGACCGTGAGGAAGACCATAAGCTGGCAGCGAAAATCGCAGCAGAGTCCATGGTACTTTTGAAAAATGAGGGAATTCTGCCTTTGAAACCGGAAGGAAAGAAGATTGCCTTTATCGGAAAATTTGCAGAACAGCCAAGATTCCAGGGCGGCGGAAGTTCTCATATTAACTCTTTTAAAATCACCAGTGCATTAGACGCAGTAAAGGAAGTTACAGAAGTGACTTATGCCCAGGGATATGACATAAAGGAAGATAAAACAGATGAAAAGCTTCATAAGGAAGCCGTGCGGGCGGCGAAGGAGGCTGATGTTGCCGTGATTTTTGCAGGTCTTCCGGATGCGTTTGAGTCAGAAGGATATGACAGAACACATATGAGAATGCCCCAGTGCCAGAATACTTTAATTTCAGATATTACAAAAGTGCAGAAAAATGTAGTTGTAGTGCTGCATAACGGCTCTCCGGTAGAAATGCCCTGGGCGGATGACATTCAGGGGATTCTGGAAGCTTATCTGTGCGGAGAAGCCGTAGGACAGGCAGAAGTAGATTTGCTCTTTGGCAAGGCTAACCCGTGCGGTAAACTGGCTGAAACGGTTCCTTATAAGCTGTCAGACAACCCGTCTTACCTGTATTTCCCGGGAGACGGAAAGACGGTGGAATATAAGGAAGGCGTCTTTGTAGGCTACCGTTATTATGATACCAAGGAAATGCTGGTGCGCTATCCTTTTGGATATGGATTAAGCTATACAACGTTTGCATACAGCGATATGCAGATTTCCGCAGAGGAAATCAAAGATACGGATACGCTGAAGGTATCTCTGAAGGTGAAAAATACAGGAAATGTGGCAGGAAAAGAGATTGTACAGCTTTATGTAGCGGATAAGACAGGCGCAGCCAGCCGTCCGGTGAAAGAACTGAAAAACTTTGTGAAGGTAGAATTGCAGCCACAGGAAGAAAAAACCGTGGAAATGGAACTGGATAAGAGAAGTTTTGCGTGGTACTGCACGGAACTTCAGGACTGGTATGCGGCAACCGGAGAATATGAAATTCTGGCGGCAGCGTCTTCTCAGGATGTGCGTCTTAGAAAAACTGTCCGAGTGGTTTCTTCCCAGGAAATACCGCTGCATGTACACATGAACACTACCATCAGTGAACTGATGGAAAATCCAAAAACCAACAGTGTGATTCAGGAACTGGCCAGCAGCCTCATGGAACATATGGGCGGTTCTCAGGACGGAGAAGAAGGAACAGCAGCAGCAGAAGCGATTACCCCGGAAATGTCCATGAAAATGATGGAGAACGCGCCTCTTCGCGCTATGCGCAGTTTCATGGGAATGAATGGAGAGGAACTGGAGGCGTTGATTAAAAAATTGCAGGAAGCAGCGTCAATGTAGCAAAAACGTACTTTTCGTTGTGTCATAATGTTAAATCTATGTAAAATATGTTAAATCTCTGTATAAAATATTGCGGAATTTGCTCATAAAAGGTATAAAAGTAAGGAAGAGATTAATAAAACGTAAAAATTGCATGAATTGCAATGGGAGGAAAAACGTGAAGATTACAGATTTTTTCAGTCTTTTAGGAGGACTGGCATTATTCCTTTACGGAATGCAGATGATGAGCAACGGACTTGAGGCAGCAGCAGGAAACAAGATGAAACAGATTCTGGAAAAGCTGACTGCAAACCGTTTTCTGGGTGTTTTGGTAGGTGCCGGAATTACAGCCGTTATTCAGTCTTCATCAGCCACCACAGTTATGGTCGTGGGCTTTGTAAACTCAGGCATGATGACTTTAAAACAGGCCGTATGGATTATTATGGGTGCCAATATCGGTACCACAATTACCGGACAGTTAATTGCCCTTGATGTCGGTCAGCTGGCGCCGCTTTTTGCTTTTGCAGGTGTGGCTTTGATTGTGTTTGTGAAGAAACAAAAGGTACATCACTATGGTTTGATTGTAGCCGGACTCGGTATTCTGTTTATTGGTATGGAAATGATGAGCGGCGCAATGATGCCTCTTAGAGAGTCTGAGGCTTTCGTCTCTCTTATGACGAAATTCTCCAACCCGGTACTGGGCATTCTGGCAGGTATGATATTTACAGCTCTTATTCAGTCTTCTTCTGCGTCTGTAGGTATTCTGCAGGCCCTTGCATCCAGCGGACTGATTGGACTGCCAAATGCAGTATTCGTACTGTTCGGACAGAACATTGGTACTTGTATTACAGCAATTCTGGCTGCTATCGGCACAAACAGAAATGCAAAACGTACTACAGTGATTCACCTGATGTTCAACATTATCGGTACGACTATCTTTACCATCGTATGTATTCTGACTCCGCTGACCTCACTGGTGGAAAACTGGACACCGGGAAATGTTTCAGCACAGATTGCAAATATGCATACATTATTTAACATTGTAACAACACTGCTCCTTCTTCCATTTGGAACTTATCTGGCAAAACTTGCTGTCAAGATTCTTCCGGAGAAACAGGAAGAAATGGAAGGTGTTATGCACATGGAGTTCATTCATCCAATGGAAACCAAAAGAGATACTCAGATTGGTCTTTCCGCTATTGCGGTTACGGGTATTAAGAACGAACTTCACCGTATGATTGGCATGGCAAAAGAAAATGTAGAAAAGAGTTTTGTATGTGTGAAAGATGGAAAGAGAGAACTCTTAGAGGAAGTCAGAGAGCGAGAGGAATATATTGATTATCTGAACAAAGAGATTTCCAAATATATTTCCAAGGTGCTGGTAAATGAAAGCAATCCGGGAGATTCCCAGTACATCAGCGCGCTTTTTAAAGTGTGCGGAAACGTAGAGAGAATCGGCGACCACGCCATGAATATCTGCGAATATACCAAGATGATTGAAAAACAGGGAATTACCTTCTCTGCAGAAGTAAAAGAAGAAATGGATGAAATGCGTGAAATTTGTGGAAAAGCTTTAGATTTTCTGTCACAAATTGAGGATAACTCCGGAAAGAACATTCAGGCTATCGAAGACTTTGAGCAGAAAATTGACGATATGACAGAGGACTACAGACAGAAGCAGATGGTTCGTATGCAGAAAGGAACCTGCTCAGAGGAAGGCTGTATTATCTACTCTGAAATGCTGACAGATTTTGAACGTATTGGTGACCATATTCTGAACATTGGACAGGAAATGGGCATGGGAAAAGTCGGAGCATAAGAAAACATTTATGAATACCTTGTAAATTAGAGGCTGTGGCATTAAGCACACTATGTGTTTCTTGCCACAGCCTTCATTGCTGACACAAAGAAACCCCTAATTCCCTCAAGATTAAGGGAATTAGGGGAGTTGAATAGGCGAATCCTATTTTTTATTCGCTTGTTCTTATTCTGTCCACCAGACTGCCTGTTTGCATTCTCTTATAAAGCAGTGGTGGAATCAGAGCACAGATTCCAAAGGCTATCATAAAGAGCAGGAGATTTTTTAGGACAGGAACGCAGAACGTCATACCGTAAATGTTCATAAAATGAAAAATCACATATCCCAAAGGCACTCCCGCCAGAAGGGAAAGCAAGACGGAGATTACGCCGTATCCGAGACCTTCTGTCATAAGTACCCGTCTTATTTGCTTTTGCGTCATCCCCAGGCTTTCCAGTACAGCGAATTCTCTGGAACGCTCCTGCACGCTGGCAGTCATCATATTAAAATAATTCATGAGCGTCAGAAGCGCCAGAATCAGTCCCAGGCCATTTCCAAAGACTTTTATTTGAGTTTCCGTTTTTGACATATTTTTATAGGATTCCAGCTTGGATTGGAAACCAACGCGCTTTTCACCTGCGAAGATTTGCTTTATCTGTGCTTCTGTTTCTTTGGAAAAAGGTTTCTCATAATCTGCATAAACTACTTCAATGGGGAACTCGCCTGCAAGTTTTTCCGCAAATTTTTCACTGACTATAATCTGTGGGTTGTAGCCACCGGAAAAAGAGGCGGGAGAATTCGAAAGAGCAGCGATTTTTACAGAATACATCTGCTGGCTTTTTCCGGGAAAGTAAAAAGTCAGATTTTTTCCCACGGCTTCTTTTGGGGATACCCAGTAGTTCTTTTCCAAGAGGGCAATTTTTCCTTCAAGAAACAGGGTTTTATCCAGCGTATTTCCCAGTTCTTCGTTTAATACGTCAAATTCTGTTTCGCTGATACCCACCAGACGGCTTCCAAACATGTTATTCATAGTTTCCGTATCTTTTTTATAGGCGTCCATGGTTTCATTATAATTGCCGCCCGGTGTCATTCTGGACTCAAACAGCCGTTTCAGATACCCTCCCAGTGCCTCTTTCTGATAAGGAATACAGATATCTGTGGTTTTGACTGTTCGTATATTCTTTACACCGGGAACGGATTTTAGCTTCTGCAGTTTCTCAGAGGTAAAAAGCTGTGTTTCATCTTCGCGGAGCATGGTATTATTTTCCAATGCAATATCGCTGTCAGAAATAGTATTCAGTACGCGTTTGGAATCATATTCCATCAAAAGTATACTTACAATCAGAAAAAGCGAAAGCACAAGAAAGAACGAGGTTAAAATAGCAAAGGTCTGTTTTTTTCGACGGAACATATTTCGCCATGCCATGGCTCTTATGCTGTTGCTGCCTTTGGCTTTTGTTCTTTTGGACTGGAATTTTAAATCGGCTTCTGTATAACGTACAGCCTCCATAGGAGCACATTCCCCTACAATTTTTGCAGGTTTTCTGGCACTGATAAAGACAGTAAAAGCAGAGAAAATCCCTGCACACAGACAGATAATTCCATAGAGGAGAGGGGTATGTACGGCTTTTATCCCATCTCCGGGATCCAACAGGCGGATGGCCTGGGGCAGAATCTGATTTAACATAATCAGTCCCAGGAGAAGCCCCAGTGGAATTCCTCCTGCGGCATTCCAGAAGGCTTGAAGATAAACCAGGTGCCGAAGCTGGGGAGTCGTCATGCCAAGAGTCCGTAACTGCCCAAAGTAACGGATATCTTTGGCAATGGAAATATAAAGCGTATTGTAAATAAACAGATACCCTGCGCTGAAAATCATGAAAAGTAAAAAAATGATGCCTGCCGCTGTTTTCAGGTAGTAGAAAATTAAATCCGGGTCCGATTCCAGAATCTGGCGGTCGGACAGATTCAGCTGTTTTTCCAGGGCTGAAATATTTTTCTGGGTATACAGAGAATGTTTTAAGGAAAGGAACAGGTAACCTTGTCCATAGCTTGTCTGGTCAGCGCCCGTAGTTTCGTAAAAAGCTTTTGATACAAACCCTTTGGACTGTCCCGTATAATCTTTGAAATAGCCGGAAAGAGTAAAGGTTTCCGTAAAAATACTCTGGTCTGCTTCCTGGGCAGTCTTTGGCTCTTCTTCTGTAATATTGTAATAGGTGACAGGAATTTTCATGCCAAGGGTGGGATTCTGAATACCCAGTTCCTTCAGGGCGTCTAAAGAGAGCATGATTTCGTCCTTGTTCTTTGGAAAACATCCCTTTACAGATTCAAAAGCAGGAAGAAGCTGTTTTTTCCACCCTTCTTTGTCACTGTAAAACAGTTTCACCATACTGGAATATTGGCCGTTTCCCTGGGTAATCATGGCACACTTCACTTCCAGCCCCGAGGCGCGGATATAATCCAGTTGTTTTACTTTTTCTATCTGGTCAGGGCGGGGCTCTGTCAGGGCGATGTCGTAATCTCTGCCGGACATCATAAGGTTTCGCCTGGAAAGCGCCTGGGTGTACTGGATTCCGATTCCGATAACGGTTATCAACAGGAAGGAAGTCAGAATAATGGCAAGGATGGTAAGGAGGTTTCGCTTTCTGTTTGCCTGATAAGTGGTGCGGGCTATGCGGGAAATGGTCTTTTTATTGTTTACTTTAATCATAAATCCCACCTCCGCAGATTCGTCCGTCTTCCAGCCGGATTATCCGCTGGGACATCTGGGCAATTTCTTCATCATGGGTAATCATGACCACAGTCTGGTTCAATTGTTCCTGGCTGATTTTTAAAAGCCCCAGAACGTCCTGTCCGGTTCGGGTATCCAGATTACCGGTGGGTTCGTCGGCCAGTACAATGGCAGGTTTGGCCGCCAGAGCTCTGGCCAGAGCGGTTCTCTGTTGTTGGCCGCCGGAAAGCTGGCCGGGCATGGCATAGCGCTTTTCAGACAATCCCAGCATGTCCAGAATGTGGTTTACATAATCCTTGTCCGGCCGGATACCATCCAACTGAATGGGAAGCACCACATTTTCATACACATTCAGCAGGGGCAGGAGGTTGTAATTCTGAAAAACAAAACCGATTTTTCTGCGCCGGAAAATGGTCAGGGAATCTCTGTCCATCTGGGAAATATCCTGTCCGTCTGCCAGCACCCGTCCCGAAGTGGGGTTGTCCAGACCGCCCAGCATGTGCAGCAGCGTGGATTTGCCGCTGCCCGATTTACCTACAATAGAGAGAAATTCGCCTTTTTCTACGGAGAGATTGACGCCGTCCAGGGCTTTCACAACCGTGTTTCCCAGCGGATAATATTTTTTCAGATTTTCTGCTTTTAAGATAGTCATAGAAATACTCCTTTCGATTTCTGTATTTTGCATTACAGTAACTATAGCAGAATAATCTTTCCACATTCTGTCTCAAAAGTGACAGTTTTGACAGATTTCAAAAGTATACGGAATTCGAAAGAGCATGTCTGGAAAGAAACACCGAGAAGTCGCTGCCTTTGCCTGGGGAAGAATCCACTTTGATATACCCGCCCTCCTTCGCCAGAATTTCCCTGGCAAGATACAGCCCGATTCCCAGACCTTTTTCTTGAGACACAGAAGGGGAGCGGTAAAACCGCTGAAAAATCATGCCCTGTTCTTTCTCTGAAATTCCCGGTCCCTGGTCCCGGACATGAATACGGATAAAGGAATCGTAGCTTTCTGCAAAAAGCTGAATTTCAGAACCTTTGGGGGCATATTTTACAGCGTTGTTCAGTATATTTCCCAGGGCTTCTGCTGTCCACTTCATATCGAAAAATGCCTGGAAATCTTCGCTAGAAATCTGAAAGGAAATATGTTTTTTCATGGCCTGCAGCTCTTCCGCCTGGCAGACAAGCCCCAGAAGCTCTGCTGTACCGGAAAAGGCGGGATGAAGAGCAAGCATGTCACTTTCCAGATAAGAAGAATGTACCAGTTCTTTCATAAAGAAATCCAGTTTTTCTGTCTGTGCCTGTATTTTCTGCGTCAGGGCTCTGCTCTGGTCATCGATTTCCGCCTCGGCCAGAAGTCCGGTGTACAGCATGATATTGGTCAGGGGAGTACGTACCTGATGAGAGATGTCAGCAATCAGAGATTTTACCACATTGCGCTCTTCATCTGCCTTTCGATAACTGGCATTGGAAATATCTAAAAGACGGTTTATCCGCTCAGAAATGGCAGCATCTGCAGATTCATCAAAAACAGCCAAAGTCTTCTGGCCGTCCAGGGCTCTGTCCAGGATTTCCAGTATATGATTCATTTGTTTGTCCAGATTTTTCCGATACTGAACCATGGCGAACAGGCACACAGACAGCAGCAGAAGCAGAACAAGGATTCCCAAAAGCAATAGTTTCATTTCGCATTCTCCCACATATACCCTTTTCCGTAAATCGTTTTGATGTACTGGGGATTGGAAGGTTTTTCTTCCAGTTTATCCCGCAGTCTGCGGATACCTACAGACAGGGCGTTGTCCTCTACATATTCGGTTCCGTCTTCCCAGACCCATGCCAGAAGCCGCTCCCGGGTGAGGATTTTTCCCTGGTTAAATACGAGAAGATAGAGAATTTTCTGCTCAGTGCGGCTTAATTCTATGGCTTTTCCGTCCTTGTAAAATTCCATGGTGGAAAAGGAGAAGCGAAAAGGTTCCTGCATATACTCTGATTCCTGTTTGGGACTGATTCTGCGCAGCAGCGCCCGAATACGCGCCCGAAGTACCATGGTGCTGAAGGGTTTGGTGATATAGTCGTCTGCTCCGCATTCCAGCCCCCGTACAATGTCCAGTTCCATGTCACGGGCAGTCAGGAGGATAATGGGAACCTTGCTTTCTCTGCGGATGTCCTGGCAGAAGGCGAAGCCGCTGCCGTCAGGAAGATTGACGTCTAAAAGCAGCAGGTCAAAGGTCTGGCTTTTTAAGGCTGCCGCCGCGTCTTTGACTGTGCTGCATACGGTAAAGGAAAAATCTTTGTCTTTTAAAGCCATCTCCATGCCAAACGCCAGTTCCTCATCATCTTCCAGTATCATGATATAGTTCATAGTCCTGTTTTATCCTTTCCCATTGTTCTTGCAAAACGTTGCTCTATTGGGATTATTGTACCTGTCTTGTTGTACATTTTCAAGTGTGTGTGGTATGATTAAGAAACACAAAGCCAAATGCCAGGCTGGCAGACTGAGAAAAATGAGGACAAAAAGACATGAATAAAGCAAAACAGATACTTTTAAAAGCCCTTTCTTCGCCGGATTCCAGGCTGGATGTGGAGAAATCCAGAAAGCTGATGAATCTGAAAGCCTTAGACCCGTTAAAGCCTTTTTACCGGACTTTAGATACAAAGTTTTACCGGGAAGGACGGGAGATTCCCCTTCGGATTTATTTTCCGGACAGTGAATCTTATCAGACTGCAGAGGCAGTGCAAAAGGGCGACATGACGGATAACATTTACCCTGTGCTGCTGTATATTCACGGCGGTGGGTTTGTGACGGAAAGTGTGGATTCCTACAGCCGGGTATGCCGGAATCTTGCAAAGCACACCCGTCATGTAGTGGTAGCTATTGACTATCCCCTGGCGCCGGAACACCGGTTTCCTACACAGGTGGAGGACTGTTACGCTGTGGCAAAAGCGGTTTTTGCGGACAGGAATCTGCTGAATGCAGACCCGGACTCCATTACCATTATGGGAGACAGCGCAGGAGGAAATCTGACTGCGGCTGTGACCTTAATGGCAAGAGACAGAGGGGAGTTTGCGCCGCCCAGACAGATACTGATTTACCCCTGTGTCAACAACAATTACCGGGAGAACAACGGCTTTGCTTCCCTTATGGAGAACGGGCAGGATTACCTGTTGACACGGCAGAATATGGCGGATTATCTGGACTATTACCAGTCTTCAGAGAGGGACAGAGAAAACCCTTATTTTGCTCCCCTTCTGGCAGAGGATTTCACCAATCTGCCGAAAACTCTGATTATTACCGGGGAATTTGACCCGTTAAGAGACGAAGGAGAGGCCTTTGCTGCAAAACTGGCAAAAGGGGGAAACCAGGTGGAATGTCATAGAATTGCAGACGGGATTCATGGATTTTTTCTGCTGGAAACCTTTCATCCGGCAGTGAAGAAGACTTATGAATATATAAATGAATTTCTGGAAACAGAGGGGATACAGGATTAAAGAAGGGGGAAAAAATTGTGCCAGGAAGAGGAAGAAAATGGCGCTCACTGGAGAATACAGCCAAAATATTTCCGGCTACCAGCGGGAAAAAGGATGAGAGGGTGTTTCGGATTTCCTGCCAGATGAAGGAAGCTGTAGAGCCGGAAAAGCTGCAGAGGGCGCTGGATTTATGTGTGGAAGACTATGCGCTTTTTCTCTGTGTACTGCGGGGCGGACTCTTTTGGAACTATCTGGAGGAAACTCATTTAAGACCGGTGGTGAGGGAGGAATACAAGCCGCCCTGCAGTCAGATTTATGTCCGGGATCAGAAGAATCTGCTGTTTGAAGTGACTTACTACCGGAAGCGGATTAACTTTGAAACTTATCATGCCCTTACAGATGGAACCGGGGCTATGCAGTTTGTAAAATCTTTGCTTTATTATTATCTCAAAGAACTGCACCCGGATAAGGTGAGCGGTACGGCGGACCAGGTAAGGCCTGACGCCACAGCGGCAGAGATGTCGGAAGACAGTTTTGAGAAATACTATTCCGACCGGGGAAAAGAGGAAAAAATCCCGAAATACCGGGCGCATCAATTACATTACCGGAAGACGGAATACCACATGCTGCACCTGACAGAAGGAATCTTGTCAGTGAAGGAACTGCTGGAAACGGCTCGTTCTTACGGCACGACGCTGACTGTATATCTCACGGCTGTCTATTTGTGCGCCATTGCACAGGATATGAGTGAAAAGCAGAAGAAAAAGCCGGTGGCCTTAATGATTCCCGTGAACCTGAGAAACTATTTTCCCTCGGATTCGGTACGAAACTTTTTCGGGTGGATTGATATTGGATATGATTTTTCCAGCCAGAGTGAAAAGCTGGAAGATGTTATCGCGTTTACGGCAAAATTTTTTAAAGAAGAGCTGACGCCCCAGCGGATTGCGGCCAGAATGAACGGTTTTATGCGTATGGAGAAAAATCCTTTTATGCGGGCGCTTCCCCTGCCTTTGAAACTGTGGGGCATGCAGGCCGGAGCCAGACTGTCTTCTGCCAATGGAACCGCTGTGTTTTCCAATATCGGAAAGATTACGATGCCGAAAGAATGCAGGGAATATATAGACTGGTTTGATTTTTATACCACGACGCCCAAAATGGAAATTTGTATGTGTTCCTTTGAAGATAATCTGACTATCAGCTTTACTTCCCAGTTTGCAGAAAGCCATGTGGAGCGGAATTTCTTCCGTATGCTGACAGAACAGGGGACAGCGGTGCGTATTATTTCCTGGAATGAGGAAGACTGGAAAGGGGGAGAATGAGTATGCAGTACTGCAGTAAGTGCAAAGTTTCCATAGAGACGCCTCATAAGAGATGTCCCCTTTGCCAGGGAAAGCTGGAGGGAGAAGGTGAGGAGGAGAGCAAGCTGTTTCCCGACTTGTCGGGAGAGAAATCCAGAGTGTTTCTGGGATTTAAGGTGTTTACCTTTTGCTGTATAGCGATTCTTGTTCTGGGGTTGGTGGTCAATCTCATGTTTCCCGCACCGGTATTCTGGGCAGGCTTTCTGGCGGCGGCTGTTGTCTGTATGTGGATTCTCACGGCAGCGGCCTTTATCAAAAGACGGAATCTGCTGAAAAATACGTTGTGGCAGATGGTGCTTTTGTGTGTGGTGTTTCTGTTCTGGGATTTTCTGACCGGGTATCGGGGCTGGTCTTTAGAGTACGGAATTCCTGTGGTAATTCTTCTGGTATTTCCTGTGCTTACGGTCATTGTGAAGCTGATGAAGCTGCCGGCATCTTATTATATGATTTACTATCTGCTGGCCTGTGCAGCAGGGCTTTTGCAGCTTCTGTTCTGGCCTGCGGGACTGGTGCAGATGCATAGAGTCTGTGTGCTCTGCGGTGCGGTATCGGCCCTTGTTTTTGCGGGGCTTGGGATTTTCCAGGGGAAATATGTCTGGGAAGAAATGAGGAAAAAGACTCATATGTAAGAAAAAATAAGAATGTCATATCAAGCACAGGGAGAAAATTCCTGATATCAGCTTGATATGGCATTCTTTTTCGATTATTTTAGAAAAGTAATTTCAACGGTAAACAAGTCTGCGTCTGTCAGCACCTCCAGCCGTCCGCCCTGGAGCTCTGTGAAGCTCTTGGCAATAGCCAGGCCCAGTCCGCTGCCTTCTGTGTTTCTGGAAGAATCTCCCCGGACGAACCGCTCGGTAATCTCGCTGGGATTAAAGTTCAGCTCTGTTGCAGAAATATTCTTCATAATAATTTTTACATGATTTTCTGTGTTTTCCATGTTGACGTATACCCTGGTGCCGGGCATGGCGTACTTGGTAATGTTTACCAGAAGATTTTCAAAAACCCGGTAAGTGCGCTGGCTGTCCAGCGGGAGAATCACTTTTTCTTCCGGAAGCTGCCACCGGAATACCAAATCCGTAGCGTCAATTTTGTCCTGCAGTTCCAGTTTGACCTGACGCAGAAGACTGACAATATCAATGTCCATAATGTTTAAGGTAACGGTCTTGCTGGTGGCCTTGCTGATTTCAAACAAATCTTCAATCAGAATTTTCAGCCGGTTGGCTTTCTGGTCCAGAATCTGAATGTAGCGTTTCCGTTCTTCCTCCGGCAAATCCTCCTGTTTCAGCAAATCCACATAAGTGATAATGGCCGTCAGAGGGGTTTTTAAATCGTGGGAGACATTGGTAATCAAATCTGTTTTCATCTTTGTGCTTTTCACCTCTTCGTCAACAGCTTTGGAAAATCCTGTCTGAATCTTGGAGATTTCCTCACGGAAAGGCTCGAATACCCCTAAGTCCTCGGGAATGGTACCGTTTAAGTTTCCTTTTGCCAGTTCATTGGTGGCTTCCAGGAGAAGCTGGTACTGGTCCTGGATTCTTCGCAGGTACTTCCGCAGCAGGAAGAACAGGGCAATGGAATAGACCACCAGTGCGCCGATTCCGAAGAACCACATCAAGCTGATAAAGCCCAGGATAATAAAGTTAATCAGCACGATTTTCAGTAGAGCACGGTTGCTGTCATCCTTTAAGTTTATATGAAGGAGTCCGTCATAAGTATTCCGGCAGAGCTTGCACAGCCAGGGCCAGATACGGTAAATCAGTACCCGTTTTTTGATATAGCGTTTCAGTCCCATGGTAAGCATGGTACGCAGGCAGCCTACAGTCCAGTAAACTACAGCAAAGAGGGCAATCCAGCCAAAGAGTCCCCAGGTGTATTGCAGAATAGTTGCCGGAAGTTCCGGTGTGCCGATGCTGGTAAGCACATTGTAAATGGCCTGTGTATTCAGCGCAGAAGGGTCTGTGAGAATGGATTCTGCGATACTGATGGCACAGATACCTGTTACAAAGATAATTTCAAAAGGCGTATGGAAGATTTTTTCTTCTCCTGTCTGCAGCGGCTGAACAAAAGGAAGCAGAAGAGCGCCCAGAGCGACAAAACCGGCCAGAGCCAGGCACAGAACCAGCAAATCGCCATTGTAAGAGCCTGTTTCCAGATAATAAGAGTAATCGCTTTCCAGGAAATCGGGAAGCACGGCGTTGATCATAGCGAAGCAGTAAATGCGGCTCTGCGGTTTCTGGAAGGTACGGCGGAAATTGTAGTAATCGCTGAATTCCTCTGTGGGATTCTGTTTGGCAATCTCATTTAACATCTGAGATTCTGCGCCTTTTTGCTGAGACAGGAAGGAAGTAGACTTTACAGTGCCGTTTTCGTTGTATTCCACAATAGCGGCAAAGGCATATTCAGAATCCTCGTCTAAGACACCGCGCGTCCGCATATTGGAAAGCGCCGTATAGAGAGAATTTTTCTCCTCCGTGCTGCCACGGTTGGTGTCGATAATATCCTTGCTTTCTCCGTCCAGTACGTCGTATTCCAGATAAGTACGAAGATGAGAAAAATCAGACTGCCAATCGTTGTATTTTTCTTCCATGTCGTAAACTACAGAGTCGATGTCCGTGTAATCCTGAGAGTCCGTAGTCTCCGATGAGGTACTTTCTGCAGTCTTTGTCTCTCCGGTAGAGAAGAACATGTCGTAAGCGCTTAACGTATTGTTGTTTTTGCTCTGCAGTTCTTCCCCGTAGAGCACATAGCAGTTTTCTACCAGTTGGTTTAGCAGGCCGGACTCTGTAAAAGACAGGTTCTCCTGTTTGTTTTGCTGCCGAATATAATGGGGCCGTATAATCATCATGGCCAGAGACGGCAGCAGAATAACCAGCGCCACGATAACTTCTGTCAGTTTATGATAATTTTTCAATTTTGTATCCAACTCCCCACACCACCTTTAAATATTTTGGTTCCTTCGGATTAATCTCAATCTTTTCGCGGATATTCCGGACATGCACCATAACGGTTTCTGTGTTAATGGCTCTTTCATTCCATACCCGCTCATAAATTTCATCAGCTGAGAATACTCTTCCGGGATTTTTGATAAGCAACAGAAGAATTTTAAATTCCATGGGTGTCATCTTGACAGGCGCGTCATCCACACGGACTTCAAAGGTATTTTCATTGACCTCCAGACCGCCCATGGTGTAGACCGTTTCCGTGCGTTCCTGCTCTTTTGCCTGGAGTTTTTCCATAAACCGCCGGTAGCGGCGCATCTGGGAATTGACTCTGGCCATAAGCTCCATAGGAGTAAAGGGTTTGGTGACATAATCGTCTGCGCCGATGTTCAGCCCCATAACTTTATCTACTTCTTCAGATTTGGCAGAGAGCATAATCACCGGAAAATCGTGTTTTTCCCGCAGCTTCATAGTCATGGTAATACCGTCCATGCGGGGCATCATAATATCCACAATGGCCAGATGAATTTCTTCCTTTTCCAGTACTTCAAGACCTTTCATGCCGTCTTCTGCCATAAAGACCTCATATCCCTGGCTCTTTAAGTAAATGGCAACGCCCTCCCGTATGTCTTTGTCATCTTCTACAATTAAAATGTGATTCATATCCATGGTTTTCTCCTGTTCCTCTGTCTATGCTACAGATAATAAAGTACAAATTGAAAAAGTGGTGTGTAAAAAAGCAAAAGAATTTCTAAAGAAAACCCTCGCAGAAAACTCAAGAAAGAAGAGGAGTCTGCGAAGGCAAAAAAATACTGTTATTTGTCAAAAAACTCTTTGATTTTATCCAGGCGTGTGGTCATGCTTCCCAGCATGGCGTCCAAAATCACCAGTGCAGCCATGGATTCCACTACGACTACAGCTCTGGGAACAATAATGGGGTCATGGCGGCCTTTAATACGGATTTCGATTTCCTCCCCCTGGCGGTTGACGGTTTCCTGTGGTGCGGCAATGGAAGGGGTGGGTTTAAAAGCTGCCCTGAAAAGAATGGGGGCTCCGTCGCTGATACCTCCGGTAATGCCGCCGGAGTGGTTGGTTTTCTTCATAATCTGCCCCTCTGTGTCCATGCGGTAGGCATCGTTGTTTTCCAGTCCGGTCAGGCGGGCTGCTTCCATGCCTTCGCCGATTTCAAAGCCTTTCACAGCCCCGATGGAAAACATGGCTTTTGCAAGGGCAGCGTCCAGCTTTTCAAAGGCAGGTTCTCCGATTCCGGCAGGAACGCCGGTGATTTCACATTCCACCATACCGCCGGAGGAGTTGGTTTCCCGCATACATTTGTCCAGATACTCCTGTGCCGCCTGAGCTGCCTGTGTGTCCGGCATGTACAGGGCATTGTTTGAAATCTCTTCTTTGGAGAAATTGGCCCGGTTAATCTGTACGGGACCAATGGAATAGGTATAGGCGGAAACCGTGATTCCCAGTTCTTTTAACAGCTTTGCGGCAATGGCCCCTGCGGCCACACGTCCAATGGTTTCCCGGCCGGAGGAACGTCCGCCGCCTCTGTAATCCCGGAAACCGTATTTGCGGTCATAGTTTAAATCTGCATGACCGGGACGGTAGCAGTTGGCAATTTCGCTGTAGTCATGAGAGCGCTGGTCCGTGTTTGCCACCATAAGGGAAATGGGATGCCCTGTGGTTTTTCCCTCAAAGACGCCGGAAAGGATTTCCACCTGGTCGGCTTCCTTTCGCTTGGTGGTGAAACGGGACTGTCCAGGTTTTCTCCGGTCTAAAAAGGCCTGAATGTCCTCCTCGCAAAGAGAAAGTCCGGCAGGGCAGCCGTCTACCACAACACCGATACCTCTGCCGTGGGACTCCCCCCATGTTGTAATGCGGAAAATGTTTCCAAATGTTGAACCGTACATAACCTTACCTCCCATTTCCATTTATAAGTTGAATACCGTGTATGCAACAATCGCCGCAATGGCCTGAATCAGCAGAATTGCCGGCAGTCCTACGGCGAATTTTCTGTGCTGTGTCTTATGTCTGAAGATACGCATACCGCAGATGGCGCCCAGAGAACCGCCGCAGACGGCAATTCCCAGCAGGGTTTTCTCTGAAATTCGCCACTGATGAAGTTTGGCTTTCTGCTTGTCTATACCGAAGCAGAGAAAGGCCAGCAGATTCACAGCTATGAGATACATCACAATATTTTTCACAATCAAAAATTACACTCCTTTGTAACTGTTCCCCGCCACATCCGGAAGGGTGATTTCCCCTGCCAGATTGCGGTAGAACATTTCCTCTATTTTTTTGCGCTCCCAGTGTTTGCCCAGAATCCACATAACTTTGGTAACCACGGCTTCTGTGCTCATGTCATAAGCCTGGAACACACCGGCATCCAGCGCGATTTTTCCTGTTTCGTAGAGAGAAAGATTGCTGCCCTCGTAAGGACACTGGCTTTTCACTACTACAATCATTCCTTTCTGAATGACGTCTTTTAAGTCGTCAATGACCTCAGAAGACAGGGTGGGAATTCCGCCCATGCCAAAGGCCTCAATAATCAGCCCCCGGTAGCCCTGTTCATACAGAAGCTGAAAAATTTTTCCGTCAAAGCCGGGTACTAATTTAATAAGAAAGACTTTTTCTTCCAGTTTGGTTTCCAGAGTACATTTGCCTCTTGGTCCCGGTATATAAGAGCGCCGCAAATCCAGCCCCCAGGAATTTACCTCGCCCACATAGGGATAATTAATGCTTTCAAAGGCATGAAAACTGGTAGTGCGTACCTTTGAAGCCCTGGTTCCCAGAATCACCTTGCGGTTAAAGGCAAGGAAAATACCGGGCATGCCGCTTCCGGCCATGTGAATGGCGCAGCGGCAGTTTTCCACTGCGTCTGCCAGTGGATTTAAAATAGAAAGCTGGCTTCCGGTAATGACTATGGGAATGGGGATATTCGGCAGCATGAAGGACAGTGCGGAAGAGGTATATGCCATGGTATCCGTCCCGTGGAAAATCACAATGCCGTCATAAGTCATATACTGCTCGTAAATCGTTTTTGCCATGGCCTGCCAGTTGGAAGGCTGGATATTGGCGCTGTCCAACTGGAACAGTTCCAGAAAATCCACGTCGTACAAATCCGTAATATCGGAAATGTAGGAGAGGATATCCTTGCTGGAAAGTCCCGGCACCAGTCCTTTTTCGTCCTGCACACAGGCCAGGGTTCCGCCTGTGGTAATAATGAGAATTTTCTTTTTCATCCTTTATTTCCCTGCTTCCCACCGTCCCGAAGCGCCGCAGGGCAGTACCAGTCCGCTCTGGGTTACGGGAAGTCCGATTTCCTGTGAATCCACGGTTCCGTTGAATTTCTTTAATTCCGTTGCCAACATGTAGGTCAATACTGCAGGAGCAAGTCCTGTGGTGTAGGAGTTGACAAGGAAGAACAGCGGGTTGTCAGAGAGAATCTGGGTACACAGCTGAATGAGCGGGTGAATGGCATCTTCAATTTTCCAGATTTCTCCTTTTGGTCCTCTGCCGTAAGACGGCGGGTCCATGATAATGGCGTCGTATTTGTTTCCTCTGCGGATTTCCCGCTCTACAAATTTTACGCAGTCGTCCACCAGCCAGCGGATGGGGGCGTCTTTTAAGCCGGAAGACACGGCATTTTCCTTTGCCCAGGCAACCATTCCCTTGGAAGCGTCCACATGAGTGACAGAAGCGCCGGCTGCAGCCGCAGCCAGGGTGGCGCCTCCGGTGTAGGCAAAGAGGTTTAATACTTTGATGGGGCGTCCGGCTGTACGGATTTTTTCAGAAAACCAATCCCAGTTGGCTGCCTGTTCCGGGAAAAGTCCGGTGTGCTTGAAGCTGAAAGGCTTTAAGTTAAAGGTCAGACTTTTGTACTGGATGGTCCACTGTTCCGGTAAGTCGAAGAATTCCCATTCGCCGCCTCCCTTTTTGCTGCGGTGGTAGTGGCCGTTCATTTTTTTCCAGCCTTTGTGTGTCTTAGGAGTGTCCCAGATAACCTGAGGGTCCGGACGCACCAGAAGATAATCTCCCCAGCGTTCCAGTTTTTCCCCTTTTGAAGTATCTATAATTTCATAATCTTTCCATTGATTGGCAATCCACATATTAGAATCCTTTCTGCTGAACTATCGTTCGTTTATAGCCAGTATGTGATTTTTATTAAAATAAAGCATATTCAGTATAACAGAAGGAAGGAAAGCAGGCAACCGGGGAATGGTATTTTAGAGCGGTATTTTGGAGAGCGGAGCAGGGAAACAGAAAGATGGAATCTGGAAAACAAATTTCGGCAGAAAAGAAGAGGTCGTTGCGTATGGCATAGGGCTTCTTGTTTTTCTCGAAAAACAGTGGAAATGCGGGAATGCCTATGTTACAATGAGACAACGAAAATATCAGGTGTGCCCGATAATCGGAAGACTGCCGGAAAAGGTTCTTGAAGAAAGAGCCTTTTCGGCAGTCTTTTTCTGTTTTTAAGAAGGGGCTGCCAGGGAAATGGAGCACAGTATGTATTTAATGGTTGATAATTACGATTCTTTTGTGTATAACCTTGCCTGTTATCTGGAAGAATGTGGAGAACGGGTAGAATTGGTGCGAAATGATAAGATTTCAGCAAAAGAGATAGAAGGTATGCTGAAAACCGGGGCTTTGGAAGGGGTGGTAATTTCTCCCGGTCCCAAAAGTCCAAAGGATTGTGGAAACTGTAAGGAAATTGTGGAAAAGCTGGCTGGAAAAGTCCCCATTCTGGGGATATGTCTGGGGCACCAGATTATCGGTCACGTATTCGGGGCAGAAGTGGAGAAAGGGGAAAGGCCCATGCATGGAAAAGTCAGCACGATTGAGACGAACCAGAAAGGCTTGTTTGGGGGGCTTCCAAAGACCTATGAAGTCACCCGGTATCATTCTCTGGTAGTCAGCAGTGAAAACTTTCCGGCTGCTTTAGAGGTGGATGCCCGCACAGAGGACGGGGTGATTATGGGACTGCATCACCGGGAATTTCCAATCTACGGCGTACAGTTTCATCCGGAAGCCGTATTAACCCAATACGGTCATGAATTGTTGGAGAATTTTGTAAAAATAAGTAAGGAGTGGTGGGGAGCGCATGAAAACAAAGGTTTATAAGCTGAATTTTTACCGGAAGGCAGAGGATATTTTTGAGTGTTACAAGGAAGAAAATATGGCGATTTTTCTGGATTCTTCCCTGGAAAACCAACTGGGGCAGTATTCCGTTATCGGTCTGAATCCGTATCTGATTTTAAAAGAAGAAGACGGCACTTTTTATGAAAATGGGAAGCCTCAGAAGGGTACACTGGAGACTGCTTTAAAGGGATATCTGGAAAAATACCGGGAGGAAAATTCCACACATCTGCCGCTGGTTTCCGGGGCATTGGGGTATTTTTCCTATGATTACGGCAGGAAATTTGAGCAGATAGAAAGCCGCCACGAAAAGAAGCTGGATATCCCGGAGGCTTTGTTTGTGTTCTATGACTTCCTTATTATAGAGGACAAGCAGGAGAAAACTTTGTATCTCACGGCCAGAGGCGAGACAGAAGATGCAGATCAGGGCATTTGCCGTCTGGAGGCGGAAATACGAAGTTGTACTCCCGCCGTGAAACCGGCAAAACACAGTCAGCTTGCTGCCTTTTCTCCGAACTTTACAAAAGAAGACTATAAGCAGGCCATTGACCGAATGATTTCCTATATCATAGAGGGAGACATTTACATTGCCAATATGACCCAGCAGCTGACGGTGGACAGTCAAAAAGAGCCTTACGAAGTGTACCGCTATCTGCGGACGCACAATCCCGCACCCTTTGGGGGATTTTTTCAATGCGGGGATTTCCAGGTGGTCAGCGCTTCGCCGGAGCGGTTCATGCAGGTGAAAGACGGACAAATCGAAACACGTCCCATTAAGGGAACCAGAAAGCGGGGAGAGACGCCCCGGGAAGATGCCAGTCTGAAAGAAGAACTGAAAAATTCTGCCAAGGACCGCAGCGAACTGCTGATGATTGTGGACTTGGAGAGAAATGATTTGAACCATGTGTGCCAGTCGGGCAGCGTGCAGGTGACGGAACACTTTGCAGTGGAAACTTATGCCACAGTCTTTCATCTGGTTACAACCATTGTGGGAAAATTAAAGGAGGGACTCGGCGCGGCAGATTCTATTCCCGCAGCTTTTCCCGGCGGTTCCATTACCGGAGCGCCCAAAATCCGAGCCATGGAAATTATTGACGAACTGGAGCATGACCGACGCAACCTTTACACCGGTTCTATGGGATATTTTTCTTTTGACGGAAACTGCGATTTGAATATTGTCATCCGCACAGCTATTCATAAGGACAACCGATATTATCTGGGAGTGGGAGGCGGTATTACCTGCGAATCGGATTTGGAATTTGAATACGAAGAAACTTTGCAGAAAGCAAGGGCAGTATTGGAAGCACTTTGGGAGGAAGCATAGATGTTTACAGCAGATGAGGGATATTATTTTGGCCTGGGGGCATTTGAAACCATAGCCGTAGAAGAGGGAAAACCTGTTTTTCTGGAAGAGCATTACCAGCGTCTTTTGCAGGCTTTGCAGTTTTTTGAATTGCAGGTGGATTTTGAAAAAATTCAGCAAAAGGTGCAGGAAGCCCTTGGGGAAGAGCCGGTGAAAATCGGGAGAAAGGTGCTGAAAATCACGGTTTCCCAGAAAAATATAGTAGTGAGCACAAGGGAAAATACTTATAGGGAGGAGGACTACAGGCAGGGATTTACCGCAGCATACGCAAAAATCCGCAGAAATGAAACCTCCCCGCTGACGTATCACAAAACGCTAAATTACGGAGACTGTATTCTGGAAAAACGCAGGGCAAAAGCCCAGGGAATTCAGGAACCTGTCTTTTTGAATACCAGAGGCGAAATCGCAGAGGGGGCTGTCTCCAATGTGTTTTTCGTCAAAGACGGACAAATCATGGCGCCGCCCCTGTCCTGTGGTATGCTGCCGGGGATTCTGCGGCAGTATTTGTATCAGAACTACGAAATCCATGAGCGGATAATTTTGCCCGGGCAGGTGCCGGAGTTTCAGGAAATGTTTGTGACGAACTCTTTGCTTGGAATTATGCCCGTGAGACAGATGGAGGATTTTGTATTTCCAAGTATGGAGACGGGGCGGAGGTTGAGGGAAGAGTACCGCAGCCGCTATGTTCTCTAGGAACTGGGAAACCATGTATATCCCACATACCCCCTGCATACATTGAGTTAGAGATTTTGTCCTTGCAGGAGGTACGGCATGTACGAAACTTTAACGCCCAAAGAACTGTGCAAAGCCCTGCACACAGATGAAAAAAACGGTTTGTCCGGAGCGGAAGCAGAGAAGCGCCTCCAGCGGGATGGCCAAAATGTGCTGAAAAAAGCCAAAGAGCAGACCGTATGGGATATGATACAGGAACAGATAAACGACCCCATGATTTTCATTCTCTTCATTGCTGCTTCCATTTCCATACTGCTGCGGGAATTCAGCGATACGGGAATTATCCTGGCAGTCATTGCCTTAAATACCACGGTAGGAGTCATACAGGAAGGGAAAGCCAGGAAAGCCATGGAGGCGCTGAAAAAGATGACAGCGCCCTCTGCCATTGTCAAAAGAGACGGCGTGTATCAGAAAATTCCTGCCGCCCGGCTGGTAAAAGGAGACGTGGTACAGCTAAAAGCCGGAAATCAGGTGCCCGCAGACCTTCGCCTTTTGCAGGTACAAGGGCTCTCCGTGAATGAATCTGCCCTTACAGGAGAATCCCTGCCGGTTGCAAAGACAGCGGCAGCCATGAGACCGGACCTTCCGGCTGCAGAGAAGCGAAACATGGTTTATATGTCCTGTGAAATTATGAAAGGCAGTGGAGAAGGCATTGTGACGGCCACGGGCATGGACACGGAACTGGGCAAAATTGCGGGTATGATTAACGAGGTTACCGGAGAACTGACGCCGCTGCAGAAACGACTGGGTGACCTGGGGAAACTGCTGAGCATTGTGGCAGTGGTTCTGTGTGCGGCGCTGTTTCTTTTGGGGCTGGTGCAGCACAGAAATCTCCTGCAAATGCTTCTCCTTGCCATTTCCCTTGCTGTGGCGGCCATTCCTGAAGGTCTGCCTGCGGTGGTTACCATTGTTCTGGCGCTGGGAGTGGCCCGCATGGTAAAGGTGAATACCATTATCCGCAAGCTGCCCGCAGTGGAAACATTGGGTTCCGTAGGTGTGGTGTGTTCAGATAAAACAGGAACCCTGACGGAAAATAAGATGAAAGTTACGGCTCTTTATGCCAATGATATCATTCTGCCTTTGTCCAGAGTGCGGAAACGGGAATTTCCCAGACTGTTGGAAGGCTTTCTTCTATGTAATAACAGTATGCTGGGAGAACAGGAAATCGGTGATGCCACAGAACTGGCGCTTCTGCATATGGGGAAAGAACTGGGCTATGACCGGGAACGCCTTTTGCAGCAATATCCCCGAACTTTTGAAATCCCTTTTGATTCCGAAAAAAAATATATGGCAAGCGTACACAGAACGGGCGGCTATGAAACGGTTTATGTCAAAGGCGCCTGCGACTATATTCTGGAGAAATGCGCCTTTGTGGAACTGCGGGATGGGACAGAGCCAATGACCCAGGCAAGAAGAATGAAAATCCGTATGGCAATGGAAAGTATGGCAAGAGACGGACTTCGGGTGCTGGCTCTGGCCTATCGTGAACGGGTTTTGGAAAAGACAGAAAAAGGACTTGCCGGAAATCTGATTTTTGCAGGAATGGCAGGTATGATTGACCCGCCCAGAAAGGAAACGGCCCAGTCCGTGAAGACGTTGAAGCAGGCAGGAGTACAGGTCGCCATGATTACCGGAGATTACAAGGACACAGCCTTTGCCATAGCCCGGAAGACGGGAATTGCCCAATCTATGGACCAGTGCATTACGGGACAGGAACTGGATGAAATGACCGAAGAGGAATTTGCCGCAAAAATGAAAAATATCCGTGTCTTTGCCAGAGTAACCCCTGCCCATAAGGTAAAAATTGTACAGAGATTCCGAAGAGGAGGAGAAATCGTAGCCATGACCGGGGATGGCGTCAATGATGCGCCTTCTCTCCAGGCGGCGGATATCGGGATTGCCATGGGAAAAAGCGGCACGGACGTGGCAAAAAACGCCGCAGACATGATACTGACGGACGACAATTTTTCTACCATAGAAAAGGCCATGGAAGAGGGACGGAGCATTTATGTAAACATTAAAAAATCCATTCTCTTTCTGCTGTCCTCCAATTTTGGGGAAATTATTACCATGTTTGCCGCAGTTTGCCTGGGACTGCCTACGCCCCTGAAAGCCTGCCACATTCTCTGGGTCAATCTGATTACAGATTCGCTCCCGGCCCTGGCTCTTGGCGTGGACAAAAACGATGCCAAAGCCCTGATGGAAGAAAGTCCCCGAAATCCCCAGGAAGGGCTTTTTGCTCATGGCGGCTGGCTGTTTACTGTGTTTTACGGATTTCTCATAGCGGGCATTACCCTGTATGCCTTTTACAAAGGAGGGCAGACCTATGCCTTTACTGTGCTTGGAGTTTCCCAGCTTTTCCATGCCATTGGCATGAGAGATAAGAATAAATCCATTTTTTCCATGAATCATCTGGAAAATCCCTTTATGATTCTTGCATTCTGCCTGGGGCTGGCGCTCCAGCTTATGGTGACGGAAATTCCCTGCTTCGTGCAGGCCTTTGGAACCGTGCGCCTGTCCTGGGGGCAGTGGCAATTTCTTCTGGGACTCTCCGCAGTACCGCTTCTGATGCATGAACTTCTGCTGATTCCCGGGAAATGCCTTTCGGGGCGAAAAGCGGGCAAGGACTGAAAAACGTTGCTAATACTTTATTATCCTAAATAAAATGCAGGCGTAAGTACAAAAAATTGCATATATAAAAAGTTGGCAAGGCATTTATTGGGTGGAATACGACAAAAATGCAGGAAGTGCTTGACACAAAGTCATATATTGGCATACAATAGGAAGCAACGAATGAAAATAAAATGCCGGGAGGAGAGCCATGACATCTTACAGAGAACTTAGTCAGGAACAGTTGCAGGCCATGAAAGCCGATTTAGAAATGCAGTTTGAAGAAGTGAAAGCAAAAGGATTAAACCTTGATATGTCCAGAGGAAAACCGTCCAAGCAGCAGTTAGAGCTTGCCATGGATATGCTGGAAGAACTGAAAAGCACCGATAAGCTGAAATGCGAAGCAGGAATTGACTGCCGTAACTACGGACTTTTGGACGGAATACCGGAAGCAAGACGCCTGTTAGGTGAAATGACAGAAGTACCCCCCGAAAACATTATTATTTTCGGAAATTCCAGTCTGAACGTGATGTTTGACACCATTTCCCGCTCCATGACTCATGGTGTATGCGGAAGCACTCCTTGGTGCAAGCTGGATAAGGTGAAATTTCTCTGTCCGGTCCCTGGATATGACCGTCACTTCCGTATTACGGAATACTTTGGAATTGAAATGATTAACGTGCCTATGACACCGGAAGGTCCGGATATGGATATGGTAGAAGAACTGGTAAGCACAGACCCGGCTATTAAGGGAATCTGGTGTGTGCCGAAATATTCCAATCCGCAGGGATATACCTATTCCACAGACACAGTGAAGCGGTTTGCAAGGCTGAAACCGGCAGCAGAAGACTTCCGTATCTTCTGGGATAATGCATACTGTATTCACCATTTATATGACGACAAACAGGACTTCCTTCTGGAACTTCTGTATGAATGTGAAAAAGCAGGAAATCCGGATATGGTTTACAAATTTGTTTCCACATCCAAAGTCAGCTTCCCGGGTTCCGGTATTGCGGCGGTAGCTGCTTCTCAGAGAAACCTGGATGATTTCCGGAAACATATGTCTGTGCAGACCATTGGACACGACAAGATTAACCAGCTTCGTCATGTGCGCTTTTTCGGCGGCATTGTAGGTATGCACAAGCACATGAAAAAACATGCGGAAATTCTCCGTCCTAAATTTGAAATCGTAGAGCATACACTGGAGAAAGAACTGCAGGGAGCAGAAATCGGTACCTGGACCGCTCCGAGAGGCGGATATTTTATCTCCTTTGAGTCCATGGACGGCTGTGCGAAGAAGATTATTGCAAAGGCAGCGGAAGCAGGCGTGAAGATGACAGACGCAGGAGCTACGTATCCGTACGGAAACGACCCTCATGACAGCAATATTCGTATTGCGCCAAGTTTCCCGACTGTGGAAGAGTTGAAGCTGGCTACAGAAATTTTTGTGCTCAGCGTGAAACTGGTGAGCATTGAGAAGATTTTAGAAGAGATGGCGGCATAAAGAGAAGAGAGCAGCAGAGAAGAACCCCCCCGTGAGTTTGTACCTCATGGGGGCTTTTCCTTAACTCCAATGTATTGCACAGTCCACCAGATGATAAGTAATAATAAGACCAATCAGGAATTTCAGCACTCTTCATATTGGTATATCCGGAAAAATGTGTTATACTGAAACGCACAGAAAGAAATAAGGGGTAGATAAATATGGCAAAAAAGAAAACAAAGAAACGCAACTATAAAAAAGCCAAGAAAATCGTGCTGGGTATTCTGATTGCCTATATTGTAGTGCTGGCAGTTGTTTACGCAGGCGGAGTGTTCTATTATTCCGGGCACTTTTATCCCGGCTCTAAGATTAACGGGCTAGACAGCGCCGGAAAGACTGTAGAAGAGGTGGAACGTGATATAGAAGGCCAGATTGCCTCCTATGAATTGGTAATTCAGGAGCGGGAGGACAAGACGGAAAGTATTACAGCATCCCAAATCCGGATGAAATACGAAAATGACGGCACTGTGAAAAAATTGAAAAAGCAGCAGAATCCATTTACCTGGTTTTTGTCCTTTGCACATCAAAAGGATTATACCATGTCAGCAGCAACTTCTTACAGTGAAGAGGCGCTGAACCAGGCTGTAGAAGCTCTGGATTGCATGCAGGACGCCAATATGGTGAAGCCTGTGGACGCACATCTGGAAGTTACGGAAAACGGCTATGAAATCATTCCGGAAACCCAGGGTACAGAACTTGACAAGGATAAGGTGAAGGAAGCTGTCAAAAATGCCATTGAAAGCGGCGCACAGGAGGTTAATCTGGACGAAGCAGGCTGCTATACAAGCCCTTCTGTTCTAAGTACAGATGAAAACCTGGCAAAAGAGAGAAACCAGGGAAATGCATTCCTGAATGTAACGGTGACTGTGGATTTTGCAGACCGTCAGGAAGTTATCAATAAAGATGTAATGAAAGACTGGCTCACAACAGATGACAGCGGAAATGTAACATTAGATGAAGCCAAGGTGAAGGAATATGTGCAGCAGTTGAAATATAAGTACGATACCTTCGGAAGTTCCCGTCAGTTTAAGACAGCTACGGGAGAGACCATTACCGTATCGGGAGGGGATTACGGCTGGCTTATTGCACCTAATGACACTACTGCGAAAATTATCGAAGCAATCAAAAGCGGACAGTCCCAGACCATTGAGCCGGAATACACTTATACCGGCTACCACAGAGAGACAGATGAAATCGGCAATACCTATGTAGAAATCAGTCTCTCCAAGCAGCATATGTGGTTCTTTAAGGACGGACAGCTTCTGGTAGATACCGATGTGGTAACCGGAAATCACAACAAGGGATGGGATACCCATACCGGTGTATACGCCATTATGTACAAAGAGCGTGACGCAACTCTGGTAGGAGAAGACTACAGTTCTCCGGTAAAATACTGGATGCCGTTCTATGCCAATACGGGTATTCATGACGCAAGCTGGAGAAGCAGCTTCGGCGGTTCGGAGTATCTGAACAATGGTTCCCACGGTTGTGTGAATACACCGCCTGCCAATGCAGAAAAGATTTTCAATAACATTGAAAAAGGGGTTCCCGTAGTGGTATATTGAGATAGTATGCAAGCATAAGAAAAATCCAATCAAAGGAGTTTGAGATATGAAGATAGTAGTTTTAGCAGGAGGAAACAGTACAGAGAGAGAGGTTTCCATTGCATCGGGACAGGGAATCTGCAAAGCCTTGAGAGAGAGAAATCACCGTGCCATTATGATTGACCCGTATTTCGGCAGAGAGACGCTGGAGGAAGATTTATTTCCGGCAGAATATGACATAGAAAAAGAAGCAGAGCAAATGCGCAGAAACAGCGCCGGACTGGAAGCAACCATGAAATCCCGCAGAGGCTTTTTTGGCCCCAATGTACTGTCGGTATGTGAAAAAGCAGACATTGTATTTCTGGCTCTTCATGGTTCCAACGGAGAGGATGGAAAGGTGCAGTCTGTGTTGGACTTAATGGGTATTAAATACACAGGCTCGAATCCTTTAAGCAGCGGCATGGCCATGGACAAAGGCATTACGAAAATGGTATTTGAAGCCAAAGGTGTTCCTACACCAAAGGGAACCACTCTGGAAAAGGGAGACAACAGCCGTCTTACTGACTACGGCATGGAGTTTCCGGTGGTTGTGAAACCGTGCTGCGGTGGTTCCAGTGTAGGCGTATTTATTGTAAAGAATGAGTCAGAGTATGCCCAGGCTCTTTTAGAAGCTTTTTCCTATGAGGATAAGGTGGTTGTAGAGCAGTATATTACAGGAAGAGAATTTTCTGTGGCCGTTGTGGACGGCAAGGCCTATCCGGTTATCGAAATCGCACCTCTGCAGGGCTTTTACGATTATAAAAATAAATATCAGGCAGGCTCCTGCGTGGAAACCTGTCCGGCGGAAATTTCTGCGTCACTGACAAAGGAAATGCAGCGTTATGCGGAACAGGGCTATGAAGCACTGAAACTGCAGGCCTACGCCAGACTGGACTTTATTATGGACGAAGAGGGAAATATGTACTGTCTGGAAGCGAATACTCTGCCGGGGATGACACCTACCAGCCTGATTCCTCAGGAAGCGAAAGTCATTGGAATGAATTATCCTCAGTTGTGCGAAAAACTCATTGAGGTTTCTCTGAAAAAATATCAGTAAGGGGGCATAAGCCATGAAAAATCTCACGTTAGAGCACATCGCAGAAGCCTGCGGCGGCATTTACCGGGGAACAGAGGAGCAGAAAAAAGAGGAAGTTACCTGTATCTTTACGGACAGCAGAAAAGCAGAAAAGGGCGGTCTTTTCGTACCCATTAAAGGAGCCAGAGCGGACGGACACGCTTTCATTGAGCAGGTCATGAAGCAGGGAGCCCTGGCCACATTGTCAGAAAAGGATTTGGGAGAGCAGCCCTATCCCTATATTCAGGTGAAGTCTTCCCTTACCGCAGTGAAAGACATTGCAGAATATTATCTGAAACAGCTTTCTGTTCCCGTTGTGGGAATTACGGGAAGCGTGGGAAAGACCAGCACAAAGGAAATGATTGCAGCCGTTCTTTCTCAGAAATACAATACACTGAAGACCCAGGGGAATTTTAACAATGAGCTGGGACTTCCACTGACGGTATTCCGACTGCGGGATGAGCATGAAATGGCAGTGCTGGAAATGGGTATCAGCGATTTTGGAGAAATGCACCGGCTGGCGAAGATTGCCAGACCGGATACTTGCGTGATTACCAACATTGGTCTGTGTCATCTGGAATTTCTCAAATCCAGAGACGGTATTTTAAAGGCCAAGACGGAAATTTTTGATTATCTGCGGGAAGACGGTCACATTCTTTTAAACGGAGATGACGATAAACTGGTAACCGTACAGGAAGTAAAAGGGATTCAGCCGGTATTTTTCGGGATTGAGAATCACCAGGGTATCTGGGCAGATGAAATCAAGCCGGAAGGTTTGAAGGGCATTTCCTGCCGGATTCATGCAGGTGAGGACAGTTTTGCCGTGCTCATTCCGATTCCCGGTCATCATATGGTTTACAATGCCCTTGCAGGAACAGCCGTGGGTCTGACCTATGGTTTAACCTTGGAGGAAATCAAGGCAGGAATTGAAAGTCTGCAGCCGGTCAGCGGAAGATTTCACATTATGGAAACCGACCGTTATACAGTGATAGACGACTGTTATAATGCAAATCCGGTTTCCATGCGGGCGTCTCTGGATGTACTGGCAGACGCTTTGGGCAGGAAAGTGGCGCTGCTGGGCGACATGGGAGAACTGGGGGCTGATGAAGTGGAAATGCACCGGGAGGTAGGCGAATACGCGGTGTCCAAAGACATTGATGTGCTGCTTTGCGTAGGTGATTTGTCTGCCCATATGGCCAATGCGGCGAAGGCGAAAGCGCCGGATAAAGAAGTGCTGCACTTTGCAGATAAAGAAGCCTTGCTGGCGCAGCTTTTCCAGATTCTAAAAAAGGGAGATACCATTCTGGTAAAGGCATCTCATTTTATGGAATTCGGTAAGCTGGTGGAAGCGCTGTCAGAGAAAACGGTTTGAAAATTTCCCTGATACAAAGTTGGATAGAAGAATTTACAAGAAGAATATTTATGTCTTTTCCATGCAGTGGTATGTTGGAGGCATAGATATTCTTTTTTTATAAAAATACATTGCGTTATGATAAATACTTTGTAATTCTTGCGAAATGCTTTGTTTTCTGTTATAATTTCAGGAGCGTGCATGGCTGTATGGCTATGGAAGATACTATAATATAAGGAGGACATGATATATGCTGAATGATATTTTAAGTGCAGTAAATGACTTTATGTATACCTATCTGTTATTGTTTCTGTTGGTAGGAACGGGCATTTACTTTACGGTTCGTACGCGTTTTGTACAGGTAAGGCTTCTGAAGGAGTCCTTTCGTGTATTAAAGGAAAAGGCAGGAGAAGAAAATGGGAAGAAACAGGTTTCTTCTTTTCAGGCTCTGATGATTTCCACAGCTTCCCGGGTGGGAACGGGAAATATTGCCGGAATTGCTACTGCTATAGCAGCGGGAGGCGCAGGTGCAGTGTTCTGGATGTGGCTTATGGCTGTAATCGGAGGCGCGTCTGCATTTGTTGAAAGTACCCTGGCACAGGTTTATAAGGTAAAGGATAAAGATGAATTTCGAGGGGGCCCTTCTTACTACATGGAAAAGGCTCTGGGAAAACGGTGGGTTGGCATTCTGTTTTCCATCCTGTTGATTATCTGTTTTGCCTATGGATTTAATGGGCTGCAGTCCTTTAACATGTCATCCTCTCTGGAATATTACATTCCGGGATACAGCGATACCATTTATCCAATGATAGTAGGACTCGTTCTTGCAGCAGGTACAGCTTTTGTTATTTTCGGAGGCGTACACAGAATCGGCTTTATTACATCTGTGCTTGTGCCTATTATGGCAGGTACTTATCTGCTTATCGGACTTGTTACGATTTTAATGAATCTTACGGAACTGCCTCATGTGTTTTCCATGATTCTGTCTCAGGCCTTTGATTTGCAGGCTTTTGCAGGAGGAATGGCCGGAAGCGCAGTGGTTATCGGTATTAAGAGAGGTCTTTTTTCTAATGAAGCGGGTATGGGAAGTGCGCCCAATGCTTCTGCGAGCGCGTCTGTCAGCCATCCGGCGAAACAGGGAATGGTGCAGGTTCTGTCTGTTTTCATTGATACACTGCTGATTTGCTCTGCTACGGCTATGATGGTGATTCTTTCAGGTGTGCAGGGAGAACCTGGTGTATTGGATGGCATTCCTTTTGTACAGAAAGCCATTTCTGCAAATGTGGGAACCTGGGGCATTCATTTTATTACACTTTCTATTTTTGCCTTTGCCTTCAGCAGTTTGATTGGAAATTATTACTATGCAGAGTCCAATATTCTGTTTATTAAGAACAATAAGACTTTGCTTCTGATTTTCAGAATTAGCTGTCTGGTGGCAGTATTTCTGGGAGCCCAGGCAGATTTCTCCATGATGTGGAATATTGCGGATATTACTATGGGCTGCATGGCTACTGTGAATATTCTGGTAATACTGATTCTGGGAAATACGGCTGTGAAGGTATTAAAGGACTACGAGAAACAGAGAAAAGAAGGAAAAGAGCCTGTATTTAAGGCAAAAGATGTAGGGATTGAGCATACGGACTGCTGGTAAAAACCCTATTTTATAAAGAATGAGCAACTGCCCTGCAGCGGCATATTTTCAGGAAAAGCTTTGTTCTGAAATGTGCTGCTGCAGGGCAGTTTTTTATTCTGTCAAACCACGGTTCTTTTTCAGTGTTTCCAGAATGATATTCTGAGTATATGCACCCAGATGTTTTTTGTCTTCTTTGTCCAACTGGTCCGGATACACAGGATTGCAGTATTCCACGACGACCTTGCAAGGCTTGATTTTCGGGAAATGGGACTCGAAAATTTCTGCAGAATTGCTAATGGCAATGGGCACAATAGGACAACCTGCTTTGGTGGCAATTTTGAAACTTCCGTCATGAAAAGGCAGCAGTTCCAGTTCATCCTTTCCTTTGTTGCGGGTTCCTTCCGGGAAAATGCAGATGGAAATCCCGCTTTTTACTTTCTCAATAGCGGTAAGAATCGTTTTCATTCCGGCTTTAATGTCCTGTCTGTCCAGAAACAGGCAGTGCAGATAACGCATCCAGATAGAAAGCAGAGGGATAGGCTCCATTTCTTTTTTGGCCACATAGCCGGTCAAATCCGGGCAGAGCACATAGGTCAGCAGAATATCAAAGAAACTTCTGTGGTTTCCGATATAGAGTACCGCCTGGTCTTTCGGGATATTTTCGTGTCCGATAACGGTGATGTCAGCGCCGGTTACCTTTAAGATAAAGCGAAATACCGCCTGGATGATGCGCAGGGAACTGATGTCCTTGGCACGTTTGTTAAATTTTCCGATGACCCATTCCACCAGAAGGATAGGAATGGATAAAACCAGGTATCCGATGACACAGATACATACAAGAATAAATCGCAACATGATAAGTACCTTTTCCTTTTTGATAATGTAATGTTAAGAATATTTTGTGAAATACTTTTATTATAATGAATGCGCAAGGGATATGCAAGGGAAAACACCATATGTGGCAGCCTGTATTTGTTTTTTCTGTTATATTTTCTCTCTGCCCCGCATACATTTAGGATAAGGCTAGTAAAGTGAAGGCGGCAAATCATGGGAAAAAGGACAGCAGGGCTTTTGTTACTGGTGCTGTTTTCCTGCTTTTTGTATGGCTGCAGTATTGAAAAAGTAAGGGCAGGGGACGGAATAAAGCCGGAATATACGGTGATGAAAGAGGCGGATTTTCCGGAAAAGGTGAAGGAACTGATTGCCAAGAATCAGGAAACAGAATTTCAGATGACCTATCAGGACGCGGGCTATCTCTATCTGCTGAAGGGATACGGAAAGCAGGAAACCGGTGGATACAGTATACAGATTGAGGATTTGTCTCTCTGGGAAAATGCCATTCACCTGCAGACGGTGCTTATAGGCCCCAAGGACGGGGAAGAACTGAAAGAAGAGCCTTCGTATCCTTGTCTGGTGGTGAAGATGAAATACCGGGAAGAACCGGTCATATTTGAATAGAAAAGGGGTTAAGGTGTGGAACTGATAAAGAAAAAGGTAAGAATGTTAAAAAGAAAATGTGAAGCAGTCAGTCAGATTACGTTTGATGAAGATTTGAATGTGCCGGACGTGAAACCGGACATCGGCAGAATGATTCAAAAAAAGGGTGATATTCAAATTGAGGATATTCAGATTTCAGAGGGAAGAGCATATATTACCGGCGCTTTGGCGGTCTGCCTTTTGTATGTCAGTGACAGCCAGGAACGGAAAATACAAAGCCTTATGGGGACTCTGCGCATAGGAGAGACGTTGAATCTGGAAGGGCTGGAAAATGGAGACAAGGTACAGCTGAAATGGGATATTGAAGATTTGAGCGTGCAGCTGATTCATTCCCGAAAACTGAATATTAAGGCGTTGGTGACATTTACAGCCTATGTGGAAGAAATGCTGGAGACCGCCCTGCCCATCAGCGTGGAGGATGAGGAAATTTCTAAGAAAAAACAGGAGATTTCCGTTATGGGGGCGGCTGTACATAAAAAAGACACCATGCGGGTAAAAGAAGACATAGCTTTAAGTTCCAACAAGCCGGATATTTATGAACTGCTGTGGAATACGGTAGAAATTCGCGGGCTGGATATTCGGGCAGAAAATGACAAAATCGGAGTGAAGGGTGAACTTTTTGTTTTTGCCCTTTACAGCGGAAATGATGACAACAATTCTCTTCAGTGGCTGGAACATTCGGTGCCCTTTTATGAAGAGGTGGAATGTCCGGGCTGCAGCAGTGACATGATTCCCAACGTGGAAATTGCAGTGCCCCAAAGTGATTTAAAGGTGAAACAGGACGAGGACGGAGAAGAACGGATTATCAGCGTGGATACAGTGCTGGAGCTGGAAATGAAGATTTATGAGGAGGAAGAATTGTCTCTGCTTATGGACGTATACACCCCGGTACGGGACTGCCAGGCCATACGGGAAAAGCAGAAGCTGGAAAACCTGCTGGTGAAGAATTTTTCCAAATGTAAAGTCAATGACCGGATAAAGACGGAGAACAGCCAGGGGAAAATTCTGCAAATCTGCCACAGTGACGGCAATGTAAAGGTAGACAGTACCCGGATTGTGGAAAACGGCATAGAGACGGAAGGTGTAGTACGGGTGCGGATTCTGTACATTGTCAGCGATGATGAAATGCCTTTTTATGCCATGGAAACCATGATACCTTTTACTCATGTCATTGAGGCGAAAGGCATCAACGAGCAGTGTGTTTACCATTTGCGGACAGATTTGGAACAGCTTTCCACCACCATGATTGACAGCGACGAAATCGAAGTGAAGATTGTGATGAATCTTAATGCGCTGGTGATGAATCAGACGGAAATGGGGATTATCCGGGAAATTGAAGAGCGGGAGCTGGACCGGGAAAAGCTGAGAAGCATGCCCGGAATCGTGGGGTATCAGGTGCAGCAGGGCGATACCCTGTGGGATATTGCCAAGAAATTTTATACTACCATTGAGAATATTATGGAACTAAACGGGCTGGAGAGTGAGGAAGTGAAACCGGGGGACGGTCTGTTATTGATGAAAAAGGTGGAGAGATAGAGTGCAGGAAGCCGTCGGCTATTGAAGTAGCCGGCGGCTTCCTGCGTCATCTTTAAGGAGACTGGTTTTCGAGAATTTTTTGAAGTTCAAACATGTCGTTTATGTTTAAATAGGTTACCAGTCCATTGGTGTCCAGTTGTGCACTTGCCTCCACTTGCAGTATTTCTACATTTGCATGGATGTCTTTTACCTGTGTTGTCCAACAGAGCTCATAGTAATCGTTCTTATGGTCTATGGACAAATCTTTTATCTGAATAGTTTTGTCATTCATATAGGCCAATACAGCAACTTGATAGGTACCTGTGGACAAGAAATTTTCCAGTTCTTCTGAGGTCATATGTGTTTCAAAGCGTTCATATACCCAGTCGGGAACGGTTGATGGAATTTCTGTTTGTTCGTACTGTGAATCATCGATATTTTTAAAAGTATTTTCTATGACAGCAGTCAGATGTTTCGTAGAAAGTTCTTCTTTTTCCTTGCTGCAGCCAAACAGAACAGAGGACGTAAGGCAGAAGGAAGCGAGAAAACATAGTTTTGATTTATTCATTTTCAATCCCCCTTGATAGAAATTACGTTTGCCGGATTTCATTGCGATTCTTTTATCTGTTGTTATAATTGTATCATGAAATTTATAAAGGAAATATTTTAGGAATATTTTGCTGAGTTTTCATCGTAATTGTTTTGCACAGGGTATGAATCGTACAGTTTCGTATTCTTATTCGTAAGAGGGGAGAAAAATATGAATTATGTGCAGATGCTTTTTTATTATCTTTTTAGTACGTTAAACTTTTATATTGCCGGTACAGTGACTCAAGACAGAACATTTTCCAAGAGACGTAAGGTCTGTTTTTTCTGTTTTATTTTGATTTTGGTGTTTTTTACTGCCCCGTTTTTGAATCAGATTACAACCGTTTTTGGATTAATCGGTGCTATTTTTTTTATGATTTATAGAACACCCCAGAAGTTATCCAACCTTATTAGTTTTTTTACCGGATACTTGGTATTTGTCTGCATGGATTATTTAGCCGCGTGGGGCTGGCATCTGTTTTTGGGAGTTACATTACAAATGGTCAGGGATAGATACCTGTTTGTGCATATGCTCATATTTTTACCAAGTCTGTTTTTGACAGAAAAAGGAGTGCAATGGCTGCTGCACACGAAATTTCAGATTCAGCGTATTTCCGGTTTCCAACCTTTGTTATGGGGGATATTGGGAAACCTGGCAGTAAATGTGTTGATTTTTGCTGTACTGATTATTTTTGGAGAGCAGGTGGGGTATTCTCCGGAAATCATTACGTTTAACGGTATTCTGTTTCTGGCAGTATTTTTATTGAGCAGTGCACTTCTGACCGGAATTCTGCGGATAGAAAAAAGAGAACGTGAGTTAAATATGCAGCTTACACAGTATGAAAATCTTTCATCCTATACTCATGAGATAGAACAGTTATACCAGAATATGCGTTCCTTTAAGCATGATTATATTGATATGCTTTCTTCCATGAAGTTTTATATTGACGAAAAAAATACAGAACAGCTTTCTCAGTATTTTTATACGAATATTTTGCCAATGGGAAAAGAAATGACCGGGCATGACCAACAGCTGGGAAGATTGGCTTTTTTAAAGAATGATACAGTAAAAAGTTTGATATTTTCAAAGATACTTTTAGCTTCCCAAAAGGGAATTCATGTGGAAGTTGAAATAAGAGAAATGGTAGAGGAATTTCCGGTAAAAGAGATGGATTTACTTCGGGTTTTAGGGATTTTTTTGAATAATGCAATAGAAGCTGCACAGGAAACGGATAAAAAAGAGATTACTATAGCGGTTATTTCAGATTCTGAAAAAATTACAATTTTGCTTCGTAATTCTACAAATCTAATTTCCTTGCCTTTGAGCAGACTTTGTGAACGCGACATTTCGTCGAAGAAAAATCATAGTGGAATCGGATTGTATACGGCAGAAAATATTTTGAATTCATATGAAAATGTTCATTGGAATTTTTCTTGTGAAATGCCATACTTTTTAGTGGAATTGGTACTGTATAAAGGGGGAGAAAAATGATTCAGATTTATGTATGCGAGGATAATCCGCAGCAGTTACGGTATTTTACGGAAATCATTCAGAAGTATCTGCTTATGCATGATTTCAGTCAGAAATTTGTTTTCGGAGCGTTAAATCCGAAGGACTTGTTAGAAGAGTTGGAGAAAAAAATTCCGGAATTCGGATTATATTTTTTGGATATTTGTCTGGAAAATGATATGAATGGGCTGCAGTCGGCTAAGAAAATAAGAGAAAAAGACCCGTTAGGTGAAATTGTATTTGTTACTTCTAAGAGTGAACTATGTATGTTGACTTTTCAGTATCAAGTCAGAGCCTTGGATTTTATTGTGAAAGATGATATGGAATTGCTGCCGGAGAAAATTTTGAAATGTATGAAAAGCGCTGAAAAAGTGTATCGCCAAATTTTGAATAAATCGGCTAAAAGTTTTTCTATTAAGCAGGGAGGAGAACGTATTTTCCTTAACCCAGATGAAATTTTGTACATGGAAACTTCCGGCGACGCTTCGCACAAGATAGCAATTTATACACAGACAAAGGTTTATCATACATATGGGACAATTAAGGAATTTGCAGCAAGTTTTGAGAAATATCCTAATTTTTTCAGATGCCATCAGTCTGTGCTGGTAAATAAAAATTATGTTCAAAGGATAGACCGGGGGCGAAAGCAGATTATTCTTACAAACGGAAGTATTTGTCCGGTGTCGGTGAGATATCTTAGAACTTACAAATGAGCAGCTATCCAATTTGCAGAAAGTGATCCTGTTAACTGCGAAACTTCTTCAAGTAATTTTAAATAAATGGATATAGATTGGTGCATTGTTCCTGCCTGAAATAGCTTGTTTCCCACTTCCTCGTGATTTATAATATAATTAACAAGCAAACACAAACAATTTCGAATGCATACAAGGATGGTGGTAACGCAAAACGGATGTCATTTCACAGAAGATAAAATCAATCAAAGTACATGAGACAACACTACATAAGCAAGCATAAGTGAGGAATGTTTCATGGCCAGTACGAATAATACAATCTTTGATGATGTCTTCCGTACCTTAATAGAAAAGATGCCGGAACTGACGATACCCCTGATTAATGAAATCTTTGGTACCGCTTATCCGGAAGACATCGAAATCATACAGAGGAGAAATGAGCATCAGACGAAACAGGGGGAAATCATCACAGACTCCCACCTTCTGATAGCAGAGAAAATGTACCATTTAGAGTGCCAGAGCACGCAGGACAGCGGTATGGTGGTGCGTATGATAGAATACGATTTTTCTATCAGCCTGGAATCCATGGAAAAAGAGGAAGGGAGATACCGGATGTATTTTCCTCATTCCTGTATCCTGCATCTCCGTGGCAATGAAGAGACAAGGTTTTTGACCATAGAGGTTGTGATGCCGGACAAAAGCACCTGGGAGTACAAAGTCCCCGCAGTGTATGCGGGGCATTATACAAAAGAAGAAATCTTAGGGAAACGACTTTTCTTTCTCCTGCCTTTTTATATCATGCGTTATGAGAAAAAAGACCTCGACGGAGAGCATCAGGAACTGAAAAAAATGCTGGAAGCGTACGCAGAGATAGAAGCGCGCTTGGAAAAAGAATTTCTGGAAGAAGGAAAAGAGAAAGAATATCGTGACCTGATAGAGTTAATCATAAGGATAGCAGAATATATCCTGAAGGACAGGGAAAAAGCCAGGAAAGGATTTGGTAAAGTGATGGGCGGAAAAGTGTTGGAATTAGAGTCAGATAAGCTGATTCAAAAAGGGCTTGAGCAAGGCCGTACGCAGGGGTTGGAACAAGGTATAAAGAGCAGCGTATGGAAACTGCTGAAAAATGGGCTGTCTGTAGAAGAAACAGCAAAGCTGCTGGAATTGCCAAAAGAGCGGGTGTGTAAGATTCAGGAAGAAATGAACAATCCTGAATAGAAACTGCCATAACATAACGAGTTAAAAATGAAATCTCGCCACTACGGAAACAAATGGTGGTGAGATTTTTTATGCTATCTTCCGTACTCTCTGCATTATTTCCCCATTACCAGTTGAAAATTTCCACTTTTTCAGATAGAATAGAGTGTACTAAAACGGATACAATATACAATATCGTTATTTTGCTTCAGCATATTGTATACGAAATACAAGATTGCGGGAGGAACACACATGAGACTGAGAGCACTTGCAAAGATTAATCTTGGTCTGGACGTTCTGCGCAGAAGAGAAGACGGATACCACGAACTGCGCATGATTATGCAGACTATTAATATGTATGACCAGTTAGATATGGAAATCAGCCGGAAACCTGGCATCAAGATTACCACAAACCTGCCTTTTGTGCCGGTAAACGAAAACAATCTGGTGCACAAGGCGGCAAAGCTTTTGATGGATGAGTTTGACATTCAAGAGGGACTTACCGTAGATTTGCAGAAGTTTATTCCTGTAGCGGCAGGTATGGCAGGAGGAAGTTCCGATGCAGCGGCGGCTATGATTGGGGTCAACCGTCTGTTTCATCTGGGGCTGTCTGTAAAGGAATTAATGGAGCGAGGCGTAAAAATCGGGGCAGACGTACCGTATTGTCTGTTAAGAGGAACTGCACTGGCAGAAGGAATCGGAGATAAATTAAGGGCGCTTCCGGCCTGTCCGGACTGCTACGTTTTAATCGGAAAGCCGGGCATTAGCGTATCAACTAAATTTGTCTATGAAAATCTTCATGCAAACCAGCTGGAATATCATCCGCCTATTGACGAAATGCTGGAAGCAATTCAGTGGCACAATCTGAATAAAATCGCTGACCTCATGGGAAATGTACTGGAAACGGTTACCATTCCCCATTATCCTGTTATAGAGGAAATTAAAAACCATATGAAAGACCATGGAGCTTTAAATGCCATGATGAGCGGAAGCGGTCCTACGGTGTTTGGTCTGTTTGATGATAAGAAACTGGCGGAGCATGCCTGCGAGGCATTAAGAGAAAGCCATCTTGCACGAACTGTTTTTCTGACAACAGTGTTTAATAACGGCGGAAGGAGGAAATAAAATGGAATTGGAAATGCATATGGACGAATATCTCCCTTTGCGGGATGTTGTCTTTAATACACTGCGAAGAGCGATTTTAAAAGGCGAATTAAAGCCGGGGGAAAGGCTGATGGAAATTACCCTGGCAGACCAGTTGGGTGTCAGCCGCACCCCAATTCGGGAGGCCATTCGTAAGCTGGAACTGGAGGGGCTGGTGGTTATGGCACCCAGAAAAGGGGCGAAAGTGGCGTCCATTACAGAACGGGATTTAAATGATGTGCTGGAGGTGCGTAAAGGCATGGAGGTGCTTGCTATCTCTCTTGCCTGCGAGCGGATTACCAGAGAAGAGATGGAGAAACTGGAAGAAATTGAGAGCCGGTTTCAGAATCTGATTGAGGAAGGAAATCTGACAGAACTGGCGGAAGTGGATGTGGAATTTCACGACACTATTTACAATGCCACAAATAATAAAAGACTGGTGCAGCTTTTGAATAACCTGCGGGAACAGATGTATCGTTACCGCATGGAATACCTGAAGGATATTGCAGTAAGAAGAACCCTGGCAGAGGAGCACCGTTCTATCTGTGAGGCTTTAAGAGCACGGGACGAGAAAAAGGCTCTGGACTACATCAAAGTGCATATCGACAACCAGCAGAAAGCCATTATCCGCAGCCTGAATTAGGAATAGACAGAGAGACAGGCAGGAATAGAATAGAAAGATTGCGGGATACTAAAAGGGAGGTGAAAGCCTCTCTTTTTTGTTGCTTAAAAATTCGACAGAATATAATATTCAGGAGGAAGGGCATGGACTGCAAGATTTCGACTCATATAGAAGAAAATGAAACCTACGTCAGAAGCAGGCTGTACAATTGTGACGACTGTATTATACGTCCCATGATTTTGGGAGAGGAGAAAAAAATCAGGTGTCTGGTGGTTTATATAGAAGTGGCTGTCAGCAACATGATGCTGGAAGATTCCGTCATTGGAAAACTGGTGAACCATATGTGGGAAATGCCCGCGGAGGAGATTCTGCAGTTTGTGAAGGATAATGGAATGGGAATTTCTGACGTACAGCCATTGGATACCATGGACGCGGCGTTTGCTTCTATGCTGGCAGGTAATGCGGTTTTCTTTCTGGACGGGTATGCCAGAGCCATCAAGGTATCCAGCAAGGGGTATCCCAACCTGTCTGTGGCAGAGGCTTCCAGAGAAAAAGTTTTAAGGGGCTCTAAGGAAGGGTTTACAGATGCGGTGAAGACGAATTCCGCCCTGGTAAGGAAACGGATTCGGGATACCAGGTTAAAGGTGAAACAGAAAACACTTGGGGAAAGAAGTCAGACTTTGGTGCAGCTTTTGTACATGGAGGACTTGGTGCGGCCGGAACTTCTGCAGGATATAGAAGACAGGCTGGACTCTTTTGTCATTGACGGTGTGCTGGATTCCGGAGTGATTGAGCAGCTTACTGAGGAAAGCTGGATTTCGCCTTTTCCTCAGTTTCAAACCACAGAGCGGCCGGATAAGTGTGCAGCTGAAATTTTAAACGGAAGGATTCTGCTCTTGTGCGACCATTCCCCTATTGGTATGCTGCTTCCGGCGGCGTTTGGCGATTTCCTGCAGGTCAGCGAAGACCATTATAACCGCTTTGAAATCGTATCTCTGCAGCGGCTTATCCGGTATGCGGCAGTGTTTTTTACCCTGCTGTTTTCCGGCACTTATCTGGCTGTGACGAATTTTCATACTCAGGTGCTGCCAGCCAGCCTGATTCTGTCTTTTTCAGAGGCGCGGCAGGGAGTTCCCTTTCCCGGTGTACTGGAAATTTTGTTTATGGAAATTGCTTTTGAGACCATTCGTGAGGCGGGGGTGCGTATGCCGGGTCCTCTGGGAGGAACCATTGGCATTGTCGGCGGTCTGATTGTGGGGCAGGCGGCAGTGGAGGCTAATCTGGTCAGCCCCATTGTAGTGGTCGTGGTGGCTGTGACGGCGCTTTGTTCTCTGGCTATTCCCAACGAGGAATTTTCTGCGCCATTCAGACTTTTGAAGTTTGGCTTTATTTTGCTGGGAGGAATGCTGGGAGTGTTTGGAATCCTTCTGGGGCTGTATCTTACTGCCAGTCATCTGGCCGGGTTAAAAAGCTTTGGAATTCCGTATCTGACGCCTTTTGCAGCACAGACAAAGGCAGGATACAGAGGAGAAGGAGACAGCGTGATTCGTGCGCCTTTCCGCTTTTTGACCAGAAGGCCCCTTTACGCACAGAGAAATCAGAAGGTACGGCTTCGCATGGAGAAAGGGGGAAAATGAGATGTTTGCAGACAATGCGCAGATTTCCCACAGACAGCTTTTCAGACAGATTCTTTTAGGACTTTCGGGAATTTATTTTCTGACAGTTCCGGTTTGCGGGGAATTAAGGGGAAGACAGGGAATGCTCTCCCTTCTTGGGGGTATGGTTCTGTATTTGTTTTTATGCATTTATTTTATCCGTCTTAAGACCGTCTTTCGCAGCCCTCTGCAGTATATGGGGAAAACAGCAGGTCGTATTTTTATTCTTCTGTATTTGTCCTGGATGTGGTTTGCAGGGGTGTATCTTCTGCTTCTGATTGCCCGGATTACGGATCGTTTTCTTATAGAAGGGAGCGTACCCTGGGTTGTGATTGGACTGGCCGGGGCTGCAGCGTATCTGGGAAGTCATCAGGGGCTGGAGAGGCGGGGGAGAATGGCAGAAGTGTGTTTTCCCGTTGTTATGGTCATTTTAGTGGGGATGCTGCTTTTGGGAATTCTCCGCATGAAACCGGAGTATTTAAGAGAAATGGGACCTTTGAGTCTGAAAGGCTGGCTGAAAGGAACGTATGAGGTGTGCTGTCTGTTTCTGCCTTTTGTTTTTTTGCCGGTGGCTTTGGGAAATGTGAAAAAACCGGGGGAGACCGGACGGGTTATGGGCAGTGCAGTCATGATAATTACAGGCCTGCAGATACTGGGACTTCTGCTTTTGCAGGGCAGTTTTGGACTGGGGGGATATGAGCATAAGGAATATCCGGTGATTGATTTTATGTCCGGTATCCGTATACCTGGTGACTTTCTGGAGAGAGTGGATATTTTCTGGCTGGCAGCTGTACTGTTCAGCGTACTTTTCGCTTTGGGCAGTGTATTTTTCTATAATCATGAACTGCTGGTACGGGTAAAAATGGAAAAGACGGCATGGATTGCAGCAGGAGGCATTGTTTTTGCCGCTCTGGTATGTCAGAAAGAAGAAGTTTCTCCGGACTTTTTTTGGAATGTGACAGCCGGAATTTACGGCCCTCTGTTTCTGCTCCTGCTTTTGTTCGGTGCAGGTTCCGCCCGGAAGAAGAAAGCGCTGGCTGCCTTGCTGGCCCTTATCTTTTTGCCCCTGACTGCCTGTGGTGTCTCTCTGGAAAGCAGGGTGTTTCCCCTTGCCATAAGTGCAGATTATCAAAAGGGACAGTATGAACTTATTTACGGAATTCCCGGTCTTACCCAGATAACCGGGCAGGATAAGAAATCCACAGAGGACAGTCAGGCACAGGCAGTTGCCTATAAGGGAAAAGAGCCAAAAGAAGCAGAGAAAAATTTTAATAAAAATCAGGAAAACTATCTGGACATGGGACATTTGAAAGTGCTGATTCTGGGGAAAGGGATTCTGCAGGAGAAGGAAGCGTTGGAGGAATTTTTGCAGTATTTGGAAGAAAAACCGGCTGTGGCGGGAAATCTTTACGTCTTTGCCTGTGACAAGCCGGAAGAGCTGATGAGTCTGGACAGTCAGAACACAGATTCCGTGGGTGAATATCTTACAGGAATTCTGGAAAACAATCTGGAGGGAAAACCAAAGGATGCAGTTACTTTACAGGATTTGTATAATGCATGGCACAGAGAAGAGGAATTCCCCCGGCTCCCCATTGCAGAGGTGGTGAATAAAAGGCCGCAAATCCGTCAATACTCCTGGTGAAATCAAAACCGGGAGGTACATAGAACATGGACGGGAAAAAAGACTGGAAAGATAGATGGACAGACAGACTGGCAAACCGGAAAGCCGTGCTGAATGCAGTGTTGGTTAGTCTGGCGGGTGTGTTGTTTCTGACGGGAATTTACCTGGTGCACTTAAAACGGGAAAACAGAGAAATACGCCAGCGGTTGGAGCGGGAAATTCAGCAGGGCATTGCAGGAGAGGTGTTCCGCTTTCATGTGGTGGCCAACAGCGACCGGGAGGAAGACCAGGAAGTAAAATTAAAGGTAAAAACAGAAATTACGGAATATCTGGAGGAATTGCTTCCGGAGGAGACGAATCTGGAAAAGACAAAAGAAGCAGTTCTGACCCATTTGCCGGAAATAGAAGACAGAGCAGAGAAGGTGATGAACCGTGAGGGCTTTGATTATGAGGCCCAGGCTGTGGTGGAGAAAACCTGGTTTCCGGAGAAAACTTATGGGGACTGTACCTTTCCTGCCGGAGAATATGAAGCTTTGAATCTGCGGCTTGGAAAGGCTCAGGGGCATAACTGGTGGTGTATTCTGTATCCGTCTCTTTGCTTTATTGATGAGACTTACGGTGTGGTAACAGAAGATAAGAAGGAAGAGCTGAAGGACGTGCTGACAGAGGAAGAATTCCTGGAAATTTTAAAAGACCCGGAGAAAAAAGAAAAGGTGCGCATTGGATTTCGGTGGTTTTCATCTTGAAATCTGTCTCTGTAAAGGGTACAATGGAAACTAAACGAGAAAATGACAGGTAAGAGGTATCCTATGAATCAGAGAAAAGATGCGCCCATTGGTGTTTTCGACTCCGGTGTGGGCGGATTAACAGTGGCAAGGGAGATTATGCGAAATCTTCCCCACGAAAGAATTGTATATTTCGGAGATACGGCAAGAGTACCTTACGGCAGCAAGTCCAGGGAGACGGTTATCCGCTATTCCAGACAGATTGTCCGTTTTTTAAAGACACAGGAAGTAAAAGCCATTGTAGTGGCGTGTAATACCGCAAGTGCATTGGCACTGGAAACTATTCAGCAGGAAACAGATATTCCCATGCTGGGGGTGGTAGAGCCGGGAGCCAGAGTAGCAGCGAAAACCACAAGAAATAAGAAAATCGGACTTATCGGCACCCGGGCAACAGTGAAGTCCGATTTATATCGTACCATGATTCAGAAGACAGATCCGCAGATTCAGGTTATTGGTCAGGCATGTCCCCTGTTTGTGCCTCTGGTAGAGGAGGGGTGGCTGAAAGATTCCGTGACCATAGAGGTAGCCAGACGGTATTTGAAGCCTTTGCTGGAGCAGGATATTGATACCCTGATTTTGGGCTGTACCCATTATCCCCTTCTGCGTTCCATGTTAAGGGGTCTGGTAGGAGATAAGGTAACACTGGTAAATCCTGCATATGAAACAGCCAGAGAACTGGGACGGCTTCTAGAGGAAAAGGGACTGGAAAATGAAGGACGGGCAGAGGAAGAATTTCCTTATCGTTTCTTTGTAAGCGATGAAGAAGCGTATTTTCAGGAATTTGCCAATTCCATTCTGCCTTATGATGTAAAAATGACAAAGCAGATAAATATTGAGGAGTATTAATCATGACAAAAGATGTGTTGGTTACGGTAAAGGGACTGCAGAGCATAGAGGCAGGAGAACCGGAAGAAGTAGAAATGATATCCAGAGGAGATTATTACTACAAGAACGGACATCATTATATTTTCTTTGATGAAGTAGTAGAAGGCTTTACGGAAAGTACGCGAAACAGTATAAAAGTATCAGACAACAGTGTAGAGGTTAAGAAAAAGGGACTGACCAATGTGCAGATGATTTTTGAAGAAAACAAGAAGAACCTTACCTATTATGCCACACCTTTCGGAAATCTGCAGATGGGCATTGCTGCCACAAAGATTGATGTGAAAGAACAGGAAAAAAGTCTGGATATTTCTATTGATTATGCATTGGAAATTAATGCAGAGCATGCGGCGGACTGCCGGATTTGTGTGAATGTGAGACAAAAGGACGCGGGAGAGTTTTCGCTTTGCGGGAATTAAAAAATATCCCACCAAACCAGATGAAAGTTTGCTCCGGTTTGGTGGGATATTTTTTATTATTTGCCTTTGCTCATATTCACAGCTTTGTCCTTCATGCGGGCGAACCAGCCTTTTTTCTTAGCCGGCGGTGTCAGTGCGCCGCGCAGACCTCTGACGCCAATGATGTAAATACCGCTTACATCTGCCTTGACTTCTTTCTTTACAGGAATTAAATCATAAATAGACTCGTCTGCAACTAAAGTCATAATCTTTGGTCCGATTTTCGCCTTTACAATCGGCAATTTGGAACGTCTCATCAGCTTCGGCGTCTGGTCAATGACCATCTGCGGAAGACCGGATTGTTTAATAGGCAGCCGCTTTTTGTCGATAATCAGCATAGAGATTGTCTGCTTTGCCGCCTCCATCTGTTCCTGCTGTGCTTCCTGTTTCTTCTGTGCTTTCTTTCCCAGAAAATATAGAACAACAAGCCCAATGACTAAAATGATTAAAATAATCAGCAATATTGTTCCAGCCATTTGCGTTGACCCTCCTACTGTTTCTATTTCAATAAATTCACACTTTAGTTATTCTATCATTCTTTCAGGGAAAAGGCAACTGAAAAGTTGACGCACGCAGGGACTTTGTGGCATAATTGCTTTTGTAGAGAGAAACAGAACAGAGAGGAAAATATAAATATGAAGAAAAAAATGGTAATCCTTCTGCTTACCCTTGGTATTCTGGGAATGGCAGCCGGTTGTGGAGACAAAAAAGCCGATACAGACAAGAAAGAAGAGACAGCAGAAGAATTTGTTCTGACAAATGACGACGGAAAAGTAGTGGCTGTAGATGTGGAAAATCTGGAAGACTATATCACATTAGGAGAATACAAGAATCTGACCGTGGAGGAGAGGCCCAAGACAGAAATCTCGGACGAAGATGTGGATTCCAGCATTCATTATATGCTGCTGAACCAGTATGAACAGGTGGAAGTTACGGAGGACAGAGCTGTACAGAAGGAAGACACGGTAAATATCGACTATACCGGCTATATGGACGGCGAAGAGTTTGAAGGCGGTTCTGCAACCGGAGACGACTTGCTGATTGGTTCCGGCTCTTTTATCAGCGGTTTTGAGGACGGGCTTATCGGACACAAAAAGGGCGAAGAAGTTACTCTGGATTTGACTTTCCCAGAGGATTATCAAAACGAGGAAATGCAGGGAAAAGCCGTACAGTTTAAGGTAAAAATCAATAAAATTTCCCAGGCCCCGGAACTGATCGACGAATGGGTGGCGGCAAACACGGATTATAAGACTGTGGAAGAATATAAGGCAGCCCAGAAGGAACTGATGCAGAAGAGTGCAGATGCAGATTATGAAAGTCAGGTGAAATCCGACTTGTTCTCCCTTGTTGTGGACGACACAGAGTTTAAAGACTATCCGGAAGATTTGTTGAAGGACACAAAAGAGAAAGTGAGAGAGCAGTTGGATTCCATGTATCAGGCCCAGGTTGGCATCAGTCTGGACGATTACATCAAACAGCAGGGTATTTCTGAGGAAGATGAGGACAAAGCCCTGACTGAGCAGGCACAGAATTATCTGAAACAGAATCTGGTGGTGCAGGGGATCCTCAATGCAGAAGGCATTGAAATGACGGAAAAAGACTATGAGGAAGAAGTGGAAAAATTTGCACAACTCAGCGGTTTTCCGGATGCCAAAACCATGCAGAGTTATTATTCTGACCAGAGTGTAATTAAGGAAAGTGTACTTTGGAATCGTGCGTGTGATGTTCTGATGGAAACGGCTACTGTAAATGTAAAGGAAGCAGAAACAGGAGATGAGTAATCTATGGCAAAGAAAAAGGGTTCAAAGGTCAGAAAGAAAAGACACCTGCTGATACTGGAAATCGGGGGAGTTGCCGTACTGGCGGCTCTTGTGGCGGGTCTTGTTCTGTACAGAAACGTTTTTTCGGATACAAGAGATGCAGTTTTGGAAGAGTATATGGGGCTGATTGAAAAGAAGGAATACGAAAAAATGTATGACCTTCTGGATACGGCTTCACAGGAAAGTGTGCACAAAGAGGATTTTATCACCAGAAACAAGAATATTTACGAAGGTATTGAGGCAAAAGATATTACGCTGGACATTGCAGAAGAACAGGACACCAGCCAGCCTTTATCCTATCGCGTTACTATGGAAACCCTGGCTGGGGAAGTGACTTATGACGGAAATACCTTTTTTGAAAAAGAAAAGGGAACATGGCGTATTGTATGGGACGATTCCATGATTTTCCCGGATTTGGGAAAAGAGGATAAAGTCAGTGTGACTTCCCTGGAAGCAAAGCGGGGCAGTATTTATGACCGCAATGGCGTACTTCTGGCCGGACAGGGAACGGTGCAGTCAGTTGGTCTGGTGCCGGGGAAAATGAATGTGCAGGCAGAGGAAGATATCCAGGGAATTGCCGCTATTTTGGGCACGACGCAGGAAAATATAGAAACGCAGCTTGCAGCTTCCTGGGTGAAAGAAGACAGCTTTGTGCCGTTAAAGGAAATGACACAAACCCAGCTTGACGAGCCTTACACCAGTCCGGAAGGAATTGCCACAGGCGCCAGTATACAGGATAAGCTGCTGGAGTATCCGGGCGTATTGATTACAGAGGCGGAAAGCAGAGTGTATCCTTACGGGGAAAGCACGTCCCATCTGTTGGGGTATGTGCAGCAGATTAATGCAGAAGAACTGGAAGAGATGAAAGACAAAGGCTATGATGAACAGAGTGTCGTTGGCAAGAGCGGTCTGGAAAAACTCTATGAGGACCGTTTGAGAGCAAAAGAGGGGTACAAAATTTCCATTCTGGATTCTCAGGGGAATGAGAAGACGGCTCTGGCTATGAAACCGGCCGAAGATGGCGAGGAAATCCATCTGACCATTGACATTCAGTGGCAGCAGAAGCTGTATGACGCATACAAAGAGGACAAAAGCTGTTCCGTGGTTATGAATCCCAAGTCCGGCGAGGTGCTGGCATTGGTTTCCACGCCATCTTTTAACAGCATGGATTTTGTGCTGGGCATTTCTCAGACGAAATGGGATGAACTGAACAACAATCCGGACAAACCTATGTACAACAGGGTCAGGGAAACCTGGGCGCCGGGTTCCTCTTTTAAACCGGTGACAGGAGCCGTGGGACTTACCACCGGGGCGTTTACGGCAGAGGAAGATTTCGGCGCCAGCGGATTATCCTGGCAGAAAGATGAAAGCTGGGGAAATTATAAGGTGACAACCCTGCACGAATACAATGGCGCGGTGCTGAAAAATGCACTGATTTATTCGGATAATATTTATTTTGCCAAGGCGGCTCTGAAAATCGGGGCAGATACCTTTGCAAAACAGCTGGATAAACTGGGATTCGGACAGGATATTCCTTTCGATATCGGCATGACATCCTCTCAGTATTCCAACGGGGATACTTTTGAGACAGAGGTGCAGCTGGCGGACAGCGGCTATGGACAGGGTCAGGTGCTGGTAAATCCCCTTCATCTGGCTTGTATCTATTCGGCATTTTTTAATGAGGGAAATATGATTTCGCCTTATCTGGAATACCAGGAAGGCAAGAACCCTTCTTACTGGGTGGAAAATGCGTTTACACCGGAAGCGGCGGCTACTATTTATGAGGACTTAAAAGAAGTGGTAAGCAATCCGGAGGGAACCGGACACAGCGCTGCACAGGTGGCAGGCGTGGCTCTTGCAGGAAAAACAGGAACTGCAGAAATCAAGGAATCCCAGGAGGATAAAGACGGAACAGAACTGGGCTGGTTCGCTGTGTATAACACAGAAGGTCTGGACGGTCAAACTGTGCTGATGCTGAACATGGTAGAAGACGTGAAAGGCAGAGGCGGCAGCGGCTATGTGGTAAACAAAGACGTGGAGGTCTGGAACCAGGTTCTGGCAGAATAGAAAGCAAGTAAATGAAAGAAGCAGTTATATGAGGCCGGGAGAAATCCCGGCCTTTTAAAATGAACAGTTGATTTCTATTATACCGATTGGTATAATAAAGGCAGAGGCTTTAAGAATACGGAGTACAAAGGTGGTGACCATTATGGACAACAGGGCGGAAATCCTGAATGCAGCTCTGGATTTATTTCATGCCAGGGGCTATGACGCTGTGGGAGTACAGGAGATTGTAGAGCGGGCAGGCGTTACCAAACCGACCCTCTACTATTATTTCGGAAGTAAGCTGGGACTGTTGAAAAGTCTGTTGGAAACCGGCTACCAGATATTAGAGGCCGGTGTGCTGGAAGCGTCCAGGACAAAGGCGGGACTGCCGGAGGTCTTATATCAGGTGGCGAGAGTCTTTTTTGACTTTGCGGCTGCACATGAGAAATTTTACCTGTTTATGCTGTCGCTGTTTTATTCGGGAAGAGAGAACGAGGCCTTTCAGGCTGTTTCTCCTTTTATTGAAAGCTATTATAAAATTATTGTCGGCATTTTTGAAAATGCATCTTCCCAGCTGGGAAATATGCGGGGAAGGCAGCGGCTGTTTGCGGTGGGCTTTACAGGAATTTTGAATCACCATATTATGACTGTAAGTTATGGACTTTCAGAAGAGGAAAAGTTTGAAATATCCAACGAAACCACTTATGAGATTGTGCGCCAGTTCTTATACGGAATTTATTCATAGGCAGGAGGGAGTTATTATGGCATGGTATGAAGATGCGGTGTTTTATCATATGTATCCAATCGGGATGACAGGTGCACCGAGAGAAAACAGAGAAGAAGGGGTGGTGCACCGGTTTGAAGAACTGGACAAATGGATTCCCCATGTGGCAGATATGGGATGTACAGCTATTTATATAGGACCGCTGTTTGAGTCCAGTACCCATGGCTATGATACCAGAGATTACAAAACAGTGGACCGCAGACTGGGGGACAATGAGGATTTCAAACGCTTTGTAAAGAAAGCCCATGAGGCCGGAATCAAGGTTGTTGTAGACGGCGTGTTCAATCACACGGGAAGAGAATTCTTTGCTTTTCAGGATATACAGAAAAACAGAGAAAATTCCCCTTACTGCAGCTGGTATAAGGGTGTAAACTTTGGATGGAACAGCCCTTATAATGACGGTTTTGGCTATGAAGCCTGGAGAAACTGTTTTGAACTGGTGAACTTGAATCTATGGGAACCGGCTGTGCGGGAATACCTGTTGGGAGTCATTGATTTCTGGATCGATACGTTTGACATTGACGGTATTCGTCTGGATTGTGCAGACTGTCTGGAGTTCTCTTTTATGGAAGAAATGCGGAGAAGAACGCAGGCAAAGAAAGGGGATTTCTGGCTTATGGGCGAGGTGATTCACGGAGATTACAGCCGTTATATCCGGGACGGACAGAGTATGCTCCACAGTGTTACCAATTACGAATTGCACAAGGGCCTTTATTCCGGACACAATGACCACAATTACTTTGAAATTGCCCACACCATCCGGCGGGAATTTGACGAAAACGGGGGCATTTATAAGGGGATGAAATTGTATTCTTTTGTGGATAACCACGATGTAGACCGAATCATCAGTAAGATAAACGTAAAAGAACATATTTATCCCATTTATACCCTGCTGTTTACCCTTCCGGGAATTCCGTCTGTTTATTACGGCTCGGAGTGGGGGATTGAGGGGCGTAAAGAGGGCGGCAATGACAATCCCTTGCGGCCTGCGGCAGAGATTGAAAAAGTTCTGGAGGGGCAGAAAGATTCCCCTATTATGCATTGGTTCAAATGGCTGGGTGAGATGCACAAAACGTATCGGGAGTGTCTGGCCTACGGCAGATACCGAGAATTGCTGCTGACCAACCGGCAGTATGCGTTTGCCAGGTTTACAGACAACCAGGCACTTCTGGTTGCTGTGAATAATGATGAGCAGGAAACAGAAGTCAGTATTCCGGTTCCATTTGCGGATAAGGTTTACATAAATTTAGAGACAAAAGAGAAGGTTCCAGTGGAGAACGGAAGAGTACAGCTTAGGATAAAGCCAGCGGGAAGTATCCTGTTGGGAATCAATATTTAGAGAAAAGGTATGAAAAGGGGAAGCGTTTATGGGAAACAACATGAAGATTACAGAGCTGGACCGCTACTTGTTCGGTCAGGGAACACATTATGAAATTTATAAGCTGCTGGGGGCACATCCGGGTACGCAGAGGAAGAAAGAGGGTGTTTTCTTTGCTGTATGGGCGCCTCATGCAAAGACTGTCTCTGTTGTAGGAGATTTTAACGGCTGGAATCCGGAAGTAAATGTGATGAAATGCGATAATGATATGGGAATTTATCAGCTGTTTATTCCTAAGGTGCGGGAAGGCGATATGTATAAATACTGCATTACTACGCAGAAAGGTGAATTCTTATACAAATCCGACCCTTACGGTAATTTTTCGGAAATGCGTCCGGGCAATGCCTCTAAAGTTGTGAATCTGGAGGGATTCAAATGGGGAGACACTGCATGGATGAAAAAACGGCAGCAGTTTGACCCCCAAAAAGACGCCATGTCCATCTATGAAGTGCATCCTGGTTCCTGGAAAAAGCACCCGGGCAGACAGGAAGAGGACCCGGGCTTTTACAATTACCGGGAACTGGCTCACGCACTGGCCGATTATGTGAAAGATATGGGCTACACCCATGTAGAACTTATGGGAATTGCAGAGCACCCCTTTGACGGTTCCTGGGGATACCAGGTTACTGGATATTATGCGCCTACCTCCCGTTACGGAACGCCGGAAGATTTCCGCTATTTCGTGAATTATATGCATAAACATAAAATCGGTGTCATTCTGGACTGGGTGCCGGCACATTTCCCAAAAGATGCCCATGGACTGGCAGAATTTGACGGAATGCCGACTTATGAATACGCAGACCCCAGAAAGGGAGAGCACCCGGATTGGGGAACCAAGGTGTTCGACTATGGGAAAAATGAGGTGAAGAATTTCCTCATTGCCAATGCCTTGTTCTGGATTCAGGAATTCCATATTGACGGACTCCGGGTAGACGCAGTGGCTTCTATGCTGTATCTGGACTATGGAAGAGAAAACGGACAGTGGGTGCCAAATCAGTATGGGGAAAATAAGAATCTGGAGGCCATTGAATTTTTCCGGCACTTAAATTCAGTGGTTCTGGGAAAACACAAGGGAACCGTCATGATTGCAGAGGAATCTACGGCATGGCCTATGGTGACAGGAAAGCCGGAGGACGGCGGCCTGGGATTCAGCCTGAAATGGAACATGGGCTGGATGCACGATTTCCTGGAATACATGAAATTGGACCCGTATTTCCGCAAATATAATCATCACAAGATGACCTTTTCTACGTCCTATGCTTACAGCGAAAATTATGTGCTGGTGTTGTCTCATGATGAGGTGGTACATCTGAAATGCTCTATGATTAGCAAGATGCCGGGACTGGGACAGGACAAGTTTGAAAACCTGAAAGCAGGCTATTCTTATATGATTGGCCACCCGGGAAAAAAACTGCTGTTTATGGGACAGGACTTCGGCCAGTATCAGGAATGGAGTGAGGCCAGGGAGTTAGACTGGTATCTGCTGGGGGAAGAAAGTCACCGGAAACTTCAGAATTATGTGAAGGCTCTTCTTACCATGTATAAAAAATATCCGGCGCTGTATGCCAATGACCACAATCCACAGGGACTGGAATGGGTAAATGCCGATGACGCTTCAAGAAGTATTTACAGCTTTATCCGCTGGTCTCCTACAGGAAGAAATAACCTGTTGTTCGTGCTGAATTATACCCCTGTGGCAAGGGATGATTACCGGGTAGGTGTGCCGAAGAAAAAGCAGTATAAGCTGATTCTAAACAGCAAGGAACCGGAGTTTGGCGGAGATATCCATAAAGAACAGGTGGTGTATCGGGCTGTGAAAAAGGAATGTGACGGAAGAGAATTTTCCTTTGCGTATTCCCTGCCGGCTTATGGAGTGGCTGTATTCCAGTTCTGATTTTCCTTGGAAAATTGGAGAAAAATACAGGCTGTCGCACGAAACAGCAATCAGGAATGTATAAAGATTCTTGATATGCACTTAGTGCGACAGCCTATAAAAAATTAGCAATCCAGATAAATTGGATAAAATTACCAGTTGAAAAAAATCTGTGAGTGTGCTACGTTAGATATTACAAAGAACAAGTTCTATTGCAAGTTTGCATTGATTCTTATCAGACGGTCTGTCTGAAAAATTCCTTATTTATTTTATGAAAACATGGATTTGTGCTACAGAGAAAAGAGAGTGAAAATGAAGTATTTAACAGCGGTTCACACAGATGCGGGAGTGGGAAAGTGTACAAATCAGGACTCTGTGTTAATGGAAACAGCGGATACAGAGTATGGACAGGTCTTGTTAGGCGCAGTCTGTGACGGTATGGGGGGCCTGGCAAAAGGGGAGGTCGCCAGCGCTATCCTGGTAAAGGCATTTTCCGGTTGGTTTCACAAAGAATTTCCGGAGATTCTTTATAAGGGAATGGAAGCTGATGCCATAAGAAACAGTTGGACAAGCCTGATTTTAGAACAGAATCAGAAGATAAGCGAATATGGATTGAATTGTAATGTGAGTTTGGGAACAACCGTGGCAGTCATGCTGCTTGTGGACAACATTTATTACATTATGAATGTGGGAGATTCCAGAGTCTATTATCTGAAGGAGGGAATTACCCAGATGACCGTTGACCAGACTTTTGTACAGAGGGAAATGGATTTGGGGAGGATGACTTTGGAAGAGGCCAGAAATCATCCGAAGAGAAATGTGCTGCTGCAGTGTGTGGGAGCGAGCAGTGTCATAGAGCCTGATTTTTATGTGGGTGAGTTTGAGCGGAATTCCGTGTTCATGATGTGTTCAGATGGATTTCGCCGTGTGATTCATCCGGAGGAATTCTATGAAAGGCTAAATCCGGCGTCCATGGCCACAGAAGAGAAGATGAAAGAAAAAGCGGTGTACTTCACAGAATTAAACAAAGCAAGAAGAGAAGATGACAACATTTCTGTGGTTTTGATTCGGGCATATTAGGGGGATGACCATGCTTGAAATAGGTTCATTAGTAGATGGAAAATACAAAATACTGAATAAAATCGGTCAGGGCGGCATGAGTGTCGTTTATCTGGCCATGAATGAACGGGCAAATAAGCAGTGGGCCATTAAAGAGGTTCGTAAGGATGGGGTGAAAAACTTTGATGTGGTTAAGCAGGGGCTGACGGTAGAGACAGACCTGCTGAAAAAGCTGCATCACCCAAACCTCCCCAGTATTATTGATGTCATTGACGGGGACGGAACCTTTCTGATTGTTATGGACTATATTGAAGGGCGCCATCTGGAAAGTGTGATTCAGGAATACGGAGCTCAGAATCAGGAAGACGTTATTGAATGGGCAAAACAGCTTTGTGATGTGCTGGCTTACCTGCATTCCAGAATACAGCCTGTTATCTACAGAGATATGAAGCCCTCGAATATTATGTTGAAGCCGGATGGGAAGGTTATGCTCATTGATTTCGGAACAGCCAGGGAATTTAAGGAAACCAGTGTGGCGGATACCACCTGTCTGGGAACGCAGGGTTATGCGGCGCCGGAACAGTACGGCGGACAGGGGCAGACAGATGCCCGCACAGACATATACTGTCTGGGCGCTACGCTTTATCATCTGCTTACCGGGCACAATCCCGGTGAGCCGCCATATGAAATGTATCCCATACGGTACTGGAATCAGGATTTGTCCTCTGGCCTGGAAGAAATTATTTTGAAATGTACCCAGAAGAATCCGGAAGACCGATATCAGTCCTGTGGGGAATTGCTTTATGCCCTGGAACATTATAAGGAACTGGATGCTGCATATAAAAGAAAACAGACTTTAAAATGGAGGAGTTTTTGGTGTGTGTTTGCGCTGGCTGTTCTGGCAGGAGCAGGAGCCATGGGATTTTATCTGGCAGAAAAGAATGTGACAGCAAATACCTATGATGCATATTTAAAGGAAGCCGAAACGCTGGCCACTACAAATCCGGAAGAATGTATCGGATATTATCAGAGGGCTATTGCGTTGAACCCTATGGAAGGAAAGGCGTATGAAGAACTTTTGCATTTCTTCCTTTGGCAGAAGAATGAAGAGAGCGGCAGCAGTTCCGGCCGGGCAGTTTGTGTGTTTTCTGATACGGAAGAACAGATGATTCGGAAAGCTCTGGGTATTACCGGAGACAGAAGACGGAGCAATGAGGAATATCTGAAGGAAAACGGCGCTGCGTATAGTAAGCTTGCCTATGATTTGGGAATTGCCTATTTTTATTCCTATGACGGCACAGGAAATAAGGCGGCATCGCGGAAATGGCTGGGCATTGCTGCAGAAGCAGAACCTACGGAGAAATTAAATGAAAAGAATATTACCAGAGCGCAGAATCTCTACAAGATTGCAGAGTATTACGACAGCCTGGGTGTGCAGAATCAGGCAGGAGATTCTATGGTATCATACGCTGACTACTGGAAGGATTTGGTGAAAATTTTGGAAACAGATACCGCTTCCGGGGATAACCATGTGAATATTTTGTTGTCTTATAAAGAACTGGCTGCCTGCCTTGTTTCCAAAGCCACAGATTTTGAGAAAGCAGGGGTTACCCGAAAACAAATGGAAATCCAATTGAATAAAGCAGTTGCAATTTTAAAGGATATGGAAATTGTAAAGGGCGCGGCCAATGCGGATTATGAACAGGAAATGAAAGAGGAACTGCTGAACCATATTGCGGCAGCCGGAGAAATCGTGGAAGCTACATTTAACACATCTAATATTGCCACAGCAGAACAGGGAGGTGGAGAAGATACAGCAGCAGATTAATCTGTTTCACGGTTTGTTTTCTGTGTGTTTGGCTATCTGTATTTTCTGTTTTGCGCTGAGTATCATATTTTTCTTTCAATTTGATATTAGAAACATTTTCAATGTCCGGACTGGGCGTTCGGTGAAAAAAACGGTGCAGGAAGTACATGAAAGAAATGCCCAAACCATAAGCTGTTCCGGTTATCTGGGAAAAAGCAGGAAACCGGGAAGTGTGCGAAAGGCCAGGATAGAGGAAATCGTAGAGCCGCCCGGTTGTCCTACCGAGCCGCTGGCAGGAATGCAGATACAGGAAACGGATGAGCGTTTTGGTATGTTCAGGATTCAAAAGTGTATTTTGCTTATTCATACAGATGAAGGCAGTGACGTAGTGAATAAAGGAAAAGGAGTTAAGAGAGCATGAAAGGAAAACGAAGAGAAAGGCTGATGGCTTTGGCGCTGATTTTTGCAATGACAGCCGGGATGATAGCAGAACCGGTGCGGATTAGCGCCGCACAGGAGTACAGTAGCAAGGTTTCTGAACAAAATGGAGTGACAGAGGCGTATACTGTAAGCGGACAGATTCTGTCCGGTGGCACTGCTGTTTCTGGTGCAGCCGTGCAGTTGGGAGATTTTGCACCCCAGGTTACAGATAAAAGCGGTGCATATTCTGTGCGTGAGGTGCCAAATGGTACATACAATTTGACTGTAAGCAGAAATGGCTTTGAAAGATATGAGAGTTCTGTAACGGTAAGTGGTACGGAAGTCACAAACGCTGACGCAGTATTGTGCTTAACTGCCGGAAGTGTCGGTATTGCAAATAGCGATATCGTAGTAGGAGAGAGGACAGAGGTATCTTATAGATGTGACTTGTCAGAAGGTGAAATTCAGTCTGTTTTATGGCAATCCGGTGATGCGGCAACGGCTACGGTTGAAAATGGAATTGTAACAGGTGTAAAAGCCGGAAAAACAACGATTACACCAACAATCACATCTGTTTATGGTGACGTACCAATGACGGAAACAGAGATTACAGTCGGGGAATGCGGCACAGAAATGGAAAAGATGGAAATCAATAAGGCAGGGATTTTTAAAAATAAATTAAATATTGATGTGACTGTTAAAGCACTTGCCGGGGAGTCAACACCTACAGGCGGAGATGTGGAATTTAAAATTAAGCAAATGGGCGTAAAGGATGACATCGCTGAAGAGGCCTATACAAAACCTCTTGAAAACGGTAAAGCGCAGTTGCAATTAGCAAAAAAGAACTTTGATTTTTCAGGAGAATACCTGATAACAGCTGCTTATAAAGGACATGCAGGATATTATGCAGAAAGTGGAGCTAAAACCGAAAGCTACAATTACGAAATCAGCGGCTTAGAGTACGAAGATGAAACCGGCAAGATTACTTCTCATAAAGAAAGGCCATTGACACTTACCTATGGAGAGCAAAAGACTATCTGGGTTTCGGAAGAAAATAGCGCAGCAAATGAAGTTTTTTCTAATGTTTCTGATAAGGTTAATATTGTAAAACAGGAGCAGTCCGGCAAAGCCGGATATACAGAATTCACTATTACAGCAAAGAATACCGGGAAGTGTGATATTGTCTTTAAAAGAACTGCAGATGGAGAAAAAATATATCCGTATTTATATGTAGAAGTTAAGCCGAAAGAATTGAATATTGACACGGATAAAGAAAAGTCCTATATGGTTTATTCTAAAATCTACGATGATAATAAGGATGTATTTGTAAATGCAGACACCAAGGATATAATTACATTAGAACGCATGAATTTTGACTTAGGAGTAATTGGCGGAGATACGGTAAGCGTAGACTTAGCCGCTGCAGCGGATATTAAGGGGATCCTGTCAGGTGAATTTGACGGAAATGTGACGGATGGAAGGGAAACACAAATAACATTCAATCAAAATCAGTTGAAACTTCAGAATGATAATGGAAACTATGTTTTGGCAGATAAAGAAATTCAAATATCTGCAAAGGCTGTTATACTGAAAAGACCTGTTACTGTGAAGGTCAGCGATGCGGAAAGGTCTTTCGGACATGCATATCATAACGGAATCGGCAACGGACCGGATTATATCTTTCATTCCGATGATTGGGTGGATGTGCAGACCGGAACAGGGGAAGGGATAGAAGGTATCATCGAAAAAGGATATCGGGATCCTTCCAGCGAGACGGCACTGACCGAGGAACAGGCCGATGGGAATACAGCGAAGCCGGATACTTATGAGAAAGTATTGTCTATAGATACAGCGAAGATGGATGGGATTCAGGCTGAAAATTATGATTTTCGTATTGAAAAAGGTACCTTGACAGTGAAAGAGGAAGAAATTAATGATATTTTTTCTTACATCAATTTTGAAAATTTTAAGGAAAATCCGACCATATACATGAATGACAAAAAAGAACTCTGGGTAAAGGCAGATAAAGGAAAATTAGAGCTGAACACTTGCACAGAAAAATTGTATGACGAGGTTCTTTTAACGAAAGTCGGAGAGACAGCACTCAGCCCGTCTGTGTCACTGACTGGAGAAGGATATGTATTTGACAGAGCAGATGTTGAGGAATCAGAGGAAATTTCTCTGACCTTGCGGTTTAAAAATCAGCAGGGTGTATACTCAAAGGAGTTTTCTTATCACATATATCTGGATAATACCATTCCAGAGGTGTTTATCAGTGAGGCGGAAGGTTCTGAAACTCCGTTGGGAGATTTTGTAAATAAGATATCTTTTGGTTTGTTTGGAAAGACAGAATACAAGGTGAAGGTAAAGGTAACAGAAACGGATACTTCCGGATTAAAAGAGTGGACTTACATGGTGCTGCCTCTGAAAAAAGACATGGTAAATGGTACAGACAAGGTTTCCGATGCAGACAATCTAACGGAAGAGGAGATAACGAAAAGCCGGCTTTTGCAGTATATTGAAACTTTAAAGGACAGTGGGGAATATGTATGGCAGCCTGCGAATCCGTCCGGCGACCTTACAGAGATTATCATTGACAGAAAAGACACAGGAGAAGACTTTGCTGCCAATCATTATGTAGTATTGGTAAAACCATATGATAATGTAAAAAACAGCAAAATTTATACATCATTGGGAATTATTCTGGATAATAATGAGCCTTATGTAGACTTAGGGTTAGATTACGAGGGAGGACAGGTTTACAGAGAAGTTTACAATGATGATGTAAAACTGCATGTATCTGTTACGGATAATAACCATCCGGCCGATAAAACTGTTTCAGGTCTGAGGGAAATTTACTATCAGGTGGCTGTAGGCAGAGAAAATCTGGAAAAAGCAGAAAGAGTTTCTTTGTACAATGCAGAGAAAGGAAAGAAATATACGCTGGAAGAACTTCAAAATGAAGTGCTTCAGAGAAATATCACCATTAGTAAAAAATGGAACTCTAATGACATATGGGTGGGTGTAACAGCCGTGGACAACTCGGGGAATGAATATCAGGCCTTTCAGCATCTGAAAATTGACATGACGAAACCGGAAGTATCCGTGAAATATGAAACAAAAGCTACAGAGGATTATGCTCCGTATTATAACCGGGACAGGACAGTCCTTGTAGCAGTAAGAGAAAGAAATGTAGATGTAAATAGCATCAAAGAACTTTGGTTTGACCTGCAAAGAGAAGGGGAACAGAAGTCTGCACAGTATACGCTTTCTTCGATGGGGGCAATTGAGGGCATTACCGTTGAGTCTGTAAAAGACTCTCAGGAAGGACAGAATGCAGCCCAATATACAGATGACAGAATCATTGAAATGAGAATCCGTTTTCATGGGGATAACAAATACGATTTTGACGTTCACTGCGCAGACAAGGGTGATTGGGAGGAAGAACAGGACAACAGTACGTATTTTGTTATTGATAAAACTGCGCCGGAACTTAGTGTTGCATATGGCAATGCGGATGGCACAGCAGGCGTGGCAGAAAGTGAACAAAGCCGTTTCTACAGTGGAAAACCAATGACAGCCAAGGTAGAAATCAAAGAACATAACTTTGCCTATGCAGATAAAGACGTGCCTATTGAGGTAAAGGTTACGGCAGATAAAGTAGGTGAGGGCGAAGAAATACCGGATTATACAGCATTGGAGAAAACGAACAGCCTGGATGTATGGAACAAGAATGTAGATACTTACACCAGTATGTATGTTTTTCGTTCTGATGCCAACTATATCCACAGCATCGTCTATACAGACCTTGCCGGAAATGCTGTTTCCTATGGGCCGGGCTGCTTTACCGTAGACAAGACGAATCCGACCGGTACTGTGAAAATCAAAGGCTTGGGATTCTGGGAAAGCTTACTGGAGAAAATTACTTTTGGTCTCTTCAGTCCGTCTGCGGTAGATACAGAGGTAACTGGTGCAGACCATACGTCCCCGGTTGCTCCTGTACAGTACACAAGGGTACAGGACCAGATGACCAGAGACGAACTGGAAGCTTACAATGGCTGGTCTTCTGCATCGGAAGACAGACCGGATTATGCAGGATTTTCCGTAAATCCGGATGAGCAGTTTATTGTGTACACTAAGGTAACGGACTATGCAGGCAACTACCAGTTCTTTAGTTCCGATGGTATGATTGCGGACGGCACTAAACCGGGTCCGGTCGTTGCCATTACGAATCTGAGCCAGTCGCAGAATGGTATCTTTCATGAAGACGTGACCCTTCAGATTGACGTAGAAGACCCAACAGTGGGAGATACTTATTCTGGTCTGGAAAAAGTCTGGTATACCGTCAGCGCTGCAGGCAATGTAAATACCAGTGAAACAATTGAGCTTCTGGACAACAGCAGAAACAGGATACAGGGCAACAAAACCTTTAGTCAGGTGATTACAGTTCCTGCAAGTGAGTATAACAGCAATGATGTAAAGGTACAGGCTTTTGCACAGGATTTCTCCGGCAACAAGGGAAACAGTGATATTACAGAACTGAAAATTGACGTAACGAATCCAACGGTTTCTGTTGCATGGGATTTGAATAATCCCTCCAACGGCAAATATTATAAAGATACCAGAACTGCGACTGTTACGGTCACGGACAGAAACTTTGATGCAAACAATGTAAGATTCAATATTACCAATACAGATGGAACAGAGGCAAACATCAGCGGCTGGAGCAGCAGCAGTGATATGGGGATTTCCGACAGCGCTGCAAGCACCTGCCAGGTATCTTTCCCTGCCGATGGTGATTATACCTTTACTCTTGGCTGTACGGATTTGGCAGGAAACGGCGGAGAATACGGAAAGACAGATGCGTTTACCATTGATAAGACCAATCCGGTGCTTACGGTTTCCTATGACAATAGCAGTGCAAGAAATGGCAGATACTTTAAGGAAACCCGCACTGCGACTGTGACGGTTCGAGAACATAATTTTAATCCTGCAGATGTCCGCACAGCAGTAACAGCCGCATTACAGGGATGTGGAATTTCCCCGCCGTCCATCAGCGGCTTTTCAGACAGCGGAGATATACATACGGCAACTGTACGCTATGCAGCCGACGGCGATTATACCTTTGACATAGATTATACGGATATGGCAGGAAATCAGGCAGCAGATTACACACCGGACTGTTTTACAGTGGATTTAACAAAACCGGAGGTTGAGATTACAGATATCAAAGATAAATCGGCCAATAACGATGTAGTTGCGCCGGGAGTGAAGGCTACAGATGCAAACTACGATGCCGGGAATGTAACAATCACCGTAACAGGAGCTAATAACGGCAAGGTAGATATTGGAAAGGTTGTCAGTGCCGTTGAAAACGGACAGAGTATTAAAATGAACGATTTTGCAAGAGAAGAAAAGATGGATGACCTCTATACACTCACTGCGAAATCTGTGGATAAGGCGGGAAATGAAACCGAAAAATCAGTGCTGTTCTCTGTCAACCGCTACGGCTCTGTTTATGTCTTAGATGATGCGACCCGGGAAGACAAAGGCGGCTGGCTCAGCACAAAAAATCACACTTACATTAGGAAAGAACAGGAACTTGGTGTAATGGAATACAATATAGACACCATTGAGTCCGGCAAGATTACCGTTGATAGGGACGGGAAACTGACAATTTTGAAGGAAAATCAGGATTATACCGTAAAAAGTACCGGAAGCGATACACAATGGAAAGAAAACCATTATATCCTTTCAGCAGCCAATTTTTCACAGGAAGGTAATTACAACGTTATCTTCAATACCCGTGACCGGGCCAACAATACTATGAACAATACCAGTGTGAAGAAGAGCAATAAAAATCTTCCAATCGAATTTACGGTAGATAAGACGGCACCTACGGTTGTGGTATCCGGCGTGGAAGATGGCGGGCAGTACCGCCAGGCAGAGAAGCATATGACAGCAGATGTCAAAGATAATCTGGCTCTTGCCAGAGTTAATGTCTGCATTGACGGCGAGAGAACTGTATATAGCGCAGATGAATTAAGAGAGGTAAACGGTATTATCAAAACCACTGTTCCCAGCGCAAACAGCTGGCAGGAGATTGAAATTACCTCGGAAGACGAAGCAGGCAACCAGCTGGGAGAAACCAAAGAAAAGGACAAGGCACAGTCGGTAGTTATGAAAATTTTGGTGACTCCAAACCTGCTGATTCAGTATTATATGAACAAACCGCTGTTCTACGGTTCTATTGCAACTGTAGTAATGATAGCAGGTGTCATTGGATTTCTTGCAAGGAGAAAGAAAAAAGAGACCGCATGAAGCAGTCTCCTTATCTTCTCATTTATTTGGACGATACATCTTTACCATTTCTTCAAAATCCTTCACAAAATCCTTGACGGCCTCTTCGCTGGTGGCCCAGGAAGTGCAGAAGCGCAGGCAGGTGTGTGACTTATCCGGTTTGCACTGGAAGGTCGTCAGATATTTTTTGCTGATTTGTTCTGCCAGTTCGTCAGGGAAGACAGGAAAAATCTGGTTTGTAGGCGCTTCGCACAGAAGAGGAATCCCCGCTTTTTCAAAAGCGGCTTTTATTGGATGCATTTGCGCAATGCTTCTCTGTCCAAGGCGGATATAAAGACTGTCTTTGAATAATTCCTCAAACTGTACGCCAATCATCCAGCCCTTTGCAAGAATGGCGCCGTGCTGTTTCATATTAAACCGGAAATGTTCTTTAAAATCTTCGTTTACCAATACAAGAGCTTCTCCGAACATGGCTCCGACTTTTGTCCCGCCTATATAGAAGGCATCGCAGAGTTTGGGCATGTCAGGGAAAGTCAGATGAGTGATTTCTTCTGCAGCCAGGGCCGCAGCAAGACGTGCGCCGTCAATATAGAAATAAAGCTGATGGCGTTTGCAGAAAGCGTATAATTCTTCCAGTTCGTCTTTGGTATACACAGTCCCTACTTCGGTGGGGTTGGACACATAAACCAGACGCGGTTCTACCCAGTGCTCGTTTTCATGTAAATCCAGAACCGGACGGATTAAATCAGGGGTCAGCTTTCCGTCTTTTGTGAGAACGGGATAAACCTTATGTCCTGTTGCCTCGATGGCGCCTGTCTCATGGGTATTGATGTGACCGGTTTCTGCACTGATAACGGCTTCATAAGGGCGCAGAATGTGGGAAATAAAGGTCAGGTTAGTCAAAGTTCCTCCGGCAATAAAGTGAATATCGGTGCTGTAATCTTCCAACGCTTCCTGAATTAGGTCACGGGCAGCATCGGAGTGTGCGTCCAGACCGTAGGAATGGTTCTGGTGATAATTAATCGTCTCTAAGGCCCGGAGAATATTTGGGTGTGCGCCTTCACTGTAATCATTCTGAAAACTATACATAATAAAATCCTCTCTTCCTGCGTGAAACTTTATCCTTATTCTAACACAGAAAATCACTTATGGACAGAAAAAGTACAGTCGGAAAGATACTTTTTCGCACTTACCTGAAACTGCTTCTTGTAAGCCCGGGCAAAAGTAGAGTAGTTTTGAAATCCGCTGGCATAGCAGGCGTCTGTGACCGAGATGCCGCTGCGAATCAGAGAGCGGGCATAAAGCAGCCGTTTGGTGCTGATATAATTTCCTATGGTGTACCCCGTAGAGGCTTTAAACAAATGCATGAGATGATAGCGGCTGATAAAGAAACGGGAAGCAAGGTCATCAATGGATAAAGGAGAGGCCAGATGGCTGTTAATATAATCCAGAATCCATGTGATTTTTTCATTTTTGCAGGTGTTTTCAGGATAAATGCTACAGTGATTCAGGGAGGCTCTGTTCAGCAGAATCAGAAGCTCTGCAGCCAGATATTCTCTGCGGAGTTGTCCGGCGAATAGAGGGGGAGCCGCCAGTTCCTCTTCCAGTCGGGCGCACACAGAGGTCAGGTCATTTTGCCAGGCGGGAAGAATCCGCATGACGTTTGCGGGATGTCCGTTTACCTGATGAAAACAGCGGTTTAAGTCCGCCTCCCCTTTGCCGGCAGAGGTGAGAAATTCCGGCGAAAGGTATAAAATAATGCGTTCATAAATCTGTGCGCTGTTCAGCACGGGCTTATGAATTTCCCCTGCGGGTATCAGCACTACATCACCAGGAAGCAGCCGGAACATCCGGCCTTCAATGTGGTAGGTTACATCTCCCCGAAGAAAGAAAAGTACCTTGTGAAAATCGTGATAATGGTATTGAAACTCCTGCATTTTTCGGGTATGCAGATGGAAATATTGAAAATTTTCTTTGAGATAACCGGATTTTTCATAAGTATCCATAAATTCCTCCTGTGAAACAGCACTATTTGCAATGTTTATAACACTATACGGATATTATAACACAAAAGTGTCTGATACACTAAAATTATATAGAGAAGATATACTAATAGAAGGAGAAGGTATCCGGAGGTAACTATGGAATTTTATAAATATCACAGTTTGGGGAATGATTATCTGGTTTTTGACTGCCAGAAAAATAAAGAAACGTTGAATCAGGAAAAAATATCCAAAATCTGTAATCGAAATTTTGGTATTGGTGCAGATGGAATTGTTGCGGGCCCATATATGGATGGAGAAAAGATGTATGTGAAGGTTTACAATGCAGATGGTTCAGAGGCAGAGCAGGGCGGCAATGCCATCCGTATTTTTGCCCATTATCTAAAAGTGACCGGTGCTATGCAGAAAGAACGTTTTTTGTTATATACAAAAAGCGGTGAAGTGGAACTTCGCTATCTGAACAGGGAAGGAAACCGAATTCAGATGAGTATGGGACAGCTTTCCTTCAGCAGCCGCAGACTGGGGCTTACCGGACCGGAAAGGGAGGCTGTGCATGAATACTTTAACTTTGGTGGGGAAGAATATGACTGCACCTGTGTATCCATTGGCAACCCCCACTGTGTTATGATTACGGACGAAATTTCCAGAGAAAAGGTGTGCCGTATAGGGAAGTATTCCGAAGGTGCGGATTATTTTCCGGAGAGAACAAACACCCAGATTGTCAAAATTTTGGATAAAAATAACATTCAGATAGAAATTTTTGAACGCGGCGTAGGTTATACACTTTCTTCCGCTACCTGCAGCTGTGCGGCTGCAGGCGCAGCATTGAAGCTGGGGCTTATCAGTTCGGATGTTATGGTGCACACACCGGGAGGAAAACTCTGGACCCAGATTGATGAGAACTGGAATGTGAAAATGATAGGAAGTGTGAAAAGAGTCTGCAAAATAGAACTTTTTGAAGATTTCTTTACCATGTAAAAACATGGAAAGAATAAAGGGAACTTTGCGGAATTTATTTGCTATTTTTGCTAGACCTGTGTTATACTAACCACCGAGAGGTTTTATATTAATCGGTATCAAGGGGCGGAAACGGATTTTCGTCCCCTTTTGCAATGTTTTATCTATAAAAACAGAAGGGAGAAATGGAACATGACAAAAATTGATATTTTTTCCGGTTTTCTCGGAGCAGGAAAAACAACTTTAATTAAAAAACTGCTCAGCGAGGCATACAAAGGCGAACAGGTCGTGTTGATTGAAAATGAATTTGGAGAAATCGGTATTGACGGCGGTTTCTTAAAAGAAGCGGGAATTGAAATCCGTGAGATGAATTCCGGCTGTATCTGCTGTTCTCTGGTAGGAGATTTCGGGGTGGCTTTGAAAGAAGTGATTCAGAAATACAGCCCGGACAGAATCATTATTGAACCTTCCGGTGTAGGAAAACTTTCGGATGTTATCAAAGCCGTTCAGAAGGTAGAAAATGAAGTTGACATAAAATTAAACAGCTTTACAACCGTTGTAGATGTGACAAAGTGCAAAATGTACATGAAGAATTTCGGCGAGTTCTTCAGCAATCAGATTGAATATGCGGGTACTGTAATTTTAAGCCGTACCGATACATCAAAAGCTACAGATGACAAGGTAAAGACAGCCGTAGAAATGATTCGTTCTCTGAATCAGACTGCAGCGGTTATCACTACTCCAATCCAACAGCTTTCCGGTACAAAGATTCTGGACACCATGGAAAACAACCGCTCTCTGGAGAAAGAGTTGCTGGAAGAGGAAGTTTGCCCGGTTTGCGGCGGTCATCATGAACACCACCATGACCATGAAGAATGTGAATGTGGCCATGACCATGCTCACCATGACCATGCTCACCATGAGCATGAGCATCACCACACCCACGGAGAATGCGGCTGTGGTCATAACCATGACCATGACCACCATGAGCATGCTCACGCCCATGAAGAGTGTGGCTGCGGCCATGACCACCATCATGACCATCACCACGGACATCATCATGCGGATGAGGTCTTCACAAGCTGGGGCAGAGAAACAGTAAAAGCCTTTAGCCGTGAAGAAATCGAAAAAATTCTGGATACACTTTCTAATGATGCTTCCTATGGTATGATTTTAAGAGCCAAAGGTATGGTTGCCGGACAGGACGGCGCCTGGATTTACTTCGATATGGTACCGGGAGAAGCAGATATCCGTACAGGTTCCCCGGATTACACAGGCAGACTTTGTGTGATTGGTTCTAAAATTGATGAAGCCAAGCTGGCCGAATTATTCGGAATCTGATATTTAGAAGACAGTAACAACAGAAAGGACAGGAAAATGGAAGACGAAATCAGAGTTCCCATATATTTTATGGCAGGGTTCCTGGAAAGCGGCAAATCCACATTTCTGGATTTTACCATAGCGCAGGACTATTTCCAGATAGACGGCCCAACCCTTCTGATACTCTGCGAAGAGGGAGAAGTGGAATTTGATGAGAAGCAGCTGAAAAAAAGCAGAACTTCTGTGGAAGTGCTGAACAGTCTGGAAGAGCTGACCCCGGAAAGGCTGGTGGCCTACGATGCCTTTTACAGCCCGGAACGTGTCATCATTGAGTACAACGGTATGTGGCAGGTCAGCAAATTTGAAGAAATGCAGCTTCCAAAAGACTGGGGTATTGTACAGCACATCGTTACAGTAGATGCCAGTACATTCCAGGTATATATGAATAACATGAAATCTCTTTTCGTGGAAATGGTGCGGAATGCAGACATGGTATTGTTTAATCGCGCCTCCATGGACATGCCGCTGGCTTCCTTCAGAAGAAGCGTGAAAGTGGTAAACCAGGGTGCAGAGATTATTTTTGAAGATGAGGAAGGCGAAATCGAAGACATTTTTGCAGAAAAAATGCCCTTTGACGTGGACGCAGACGTTATCGAAATTATGGATGAGGATTACGGTATCTGGTTTGTTGACGCCATGGATCACCCGGAAACTTACGAAGGAAAAACCGTATCCTTTACCGCAATGGTACTGAAATCCAGAGAATTTGCAAAAGATGTGTTTGTGCCGGGAAGAATGGCCATGACCTGCTGTGCCGATGACACCAGTTTTATCGGTTATGTGTGTAAAAGCCCGGAGGCCAGACATCTGAAAACAGGAAAATGGGTAAAGGTTACAGCCGTTGTGGACTACGAATACGTAGAATCTTATCACAAAGAAGGACCTGTTTTGACCGCCTTGTCTGTGGAACCGGTAGAACCTCTGAAACAGGAACTGGTATATTTTAACTAAGGAGTCTCATATGTTTTTAATAGCAGGGCTTGGGAACCCAGGCAGACAGTACGAAAAAACCCGTCACAACATGGGGTTTGACACCATAGACGAACTTGTAGAGCGTCACAATATTCCGGAAAGCGGCATTGCTCATAAAGGTATGTACGGAAAGGGAAGAATTGCGGGAGAAAAGGTTCTTGCAGTCAAACCCCTGACCTACATGAATTTAAGCGGGGATTCCATTGCGGAATTTGTGAATTATTATAAACTGGACCCGGAGACGGAACTCATTGTCATTTACGATGACATTGATTTAGAGCCGGGGCAGATTCGCATTCGTAAAAAAGGCAGCGCAGGCGGACATAATGGAATCAAAAGTATGATTGCCCGGCTGGGCACACAGAATTTCTACCGTGTAAAGGTAGGCGTAGGCGCCAAGCCCAAGGGTTGGGATTTGGCAGACCATGTGCTGGGCAGATTCTCTGAAAAGGACAGAGAAGTGGTAGATGCGGCGATAAAAGAAGCTGCCGATGCCGTGGAAATGATTCTGGAACAGGGGATAGAAGCGGCCATGAATCATTATAACGGCGCAGGAAAAAAGAAAAAGACACAGGAGTAAGCAAATGCAAGTATTCATGCAGCCCTTGGAAAAACTCAGCGAATACGGGGAACTGAAAGCGCGGATTCCCCAACATAAAGGTATCCTCCAGCTTTCGGGCTGCGTGGAATCCCAGAAAGCCCATATGATATATGGGCTTTTAGAAGGTTTAAGAAAAGATGGCAGGCCGTGCGCGAAGAACTGTCTTATCGTCGCTGAGAATGATTTAAAGGCAAAAGAATTATATGAGGATTACCGTCTCTATGACAGGGACGTATATTTGTATCCGGCAAAAGATTTGATTTTCTTTCAGGCAGATATTCACGGCAATCTGCTGACCAGAGAGCGGATGAAGGTTTTGGCGGCTCTTTTGCAAAAAAAAGGAGTGACGGTTATTACCAGCATGGGCGGCTGTATGGATTATCTGCTGCCGCTTTCCGTCCTGGAGGAACACACGCTGCACTTTGGCGCTGACAGCCCTCTGGATATGGAAAATCTGAAGAAAAAGCTGCTTGGTATGGGGTATGAGCGCTGCGCCCAGGCAGAGGCCCCCGGACAATTTTGTTTTCGGGGAGGAATCATTGATATTTTTCCGCTTACAGAGGATAATCCCGTGCGTATTGAACTGTGGGGAGACGAGATTGACTCTATTCGTAGTTTTGACGCAGAAAGTCAGCGTTCCATAGAGAATCTGGAGGAAATTACGATTTATCCCGCTTCAGAAATTGTATTAAGTCCCCAGGTGCTGAAAGAGGGACTGGAGCGGATTGAAAAAGAGAAAACCGCCGCAGTGAAAAAGTTTCGAGATGCCTTTTTAACAGAAGAGGGAGCCAGACTGAAACAGAGCGTGGACGAGGCTGTGGACTGTCTGAAGGAATTTGAAGATTTTTCTGTGGCAGAGCATTTTTTGCGGTATTTTTATAAAGATGCGGTGACATTTACTGACTATTTTACAACAGAGGAAACGCTGGTAATTCTGGACGAAACCAATCGTCTGGCTGAGCAGGGAAACGCTGTGGAAACGGAATTTCGGGAGAGCATGGAGCACAGGCTGGAAAAGGGCTATCTATTGTCCGGACAGGCGGATTTGCTCATTAGCTGTAAAGAGACCATTCATAAGCTGAACAAGAAAAACGGTGTGTCTCTCTGTACCATTGAGCAAAAAAAGGGAGAATGGGATATTCAGGAGCAGTTTCATATTTCCGCCCAGTCGGTAAGCCCCTATAATAACAGTTTTGAACTTCTGGTAAAGGACTTGAAACAATTTGGGAAAAACGGCTATCAGGTTCTGCTGCTTTCCGGTTCCCGTACCAGAGCGGCTCGTCTGGCAGAAGACTTGCGGGAACAGGGATTAAACAGCTTCTTTACAGAGGATATGAACCGGGTCATTGCCCCCGGAGAGATTATGACAGCTTTTGGACGTATGCGCCGGGGCTTTGAATACCCCCTTGTAAAATTTGTTATGATTACAGAGTCCGATATTTTCGGTCAGGCAAAGAAAAAGCGGCGGAAAAAGACGGAGTACAGCGGTAAAAAAATTCAGAACTTTGCAGAATTGAGCATTGGCGACTATGTGGTGCACGAAAATCACGGACTTGGGGTCTATAAGGGTATTGAAAAGATTACCGTAGACCGGGTAACCAAGGATTATATTAAAATCGAGTATGCCGGAGATACGACTTTGTACATTCTTCCCAACCAGCTGGACGTGCTGCAGAAATATGCCGGAGCAGACGCAAAAGTACCCAAGCTCAACCGTCTGGGAGGACAGGAGTGGAAGAAAACCAAGACCAAGGTCCGGGGTGCGGTGAAAAATATTGCCAAAGATTTGGTGAAACTGTATGCTGCCCGACAGGCCCAGACAGGATTTCAGTATGAACCGGATACCGTCTGGCAGCGGGAATTTGAAGAAATGTTTCCCTATGAAGAAACCGAAGACCAGCTGCTGGCCATTGAAGCTGCAAAAAAAGATATGGAAAGTCCAAAGATTATGGACCGTCTAATCTGCGGAGACGTGGGATACGGAAAAACGGAAGTGGCCATCCGTATTGCCTTCAAAGCAGTTCAGGAGGGCAAGCAGGTAGTCTATCTGGTACCCACCACCATTCTGGCTCAGCAGCATTACAATACCTTTGTTCAGAGAATGAAGGATTTTCCTGTGCGGGTGGATTTGCTTTGCCGGTTTAAAACTCCGGCCCAGCAAAAGAAAACCATTACAGATTTGCAGAAAGGTCTGGTGGATATTCTGATTGGAACCCACAGGGTGCTTTCCAAGGATATTAAATTCAAAGATTTAGGACTTTTAATCATTGACGAGGAACAGCGTTTCGGTGTCACCCACAAAGAAAAAATCAAGAAAATGAAAGAAAATGTGGACGTGCTCACCCTGACGGCAACGCCCATTCCCAGGACGCTGCATATGAGTCTTATTGGAATCCGGGACATGAGTGTGTTGGAAGAGGCTCCCATGGACCGTATGCCGATTCAGACTTTTGTCATGGAGTATAATGAGGAAATGGTGCGGGAGGCTATCAGCAGGGAAATGGCCAGAGGCGGTCAGGTGTATTATGTATACAACCGCGTCAATGACATTGACGAAGTGACAAACCGGGTGGCAAAGCTGGTACCGGAAGCCAATGTGGCTTTTGCCCACGGGCAGATGCATGAGCATCAGCTGGAAAAAATCATGTATGGATTTATCAACGGAGAGATTGACGTTCTGGTTTCCACCACTATTATCGAAACAGGTCTGGATATTTCCAATGCCAACACCATGATTATTCACGACGCGGATCAGATGGGGCTTTCCCAGCTTTATCAGCTGCGGGGGCGTGTGGGGCGTTCCAACAAGACGGCTTATGCCTTTTTGATGTATCGGAAGAATAAAATGCTCAAAGAAGTAGCAGAGAAGCGCCTTCATGCTATCCGGGAATTTACAGATTTGGGCAGCGGCTTTAAAATTGCCATGCGGGATCTGGAAATCCGCGGCGCCGGAAACCTTCTGGGAGCAGAGCAGCATGGACATATGCAGGCTGTGGGATATGACTTGTACTGCAAAATGCTGGAAGAAGCAGTGCGGGAAGAGAAAGGCCTGAAAAAGCAGGAAGACTTTGAAACTGCCATTGACCTGGAATTAAATGCTTATATTCCCCCTTCTTATATTCCAAATGAATATCAGAAGCTGGATATTTACAAGCGGATTGCGGGGATTGAATCTGAGGAAGAGTACGAGGATATGCTGGAAGAACTCATGGACCGTTTTGGAGAGCCGCCCAAAGCAGTGCAGAATCTGCTTTCCATTGCAAGCCTGAAAGCGTTGGCTCATAGGGTTTACATTAAGGAAATCAAGCAGACCGGAAAAGAAGTAAAGATTTCCATGTTTGAGAGGGCCAAAATCAATCCGGCAGGATTCCCGCCTATTCTGCAAAAATACAAGAATAACCTCAAGATGAAACTGGAGGAAACGCCATATTTTCTGGTTTCTTTAAAAGGACGCAGACCCAAGGAAACGCTGGATGTGCTGGAACTTTTGGGCAGTATTTTAAAAGATTTCCAATCCGTGGCAGAGGAGACAGAGTAAATTCACATTTTTCCGTGAAAATTCCCTTGCTCCCTACGAAAAAAGCGTCTATAATGGAAAAAGATATTGCACACAGGGAGGAACATATGAATAGATTTTCAAAAAGAGTTGCATGTGCAGTTCTGGCGGGCGCTATGAGTATGACAGCGCTTGCAGGCTGCGGCAGTGATAAAATAGATGGAACAAAACCGCTGATTACCGGAGGAGAGGACACTGTAACCATAGGAACTGCGAACCTGATGCTTCGTATGAATCAGGCGCAGATGATATCCTACTATGCTATGATGGGCGGAAGTACAACAGGAATGTGGGAGCAGGATGCAGGCGATGGAAAGACATATGCAGATACCACAAAGGAAAGTGTGGTAGACCAGTTAGAGAGTATGATTCTTTTGAAGCAGCATGCAAAAGACTATAATGTGACTGTTTCCGAAGAGGAGCAGGAAGAAATCGAAACAGCGGCAAAGGCTTTTACAGAAGCCAATGATAAGGCAACGTTGGAAAAACTGGCAGTTACACAGTCTGATGTGGAAACACTTCTGGAACTGTATACTTACCAGAACCGTATGTATGAGCCAATGACGGCAGATGTGGATACGAATGTGGAAGATTCCGAGGCTGCACAGAGCAAAATTACCTACTGTAAAGTGGATATCAGTGATACCCTGAATGAGGATGGAACCACTACCCCTATTACCGATGAGGAAAAACAGGCGAAGAAAGCCCAGGCCCAGGCTGTTCTTGATAAGGTCAAAGCCTCCGGGGATGTGGCTTCTGCGGATATGGATGCACTGGCTAAAGAGGTGGATGAAAACCTCAGCGCTGTGGATACTACTTTCGGTGAGGATGACAGTCTTTTGGATGATAAGGTGAAAGAGGCTGCAAAGACCCTGACAGACGGCACTCTTTATGGAGAAGTGGTAGAAGGCGAGAGCGGTTATTATGTGGTAAGGATGGACAGTGTTTTGGATCGTGAAGCTACAGACCAGGAAAAAGAGAGTATTGTAAACCAGCGGAAACAGGAAACTTATAGTGACTTACTGGAAGACTGGAAAAAAGAGACCAAGTTCACTGTGGATAAGAAAGAGTGGAAAAAAGTAAAGCTCACAGACAATGATCAGTATACTATTAAGCAGCCTGAGACAACCGACAGCACAAATGAGGACGGAGAAACAAATACAGAGGCAGCAGAGTAGCATAAACGGTTGTCTGATGCAGAGGACTTATAGGAAAAGGGAAGCTGTTGTACACAGAAATGTGTATAACGGCTTCTTTTGCAGTTACTGTCATGAAAAAATAAAATTGAATATACAATTCTGAAAAATATAATTAATTTACAGCTTAAATAAAATGCATTAGTAAATAATAAAAAAATAAAACTTTTTACAAAAAATATATTGACAAATACAGGCGAGTGGTGTATTATAAAATCAACAAAAAACAAAACACCTTACAAACACTACTTCATATCCAATTTAAAATTTGAAACGAGAAATCAATTTTAAAGTTGGCTACAAGGTACAAAAGAAGAATCATTATTCAAAAAACTTTAGGTGTACGGAGAATACAAAATAAGTGATAAAAATAATGAAAAAGTACCAAGGACAAAAGTAATGGAAAGGTGAAAGGGTTTTTGAATACGGTAAGGAGGTTCAGTCCAATGGGATGTGAAGAATCTAATTATCAATATGAGAGTGGTAAGGCATAACTCCCCTAAGAAAGACCTGAAAAGATGATAAAAAGAAAAAATCCTTACATATCTGTATATAGATAAAGGAAAAGGTTTCAGGTAAATATCAAAGGTGTCCTCATATTGAATGTTTACCACAAAAATAATAAGAAGGTTTTAAAATATATGTAAAGAAATATATTTTAAAAGAGAAAAGTATTTATACATCATTTAAAAGTATAGCGAAAAAGTAGTATAATGAGTTGTATTCGTTGAAATAAACCTGTTGTATTCCGTGAATCTGAAAAGATACGTTATATTCAAAAGAAATGTATAAAGAAAATCTTTGAAAACAAATAGCCCGAACTATTTGTTCAGAAACTTTTTATTATCCGCATAGATAGATTGATAGAAAACTTTCAGTAAATTCATATAGAATTTATAGACAGGGGAAAGGGAAAAACGTAAATTCTTAACTTGTAAATGTCAATTTAGAAGTTTGGAGAGAAAGGAATAAAAAATTGAATAACGCAGAACATTAGAACAACCGTTATATCTGAAAAGATGAAGATATAGCGGTTGTTCGATTTCTGTGGTAAAATAGAAAGAAAAAACAAAATTACGGGGTTATGATGAATACTATAAAAATAGAAGAAAATATATTATATGAAGATAAAGATGTGGTTGTATGCTGTAAACCGGCCGGTTTTCCGGTACAGACCAGAAAGCCGGGCTGCATGGATATGGAGAGCGCTTTAAGAAATTATCTTGCAGGCAAAGGGCAGGGAACCTATCTGGCGGTTATCCACCGTCTGGACCAGCCGGTACAGGGAATCCTTGTATTTGCAAAAAATAAAGGAAGCGCAGCAGACCTCAGTCAGCAGATACAGCAGGGGAAAATGGAGAAGAAATATCTGGCTTATGTGCAGGGAAAGCCGGAAGAAAAAAAAGGTCGTCTGGTAAATGAAATGGAAAAAGACTCCAGAACAAATACCTCCAGAGTTGTGGAAAAGAAAACTTCGTCCAGCAAAAGGGCGGAACTGGATTATTGCGTTTTAAAGGAAACGGAAGAGGGAAGCCTTGTGGAAATTCATCTTCACACAGGGCGGCATCATCAGATTCGTGTACAGATGGCTTACGCAGGAATGCCTCTGTTTGGAGATACGAAATATAACCTTGAAGAAAAGGAAAAGGACCAGTGGCAGCAGATTGCGCTGTGCGCGTATAAGCTTTCTTTTTTTCATCCGGCAACAAAGAAAAAAATGGAATTTCAGGTAACACCGGTTGGAAATTTTCCTATAGTATAGGAAGGTTCTGTTTTCTCATACTATTCATAACAGGATAAATGAAAGTATGGGGGAACCGAAGATGAACCGGAAAAAATTTTTAATGACAGTGGGAGTAATTGCGGGCGTATTTCTGGGAATGAAATATGTTTTTCCTGTTATGCTCCCCTTTTTTTGTGGCTTTCTTCTGGCTGAGATAATACATCCGGTGGCTTATGGTATGGCAAAAACTAAATTTGGAAAAACTCTGCATTTGACAGAAAGCGGCATTGGCGGAGTGTTGATTTTGTTGGCTGTATGTACGGGAGTATGGGGACTTTTGGCAGGGGCGGATTATCTTACCGGGAAAATCGGGGACTGTCTGCGGTATTATCCCGTGATAAAAAATTACGCAGAGGATTTGCTGGAGCAGTGCTGCAAAGGTGTGGAACACATGACGGGGATTTCAGCAGAGAAAAGCAGCGCGTATCTTTGCGGACAAATAGAAAATATAGGGAATTATTTTCTCCGGGACGGAAAAGGAATGGACACGGCCATGGAATCTGTCCGCTGCTGTGTGATAATCGTGGGGATGTTGATGGTGGCTGTTGTGTCCTCAATTTTATTCCTTCAGGAACGGGAGAAAATCAGGGGGTTCTTGGAAAAACAGGCCTTTTTCAGGAACATGAAGCGCCTGGTGCAGGAAGTATTTCGGGGAGTAGGGCAGTATCTGCACGCGCAGTTGAAGATTATGGCTGTTATCTGTCTGTTATGTATCGGTGGTCTTTGGATTTTAAAAGTCAGACACTTTTTGGGTTATGGACTGGTCTTGGGGATTCTCGATGCATTTCCGGTTTTGGGGACGGGATTGTTTCTGGTTCCGGCGGGGATTTTTCAGATGCTTCTGGGGGACAGTTTCCAGGGGGTAGGATTTCTGGTTTTATATGGGGTGACAGCGGTGGTAAGACAGATTCTGGAACCCAGGCTCATTGGGAATCATATGGGAGTTTCGCCCCTGCTGGTACTGCTGTCCGTATATTTGGGGATTTTTTTGTACGGTGGTTTCGGTTTTCTTCTGGGACCTCTGTCTGCGCTTCTTATCTACGGAATTTCAAAAAATTTTATAAACAAAAAGCAATAGCTATGGACTAATAATGGCTTTCGTGTATAATGGAAACGTAGTTTTTAAATCCAAAGATAAATTGTTGTAAAAGGCGGGTAAAGTCATGAAAAAAGTAGTGGTAATGTTTTTATGTGCCATGCTGACTATGGGAAGCATCAGTGCATGCGGCAAATCTGAATCCGATAAAAATGGGAAAAATACCGTTCAGGCACAGACGGAGGATAAGACGACAGAAGAAAATAAGACAGAAGATAAAGCAGAAGACAGCGATACAGAGGCAAAAGAAGAAGCGGATAAGAATTCGGAAAGCAGTGAAATGGAAAACCCGACAGAGGAAGAAGGCCAGGATGCTGCAGGCGAAGAGAGTGATATGGCAGAAGATATGACAATGAAAGTGCTGAAAGAAAGCGCCGGGACCATAGACTATACGGCTCTGGAAGAATTAAATCCCGAACCGGGAAGTCATATTGCAGTCGTGGTAAAAAATACCAAATCCAATTTCTGGGCGACTGTGAAAAAGGGAATGACAGCTGCAGTCAAAGATTTGAATGAAAAAATGGGATACAAAGGAGATGATAAGGTTAAACTATCCTTTGAAGGACCTGCAGATGAGCTGGATGTGGAAAGCCAGATTAATACCATTGACGCAGTTCTGGCGGAAAATCCTACGGTTTTATGTCTGTCAGCCATAGATATGGAATCCTGCGGCGCACAGCTGGAAGAGGCTATGGGAAATGAAATCCCCGTGGTGATTTTGGACTCAGGTGTGGAAAGTGAACTGGTAAATACAGTGTGCGCTACAGATAATTACGCGGCAGGGGCAGAAGCAGCCAAAAAGATGGCGGAAGCTATTGGAAATAAAGGGCAGGTAGCGATTATGGCTCATGCAGAAACTTCCAAGAGCAGTCAGGATAGGGAAAAGGGATTTACAGAAGAAATTGCAAAGAACTATCCCGAGATTGAGATTGTGAATATTTCTCATGAAAACGAAGAAAACAGTATGTCGGAAATGGCAGAGGCTGTTCTGGTTTTGTATCCGGAAGTGAAGGGCTATTATTGTACAAATGAGTATGCAGCCAATGACGTTCTGGATGTCGTAGCAGCTTCCGGGAAAGAAATCACCGTGTTGGGATTTGATGCAGGTAAAAAGCAGGTGAATGCAGTGAAAAACGGAACAGAGCTTGGAACCTTTGTGCAGAACGCTTATGGAATGGGATATGCTACGATTATTGCCGGTATCCGGGCTGATATGGGGCTGCCAAATGATAAGTTTATCAATACGGGCTATCAGTGGATAGACAGTTCCAATGTGGATTCAAAAGAATACGCTAATTATTTATATGAATAAAGCGCTGATGTGAAAGTGAATAAAAGAAGTGAATTGCTAACAAGATAATTTGTTAAAACACACAAAAGACAAAAGGAGAGATTGTACAAAATCAACACAATCTCTCCTTTTGTCTTTTGGAAACAGGGATGAAACTTATAATATTGGCGATTGAGACGACAAAATTCGTTATTAAATTGACAAAATGCATAATTCATAGTAATATCAAACTATGTGAAGGTGGTGATACTGTGGTAGAAGAAACAATCAAAGAAATCCGGAAAACTGAACAGGAAGCGGAGGAGATTGCAGCTAATGCCAAAAGTCAGGGCGCGCAGATTCTCCAGCAGGCGAAACAGGAAACGGAGCGGGCGAAGGCCACTATGATTGAGAATGCGCAGGAGAAGGCGAAAGCAAATAGAGAAGCTGCGCAGGCTGCCGGAGAGAGAAGGCTTGCAGAAGCTTTGAAATCGGCAGAAAAGGAAATTGCAGGAATAAAAAGGACTGCAAAAGAAAAAGAAAAGCAGGCAGTACAGGCTGTTATTGAAAGTCTGATATAAGACTGCCAACAAAAACAGGAAATAAGGAGTGATGCGAATATGGCAGTATTGCAGATGCAAAAAGTCAGTATCTGCGCGCTGAAAAAGGACAGAAAAGCCATTTTGGAGAAAATTCAGTCCATGGGTGTTATGGAAATCTCCAGATTTGAAAGTGAAGAAGAAGGTTTTCAGACAGTAAATACTCAGGAAGATCGGAGCGCATTTGAGAAAAATGCAGCTTTGGCGGACACGGCGCTGAATATTCTTCAGGAGTATGTACCGGAAAAGGTATCCATGTTTGCCAGTCTGGAAGGCAAAGACCTGATAGAAAAGAGCAAATATCTTGAAACTGCCCATAGGGAAAAGGAAGTTCTGGATATGGCGGCGCAAGTGGTCAAACTGCATAAGCAGACGGCAGAGTGCAAAGCCAATGTGCAGAAGCTGGAAAATCAGATAGAGACCCTGCGTCCGTGGATGAATCTGGATATTCCCGGAGATTTCCAGGGAACGGAAACTGCGGCAGTGCTCATTGGTTCGATGTCAGGAAGCTTGACACTGGAAGATATTTACAGTCTGATTTTAGAGCAGGCGCCGGAGGTGTCCGGAGTGGATATTTCTATTTTATCTTCGGAAAGAGATACGGTGTATCTTGCGGTGGTCTGCCTGAAAAAAGATGTGGAAAAAGTGGAAGAAATTCTTCGGCAGAGTGGATTTGCCAGGCCGTCTCAGAGTATGAGCAAGATTCCGGCCAGGGAAAAAGAAGACCTGCAGCAGCAAATTACAGTTTTGCAGCAGGAGATGGAAGAATGTGGCAATAAAATTGCTTCCTATGCTTCTGAACGGGAGAAATTCAAACTGATTTCAGATTATTTCCGGGCAAGAGCCGAGAAATATCAGATACTGGGACAACTTCCCCAGTCAAAGAAAACGTTTCTGGCAGAAGGTTATGTACCAGCAAAGGCAGTACCCGCGCTGGAAAAAGCATTAAATGCGGACTTTGATTTAAGCTTTGAGACAGAGGAAATCCCGGAAGAGGAAGAGATGCCGGTGCTTCTGGAAAACAATGGATTTTCAGAATCCGTGGAAGGTGTTCTGGAGTCCTATGGTCTTCCAAAAAAGGGAGAAATAGACCCCACAATGCTGATGTCCTTCTTCTATGTGTTTTTCTTTGGATTGATGCTGTCCGATGCAGCGTATGGGCTGGTGATGTTCCTGGGCTGTTTTGTGATACTGAAGAAGTTCCCGCGTATGGAACAGTCTTTGAAAAAATCCATTAAGATGTTTATGTACTGCGGGGTTTCTACTTTAATATGGGGTATCCTTTTTGGTGGATATTTTGGAGATGCCATAGATGTAGTGGCACGAACCTTTTTCCATGTGGAGGTTCCGGAAGGCGGTCTTGTAAAGGCGCTTTGGTTTGTTCCTTTAAATGAGCCCATGCGTATGCTGATGTATTCCATGGCATTTGGTCTGATTCATTTGTTTGTGGGACTGGGCATTAAGGGGTATATGCTTTTAAGAGACAAGAAAGTTCTGGACTTTTTCTGCGATGTGGTGTTGTGGTATGTATTCCTTATCGGATTACTGCTCCTGTTGCTGCCCAGTTCTATTTTTGCCTCTATTGCGCAGGTAGACCCCAGCATTTTCCCACCGTTTGTGGGAAGCGCAGGAAAGATTCTTGCTATTGCAGGTGCGTTGGGACTTCTGTTTATGTCAGGACGTTCCAGTAAGAACTTCGGGCTTCGTCTGGCCCTTGGTGCTTACGATATTTATAATGTAACAGGCTGGCTTAGCGATGTGCTTTCTTATTCCCGTCTTCTGGCGCTGGGACTGGCAACCGGTGTAATTGCTTCGGTTATTAACCAGATGGGCAGTATGATGGGAGACGGCGTTTTAGGTGTAGTTGTGTTCCTGGTAGTCTTTGTATTCGGACATACCTTTAACATGGCCATTAATATTTTAGGCGCCTACGTTCATACGAACCGTCTGCAGTTTGTTGAATTTTTCGGCAAATTTTATGAGGGTGGAGGAAAAGCCTTTCACCCGTTTAAGTTCAATACAAAGTATGTGGATATTAAGGAGGAAAAAAGTTTATGAGTCATTTAGGAATTGTTTATGCATTATTAGGTGCAGCATTGGCAGTATTTTTAGCAGGTGCGGGTTCTGCAATCGGAGTTGGTATTGCAGGTCAGGCTGCGTCAGGGGTTGTTTCAGAAGACCCAAGCAAGTTTGCAAAAGTATTGATTATGCAGCTTCTGCCGGGTACACAGGGTATTTATGGTCTTCTGGTTGGATTTATTACACTGTCTAAAATCGGACTTTTAGGCGGCGGAATGTTGGAATTAACACCACAGCAGGGGCTTCTGGTACTGGCAGCGTGTCTTCCTATCGGTATTGTTGGATTGATTTCCGGAAAATCTCAGGGCAAGACATCTGCAGCAGCCATCGGAATTGTTGCTAAGAAACCGGAACAGTTCGGTAAAGCTATGCTTTTCCCTGCAATGGTTGAGACTTATGCAATCCTGGCGCTTCTGATTTCCATTCTGGCTGTAACAAATCTTCAGTTTTAATTGAGTTTTTATTGCAGAAATCGTAAAGGAGAGCAGAAGAATGACTGGATTAGAAAAAATGAAAAGCCAGATTCTTGAAGAAGCAAAAGCCGCTGCCGGAGAAATCCTTGCAGATGCTGAAAAACAGGCAAATGCAGTGAAGGAAAAGGGAAAAGAAGAGGCAGAAGCTGCGTGCAGAGAAATCTCCCAAAAGTCAGAAGAAGAGGTGAAAGCGGTTGAGGAACGTGCTGTTTCTTCCTGTGATTTACAGAGAAGAAAAGCACTCCTTACAGCAAAACAGGAAATCATCAAAGAGGTGCTGGACAGTGCATATCAAACCTTGCTGAACGCAGATGATGAAACCTATTTTGCCCTTCTCAGAAAAATGCTGCATAAGTTTGTGCTGGCACAGGAAGGGGAAATTTGTTTTTCTGACACAGATTTAAAGAGACTGCCTCAGGGCTTTGAAGAAGAGATTCAGGCGATAGCAAGAGAGAAAGGCGGCGTACTGACACTTTCAAAGGAAAGCAGAAAGGTATGCGGCGGATTTGTTCTTATATATGGAGGAATTGAAGAAAACTGTACCTTTGAGGCTATGTTCAGTTCCAAAAGAGACGAACTTTCTGACAAAGTTCACCGTTTATTATTTTTAGAAGCATAACCGCAAAAAGGAGGAATGGACTTGTCTAGTACGAAATATACCTATGCGGTTGCGCGAATCCGGGCGTTGGAAATAGCGTTGTTTGACGCTTCAGTGATTGAACAGCTTCTGGCCTGCAGTACAGAGCAGCAATGTATTCAGCTTTTGCAGGAAAAGGGCTGGGGAGACGCAGATACGCCTGCAAAGGCAGAGGCAATTTTAGACCGTGAGCAGGAAAAGGCGTGGGAGACTATTCGGGATTTGCATGTGGATATGTCTGTGTTTGACGTTTTTTCCTATCCCAATCTGTTTCACAACTTAAAGGCAGCCGTTAAAGAAGCCTGCACTTCCCAGAATGGAAGGAACCGGAAAATTTACTATGAGGATACCAATATTTCACCGGATGAAATGCTGGATATTATCCGCAGCAAAGAATTTTCCAGACTTCCTGAATATATGGCGAGCGCGGCAAAGGAAGCTTATGAAACCCTTCTTCATACAGGAGACGGGCAGTTGTGTGATGTGATTGTGGATAAGGCGGCTCTTGAGGCTGTGTACCATGCAGGAGAGCGGGCTACAGACAGCATTATCCGGGATTATGCGGAATCTATGGTAGCCATTGCGGATATTAAGATTGCTGTGCGTTCACAGAAAACCGCAAAGACAATAGAATTTATGAAACGTGCAATGGCACCGTGCAAGTCGCTGAATGTGGAACGTCTGGCAAAGGCGGCATGCAGCAGCATGGAAGCTATTGTGGACTATCTGGCAGGAACTGTTTATGCAGAAGGTGCAGCAGCTATTGCAGAATCATCTTCCGCATTTGAGAGATGGTGCGACAACCGTATGATGCGCACTATGCAGCCCCAGAAATATGAATCCTTTTCCGTAGGACCGCTGGTAGCGTACCTGCTGGCAAGGGAGAATGAAATAAAAACCGTGCGGATTATTCTTTCCGGAAAACAGAATGGTTTTTCCGAGGAGGCTATCCGGGAAAGGGTAAGGGAAATGTATGTATAAGATTGCAGTGGTAGGTGATTACGACAGTATTTACGGATTTGCCGCACTGGGTCTTGAAATTTTCCCGGTGGCAAACCGCAGGGAAACAGAAGAAAGATTAGCAGCTCTGGCCGACAGCGGATATGGAATTGTCTATATCACGGAAGCTGCGGCAGCCGAGTGCGGACAGATAATAGAGAAATTTCAGGAAAGACTGTTGCCCGCTGTTATCCGGATTCCCGGTGTATTCGGAAATACAGGCGACGGAGTGCAGGGAGTGAAAGACTCTGTAGAACAGGCAGTCGGTTCTGATATTCTGTTCAGTAATAATTAGAAAGCAGGTGATACGTGACCATGAGCAAGGGTACGATTAAAAAAGTAGCAGGACCGCTGGTTATTGCAGAAGGCATGCGTGACGCGAATATGTTCGACGTGGTTCGTGTAAGTAATCAGCGTCTGATTGGTGAAATCATAGAAATGCATGGAGATGAGGCATCTGTTCAGGTATACGAGGAAACTTCGGGACTTGGACCCGGAGAACCGGTAGAATCCATAGGGGAGCCTCTTTCCGTAGAACTTGGACCAGGTCTGATTACCAGTATTTATGACGGTATTCAGAGACCTCTGGATGATATTATGAAGGTTTCCGGCACCAATTTAAAGAGAGGTGTGGAAGTTCCTTCTCTGAAAAGAAATTTGAAATGGGACTTTGTTCCTGCGGTAAAACCAGGTGATGCGGTGGAAGCCGGCGACATTATCGGTACGGTACAGGAGACTATCGTAGTCAATCATAAAATCATGGTTCCTTATGGCGTCAAAGGTACTGTCAAAGAGATTAAAGCAGGAGAATTTACCGTAGACGAAGTGGTGGCTGTGATTGCAGGAGAAAATGGTGACAGAGAACTTACCATGGCGCAGAAATGGCCGGTTCGTAAAGGCCGTCCCTATCTGAAAAAACTTCCGCCGGAAATGCCTCTGGTAACGGGACAGCGTGTTGTTGATACTTTCTTCCCTATTGCCAAAGGTGGTGTGGCAGCCGTTCCGGGACCATTCGGAAGCGGAAAAACCGTTATTCAGCACCAGCTGGCAAAATGGGCGGAAGCGGACATCGTTGTATATATCGGCTGCGGAGAACGCGGAAACGAGATGACAGACGTATTGAACGAGTTTCCGGAACTGAAAGACCCGAAAACAGGCCAGTCTCTGATGGAGAGAACTGTGCTTATTGCCAATACTTCCGATATGCCGGTTGCGGCCCGTGAGGCATCTATTTATACCGGTATTACCATTGCAGAATATTTCCGTGATATGGGATATTCCGTAGCGCTGATGGCAGACTCCACTTCCCGTTGGGCAGAGGCTCTTCGAGAGATGTCGGGACGTCTGGAGGAAATGCCGGGTGAAGAAGGTTATCCTGCATATTTGGGTTCCCGTCTGGCTCAGTTCTACGAGAGAGCCGGTCATGTGATTTCTCTTGGGAAGGATAAGAGAGAAGGCGCCCTTTCCGTTATCGGCGCCGTATCTCCTCCGGGTGGTGATATTTCCGAGCCGGTTTCCCAGGCAACTCTTCGTATTGTCAAGGTATTCTGGGGGCTGGACGCGTCTCTTGCTTATAAGAGACATTTCCCGGCCATTAACTGGCTGACCAGCTACTCTCTGTATCTGGACAACATGGAAAAATGGTTCAATGAAAAAGTAGCGCCGGACTGGATGGAGGGACGTCAGAAAATGATGAGCCTTCTGCAGGACGAGGCAGAACTGGAAGAAATCGTAAAAATGGTTGGTATGGACGCGCTTTCCGCAGGTGACCGCCTGAAAATGGAAGCAGCCCGTTCTATCCGTGAGGACTTCCTGCACCAGAACTCTTTCCATGAAGTGGATACTTACAGTTCTCTGAAAAAGCAGCATCTCTTGATGAAACTGGTAGTGGCTTACTATGAGCAGGGGGCAGAAGCACTGGAAAAAGGTGCGGGTATTCAGGACCTTGTAAAACTGGAAGTTCGTGAAAAAATCGGACGTTTTAAATATGTAACAGAAGACAATTTGGACAACGAGTATGAAGCTGTCTTAAAACAGCTTTCAGAAGAAATTGCCAATGTATTAGGGAAGGAGGACTTCTAATGCCGAAAGAGTATAGAACCATACAGGAAGTTGCCGGCCCTCTTATGCTGGTACGCGGCGTTGAAAATGTACATTATGATGAATTAGGAGAAATCGAACTGGCCAGCGGTGAAACTCGCCGCTGCAAGGTTCTGGAAATTGACGGAAGCAATGCGCTGGTACAGCTTTTTGAAAGTTCTACCGGTATCAACCTGTCCAACAGTAAGGTGCGTTTCCTGGGACGAAGCATGGAACTTGGCGTATCTGAGGATATGCTGGGACGTGTCTTTGACGGCCTGGGACGTCCTATTGACGACGGTCCGGAAATCCTGCCGGACGAGAGAAGAGACATCAATGGTCTGCCGATGAACCCGGCTGCCAGAAGTTATCCGGAAGAGTTTATTCAGACAGGTGTTTCTGCCATTGACGGTCTGAATACCCTGGTTCGTGGACAGAAGCTGCCGATTTTCTCCGCTTCCGGTCTGCCTCATGCACAGCTTGCAGCGCAGATTGCGAGACAGGCAAAGGTACGCGGTTCAGGAGAAAACTTTGCCGTTGTATTTGCAGCTATGGGTATTACTTTTGAGGAATCCAACTTTTTCGTAGAAAGCTTTAAAGAGACAGGCGCTATTGACAGAACGGTTCTCTTTATCAACCTGGCGAATGACCCGGCGGTAGAGCGTATTGCCACACCGAAAATGGCACTGACTGCTGCAGAATATCTGGCATTTGAAAAGGATATGCACGTTCTGGTTATCCTTACGGATATTACCAACTACGCGGACGCTCTTCGTGAGGTATCCGCAGCCCGTAAAGAAGTTCCGGGACGCCGTGGTTATCCGGGTTATATGTATACAGACCTGGCAACCATGTACGAAAGAGCCGGACGTCAGAAAGGCAAAAAGGGAAGTATTACCATGATTCCGATTCTGACCATGCCGGAAGATGATAAGACCCACCCAATCCCTGACCTGACAGGTTATATCACAGAGGGACAGATTATCTTAAGCCGTGAACTGTACCGAAAAGGTGTGACACCGCCTATCGACGTACTGCCTTCCCTGTCCCGCCTGAAGGATAAAGGTATCGGCGAAGGAAAGACCCGTGCAGACCATTCCAATACCATGAACCAGCTTTTCGCAGCGTATGCCCGTGGTAAAGAGGCGAAAGAACTTATGGTCATTCTGGGTGAAGCAGCGCTTTCTGATATTGATATTATCTATGCAAAATTTGCAGACGCCTTTGAGAAGGAATACGTTTCTCAGGGATATATGGCAAACAGAGATATCGAAGAAACACTGAAAATCGGCTGGAAATTGCTTTCCATTCTGCCGAGAAGCGAACTGAAACGTATTGACGATAAATTCTTAGACGAATATTACGGCAAATACTAGAAAGAGGTGATACTTTGGCATCTACGCAGGTAACTCCTACCCGAATGGAACTCACCCGCCTGAAAAAGAAGCTGGTAACTGCCGTCAAGGGCCATAAACTCTTAAAGGATAAGCGAGATGAACTGATGCGTCAGTTTCTGGACCTGGTAAGAGAAAACATGGCTCTTCGCCAGAAAGTGGAAAAAGGGATTTTGTCGGCGAATAAGAATTTCGTGATTGCAAAGGCAGGTATGTCTGAGCAGATTTTAAACACGGCCTTAATGGCCCCCAAGCAGGAAGTCTATCTGGAAGCAGACAAGAAAAATGTCATGAGTGTGGATATTCCGGTGTTTCATACCAAGACCAGAACCGCAGACGCCAATGATATTTATTCTTATGGTTTTGCTTTTACTTCCGGCGACCTGGACGGCGCGGTAAAATCCCTGGCCGATATTCTGCCGGATATGTTAAGGCTTGCAGAAGTGGAAAAATCCTGCCAGCTGATGGCAGCGGAAATCGAGAAGACCAGGCGGCGTGTAAATGCTCTGGAACACGTCATTATTCCGGAGACGCAGCGAAATATCAAATATATCACCATGAAGCTGGACGAAAATGAGAGAAGTACGCAGATTCGTCTGATGAAGGTGAAGGATATGATGTTGGAAGAAGCACATCATTATAAAGAAAAAGAATATGCAGTGAAATAAGCTGCAATAAGAGAAGCCTTGTTTTTGGTATGAAATTTCGAGAGAAAGAGTGCCAGGAACGGGGTTTTTCTATGTTTTTAATGTTATCGAGTCGAACCAGCACCAGGTTTTCGGAAAAATGAGAGGAAAAGCTGTGCTGGACGACGGGAAAGAGATTGTGGTGAAGGATATGATGTGCTTTGCGGAGAAAGTGTGTAATCGGTATTAAAAACAAGTAGCGTTACAACCGTACAAGTATGTATAATAGAAGATAGAAGAATTCGTAATTACAAGGAGGCTATATACATGAGTGCAGAAGCAAACAAAAGTACGGTAGTAAACGGAAAAGCAGTACTTGGAATTGAGCTTGGTTCCACCAGAATTAAGGCAGTTCTGGTGAATGAAAAGAATGAACCGATTGCGTCCGGAAGTCATGAGTGGGAAAATCAGCTGGTAAACAATATCTGGACCTACAGCGAGGAAGCTATCTGGAAAGGTATTCAGGACAGTTATCAGGATATGGTAAAAGATGTAAAGGAGAAATACGGTGTGCCTGTGAAAAAACTGGCTGCACTGGGATTCAGTGCTATGATGCACGGCTATATGCCTTTTGATAAGGTAGGAAACTTGCTGGTCCCATTCCGAACCTGGAGAAATACCATGACGGAGCGTGCCAGCGAAGAACTGACGCAGCTTTTTGCCTATCACATACCTCAGAGGTGGAGCATTGCACACTTATACCAGGCAATTCTCAACAAAGAAGAGCATATAAAAGACATTGACTTTATGACGACTCTGGAGGGCTATGTACACTGGAAATTAACTGGAGAAAAGGTACTGGGGGTTGGGGAAGCTTCCGGTATGTTCCCGGTGGATATGAATATCCGCAATTATGATAAAAAGAGAACGGAACAGTTTGATGAACTGGTTGCATCCTATGGATTTCCATGGAAGCTGGCCGATATTCTGCCTAAGGTGCTGGTGGCTGGTGAAGAGGCAGGCCGTCTGACAGAGACAGGTGCCAAATTGCTGGACGTTACGGGCGAACTGGAAGCAGGTGTACCGCTGTGTCCGCCGGAAGGAGATGCAGGAACCGGAATGGTGGCAACCAACAGTGTGGCCCGGCGCACAGGAAATGTGTCTGCGGGAACTTCGGTGTTTGCTATGGTAGTTCTGGAAAAAGAGTTGTCCAGGGTATATCCTGAAATTGATTTGGTGACGACACCTACCGGAAACCTGGTGGCAATGGTACACTGCAATAACTGTACTTCTGATTTAAATGCCTGGGTGGGTATTTTCAAGGAATTTGCAGAAAGCATGGGGATGAAAGTGGATATGAATCAGCTTTTCGGAACCCTTTACCGCAAAGCGATGGAAGGAGATGCAGACTGCGGCGGTCTTCTGTCTTATAATTATTTCTCGGGAGAGCATATTACCGGTTTTGAAGAGGGGCGTCCGATGTTTGTCCGCACACCGGAAAGCAAGTTCAATCTGGCAAACTTTATGAGAGTGCATCTGTTTACTTCTTTGGGCGCACTGAAAACAGGCATGGATATTCTTCTGAAAGAAGAAGGCGTGAAACTGGACAAAATTCTGGGACATGGCGGCCTGTTTAAGACAAAAGGCGTGGGACAGAATTTACTGTCCGGTGCGATTCATACACCGGTGTCCGTAATGGAAACAGCGGGAGAAGGCGGTGCCTGGGGAATTGCTGTACTGGCTTCTTACCTGGTAAATAAAGAAGAGGGCGAAAGTCTGGAAGAGTATCTGGGCAATAAAGTCTTTGCCGGACAGAAAGGCACAGAAGTGCAGCCGGACGAAAGAGATGTGAAGGGCTTTGATGAATTTATGGTAAGATATAAAGCAGGGCTGGCTATTGAGAGAGCGGCCGTGGACAATCTGAAATAAGAAAAGTGGTTTGGAAGGGCAATCCTTGCAGGCAAGAATACCTTTTAGAGAGAAGGGGTATTTTGGCGGGCAGGATTGCCTTTTTTTGCTATTTACAAAGCGTAAAATCTGTGATAGTATATGCAATGCGAGAACGTATGTTCTGTAAAACTGAAAAGAAAGGGCAGAAAAATATGATAAAACGAAAATGGAAACATCTTCTGGTATATATGCTGATACTGCTGTTTTCCCTTACCGGGTGCAATGCTATGGATATCAGCAGCACAGAGGCAGACGCTGCGCAGCAGAATGAAGAACCGATACAGACACAGGAAGAAGCGCAGGCGGATTCGGCACATGCTTCACTGACAGTACATTATCTGGATGTAGGACAGGGCAATGCCATTCTGGCAGAGTCAGAGGGACATTACATGCTGATAGATGGAGGAGCGAGGGAAAGTTCGTCTTTTGTAGTTCGTTATCTGAAAGAGCAGAAAATCGAAAAGCTGGATTATATTTTGATTTCTCACTTTGATGAAGATCATTTAGCGGGGGCTATCGGTGCGCTGTATAATTTTCCGGTGGATACGCTGATTACACCGGACTATGAGACAGATTCCGCTATTTACCGTTCTTATGAAAAGGCAGTGAAGGAGAAATCCTATGAAGCACTGCACCCGAAGGTGGGAGAACAGTTTGCTTTTGGGGCAGCAAAATTCCGTATCATTTCCCCTGTGTCGTATGGACATGAAGACGAAAACCAGGATTCTGTGGGAATAATTCTGGAAAATGGAAAGAATCGCTTTTTTATCGGCGGTGATATAGGTTTGGAAAGCGAAAAAGAAATTTTGGACGCTGGTACGGAGATTAAAGCAGATGTGATGTTGATGAATCATCATGGTTCCCATGTGAGTCGGAGATTTTTTGAACAGGTATCTCCGTCTTATTGCGTGATAAGCTGCGGGGCAGATAACAGTTATGGACATCCCAGGCAGGATACCGTGTCTCTGATTAAGGAAGAGCAAGTGCCGCTCTTCCGGACAGATAAGCAGGGAACCATTATTTTGCACAGTGACGGAAACAGCATTTCCTTTGAACAGGAGCCTTGCAATGATTATACGCCGGGACAGCGCGGGGCTTCCGGCGGACAGGAGGAAAGCGGAGAAAATCCGGATATACTGAATAATAGTGACGCACAGAATTGCGATTATATCCTCAATATCCATACAAAGAAAATTCACAGGCCGGATTGCACCTCTGTGAAGAACATGAACGAGGAAAACCGGGCTTATTATAAAGGAGATATTCAAATGCTGAGAGAAAGCGGCTATACAGATTGCGGAAGCTGTAAGCCATAAGAAAAGAGGGAAGACAGCCTGCTTTTGGGCTATTCTTCCCAAAATAAATCATTTAATGTACAGTCGAGTTCTTTGCAGATAGCAATACAGAGTTTTAAAGAAGGGTTAAAGTCCCCGGCTTCTATCATACCGATGGTCTGCCGGGTAACCCCAACCCGCTCAGCCAGTTGTATCTGCGAAAGATTCTTTTCCATTCTGGCTATTTTCATTTTTATATTTTTTTCCGTCTTTTTTTCCGTTGTTTCTTTTTTTCTCAAAATCCCATACCTTCTAAAAGTTCTTTTGCTTTTTCATAGTTTTCTTTTGTCACATAAATGAAAATTCCGGCTTTGGAAAATCCGCCGTAAAGGTTTAGAATTCCCATGCTGCTTTCGTCCTGCATGACAGCAGCAATTCCATTTGTTTCTAAAACATCGGCAATCATAGCAGCTTCCAGATTGTCTTTTGCGGTATACAGAGGAATCAATTCATCATTTTTCATTTGACAGAATCGGGATTTTGATTGTCCATAGAAATAATTTATATTTATTTAATACTTGCCGCATTGACAACCCAACCTTCTCACAGTAATATGAAAATGTAGAAATTGTGCATTTGCACAGGAACTTATGGAGCGTTTTACATAATGGAAAGAGAAACCACAGATAAAAGGACAGAGAAGACAAAGGCCAGTATTCTTCAGGCTCTGATTTCATTGTCCAAGAAAAAAGAGATAAACGAAATTTCCATTCGGGAATTGACAGAGGCGGCGCATATACACAGAAATACTTTTTATCTTCATTACACAGATGTGTATTCCGTGCTGTCTGAAATAGAAGAAAACATGTGTCGGGATATTAAGCACATGGCAGAAAAGTATACTCCGGATGAACTGCGGGACCATGTGGGAGATGTGACGGCAGAGGCTTTCCGGTATCTATATGAGCAGAGGGAAAGCTGCATTTTGCTGCTGAGGGCAAGGAGTATGGTTTCCAGTGGGAAAAATTTATTGGAGAGTATTTTTGAGCGGTATCTCACTGCGTATCCGAAAAGTTTTGACCGGAACTCCCTGGAGTTTCAGGTACAGTTTCAGTATTGCACAGCAGGCGCGTTGGGTATTGTGAGATACTGGTTTGAACAGGACTTTACCCAAAGTCCGGAGAGAATGGCGGCCCTTACGGGACAGCTTTTGATAAAAGGGATTCAAGGAGCGACCCAGGTTTCATAAAGGAAGTACAGCGAGGAGAAAGCATGGAAGATTATGTAAAGTTAGAAAATGTGACAAAGATTTACAAGATGGGCGAGGTGGAAATACGGGCCGTGGACGGCATTTGTTTTTCCATTAAAAAAGGCGAATTTGTAGTTGTAGTTGGCCCAAGTGGTGCGGGGAAAACTACGGTACTGAATATCCTGGGCGGCATGGACACCGCGTCTTCGGGGCAGGTTTTGGTGGATGGCAGCGATGTGGCAAAGTACAATTCCAGACAACTGACAGGATACCGGAGAGATGATATTGGATTTGTATTTCAGTTTTACAATCTGGTACAGAATCTGACAGCTCTTGAAAACGTAGAACTGGCGCTGCAGATATGCAAAGAGCCGCTGGATGCGGCACAGGTACTGCGGGAGGTAGGGCTGGGAGAACGATTGAACAATTTCCCGGCACAGCTTTCCGGTGGTGAGCAGCAAAGGGTTTCCATAGCAAGGGCTTTGGCAAAAAATCCCAAACTTCTTTTGTGTGATGAGCCTACCGGTGCGCTGGATTACAATACAGGAAAATCTATTCTGAAACTTTTACAGGACACCTGCCGGAAAATGGGGATGACTGTGATTGTCATTACCCATAACTCTGCAATAGCTCCTATGGCAGACCGCATCATTCATATCAAAAACGGAAAGGTTTCTTCCATGGAACAGAACGAGCATCCGGTTCCGGTAGAAACCATTGAATGGTAGGTGAAGAGTGATGAAGAAGCGGGCGATTAGAAAAGATTGCTATATGGAAATCCGAAAAAGTAAGGGAAGATTCCTGTCTATTTTCTTTATTGTGGCTATGGGCGTGGCATTTTTCTCCGGTATTCGGGCCTCTGAACCGGATATGCGGTATTCGGGAGATGCTTACTTTGACCGGAAACAGCTTATGGACATTCAGGTTATGGGAACCCTGGGACTCTCTGAGGAAAACATCGAGGCCATTCGTCAGGTGAAAGGTGTGGAAAAAGCAGAGCCGGGGTATTCGGCAGATGTGCTGGTGGAGTCAAAGGGAAATCAGAAAGTACTTCACGTTTCTTCTATCCTGGATTCTATGAATCAGTATACCCTGGATGAAGGAAGAATGCCGGAAAAAGCAGGGGAATGTTTCATAGACCAGGATTTTCTGGCAGCTTCGGATTTAAAGGTAGGGGATAAAATTCAGCTTATCAGCGGAACCAAAGACCCGGTGACAGATACTTTTAAAACAGATATGTTTGAAATTGTAGGAAGCGGCAGCAGCTCTTCTTATGTGTCTTTCAGCAGAGGCAGCAGTACTGTGGGAAACGGAGAGGTCAATGGATTTCTGGCTGTGCTGCCGGAGGATTTTGCCTTGGACGTTTATACGGAGTGTTATGTTTCCGTGGAAGGTGCAAAAGAACTGACCGCATTTACGAAAGAATATGACGATTGTGTGGCCCAGGTACAGAAGCGGATAGAAGCCATTGGAGATGAACAGGGGAAACTGCGGGCTGATGAAATCCGCGAGGATGCACAGGAAGAACTGGATAAGGCAAAGAAAGAGCTGGAAGATGGCAAAGCAGAGTCAGAGGAAAAACTGGCAGATGCCAAAAAGCAGATAGAGGACGGAGAAAAACAGCTGCAGGAAGGAAAAGATAAGTTAGCTTCTGCCAGAAAAGAGGTACAGGACGGCAGAAATCAGCTTTATTCCAGCCAGAAAGAAGTAGATGCAGCAAAAACACAGATTTCTCAGGGCTGGGCACAGCTGGAAGAGGGAAAAGCAGAATTTGCAGCCAAAGAAGAGGAATTTAATCAACAGTATGAAGCCGGAATGGCCCAAATAGAGGAAGGAGAAGCCCTTCTGGCAGCGGGCTGGGAGGAATTTAACGGAAAGAAAGCAGAGTATGAAGCTGGTGTGGCCCAGTTAGAGGAAGCAAAAAGGCAGCTTGCAGCTTTGCAGGCATCTCTGGATTCCGGTATGCTTTCCGAAGAAGAAATTGCTCAGGTGCAGGGGCAGATACAGGCGCTGCAGCAGGTGATTTCTACCCAGGAACCTATATTGAATGAGGCAGGAACACAGCTTGCAGCAGCAGAAGCGGAGTTAAATCAGAAGCAGCAGGAAGCAGAAGCGCAGTCTGCAGCAGCAAAGGCGCAGTTAGAACAGGCAAAGGCTGCCATAGAAAGCGCCCGAGCTCAGCTTGCGGCAAGTGAGCAGGAACTAATTGCCGGACAGAATCAGGCAGACGAGGGACAGCAGCAGATCGATGCAGGCTGGAGTGGCATTTACGCCGGAGAGGCAGAAATTGAAAAAGGCGAGAAAGAAATCGCAGAAAATGAGCAGAAACTGGCAGACGCCAGAAAAGAGTATGAGAATGGTCAAAAAGAGGCTGACGAAAAGATAAAAGACGGAGAAGACGAAATCAAAGATGCGGAAGACAAGATTGAAGATATAGAAGATGCAGAGTGGTATGTAGAAGACAGAAGTGTTCTGCCGGAATATACCGGGTACGGTGACAATGCAGACCGCCTGCGGGCCATTGGTGCAGTTTTCCCCATTTTGTTCTTTGTAGTGGCAGCGCTTATCAGTCTTACCACTATGACCCGTATGGTAGAAGAGCAGAGAACCCAGATAGGCACTTTAAAGGCTTTGGGATACGGCAAATTCAGTATAGCTGGAAAGTATTTAAACTATGCGCTTCTGGCGACTATGGGCGGCAGTGTTTTAGGTGTACTATTCGGAGAAAAAGTTTTTCCGTACATTATTGTTACTGCCTATAAAATTATGTATACCCACATGCCGGACGTGGAAGTTCCATATAACTGGGAGTTTGGCATTATGGCAACTGCGGCGGCTCTGGTCTGTACGGTGGCGGCAGCAGCACTGGCCTGCTATAAAGAACTGGCTTCCCAGCCAGCAGTGCTTATGCGTCCCCCGGCACCGAAGCAGGGAAAACGCGTTTTCCTGGAGAGAGTACCATTTATATGGAAAAGACTGGGCTTTATCTGGAAGTCCACCATTCGCAACCTGATTCGCTACAAAAAGCGTTTCTTTATGACGGTGTTTGGTATTGGCGGCTGTATGGCTTTGATGATTGTGGGCTTTGGGCTGAGAGATTCCATTTTTTCCATAGCTAAAATCCAATATGAAGAGCTGCAGCTTTATGACGGTATGGTAATTCTGGACACGGATGCGGATAAGGAAGATAAAGAAGAGTTAAAAGAATATCTGCGCACGGACAAAGAAGTGGAAGCAGTTTCGGAAGGATATCTGAAGAAAATAACAGCAGAAAAGGACGGAACAGAGAAAGAGATATATCTGTATGCGCCTCAGAGCCTGGAAGAAAATAAGAAGTTTCTTCATTATCGTGACAGGAGAACTCATAAGACGTATGAGTTGGGGAAAGATGATGTGTTTCTCACAGAAAAAGCAGCAAAACTTCTGCATGTGAAAAAGGGAGATACGATTTCCGTAGAATTGGAAAATGGCGTACAGAAAGAATTGAAAGTTACAGAAATCTGTGAAAACTATATGGAACATTATCTCTATGTTTCACCGGATACATACGAAGAACTCTATGGAAAACCCATGGATTCCAACAATATTTACTTCAAAATGAAGGACTCGGATAAGGAACAGCTGACAAAAACAGGAGAAAAAATCCTGGATAATCGTGCGGCTTTGAATGTTTCTTATACCTACAATTTCCAGAGCCGTCTGGATGATATGCTGGAAAGTCTGGACATTGTCATTGTGGTGTTGATTGTGTCTGCGGGATTACTGGCCTTTGTGGTGCTGTATAACTTGAACAATATCAATATTACAGAACGGCGGCGGGAACTGGCTACCATTAAAGTACTGGGTTTTTACGACAAGGAAGTGTCCGCTTATGTTTACCGGGAAAACGTGCTGCTGACGATTATCGGCGTGATTGTAGGCATGATACTGGGGGCTTTGCTGCATCGGTATGTGATTACCACAGTGGAAATTGATGACGTCATGTTTACCAGAATCATAGAACCCCTCAGCTTTGTGTACAGCGCAGCGCTGACCTGTGTGTTCTCCGTGTTTGTAAACTGCGTGATGTATTTTAAATTGAAGAAAATTGATATGGTGGAATCGTTGAAGAGTGTGGAATAAAAAATTATCTTGACATAAAGTAAAAAAATTAGTAAATTATTTATTAGAAAATTGTGTGGAGGTTACTTATGGCAACGATAAAAGATATTGCGCAGGAAGTTGGGGTTTCTACTGCTACGGTATCCAGAGTATTAAATTACGATGAGACAATTTCAGTAAATGATGAAACCAGAGAAGCTATTTTTGAGACAGCAGAGCGTTTAGAATATAAAAAGAAAGTGGTTTATCCTAAAATTGATAAGGTGGCATTTCTGTTTTGGGCATCGAATCAGGAGGAATTAGAAGATATCTATTACCGCTCTCTTTATAAAGAGATAAAGAAACAGGCTGAAATCAGAAATGTGCAGTTTACAATCGTTACAAAAAAGCAGGGGATTCAAGCTGTACCTAAAGATACCAGAGCTTTTATCGGAATTGGGTGGTTTTCTCAGAAGGAGATAGACGTTTTGAGAACTATTACAAGGCAGGGAATTTTTATGGACACATCTCCAGACGAGAGTTTGTATGATTCTATTCGGCCCAATCTTGATTCTATCGTGACGCAGATAGTAGATTTTTTCTATAAGAAGGGTCATAGAAATATAGGATTTGTAGGTCCGTTTGATTACGATATTAACTCCTTTGAACGGGTGATGGATGTGCGTGAATGGTCGTTTATTGAAAGCGTGAAATATTATAATATATACGAGGACAAAAATATTTATATAGCGGATGCACTGACCGTAGACGAAGGATATCGGATAGGGAAAAAGATGCTGGAAGAATTGGGTGAGAAGTTTCCTACAGCTGTGTGTGTAGCAAGTGATACATTGGCTGTAGGACTGCTGCAGGCTTTTAACGAAAAGGGAATTCTGATTCCAAAACGTATAGAGTTTTTTAGTATTAATGATATTAACGTGGCTCAGTATGTATCCCCTCCATTAACGACTTTTCATATTGATGTTCCAGCCATGTGCGAAAGTGCGCTTGACCTTCTTGCTGAAAGAATCATTAAAAAAAGAGAAATTACAAAAACAGTATATATCAATGGGAAACCGGTATTTCGACGCAGTTGTACGGAATAACAGCAGAATATCTGATAAATGATAGGAGGAAGCCATTTCATTTGTGCTATTAGTAAGCAAATGAAATGGTTTCTTTTTTGTGTCAGCAATGAAATAAACCACCTGCTATGCGGGTGGTGGGAGAAATCTTTA
>NZ_JAAITA010000008.1 GCF_013304445.1 Blautia hansenii
TTACCATACATTATCCTCAAAATATATAGTAGAGATTTAATTTATTCTATACTAGCCTTATTAATAATCTTTCCACCAGCTTCTGTTTTTTCTTCTGAATAATACAGAATATTTTTATCCACTTGAAATACATGAAAGCTTCTGGCCAGAATAGCAGTCCGGAAAGATTCAGAAATGTCTTTCACCGAACTTACTGTATCCCCCACATAACTCCGAACCTGAATAGGCAAATCCTGGCTAATGTTCCCGAGAAAACTCCTTAAATATTCCTCTTCTTCCATTCCAAACTCATGAGCAATGCTTACGTCATATAAGAACCCAATATCCAGCCATTCCTTACGCCCTACAATATCCATAAACACCAAATCTTCTTTTTCTGTCCCCAGATAAGCTTTGCAATTCTGATACACTGCTTTTTGATAAGTCCTCATTTTCTGAAATTCCAGACTGTGTTCCTCATCTTCTAACTCCATGTGAATATACCGAATCCGGTCAGAAAAAGAGAGTTTTTTATTCACATAAACCAATGCCTCCTCATCTCCACGGCCCAACAGTAATGCCTGAATATATCTTACAAAATAGGCTCGGCCCATTTTTTTCTGCTCTATTTCTTTTCGTTTCTGTTTTTTATATAAAGTGCTCACTTTCTCCAAAAGCGAATATAGCTGTTGTCTCTGGATAGGTTTTAAAATATAGTCTGTACATTTATACTTAATAGCCTGCTGTGCATAAGCAAAATCTCCATACCCACTTAAAATAACAAAAAATGCCTCTGAAATTTCTTCCTCCCGGATTCTTTTCAAAAGCGTAATTCCATCCATAACCGGCATCTTAATATCAGACAAAATCAAATCCACCTGAGTATCCTGCAAAAAATCAATTGCATCCTGTCCATTATAAACAGTACCTGCAATTTCATATCCACAGCTTTCCCAGTCAATTAACATGGAAAGTCCTTGTGCAATATATTGCTCATCCTCAACAATCAGAACTTTTAGCATCTTTCTCTGCCTCCCTATTTAGAAATTGCACCGGAACGGAAATGGTCACTATGGTTCCCACATTTTCTTCACTTTCCAGCGTAAATTTTACATTTCCATCTGTAAACATTTTTAATCTGAGACATGCATTCACTACGCCCACTCTTCCGCTTTGCTTCAGCATTTCAATACTTGCATGTTCCATCCTGTCTCTGAGTGTGGAGAGGTATGCCTCTGAAATTCCACTTCCTGTATCTTCGATTTCCATATATAAATACTCTTGTTTTGTAAATACTTTTACAAAAATCCAACAATGCGCCGCCTTATCTTCAATTCCGTGGACACAGGCATTTTCTACAAACGTTACCAACGATAGTTTGGGAATCTTATATCCGCTGCATTCCTGCTGAATTTCAATAGAATAAGACAAACGGCTTCCAAATCGGTATTTTTGCAATTTTAAATACGATTCCACAAACTGACTTTCCTCTTGAATTGTCAGTAAATCGGTTCCCCACTCTACATACTGGCGCTCCATAATAGAAAGCTGCTCAATCATCTCTGCTGTTTCGTATTCCTGTTTTAATACACTTCTCATTCTTATATTTTCTAACACATTGAAAAGAAAATGAGGATTAATTTGACCATGAAGAGCTAAAAGTTCTGCCTTCTGTCTGGCAATATTAATTTCCTGCTGTTTCAAACGGCTTTTATATACGGTTTCTATAAGGTGATTATTTTCCTGCACCATACTGTTATAATTACGCATAAGAAATGCAATTTCATCTGTACCCTGAATCCCCTGAATTTCTTCTAATTTTCCTTGATTCCTATAGCTCAGGGTTTTGTTTAAAAATTCCAACCTGTCTGTAAAGGTTCTTCTAAGAGGCCGTAGCATAGCATAAGGTATAAGTATATTTAAAGAAATCAAAAGAGCAATCGCCGGCCAATGTCTATAAATCCCACGGAAAAAACTATCCTCCTGGGGTACTGCATAAATCTCTAATTCTTGTCCAAACAGAGAAAATTCTTCCACATACTCTTCTTTTCTACGGACATCTGTGATTTTCTCAAAATCCTGCTGTGTGTTCATATCGTAACGATTAGAGAAAATAATCTTCTCACCATCACATACATATACCTCATCCTCATAATTTGACTGCACCAGATTTTCATTGATTCCTACATAGTCCAGGTCAATTTTAAGCAATTTCTCATACGGATCTCGTTTATAGCGGTTCAGTTTTCGTACAAAAGAAACCTTCCGAATAGACGCAAACTTTGTAATTTGAGAATTGTCATAGTAAAAATACATCTGCATTTCCTGCTGCGACTGTGTAAATTCCTGATACCAAGATTCATTCGTAATGCTTTCCATTTTCCAGAACTTCCCTCCGTTTACTACAGTCGGATTATCTGTATACATAGTAATCACAACATTGCTGGTTCCCAGGGAACTTTCAAACAAAGAATCTTTTAAAAGTTCCTGGTATTGATTATAATAATCCAGCCCTGATGAAAATTCTTGATTCAGGAATTCGTTAATATATTTATTGAAATATATGTTTTCAGATAAGGCTGCTGCCTTATCTGCATCACCGCTTAACATATATTCCACGGATTTCACCATATTTTTCAGTCTGGTTTTTCTCCCCTCTTCTTCATCATGAATAAACATCCCGCAAATAACGGTGTCTGTAACAACTAGGGGAATCATTATACAATAGAAATAGAGGAGAAAAATCTTTTTCTTTATTTTTATGTTATTTAAGTACACATCTAATTTCTCTATTATCTTTTTCATCAAAACCCTTCTTTTTTATCTCAGTTAGGACATACAAAAACTCCTGCGTTTATTATTTCTCACCCCGTATAAGCCTCTTCCACAGTATTTTTAAAGTTTTGTTTTTCAAGCCACGCGCTCTCTTCCTCTGTTTCAGGAATATCAATTCTTTCAATTTTGAAAATAACCGGTCTGGTGCCATCATTACAGCAGGCAATCATCATTCGCTCATCGTTTGTCCATTTATGCATGATTGAACCACCCTGCAAAGCTGTGTACACATATCTGCTGATGGCATCCCATGCCTCGCCACAGAATTTCCCATTCATCAAATGATAAAAATCATCACGTTCACTGGTTCTTTTTAAGACAAAGGTATCTCCCTCTTTAAAGCAGGGACACGGGCCTGACCGGGGATTCGCCAGATATTTTTCCTGGTAATCTGTAAATACTTTTGTCTCTAATACTGTTATTTTACATTCATGCTGCATCTATAAGTACCTCCGTAAATTGAAAATTTTATCTCTTCTCCATAACAAAATTTGTAAGGAAAATCCCCTGTCTCTCTACCTGCTGCTCACGAACCACCTGAAAACCTCTTTTCTCGAAAAAAGGTTTTGCTGTAATCGAAGCATGGGTAACAATTTTTCCTGAAACGGCCTGCTCCAACTCCCGGCAAAGAGCCGCAGCAATCCCTTTTCTCTGATAGTCTGCGTGGACATATAAGTGGTCAAGATATCCCGTTTCATCGATATCTCCAAAACCTGTCTGAACTCCATTTCCCTCTGCAACCACGCTGTAATGCTCTTGAAATCTCTGATTCCATTCTTCTAAGTTTACCTGTCCTGTAGCCCATACGTCTAACTGTTCTTTTGTATAATCTTTCGCATTGATTGTGTGAACCGTATGATAGAATAACTCTGTCAGTTCTTTGCAGTCAGAGGGCTGATATTTCCGAATCACCATTTTCTTTTTCCTGCCATAATCTAACTTTTATCACTTGTTCGTGTATTGTATTATTGTTCTGATTATACCACACAGCCGCAGGATTTTGTAGCTATTCTTTCCGCAAATCGGCCACAATGACATCGCAGGATTCTTCGTTTTCGACGCATAAAGAAACCGCCGCCAATCCCGGCGGCAGTTCCTTTTAAGAAGTATATTATTTGTGAATTCCTCTTTATCCTATCATAGCCTTCCCTTTTTGATAAGCAACAAAGGGTTGTACCCCCTAAACAAATTCGTGATACCCCTTCTGCAAATTCCTGCGGCTATCGTATCAGTTTCTTCTCAGCTATCATTTTCAGCCAGCGCATGACATGATTGTGAAAGAGCAAAATATCAGGATTTGGCACACTTCCTTTCCGGGTGAGCATATAAGTAGACCAGAAATACTCCCCGTCTGAAAAGGGCAGCATGACTAAGGAATCCTGTTTCATGTCCTCAAAAATAAAATCTACGGTTACGGAAATCCCCTTGTTTTGCTGCACCATCTTATGGCACAGGCTGAAACCGCTGGTTTCAAACACAAGGTTCGGTTCAAACCCCGCCTCCCGGCATTTGTCCACAATCAGATGATGAATACTGAATTCCGGGCTTTCAAGATACAGACGCTCTCCCTTTAAATCCGCAATGCTCACAGATTCCTTTTTTGCAAGAGCATGCTCACGGTTTACCAGCAGCTTAATCTCAAACTTTTCCATAAAAGTAGCATCCATATATCCGGTGCTGGAATCTCCCACCGTAAACGCCACATTGCCCTCTCCCTGCAGGAAGCGCTGCTCAATGCAGCGGATTTCACTGCAGATATGATGGTAAGGTACAAGAAAATCTTCCAGATGTTCATACAGATATTCCCCGGATTTTGTCAGTGTAATACCGGAAGAAGTTCGATTTAAAAGCGTGGCCTCCAGTTCATTTTCAATATTTTTAATAATCTTGCTCAGTCCCTGGGGCGTCATATACAGGGCATGGGCTGCTTTGGTAATGCTTTTCTGCTGACACACCATTTTGTAGTATTCCAATTCCCGAATATTCATGATTCCTTTTCCTCCTTTACTGCCGTTCTGGCCTTCTGGGTAATCTCTTTTCCTCCTGCCGCATACCACTCTTTCACGAAAGTATCAAAATAGCCCACCGGTTTTTCTCCACATATAATCTGAATAAAAGTCTGCTGTTCCAGCTTCAGAAGGTCTTCCTCCGGTCCGGGATTTTCCCCTTGTAACGGCAGAGACTGAGCCGTTTCAAAACCGGAATCCGCCAAAAGCCCTACTGCTGTAATGCGTGAAGTATACGCCGCCCAGGCATTGGCTGTAGTCAGGCTGCCGTCCAGATAGGCTTTGCAGGTGGTGTAATAAGACTTTTCCAATCCGGACAACGCCTCCGGCTTTTTCTCTCCCTCAAGAGCTTCTCTGATATGCCTGGTGGTACGATACAAGGCATCTTTGTAATCCACATTGATATTCATGGGTCTTGCCGTAGGGTCTACGTTTAAGGAAAAATATTCGTTGACTTCATTTGCATTTCCATCATCATACCGGGAGTAATCAAAAATCACGCTGATATATTTTGCAGGAATCTCCGGATGTTCGTAGCCTTTTCGCACAGCTACATACAAAGTGTCATCATAAGTTTCGTATTCCTGCACCTGATTTTCGTCTTCCTCCGTGAGAAAATAAGGTTTCCACACGGCTTCCTTATCTCTGTCGTAGGACTGCATCAAAGGATTGTTAGGCGCCCACCACTTACCGAAAAAAGCGCCGCATTTTCCTTCGGCAATGAGTTCCGTCAGGTTGTCTTCTGTGCGCAGGAGAAACTTGCTGTCCAAAATTCCTTTTGTGTACAGACTGTTCATATAAGCCAGTGCACACTTGGTCTCTTCTGTAACAGAGCCATAGGTAATCTCTCCGCTCTCTCCTGCTATCCATTTCCTCGGCTTTGCGTGAAACATGGTGAAAATCCCATCTGCCGAATATTTGGCATTACTGCCGGTTACCAGCTGGGTGTTGCATGCCAGCCCGATGGTTTCCCCGTTTCCCGCCAGGTCTTTTTCTACAAATTTCCCAATACAGGCCATGGCGTCCTCCATGCTCTCCGGTTCCTGAAGTCCCAGCTTATCCAGCCAGTCTTTCCGCATCCATAACAACGTGGGACCATGGTCAATAACCGTGTCCGGAAAACCATACAAACGGCCTTCAAAGCGGGCAGAATCCAAAAGCCCATGGGAATAGCTTTCATACATTTCTTTGATTCTGGGAGTCGTACACGTCTCATACACAGCCGTCAGATCTTCAATCCGCCCTTCCCTGGCTAACTTCTGTAAGGTATCCCTGCCTTTTACCACCAGAATATCCGGCATGTTTTTGTCCTTAACTGCCATTTCCACAGCTTCCTCATACTGGCTGCCTTCCTCCAGTTCAAAAACATCTTCATTCTGAATATTCAGCATTTTTCTCAAATACCGGGTATAGCCATTGTCCTCATAGGTATCCCCTGCCGGAAGATTAGAATTATCCCGTCCCGAAATTTTTCCCAGGGTATAGTATACGGTTTCCGGATAATCCCCATAAGGTGTGTGTGCAGCTTCTTCCCAGGATTTCTCCCTATCTTTTTCTGAAATTTCTGTTTCTTTCCCCTCTGCCTTTTCCTTTTTTAAGGAATCTTTCCAAAAGAAAAAACTGAAAAATCCAAGACACAACACGCCTGCGCCAAGTATCAAAAATTCACGAATTTTTCTGTTTTTATTCATACGTATGCTCCTCCCGGTCTGCCGGAAACCGGATTTCTACTCGGGTTCCTTCTCCTTTTTTGCTGTAAATCTTCAGCCCGGATTCTTCTCCATAGAGCAGCCGGATTCTGTCATGGACATTGCGCATGCCATAGCCTTTGGACTGATACGTCAGCATGGACTCCGCCTGTTCTTCTTCCATTCCTGCACCATTGTCTTCCACAAAAAACACCAAATCTCCCCCTTCTAAAAGCGCAGAAATTTTCAGCTTTTTCTCTTCTTTTTCCGAAACATCCAATCCATGTTCAATGGCATTTTCCACAAGAGGCTGCAGAATCAATTTGGGCACAGAACAGCTTAAAATCTTTTCCTCTACCTGCTTTTCCACCTGAAAACTGTCGTCATGCATGACCAGCTGAATGTGTAGATACGCCTCAATATTCCGCAGTTCATTGGCCGCAATGGTCATCGTTTCCCCTTTGTTCAGACTGGTACGGTAATAAGTGGATAAGGCCAGCGTTACCTGGCTGATTTCATCATTTCCCGCTTCAATGGCCTTCCAATTAATAATAGACAGGGAGTTATAGAGAAAATGGGGATTTATCTGTGCCTGCAAAGCCTGCATTTCTGTTTTCTGCAGATGGATTTTTGCCTCATACACCTGGGAAATCAGTTTATTAATCTCGTTCATCATTCTCCGGAATGTACGGATAAGCACGCCGATTTCATCTTTGGAATCGCTGACCACCGTTACCTGCCGAAGTCCCAGGTTAATCTGGTTCATATTCTCTGTCAACTGCTCCAGCCGTGCCACCATACCTCTGGAAAAGAAATATCCCAGCAGGAAAATCAGTACCAGACATCCGGCCAGTACAGGTACATTTCCCCACATTAAATTTGCCACTGCAGCATCTATCACCTGTTGGGACTGATAAAAGCAAAAGTTCCAGCCTGTAGTCTCCGCCCTTGCTTCGGTACACACATAATGTTCCTTCAGATAAATCAGAGAGGTTTCTTTTTCCGGCGTCAATGACGGTTCCATATCACGGCCGGAAAAAATCACATTTCCCTCTTCGTCTGTAATCAGTCCGCCCTGGTTATTTTCCAGCACAGAGGCAAAGGGTTCTAAAAGTTTGTCATAATCCAGGGTAATGACTAACAGTGCATGGATTTCTTCCTGCTTATAAAACTTCCGCACTGCCAGAATTTCTTTTGGATTTCCCTGGCGCACAATCCACTGTATGGTATCCTGAGGATATATCTGTGCATACCACTGCTGGCTTTGGGCGGTGGACAAAGGAGCCAGCGTAGAACCATGTTCTACCTGAATATTGGAGGCATACAGCGTAATTCCCCGGATTTCCTCATGATAGAGCTGAGGCATCGTAAGAAGAGGGTCTGCTGTTTCCGTATACTCCAGATAAGCCTCATAATCAGACTCGTACTGTTTCTCCATAATTCTGCGTAAATCTGAGGAATAGGCCAGATAATGCAGCAGATTCCCATAAATCTCTGCCTTATTTTCAATGCTCTCCATGGACTGGTTTACCACCTGCTGCAGGGTATCTTTCTCCTTTTCCCGCATCATATCCACCGTGCGCAACAGCGTATAAGCACTGATAACAGCAGCCGGTATCAGGCTGCATAAAATCATAATTACAGTAAGTTTATAGCGGTATTTTAAATTTTTATATTTCTGCAGCAGCTTCCTCATCTTTTCCCAATCCCTTCCTGCATGCTTCCGGAGTCATGCCAAAATGCTCCCGGAAACTTCTGCAGAAATAGGAGTTATTGGAAAATCCCACCTCTCTGGCTATCTGAGAAATCTTCTTCGGGCTGTATTCCAGCAGTTCTCTGGCCTTGTCCATACGGTAGCCTTTGATAAACCGGTTCAGGTTCATACCTGTCTCCTGTTTAAAGATACTGCTTAAATATCCGGGAGACAGATATACCTTTTCTGCCAGCATATCAATGCTTAAATCTTCCTGATAATTCTCATAAATATAATTTTTCACCTTGGTGACTTCGCTGCGGGTTCCTTTTGTATTTTCTGCCAGAAATCCCTCCAAATCTCCCACTGCTTTCTCTGTAATATCCAGCACATCTTTTAAGTGACGGCAGCGGTAAAGACGGTCAATTTCCCGGCTTAGCTTTTTCTCATCCGGCAAATCCATCACTTCATAAATCCCCTTCACAATACTGGAAAAGAGAAATTTCACATACATTTCCGAATAGGATTTTTCCGGATGATAGACTTCCCGAAGGGTTCGAAAATGCTTCTTCAAGTGCAGCATATCTTTGTTATGAATGTCTTCCAGAATCTTTTTCAGAAGTTCTGAATCCTGCAAAGAAGAGATGTCCTGCTGCTCTTTTTCCTGTGCTTCTAAAGAGAATATATGCTTTCCGGGCTGGTAAAACTGTTCTTCCAAAAGCTGCTCCAGGCCTGCAAACACCTGAGGAAACTCCTGAAAATTCTGGATTTCTTTACTTACAGCAAAGCAGCACTGCGCTTCATAATTCTGCCAAAAAAACTGATACAGCTGCCTGCACAGCAATTCATAATCACTGGATTTTTCCCGGAAAAAGAAGAGAGATTCCCCTGCATTTAGATTCAGATAATAAAAATTCCGATGAATTTCCGCTTTTAATTTTTCCCGAAAAATCTCTTCCTCCACCTCAAAAAAGCTGCTGGAGGTTTCTGCCAGTACCATGTAATGATACGGCTCCCATTCTTCTGTATTCCACTGTCCCTCGCCCTCAATTTTCCCGGTATACAGATAATTCTGAAGAAAAAAACGCTGCAGATAATCCTGTTGTCTGGTCTGTATCATCTGTTCCTTTCTCTGTCCGTTAATTTCTCCCACTGCCTTTTGTATGGTTCGGGAAAATTCCCCCGGATCTACCGGTTTTAAAATATAGTCAGACACCCCGTAGCGAATGGCGCTCTGTGCATAGGAAAAATCGCTGTAGCCGCTGAACATAATCATTTTCATGGCCGGGTGTTTCTCAGACACCTGCCGGGCCAGTTCCAGCCCACTCATATAAGGCATTTTAATATCTGTCAGAAGAATATCCGCCTTTTGTTTTTCTAAAATTCCCAGAGCCTCTCTGCCGTTGGATGCCTCCAGTATCTGAAATTCTTCTGCTTCTCTTTTCAAAAGAAATTTCATTCCGTTTCTCTCTATCTTTTCATCATCTACAATCAAAATCGTGTACATGGTTCTTTCCTTCCTTTTCTTTTCGCTAACGGAAAATACAGACAGAACCGACACAGAAAGTTGCGTCAGTCCTGTCTGTTTTATTGTAACATGATTTCCATTTCTGTCAACGCGTCAGCCCTTTACGGCTCCTGCCACCACACCCTCAATAATGTATCTCTGACAGAACAGATAAAATACAATAATCGGGATAATGGAGAGTACCAGCACGCCCATCATAGCTCCCATATCAATAGAACCGTATCCGCCTTTTAAGTACTGAATGGCAATGGAAATGGTCTTATATTTCTTCGTATCCAGTACCAGCACCGGCAGCAGATAATCGTTCCAAATCCACATGGCATCCAGAATGGCTATGGTAATGCAGGTTGGCTTCATCACCGGAAGCACGACCCTGAAAAAGCATTGCAGAGGCGTACAGCCGTCAATCATACTGGCTTCTTCAATTTCCAGGGGAATGGACTTCACAAATCCCGTAAACATAAAGACAGCCAGCCCGGCTCCAAAGCCCAGATAAATCATCACCAGCCCCCAGGGATTGTCTAGTTTCAGCATATTGGCGATTTTGGACAACGTATACATTTCCATCTGGAAAGGCACAACCATGGCAAAAAGGCACAGCGTATAAATGATTTTTGTCCCCCGTGTCTTCACCCGACTGATATACCAGGCACACATGGAGCAGCACAGAATAATCAGCGCCACAGAACACACCGTAATGAGCACAGTCCAGCCAAAGGCCGGCAGAAATCCTGTTTTTTCCAGTCCTCTTACGTAGTTTTCCAGCCCCACAAACATCCTATCTCTGGGAATCCGGAAAGGATACCGACTGATATAGGCTTTTTTCTTAAAGGAGTTTATCACAACCAGCACAATGGGATACAGATACAAAACACTGACAATGGAGAAAAACAGGGTAAGAATCCAGCCATGTTTCGCTTTTCTTGCATGGTTCATTACTGCTGCACCTCCTTTTTCCGGCTGATTCTGTTCTGTACCAGCGCAATGACGGCAACCAGTACAAAGAATACAACGGCCTTGGCCTGACCCACGCCTTCATAGCCTGTTCTGCCATAGAAAGTTCTGTAAATATTCAGAGCCAGCAGTTCCGACATATTGGAAGGCGCGCCGTTGGTCAGCGCCAGGTTCTGATCAAAAAGCTTAAAGCCATTGGTCAGCGTCAGAAAGGTACAAATTGTTACAGAAGGCATGACCATGGGAATGGTTACATGGCGCAGAAGCTGTCTCTTGTTTGCCCCGTCGATTTTTGCCGCTTCTATGAGTTCTCCGGGAATATTCTGAATGCCCGAAATGTAAATAATCATCATATAGCCCACCTGCTGCCAGCACACCAGAATCACCAGACCCCAGAATCCATACACGGAAGAATAGGTCAAGGTCTTTCCATACTGTGCCAGAATACCGTTTAGCAAAAGCTGCCAGATATAGCCCAGGATAATGCCGCCAATAAGGTTTGGCATGAAAAATACGGTACGGAACAGGTTGGTTCCCCGAATCCCCTTCGTAAGCAGCATGGCCACAGTAAAGGCCAGTACATTAATGAGAATCACGGATACAACGGTAAACAGTACCGTGTACCACAGTGCATGTATAAATTCTTTATCATTGCATATTTTCAGGTAATTGCTGATACCCACCCATCTGGCGTCTGTGACTGTGGTAAACTTGCAGAAGGAAAGATAAATTCCCAGTGCAAAGGGTGCCACAAATCCCAGAACAAAGGCCAGCATGGTAGGCAGTACAAAAACCGGAAAATATTTTTTAATGGTTTTTTCCACGATTTCTTCCCCCTTTTTCTAAGAAGGGCTTATTCTGCATGGGCTGCAGCGTATTCAGAAGCCCAGCCGTCTACAAAGGCCGTCCGAACTGCGTCCCAGTCACCGGTTCCCTGTGCGTATTCCAGCATAGCGGAGCCCACTTTGTTTTTCCATTCTTCAGAAGGCATAGTGGTAAAGTTCCAGCTTACCGGAGTTTTGCCTGCTTTCGTGTATTCATCGTTGGCTTTTACCAGAGGATTTTCCGGCAGATATTCATCAAAAGTAGTAAACGGTGTGATGAATCCCATTTCGTTTGCCAGCATGTCTCTTCCTTCATCGCTTTCCACAACCCAGGTCAGGAAGTCCAGAGTAGCCTGAATATCTTCTTCGGACGCTTTTTTATTTACACACCAGTAGTTTTCAGAACCGGTGCAAAGTCCCTGATTTTCCTCACCTTCGGCACCGATGTAGATGGGCAGCATACCCATGTCTTCGTCTGCCACCTCCATATCTTTGATATCGTTGTAAGCCCAGGTTCCGTTCTGATAGAATACAGCTTCCCCAAGAGCAAATTCGGAAGAGGCGTCCTCACCTGTTTTAGAGGAAATCATAGACGGTTCACAGGTGGAATCTTTCAGATACATATCCCAGACATTTTTGAAATTGTCCAGATAGGTTCCCTTTATTGCTTCTGATGAGGTCACGCCTTCGTCCTTGTATTCATAGTATACCGGCAGATTTGCCAGATGCGTTTTGAATCTCCAGTCAGAGGAAGAATCCATACCTGCGGAGGTAAAGGCTCCCATAACTCCTAAATCCTCTTTATGCTTCTGAATACCATCTGCTACTTTTTTCAAGGCGTCGAAACTATTTAGTTCCTCTATGGATTTGATTTCTGCATCCGGCAGTTCAAAATATTTTTTTAACAGTGCCTTGTTGTAAATAATGCCATACGTTTCAATGACATAGGCAATACCCTGTACTGCGTCTCCGTCTTTCAATACATAGTCATCACTGCTGACGTCTTTGTAAATCTGGGAATCGGATAGGTCATAGCAGTAGTCTTTCCAGGAAGCCAGCCCCACCGGACCGTTTACCTGAAACAGAGTCGGGGGCTCGTCCTTTGCCATTTCGGACTTCAAGGTAGACTCGTAGGTTCCGGAAGCGGCTGTCTGGACTTCCACGTCCACCCCTGTCTCATCTGTATACTGCTCCGCCAGTTCTGTCCACTGGTCTGCCTGTTCCGGTTTAAAGTTCAGATAATACACCTTACCGTCTCCGCCCTTTTTCGCTGTATTGTTGTCTTTTTCCGAAGACTTGTCCTCGCTTTTGGTTTCGGAGCTCTGGTCTGTGCCGCTTCCTCCGCAGCCGGCCAGCATGGATGTCATCATAGCAGCTGTCAGCAGCATTGCAAATACTTTTTTAAATTTCATATGTTTTACCTCCCTTATTGTAAAGCTCTCTTTTGTTTGTCTATATTATATCTATTCCTCTTTTCAAAAAATATGATAAAAAACCCGGAAACATGTTCAATTTCCATGTTTTCGGGTTTTTGTGTTTTCTTTTATTGGAAGAACTGCTTATACAATAATCAGATTCTGATAATTTGCATAGGTTTCGTCCGGCATACAGTCTGTAATAATCTGAGCTGCATGGAACTCACCGAAGCTCACCGGGCTGACTTGGTGAAATTTCCTGCTGTCACACAGCACATAAGGCCGCTGGGTGTGTTTCATGGCACACTCTTTTATCATGGCCTCATTGATGTCCGGGGTCGTAAATCCGGCCATGGGATTGACTCCATTGGCGCCCCAGAAGCCTTTTGTAAAATTGTATTTTTTCAGATTGACATAGGCTTCATTTCCCACAATCGCCTCCGTGGCTGCTTTTAATTCTCCGCCGATTAATATCACCCGGAAGCCGTTCTCTGCCAGCATCAGCGCATGGGAAACAGCATTTGTAACAAACATGGCCGTGCGTTCCGTCAAATAGGGAATCATGTAGCCCGTGGTGGTTCCCGCATCCAGATAGATAAAATCATCCGGCTCAATCAAAGATGCCGCATAGCGGGCAATCCGCAGCTTTTCTTCTCTGCTCTGCTCTTTTCTGAGAGCCACTTCCTCTTCCCTGGTGTTGATTCTGGATTCTGTCTGCACCGCACCGCCGAAAACTTTAATCAGAGCTCCCTTTTTATGGAGTACATTCAAGTCTCTGCGAATCGTGGATTCCGATGCCCCAAAGACATCTTTTAATTCCTGTACGGTCACACTGCCTTTCTGCTCCAACATCCGCAGTATTTCTTCCTGTCTTGTTTCTGTCAGCATTTTCTTTTCCCTCTGGAATTTCCATTCCTTCCTTTCCCCATCCTGCTAAAAGCATTGCTGCCCCTTTCCCTATATTCTACACAGAAAAAGGGATTGGGGCAACCGATATATTTTATAAAAATGTTTGTAAAAGCTTTTCTCTGTCTTCTTCCACTCTGGTTTCTCTGATAATCTTTCTAAGGGGCAGAACCTTGCCCGGAGATACGGACAGTTCATCTACACCCATAGCCAGAAACAGACGGGTAAGTTCTGTATCGCCGCCCAGTTCACCGCAGATACCGCACCAGATGTTTTCCTTGTGCGCATTCTGCACCGTCTGGTAAATCATGCGGAGCACAGCCGTATGGTGCGCGTCATAAAAGCTGTCCAGTTCTTCATTCTGGCGGTCAATAGCCAGCAGATACTGGGTCAAATCATTGGTTCCGATACTGAAGAAGTCCACTTCCTTTGCCAGCAAATCGCTGATAATGGCCGCTGCAGGAGTTTCTATCATGATTCCCTGCTCGATTTCTCCAAAGGCCAGATTTTCCTGCTGCAATTCTCTTTTGACTTCTTCCACGATTTCTTTGATTCTGCGGACTTCCGCTACAGAGGTAATCATGGGATACATCACAGCCAGTCTGCCGTATGCGCTTGCCCGGAAAATAGCCCGCAGCTGGGTTTTGAAAATCTCCGGTCTGGTCAGGCAGATACGGATAGCCCGCAGTCCCATGGCTGGATTTTCTTCTTTCGCAAGCTGGAAGTAATCCGCCTGTTTGTCTGCCCCGATATCCAGGGTACGAATAATCACTCTCTTGCCTGCCATGGTCTCGGCAACCGTCTTGTAAATCTTAAACTGTTCTTCCTCTGTAGGGTAGGTATCGCTTTCCAGATAGATAAATTCACTTCTGAAAAGTCCGATTCCCTCTGCGTCATTTTGCAGCACCATAGCCAGATCCCGGCTGTTTCCGATATTTGCATAAGTCAGCACCTTCTGGTTATCCAGCGTAACGCTTTCCTTTCCCTTCAGGGTCAGAAGAAGTTCTCTTTTTTCCTTTTCCTCTGCCAGTTTGCCTTCCATAAGTTTCATGGTTTCTTCATCCGGCTCCACATAGATACAGCCCTGATTGCCGTCTACCACCGCCATTTTTCCGTCTATGGTGTCATCCAGGGGCAAATCTGTACCGATAAGTGCCGGAATACTCATGGTTCTGGCCAGAATAGCGGTATGAGAATTTACAGAGCCATGTACGGTAACAAAGGACAGCACCTTGTCCTTATCCAGCTGTACCGTCTGGCTGGGAGCCAGGTCGTCTGCCACAATAATCACCGGCTCCTCTGTCAGAATTTTACTCTTGTCCTCTCCCTTTAAGGCAGCCAGGACACGTTCGGAAATGTCTTTTACGTCTGCGGCTCTTTCCCGCATATAATCGTCATCCATAGCGGCAAACATAGCAGAAAAGTTATCGCTGGTAGCCGCCACTGCATACTCCGCATTGACCTCCTGGGTACGGATAATATTCTCAATGGATTCCAGATAATCCTCGTCCTCCAGCATCATCTGATGAATTTCAAAAATTGCCGCATTGGCTTCCCCTACTTCGGTGAGCGCCTTCTCATACAGTCCCTGAAGCTGCTCTATGGCCGTTTCACGGGCCTTGTGAAAACGTTGGATTTCTCCCTCTACGTCCATGATTTTGCTGCGCTTTACCTGTTGCTCATCTTTTTTGTAAACGCAGATTTTTCCTATGGCAATGCCGTTAAATACACTTTTTCCCTTGTATGTTTTCATGATTTTTCAGCCGCCCTCTGCTCTTATAAATTCTCTTTCAGGAAAGTTTCCAGTGCTGCTGCAGCAGCTTCTTCGTCTTCACCTTCCACATCAATTGTCACTTCTTCACCCTGTTTTACGCCAAGTCCCATAAGGCCGAAAATCTTCTTAGCGTCTACGGTTTTGCCGCCCTTTGTGATTTTTACAGAAGAAGCAAAGCCTTTTGCTGCTTTTACAAAGTCTCCTGCCGGACGTGCGTGGATTCCTTCTGCGTCTGTGATTACATACTGAAATGATTTCATAATTTTTTCCTCCTGAATGTACTTTTATATTTGTTTTATTCTGTTACTTTCTTTTTCAAAATGCCCAGAAGCAATGCTCCTGCTGCCGTACCTGCTGCCAAAGCTGCCAGGTAGAACAAAGCATGGTCTACAACCGGGAACACGAAAATTCCACCGTGAGGCGCCATCAGGGTACAGCCAAAAGCCATGGACAGCGCTCCCGCCAGTGCAGAGCCTATCATACAGGAAGGCAGTACACGAACCGGGTCAGAAGCTGCAAAAGGAATGGCTCCCTCGGTAATAAAGGCCAGTCCCATAATAAAGTTTACCGGACCGGATTCTCTTTCTTCTTTTGTAAATTTATTCTTAAACAACAAGGTAGAAAGTGCAATGGCACAAGGCGGAACCATACCGCCAATCATAACGGCTGCCATAATATCATAATTTCCTGCAGCAATGGAAGCTGTTCCAAATACGTAGGCGGCTTTGTTGAACGGGCCACCCATATCAATGGCCATCATGCCCGCAACAATAATTCCAAGTAATATTTTACTGGAACCGTTCATATTGGTCAATGCTGTATTTAACGCTGTGTTCAATGCGCCCACCGGAGGCTCAATGATAAAGTTCATAATCAGTCCCATAAGCAGGATTCCCACAAAGGGATACAAAAGCACAGGGGCGATTTTTTCAATGGCCTGAGGCAGTTTGTCAAACACCTTTCTCAAAAGCAGAATCAGATAACCTGCCAGAAATCCGGCTGCCAGCGCACCCAGAAATCCGGATTTGCCGTTTGCTGCCATCATACCGCCTACAAATCCCAAAGCCAGCGCCGGACGGTCTCCAATACTCATGGCAATAAAACCTGCCAGTACCGGAAGCATAAGTCCGAATGCAATGCCGCCGATTTCTTTCAGCATGGCAGCTACAGGAGTAATGGTACCGAAGTTTGCTCTCGCTTCTGCGGAAAGACTGTTCATATCCACACTTAAGCCATCAATCAGAAAGGCCAGAGCAATGAGGATACCGCCGCCTACTACGAAAGGCAGCATATGGGAAACGCCGTTCATCAGCTGCATGTAAATCTTGTGTCCGGTTCCGCCGGAAGTCTTTACCGTTTCTGCCTTTCCTGCTGTTCCTGCCTGATAAACCGGCGCGTCTCCTTTGATAGCCCTTTCCACTAAAGCATCAGCCTTGCTGATACCATCTGAAACCTGACATTCAATCAGTTTCTTTCCGTGGAAACGTTCCATAGGCACTTTGGCATCTGCTGCTACAATGATACAGTCCGCCTCCTGAATTTCCTTTTCTGTCAGCACATTTTTTGCGCCGCCGGAACCTCTGGTTTCTACTTTGATAAAGCAGTTAGCTGCTTTGGCTGCTTTCTCCAGACCCTCTGCTGCCATATAAGTATGGGCAATTCCCGTAGGGCAGGAAGTAACGGCCAGTATTTTACACACCTTTTCGTCCTGAGCCGTTTCGCTCTGGGCTGCAAGCTGTTCGTTCAGATCCGGTTTTTCATCGTCTGCCTCATCCACCACCTGCAGAAATTCTTCCACATCTTTTGCATTTTTCAGTTTTTCCACAAATTCCTCATCCATCAGAAGCACGGACAGCTTGCTCAGTACGTCCAGGTGAATGTTGTCTTTTGTATTGGGCGCTGCAATGAGGAACAGCAGATGTACCGGCTCTCCATCCAGAGAATCAAAATCCACGCCGTCTTTGATGACCATGGCTGCCAGACCCGGTTTCTCCACGGCATCACATTTTCCATGGGGAATCGCAATGCCTTCACCGATTCCCGTAGTGCTCTCTTCTTCTCTTAAATAAACCTGCTTACGGTAAGCTTCCTCGTCCCGGATTTTACCGCTTTTTACCATTAATGCCACCGCTTCGTCCAGGGCTTCGCTCTTAGAATGTGGGCAGCTGTTTAACGAAATACTTCTTTTATCCAGCAAATCTGTAATTCGCATATTTTTTCTCCCTCTTTCCTGTTATTCTTCTTCCAGACGGTTATAAACCGCTTCTACTTCTTCTCTTGTGGCCAGAAACTCTGAAAAAGCACTGGCGCTTCCTGCGGAAACCCCCATTTTAAATGCATGTCCGTAATCTTTTTTCTCCAGCCATCCTGCCAGAAATCCGGCTACCATGGAATCTCCGGCGCCTACGGCATTGACCAGTGTTCCCCTAGGTGCAGGCAGCGCGTAAACCTGTCCATCCTCTGCTGCCAGCACAGCGCCTTGTCCTGCCATGGACACCAGTACGTTTCTGGCTCCTTTTTCCTGCATTTTTCTGGCATAAGGCACAGCCTCTTCTCTGGTACGGATTTCAACTCCAAAGATTTCTCCCAGTTCATGATTGTTGGGCTTAATGAGGAACGGTCTATATTGCAGAACATTTAACAGCAGCTCCCCTGTAGCATCTACTGCAAAGTGGATACCTTTTCCCTGCAGTTTTGCCATAATGTCACGGTAAATGGAATTGGGCAGGCTTTCCGGTATGCTGCCGGCCAAAACCAGAACATCTCCCGCTTTCAGCTTTTCCAGTTTTTCCAAAAACTGCTCCATATCTTCTCTGCAAATCCCCGGTCCTTTCCCGTTAATCTCCGTTCCGTCAAAATCCTTCAATTTCACGTTGATTCTGGAAAATCCTTCTTCTGCTTCAATAAAGTCACAGCAAAATCCCAGCTTCTCTACTCTGCGCTGAATCTCTGCTCCTGTAAACCCTGCGGTAAATCCCAGTGCAGTGTTTTCTATGCCCAGATTAGCCAGAACTGTGGATACGTTGATTCCTTTTCCTCCGGGAAGCATCTGTTCTGTCTGGGTACGATTGGTCATTCCCATCTGAAAATCTTTTACTGAAACAATATAGTCCAGAGAAGGATTAAAAGTAACTGTGTAAACCATTGTTTCTTTCCTCCTGCGTCCTTTGTTTTATAGCCCTATTATATAGTCATATTCCGTCAATTTCAATCATATTAATTTACAATTTTTTTCCTGTTTTCTTATGCAATTTTCACAATCAGTCATACTTATTCACTTTTTTATCCCCTTTCTTTCATATTCCGTCATTTATACTGTCTACCCTTTTCTCCTCTTTTTCCTTCCACAAAAAAAAGACACTCCTCCTTTTGAGAAATGTCTTTTGTGTCTAGTGTACAGTCTGCCCTTGATCTGCTTTTTTATACGCGTCAGACATGGAAGGCATCGATATCGATTTCCTCTTTTTGTTTGATTTCATCCAACACCCACCGTTCATTCCGGTACACAAACTTCCAATATTCAAAAAAAGCCTCGGGCCGGTTTTTTCCCCGGATAATTTCCCTGGTATTTTTATTTATGTAAAAACCCGTCATCTTTCCATGAATCAGATACCAGATAACATCCTGATCCTCTCCCTCTTCATCCTGCACGCCTACCGGGATGGCACTAAGAAGCTTCACTTTTTTCTGCACGACCTCTTCCCCACGCATATGCATCCACTGCAGTTTTACATTAAAATCCTTTTGCAGCCGTTCACTCATATAAGGCACGCCGTAAGTAACATCCATTCTTCTCCAGCATTCCTGAATCTGAAAATAGGATTCCTCCACCTGTTTCTGAACCTCTCGGTAATCCCAGTTTCTTCCGCTTTCGGAAAATACCGCCATGGCCCGGTGGGTACGGCGCCTTGCCCTGCGGGCTTTCAAAAGCAGCACTGCTGCACCGGCTCCTCCGCTTGCCACGAAAACTCCCAGTCCAAACTGCGCCGCAGACACAATATCAGAGGTTCCACCGCCGGAACTTCTACCGGAGTGATAGGAACTGCCTCCTGCACTTCCACCTCCTCCGCCTGAGCTTCCGCCTCCGCCGGCTCTTGCCCACACCGGCACGGCACAGAGGCAAAGAAGTATACACAAGATTCCCAATATCATTCCCTTTTTCTTCATACTAAAACCCTCATTGTGTTTCTGAAAACCCTGTTTTAAAGTACTCTGCAGGGGTGCGAAACTTCCATGGTTTCCACCTCCAAATCCGGTGTCATCTTCCGCAGCTCCTGTTTCATGTATTCCATAAAAATGTATTCGGTACCATAGTGACCTGCGTCGATGACCGCCACTCCCTGCGCCACCGCATCTATGGAGGAATGGTAATCCATATCTGCTGTCACATAAACCTGTGCCTTCTGTCGGAGTACCTCTTGCATCAGGCTCTTACCGGAACCGGTACAGACTGCCGCTTTGCGCACTTTCTGTTCCGGATTGCCATACAGCTTTACAAAAGGCAGGTCGTACTGCTCTTTCACAAATCTGCCGCATGCTTCCAAAGTCATCTCTTCGGGCAGCATTCCCACTCTTCCAATGCCTTCCCGGCGGTTCTCTTCTTCAAACGTAACCTCCAGTACCTGCCGCTTTGTGAGCTTCAGCAAATCTGCGCTGAGGTCTGCCATTCCCAGCACATCAAAATTCGTGTGCATGGCATAGTAACAAATGTGATTTTCTATGAGTTTCAAAATGCGTCGTCCGATAAAATCTCCGGCTGTTACCTGCTTCATTCCTGAAAAAATCAGAGGATGGTGGGTAATCATCATATCCGCCCCTGCTGCAATGGCTCTGTTTAAGGTTTCATCCGTCACATCCAGCGCCAGAAAGATTTTCTTTACCTCCCACTCTCTATCCCCTACAAGAAAGCCGGAATTATCCCAGTTTTCTGCAAAAGACACGGGATATTTTTCTTCTATTTTCTCTATAATTTCATTCGCCTTCATAATAAGCCAGCGCCTCTTTTCTCTGTGCAATTTCCTGCTGAAGTTCTGCAGTCCTCTTTTTTGCAGATTCTGTTTCTGATTTCTGCAGGCTTTCTAAAAGCTTTTCTGCCTTTTGCTGCTGCCCCTTCAGATACTGCTTCAAAACAGGGTGCTTCTGTCTTAGAAGTTCTCCGCCGTATACATATTCCACCTCTGTCTTCCAGGACATTTTCCCATGTACGGCTTTCATCATGGGATAATATTTTCCCTCTTCTTCTATCATGTCCTCCTGCACGATCCGGTATCCCTGCTGTGCCAGAAACTTGCGGAAATGGGCAATTTCGGACTGGGGCTGCAAAATCAGTTCCGAAATCTCCAAAAGAACCTCCCGTCCCTCCAAAAGAATCTTTTCCATTAAAGGACCGCCCATGCCAGCAATCACCACACTTTGGACTTCTCCTCTTTTCAGAGCCTGCACACCATCTGAAAGACGGGTTTCTATGTAATTTTCCAATCCCCATTCCCGAATATGAGCTTTTGCCCGCAGCAGAGGACCCTCGTTTACGTCCATGGCAATGGCCTTCGGAATCTGTTCCTTCTGCAGCAGATAAATGGGGATATAACCGTGGTCACAGCCTACGTCTGCCAGCACACAGCCCTTCCCCACAAATCCGGCAACGGCTTTCAGCCTTCTGGAAATTTGTAGTTCTCTCATACGATTCTTCCTTAATCCAGATAATCTTTCAGCTTGCGGCTACGGCTCGGATGGCGGAGTTTTCTAAGAGCCTTTGCCTCAATCTGACGGATACGCTCTCTGGTAACGTTAAATTCTTTTCCTACTTCTTCCAGGGTTCTGGCTCTTCCGTCATCCAGACCGAAACGCAGACGCAGCACCTTCTGCTCTCTCTCTGTCAGGGTTCCCAGAACCTCTACCAACTGTTCTTTCAAAAGAGTAAAGGCGGCGGCATCTGCAGGAACCGGCACATTGTCGTCCTGAATAAAATCTCCCAGATGACTGTCTTCCTCTTCACCGATAGGGGTTTCCAGAGAAACCGGCTCCTGGGAAATTTTCAGAATTTCCCTTACACGGTCTACGGACATATTCATTTCCTTTGCAATTTCCTCAGGCTGAGGCTCTCTTCCCAGTTCCTGCAAAAGCTGGCGGGAAACACGAATCAGCTTGTTGATAGTCTCTACCATATGCACCGGAATACGAATGGTTCTGGCCTGGTCTGCAATTGCTCTGGTAATGGCCTGACGAATCCACCAGGTTGCATAAGTGGAAAACTTATATCCCTTACGGTAATCAAATTTTTCCACCGCTTTGATAAGACCCAGATTTCCCTCCTGAATCAAATCCAGGAACAGCATACCGCGTCCCACATAACGCTTTGCAATGCTGACTACCAGACGAAGGTTGGCTTCTGCCAGACGTTTTTTCGCACTTTCATCTCCGTTTTCCATTCTCTTGGCCAGAGTGATTTCTTCCTCTGCACTTAAAAGAGGCACTTTTCCGATTTCCTTTAAATACATACGAACCGGGTCTTCAATGCTGACGCCTTCCGGAACGGAAAGGTCAATGTTTTCCATATCTACTTCGTCTTCTTCGCTGAGATTCAAATCATCGTCATCCCCGATAATCAAATCGTCCATATCGTTGTCCTGAATCCGCAGCACGTCAATGCCGTTTGCTTCCAGGAAATCAAAGACCTTGTCCAAATGTTCCGGGTCCAAAGGAAAATCCTTAAAGAAATCATTGATTTCCTGATACTCCAGTACATTTTTCTTCTTTTTAGCCAGTTCCATGAGTTCTCCCAGTTTCTCACTGAATTTCGCCATGTTCATTTCCATAAATGTTCCATCCTCTCAATTCTTTACTCTATAAGTTTTTCCATGTGTTCTTACTTTTATCTGATTTTCTTCTATATGGTTTCCTCAATCAAAGGAAATATGCAGGGTAACTCTGCCCCGCTCCAAATCCTCCAGCCTCTTTCTGGCCTCTACGATTTGCTGCAGCCCTGCCAGGTCTGTCGGGGCCAGATGTTCATTCTTCCATGTAATGCTGTCCCTCTTTAAACGGCACACAGTTTCCAATACAGCCTTTCTGGCCTCTTCCTCCCCTTCCAAATGCAGGGTTGCATGAAAAAGGGCGGTGACTTCCTTCTGCTCCTCCGGGTCTGAAAACTGGTTCAGCAGTCTGGCGGGATTTACCTCTCCCTCCTCATGCTGCGCAAAGACCAGTTCGGCTGCCCGGTGATACAGAGGCGTGACAAAATCCTCCGGTGTGATGTAACCTGCAATGGTGTCAAACATAGAAGGATAAGAGGTCAGACAGGTCAGCATCAGCCGCTGGGCTTTGCGTCCGCCGTCCTCCCTGCTGTCCTTTTTCCCGCCTGTTTCCCGGATACGGGGTGTACGGGGCTGGGAAGACACAGCCGAAAGAGCCATATTGTTCACCATTTTTCGCAAGTCTTCAAATTTAATCTGATAAATACCGGAAAGACTTTCTATATAATTATTTCTCTCCAGTTCCTCCGGAAATTCCAGCAGCTTTCTGGCTATCTCCCGGAAAAATGCCGTTTTGCTCTCCGGGTCAGATAAATCATATTGTTTTTCTAAAACCCGTATTTCAAACAAAAACGCATTTTCTGCTTCCTCCAGGCGTTTCTCAAAGGTCTCTCTTCCCTCTGCTTTGATAAATTCATCCGGGTCTTTATAAGGGGTCAGATTGACCACTCTCGGCCGGATTCCTGCTGCCTTTAAAATCGGAATCCCCCGAAGGGCCGCCTTCTGTCCCGCCTCATCGCTGTCATAAGTCAGAAGCACCTCTTTTGTATACCGGCTCATGAGGCTGGCATGCCCCGAAGTCAGGGCCGTTCCCAGAGACGCCACTGCATTGTTGAAGCCAGCCTGATGCATGGCAATGACATCCATATATCCCTCACAGATGATGAGATAGGGTTTTCTGGAGGTTCTGGCAATATTCAGCCCATACAGATTCCGGCTTTTATCAAAAACCTTTGTCTCCGGAGAATTCAAATACTTTGGCTTGGCGTCTCCCATAACACGGCCCCCAAAGCCAATTACCCGGTTGTTCACATCCATAATGGGAAACATGACACGATTCCAGAACTTATCCTGCATGCCTCTTCGTTCCTCGATATGAAACAGCCCTGACTCCTTTAAAAGCTCGTCCGTATAGCCCTTGCTCTTTAAATATTTGTAAAGCGTACCGGAATACTTGGGGGAATAGCCCAGCCCGAACTTTTTAATGGTTTCATCGGAAAGCTGACGGTTTTTCAGATAATCCAGTCCCTGCCTGCCACTTTCCTGCCAAAGCTGATAATAATAAAAAGAAGCCGCCCGCTTCTGTATCTCCAAAAGCCGGGACTTCAAATCTGCAGACGCCCTGGCCTCTTTGGAAAATTCCTCTTCCGGAAGCCTCACTCCGGCCCGCTCTGCCAGATATTTTAATGCCTCTACAAAATTGTAGTTTTCATATTCCATAATGAAGGTGAAAACATTTCCTCCTGCCCCGCAGCCAAAGCAGTAATACATCTGCTTGTCCGGGCTGACGGAAAAGGAAGGGGATTTCTCATTGTGAAAAGGACACAGTCCGAAATACGAACTGCCCTTTCGCTGCAATTTCACATATCCGGAAATCACATCCACAATGTCATTTTTCATACGGACTTCCTCTATGATTTCATCGGAATAATACATACTGCTCCCTCATTTCTACTGCCCTTTTCCAGGAACGCTCCAGCCTCTGGGAATAAAGATATCCCGAAATTTTTCTAAAGAATACTGGTCTGTCATTCCTGATATATAATCACATACTACTCGCTCTTTCGGTTCCTCCTCATACAGAAGTTTCCGATATTCCTCCGACATTTTCTCCGGATATCTGCTGTAGTACAGATACAATTCTTCCACTACATGCTCTGCCTTTTCTTCCTCTCCCTTTGCCACAGGGTTCAGATACACATCCTGAAACATCAGGGCACGGATATCCCGAAGCCCCTCCTCGATTTCCGGTGACATGGAAATCCGGTCTTTTCCCTGACTGTGTTCCACAATGTCATGGACAAAGGTATTCAGCCGTTCCCTGGTGGTATATCCCAGCAGCATGCGAAGGGTAATAGGAATATCATCTTCCGTAATAATCCCCGCTCTCTGGGCATCGTCCATATCATGGTGAATATAGGAAATCTTGTCACAGTAGCGCACCACCTGTCCCTCCAGGGTGTGAGGCGTACCGCTGGTTCTGTGATTTAACATCCCGTCCCGGACTTCCCGGGTCAGATTTAACCCTCTGCCGTCCTTTTCCAGACGCTCCACCACCCGGACACTCTGTTTATAGTGGGCAAATCCCAGAGGGCATACCCGGTTCAGTGCCCGCTCTCCTGCATGCCCAAAAGGCGTATGACCCAAATCATGGCCCAGGGCAATGGCCTCTACCAAATCTTCATTTAAGCACAGCGCCTTTGCCACGGTTCTGGCTGTCTGAGAAACTTCCAGGGTATGGGTCAGACGGTTCCGGTAATGATCCCCCTGGGGCGCTAAAAACACCTGGGTCTTGTCTTTCATTCTGCGAAAAGACTTGCAGTGGACAATCCGGTCCCTGTCCCGCTGGTATACAGTTCGTATATCACATTCCGTCTCCTGCCGGTCCCTTCCCTTAGAACGGATACTGCAGGACGCATAGGGATTTAAAAACTGCAGTTCCCTTTGTTCCATTTGCTCGCGGATATTCATAGGCAGTCACCTGTCTTTCTTCAAAAGAATCTTTCACAATAATTATTTCCGATTCCTTGGCGATTTCCTTTTTTTCTTTTCAAAAAACCCATTATTCTTTATAAGCTTCCCGCAAAAGTGCAATTTCTCTGGCATATCCCTCTAAATCATTGGGCGTTTCCAGATAAAAAGGCAGATGCGAAAGGGCCGGATGGTTGATGACACGGACAATGGCTTCCAGCCCGATTTTCCCTTCCCCGATTCTGGCATGGCGGTCCTTGTGGCTGCTCAGGCCAAACATACTGTCATTTAAGTGAACAGCCCTTAGCCGGTTCAGTCCGATAACCTTATCAAATTCTGTCAGAACACCGTCCAAATCCGTTACAATATCATAACCGGCGTCATACACATGGCAGGTGTCCAGGCACACGCCCATTTTTTCCTGCAGTTCTACCCTGTCCAGAATTTCCCGCAGTTCTTCAAAATTTCTTCCCACTTCGCTGCCCTTCCCCGCCATGGTTTCCAAAAGTACCGTGGTACTCTGATCCTTTTTCAGCAGTTCATTGAGCATTTGGGCAATATAGGCAATGCCCGTCTCTGGCCCCTGTTTTACATGACTGCCCGGGTGAAAGTTATAGCAGTTTCCCGGCGTGTATTCCATTCTCTGCAAATCGTCCCGCATGGTGTTTACTGCAAATTCCCGCACACTCTCATCTGCGGAGCAGGCATTTAAGGTATAAGGCGCGTGGGCCAGAATCTGCGCAATCCCCTGCTCTTTTGCTTTTTTATGGAAAATTTTTACATCTTCGGGATTGATTTCCTTTGCTCTGGCGCCCCTGGGGTTTCTGGTAAAAAACTGAAAGGTATTGGCATGGATTTTCTCCGCCTCCTTTGCCATGGCGGTATAGCCCTTTGCTGATGATAAATGACAACCAATAGTCAGCATCTGATTCCTCCTTGTGTTGTTCGTTTTGTATTTACAGTTTCAGAAAGAAACAGAGCTTGCTGCAAAATGCAGCAGCTCTGTTTAGCTGCAGGGATTTACCCCCCCGCACATATTTATCTCGAAATCGGGAAAGACAAACGTATCCGCCCAGGTTTCAAACTCTTTTAAGGGCAGGGGTCTGGAAAAATAAAAACCCTGTATCACATCACAGTGCATGGAGTTCACATACGCCAGCTGCTCCTGTGTTTCAATCCCCTCTGCTACGGTTTTTATATGCAGGCTCTCTGCCAGTTCCTGAATACATGCGATGATACTTCTTGCCTTTTCGCTGTGCAAATCCAAGAAAAACGAACGGTCCAGCTTCAGTACATCAATGTCAAAATCCTTCAACATAGTGAAAGACGAATAGCCTGATCCAAAATCATCCAGAGAACAAAGAAATCCCTGCTCATGCATAATCCGGATTCCCTCCTCCACCCTGGACAAATGAGCATGCTCCAGAAACAGCGTCTCTGTGACTTCAAATTTCAAAAGTGATTTATCCACCCTATAATCATCTGCAATACGGATAAAATCTTCCATAAAATCTTCTCTTGCAAAATGACTTCTGGAAAGGTTTACGGAAACCGGATATAATTTTTTCTTCTCCCCTTCCCTCTGCTTCAGCCATCTGCAAACTCTTTCAAAAATATACTTTTCCAATGCCTGGATTTTTCCGCTGTTCTCCAAAAGAGGAATAAATTCCGAAAGCGGCAAAATCCCTCTTCCCGGATAATCCCATCTGACCAGTGCTTCAGCTCCCTTAATTTTTCTTTGCTGCAAGCTGACTTTGGGCTGCAGATATACCTGAAACTCTTCATCAGCCAGCGCTTGGACAAAGCGGTTGTTCATTTCTCTTTCCCTCTGCTGCTTCTGTGCCACCTCACAATTATAAAAAGCGCACTTTCCCGCCTCTTTTGCGGTCTGGCTCTTTAATGCAGCTCTTGTCTGGTCCTGAATCACAGTGATATCTGTCCCGTTATCTTTCACAAAGCTGGCGCCCAGACGAAATTTCACTCTATACCTGGGCAAATCCGTATATTGAAAAGAATTGATTTCCCTTATAATTTTCTCCATCCGTTTCTGGAGCTTCTGTGGTTCTCTTTCCTTCAGGCAGAGAAAAAAATGATCCATTTCTGTACGGGCGGCAAACTCATATTCCTCTTTGTCCAGAAATTTTTCGATTACCGTGTAGAAATATCGCAGCATTTTGTCTCCATTCTGCTTTCCCAGGGTTTCATTAATCTGTTTAAAATCCACAGAATCCATGAAAACCAACGCATACTGATCAGCCTTTTGTTTTCTGCACAGTTCCTGATAGCGCATGGCAAACTCCATTTTATTAATGCCTCCGGTAATTTCATCTGAAAACGCCAGCTGCTCCAGTCTTTTTCCGCTTTCGTTATAACTCTTAAAAAGCAGAAAAAAGAGGATTCCAAAAACCAAAAAACTAATAGCCAGTACCCCTGTCATTTTCCCTATACAGGCCTCCTGCTTTCTCATATACAGCATACCGTATAAGCCATACCCTATAATTCCCAGCGCAAGAATACCCAGAACCCAGAGGTAGTACTTTATTTTCTTTCTTGCCCGGGAAAGTCTGTCCACATATCCCTTCCGCTGCTTTCTGTAAGATTTCATCTTTCTTCTGTCCTCTCCCGTCCATTTTGTGCGGAGCCTACTTTTTCAGGTTTTCTCCCAGACCGCTCTCTACTGCCTGCACAGCAGCCCGAAGGGCTTCCTTCTCGTCTTTTCCCTCACAGGTTATTTCAATCTCCTGTCCCTGGCGAACGCCGGCCGCCACAATACTCAACAGGCTTTTCAGATTCACCGTACCCTTTACATTATTTTTTTCATATTGAAACTGCACAAGCGCATCATATTTCAAAATACTGTTTGACAAAACCGTAGCTGTTTTCAAGTGCAGTCCTGACGGATTCAGGATTTTCACTTTCTGACTTACCATATGCCATCCCTCCTTTTCTTTTTCTTTCACAACCCTTTACCTGATGCCAAGGGCTGCCTTTGCCAGAGCATCCACTGCCTCGTTCAGTTCCACTCCGCTGTGTCCCTTTACCTTGTGGAAGACAACCTGCACGTTTTTTAAACTGTCGAAGTACGCTTTATAGCGGATGGTTCCCGGTCTATTGCGTTTCCACTCTCCCGTGGCCCAGGACTCAATGCCCTGATAATCGTAATACAGGTGCAGAAGGGGAATTTTGTGTTCCTCACAATATACCATGGCTGCCATAGCCCCCTCCAGCTCTCCTGCCACATTTCTCATACTGATATCCTCAGTTCCATAAAAAGCCTTGCTCATTTCTATCTTTTTTCCCTGCCAGAGCAGAATACAGCCATAAGAATATCCCTTCTTTGCCGCATCAAAGCTGCCGTCCACATAAGCCGTACAGCCCTCGGATTCTTCCTGCTCTGCAGGGGAAACCTTTCCCGTCCCCTGCGTAAGATACTGCTCTGCTTCCTGCAAAGTGGGAAAACTTTTATACTGCGCTCCCGGAAATCCATTCACATTTTTTCTGCACTCCTCCCAGGTGAGAAAAATTCCCGTTGTCTTTCCTTTTTTTACTGCATAAACTTTTTTTGCCATGTGTCCTACTCCCGTCCATTCTCCGGCCGGAACCCTTCAAAAATCCAGGCGTCAAACTGTCCTCTGCAGCGTTCCAGCTGATTTTTGCTCTTTACGGTCCAGGCATAAGCCGGACACCGAAAGAGATGTCTGCATATCCATAAGGATACTGCATGCGGACTTCTGCAGTCATAAGCAATAAAGTCCGGTTTCGTAAGGAAATTTAAGAGCAAATGCCGCAGGATGTAATACTGCGGCTTGCGCCACCCTTCTTCCTTCTGGTAATTCATGGAAAGCTGTCCCCTGCACACCTGGGGCCTGTGTTTCCGATACCACAAAAGCACCTGGGGATGAAAGGATTCTATACAGTACGCTCCATGATACTGTTTCAATATTTCATCGGTCTTTTCACAGATTTTGCTCTTTTCTTTGTATTTCAGTTCAATAATCAGAGGTACTTTTCCATCTACCACCTTCAGCACCTCTGTCAAAAGAGGAATCCTCTCTTTTGAAAAAAAGATAGGGTACTGCTGCAGTTCTTCGTAAGTGCATGCGTCCACTTCTTTCTGCACATTGCAGTTTCTCCGCAGATGAAAGTCGTGGGTCACCACGACCTGGTTATCCCTGGTAAGCTGCACATCCAGTTCAATCCCATACCCTGCTTTCACTGCTTTTTCAAAAGCCGCAAGGGAATTTTCCGGCGCATTTCCGGCATTGTTGTGCAGCCCTCTGTGGGCATAATATGTCTCCCGGCTCTTCTGCGGTCTGTGAAATATTCTGGGCATAACAAGCGCCAGATAACCCAGTCCTGTATACCCCATAATCTTCTTTTTGTTCATATGCTAATCCTCCACATCAAAATGCTCTAAAACACTTTTCTTTTCCTGTGGTCTGCTGTCCCCGTGGTGTACCATACTCATGGTCACCATGGCCATGCAGGTGAAAATGCAGGCATAAGGGAAAAGTACACGGTAAGATATATGCTGCATGAAAAACCCCGAAAAAACAGGGGTAAATATCTGGGCAGCCATGGAAAAGGTGTAGTAGACACCTGTGTATTTCCCCACATCTCCCAGAGAGCAGATTTCCACTACCATAGGAAGGGAATTGACACTGACAGAAGCCCAGCCCATGCCAATCAGCACAAAGCCTATATTAATAGCAGGATGATACACCGGGAAAAAGGCTGCCCCCAGATAGCTGAGGAGCAAAAGCACCAGACCTCCCTGGATACACTTTTTCCTTCCGAATTCTTCCGACAGAAAGCCAATGGGAATATAGCTGACAATGGCTGCTGCGGTGGCTATCATCAGGCAGTCCGCAAACCCGCCGCCCTCCAGCTTCCACACCTTTACCGCATATCTGGAAAAGGCAGTCGTCACGGCATTATAAGCAGTAAACCAGAAAAAGATGGAAAGCAATATCATATACAGACTTTTCTTCACTGGTTTTGGAAGTTCGCTGGTATGGGCTGCAACAGCTTCTCCCTGTTCTTTTTCTTCCTGTATCTCTTCTGCTGCAATCTGTGCCGCCAGCTTTTTCTCTCTCACCGTAAGCAGCAAGAGCAAAACGGCCGCTGTCATAATAAAGGCTACGCCTGCAAAAACTCCCGTATAGTCCGGACGGCTGCCGTCTTTTACCAGAAAACGAATCAGCAGCAGCGTATACACACCCCCTACCGCTCCCATAAGATTAATCACTGCATTGGCCTTGCTTCGCAAATGCTTAGGTGTCAAATCCGGCATCAAAGCCACTGCCGGAGAGCGGTAAAGTCCCATGGAAACCAGCAGTACGGCCAGACAAACCACAAACACAAGAAAATTTTCTGTCCGGTCTGCCCCCGGCAGTATCATCAGAAAAACAATCGAGATACCCGTTCCTGCCAGTATAAAAGGCGTCCTCTTTCCCAGAGGCGTATCCGCCTTGTCCGAAAGAGTGCCGAAAAAAGGAAGCAGAAACACAGCCAGCACATTATCCGCGGCCATAATCATTCCCGTGAAAGTTTCATTCAAATGAAACGTATTCTGCAATATCAGCGGAATGATATTGTCGTACATCTGCCAGAAAGCACAGATGGAAAGAAAGGCCAACCCGATAAAAAAGGTGCGGCGGTAATTCAGTTTTTCCATAGTATTCCTCCCCCATAAATTCCCGAAAACAGGAATCCTTTTCTGTAATACGTTTATTTTATCATAGCAGGGCGAAAAAGCATAGAAATTTTTCTTTGCACAGCAGAAAAAGTGCAGCCTCTGTAAAAAGCTGCACTCTTTTGGTTACTTTCTGTATTCTGTTTTCTGTCTTATCAGATTCTTGCCACACCTGTTTTTTTAGCAGCTTCTGCTACAGCCTTTGCTACAGCCGGAGCTACTCTCTTGTCAAACGGATTCGGAATGATGTAATCCGGAGACAGTTTATCCTCTTCTACCAGCTCAGCGATGGCATAAGCAGCTGCCACTTTCATTTCATCGTTAATGTCTTTAGCACGCACATCTAAAGCGCCGCGGAAGATACCCGGGAATGCCAGTACGTTGTTAATCTGGTTCGGGAAGTCGCTTCTTCCGGTTCCCACAACAGCTGCACCTGCATTTTTCGCCAAATCCGGCATGATTTCCGGTGTCGGATTTGCCATTGGGAAGAGGATTGGTTTTTCTGCCATGTTTCTTACCATTTCTTCCGTTACTGTTCCCGGAGCGGATACACCGATGAAGACATCCGCGCCTTTTAATACTTCCTCCAGAGTTCCTTTTTCCATGTTCTGGTTGCAGATTTCTGCCATTTCCTGTTTCTCAGCGTTTAAGTTTTCACGACCTTTGTAGATAGCGCCCTGTCTGTCGCACATCACCACGTTTTTCAGTCCCAGGCTTACCAAAAGTTTGATAATGGCAATACCGGCTGCACCTGCCCCGGAGGTTACCACTTTAATTTCATCCAATTTTTTGCCTGTTAATTTCAATGCATTGATCAGCGCTGCTGCAGTTACCACAGCAGTACCGTGCTGGTCATCGTGGAAAATCGGAATATCACAGCATTCTTTTAATTTTCTTTCGATTTCAAAACATCTCGGTGCAGAAATATCTTCCAGGTTTACACCGCCAAAGCTGCCAGCCAGAAGACTTACGGTTTTTACAATGTCGTCTACATCTTTGGAACGTACACACAGCGGAAAAGCGTCTACATCGCCAAAAGTTTTAAACAGCGCGCATTTTCCTTCCATAACCGGCATACCTGCTTCCGGTCCGATATCACCCAGTCCCAGAACGGCGGTTCCGTCTGTGACAACGGCTACCATGTTGCCGCGGCGTGTGTATTTGTAAGACAAATCCACATCTTCTGAAATTTTCAGACATGGCTCTGCAACGCCCGGTGTATAAGCAACGGACAGTTCTTCCGGTGTCTCGATTTTTGCTCTGCTGATAACTTCAATTTTTCCCTGCCAGTCTTCGTGCTGTTTTAATGCAAATTCTTTTTTATCCATGGTTTTAATCTCCTTTTCTGATGTTTTACTGTTCTTTTACCTGTGCCCAGAAATCTTTCAAAAGCTCTACGGAACGGTTCATAGCTGCTTCTTCTTCCTCATTCATAGGAATTTTGAAAGCTGCTTCAATGCCTTCCCAGCCCACACGGCATGGAAGGGATACGGCAACGCCTGCCCACTTGCCAAAGCTTTCGTCCAGCATATGTGCTACCGGAAGAATTGCGCTGTTGTCCTTCATAATGGTTTCTACAATGGTGGAAACCGCCATGGCCACACCATAGAAGGTTGCGCCCTTTAAGCCAATAATTTCTGCACCGCCGTTTTTGGTATGTTCTGCCAGTTCCTCTTTGTCAAGAGTAATTCCAACCTGCCTTGCGTACTCTTCCAGAGGAAAGCCTCCTACCGTTGCAGAGCTTAACACAGCCACCTGGCTGTCTCCGTGCTCTCCTGTAATATAAGCCTTTATATCCTCTACATTTACATGCAGTCTGGAACTTAAATTATAGCGAAGTCTTGCGGTATCCAAAGAGGTTCCGCTTCCGATAACCCGGTTTGCCGGAAGTCCTGATGTTTCCAGAACCGCCATGGTAGTAATGTCTGCAGGATTGGATACCACCAGAATCAACGGATTTTCCGCATATTTCATAATGTTCTCTGTAATGCTCTTTACAATGGATACATTGGTTTTTGCCAGTTCCAGACGTGTCTGTCCCGGTTTTCTGGCAATTCCTGCTGTGATAATGATAATCTGTGCATCCCGGCATTCCTCATAACCGCCCTGTCTAACCCAGACCTGCTTGTGGAAACTGGTTCCATGGGCAATGTCAATGGCCGCTCCTTTTGCCCGGTCTTCATTGACATCAATCAGTACAATGTCGTTGGCCTGTGCTCTTACCATCAGGGTGTAGGCAATGGCCTCACCTACATTCCCTGCACCTACTACTACAATTTTGTCTCTATGCGTATTTTTCATTTTTCTCATGCGCTCCTTTTTCTTTTTATGCCCTGCCCTTTTCGCTGTGCTGCAAAAAAGGCGGCGCTCTTAAAGCGCTCCGTATAGTGCTGGTTTCCCTTGGCCGAATCCATCCGCAGTTCTGCTTACTATAGCTGCAGACCTCCTCTGGCTTCTTCCGTCCCCCCGCTTGCTGCCATACAGCCTGCTGCCCAAACGTAGCTTTCCCTTTTTTCACTCCGTAGAGGAGATGTTTTACATCTCGATGTACCAGAGCATGTCCTACAGGTCTCGTCCGTCGTTCCAATCCTTCTTCTGCGCTTTCCTGCTCTTTCGGCTGTACCGCACTGCCCTGTATACAAAAAATGGTGGTCTGTGCCAACAGAAACACAGAAAGAAATGTCCACGTCAGTACCTGTTTTCTGCCCTTCATGTGTCCACCCCTTTCTCTGCTTTTATGCACAACCACCAAATTCCTCTTTGTTAAAAAATTCACTTTTTAGGAAATTCTAACATAAAGTCTTGAGAGTGTCAATTCTTCTTTTTATTTATTTTACCCTTTATCTGCTCTCCAAATCTTTCTGTATTCCCTCCAAAAAAGGAACCATAATACTGCCTGTCCTCTGCAGAAACCACCGGGGCGAAAGTTCGCTGTATTTGAAGTGTTTCCTTCCCCCATTCTGCCCCCGTTCCCAAAAGGCATACATCTCTTGAAAAGGCATGTAATAGATTTCATCTCTGTGAGAAAAATAGAGAATCAAAAAAGCAATCCCCTGCTGCTTCTCAAAGTCTTTCATAAACTCCACCTGATGAGCATGAATATTCTGCAGGGGAAAATTATCTGTGCAGCACTCCTTTGCGTCAAAACACACTGGAATTCCCTGGACAGCCCCAATATAGTCCACCGTACTTTTCTGGTCAAAATAGGCCAGGGTAATGTGACGGCTGTTCTGGTCAATGCGCACCGGCGTAATGGGGGTGGGCACTTTCTGAATCAGCGCCAGCTTTTTCTCCCTGTACTGCTGACAGGTTCGGTTAATCAATTCCTCTAAGGTAGAGCCGCGAAGCCCTCTGGAACTCCATGTAGCCATAATGCCGCCTTTCTATTTCAGAACCTCAATGCCCGGAAAATACCGCAGCACTGCCTTTCCCAATATCTTTTCTTTCTTCACATAGGGTTTGTCCCACATACGGGAATCCCTGGAATTATTCCGGTTGTCCCCCAGCATGAAATAACAACCCTCCGGTACAGTGTATGGTCCAAAGTTTCCCACAGGGGTTTCAGGGGTAAAGCTGTCATCCAAAGGCGTATCCGAACCATTGATATACACCTTTCCTTCCCGGATTTCCACGGTTTCCCCTGGCAGACCGATAACCCTTTTGATAAATCTCTGACTTTCATCATCCGGATACTTAAAGATTACAATATCAAATCTCTCCGGATCGTCAAACAAATAGGCCAGACGGTTTCCGAAAATCCGGTCCCCGGTCATAATGGTGTTCTCCATGGATTCTGAGGGAATCACCGCATTAATCAGCAGGAAATTGTCCACCACCAAAACCACAATGACAACAAAAAGTATCATTTTCACATACTCCCACAGTTCCTTCCACAAAGATTTTTTCTTAAATGGTTTGCTCATAGCTTCATCTCCCTTATGTTTATCCCTTTTAGCACCTGCTGAAACAAGTCGGGTACCGGTGCCGTCACTTCTTTTCCCGCCAGATTTTCCAATCTCTTTTCGGACTTTGGAAATTCCAGCTTCCAGGCATGCAAAAGCTGATACTGCACCCCATATTTTTGGCAATACTTCTCATTCACCCTGGCGTCCCCGTATTTAAAGTCTCCGATAACCGGATGCCCCGTACCTGCCAGATGGCTTCGGATTTGGTGGGAACGTCCGGTTAAAAGCTGCACCTTCAAAAGCGTATCCCCATTATCCCCCACAGCCAGCGGCTCGTATTTTGTCTCAATGGGCAGACTTCCCTCTCTTTTCCGGCTGCACAGGGTCACTTTGTTCCGCTTCTCATCTTTCCACAGATACCCCTTAATATGGGCTGCTTCCCGGATTTCTCCTTTTACCAGAGTCAGATAATATTTGTGCATACTTCTCTCCTGAAAACACCGGGACAATTCCTGCAGACCCTGTACGGTTTTCCCGGCCGCCACCAGACCGCTGGTATTTCTGTCCAGACGGTTGCACACACCGGGACGGAAAGTCCGCAAATCCTCTTTGGTAAGGCTTCCCGTCTCCAGCAGATATCCGGTGAGATATTCCACCAGAGAAACATCCTCCTTTTCTGCTTTCTGAGACAGCATACCCGCCGGCTTGTTCACAAAAAGTACCTGTTCATCTTCATAAACAATATCCAAAGCCGTTTTTTCTCCCTGTTTTACCTGTCCGCAAAATTTTTCCAGCGTTTCCTCGGAAAAAAACAGCTTCACCACATCTTCTGTTTTCAGTTTTTCGCTTCCGTCTGCCTTCTTTCCGTTTAAGGTAATATTTTTCTTGCGGAGCATTTTATAAATAAAACTTTTTGGAGCTTCCTTTAAATACTTACCCAGAAATTTATCCAGCCTCTGTCCGCTTTCCATTTCTTTTATGATTAACTGCTTCATACTTTCTCCTACAGGGAAATTGCGTGAATCACCCGCATGATTTTCCCGTTTCTCGTCAGATTGGGTTCTGCCGGGTCCGGACGGAATTTTATGTCTTTTTCCAGCGATTCCCTGTGTTCCCACATGGAATCCAGACGGGACGTGTAATCCCCAAGTCTGGTGAAAATTTTCACGCTGACATAAAAACCGTTCTGCCGCAGAATGTCCTGTATATGTTTTTCTGTAAAAGCCGTATCCGTCTTTGCTCTGCTGGTGTATCCCACAACCGTATTGCCGCACACAGCAATGGAATCCACGAAAGACTGTTTCTCATAGGCGGAAATCACCAGTTCATAGGAACAGGTCAGTCCCTTTTTATGCTTTTCTATCTGTTCGTAGTCTTCCCGTTTCATGGGCTTCTGCATATACATCATAATCATGCCCACAGCAAATTTGCACGCAGGAAGACAGGCAACTACAGCTACAACAGTAAAAACGGTATTTCTCGTTCTGTGAATATATAAACCTGTAAAAAATACCAGAAGGGGGGCAAGAAGCGCCAGTATCGTATACAGGGTCCTCTTTTTCTGCTGGCTTTTGATATAACCGTAATCGCCCTTCTGTATTTTCTGTTTTGTTTTACTCATGTTTTCTATGCTCCTCTTTTGTCTCCATACATACACCTCATAATCATCCTGTGCGGAACTATTTTGCAGAAAATTCTGGTAACCTTCATGGAAATGCCGTACACGGAAAGTTCTCTACCTCTTTCAGCATCCTTTAAAGCTTTTTTTACCACCTTTTTTGCAGAAGCAATAAAGGGTTTCTTGTATGCAGGCATCTGCTCTTTTCCGCCCATCTTATCCAGAAACGGCGTATCCACCGGTCCGGAACACACTGCCGTTACTCTGGCGCTTCTCTTTAGTTCCACGTTCAGAGCCCTGGCAAAGCTGAGTACATAAGCTTTTGAAGCCGCATAAACCGCAAAACCCGGCTGCGGCACAAAAGCCGCGCCGCTGGCCAGTAAAAGAAGGTGCCCCTTTTTGCAGTAGGGAAGACAGAGTTTTGTCACCGCAGTAAGCGCCGTGCAGTTTAACTCAATCATGTTTTGCAAATCAGACAAACCGGTTTCTTCCACGGTTTTCTGCACTCCTGCTCCGGCGCTGCACACCAGCCAGGCTATCCTGGGACGTTCCTGTCTCAGAGCTGCTGCCAAAGTATCTAAATCCTTTGGACTGGTAATATCCAATGCAAAAACCCTCACCTTGGAAACCTCTCTTTGCAGTTTCTCCAGTGCTTCCCGATTTCTGGCTATTGCCCACACTTCTTCTATGAAAGGCTTCTGTTCTCCTATCTGCCGGACAAATTCCGTTCCCATGCCACAAGAGGCTCCGGTCACCACCGCAATGGTTTTTCCTGTTTCCATTTTCTCACCTTCCACCTGATTTTTTCTTATGCACATTTCGTATGGATTTTTTCTTTCTGCCGTTTTCCCTGCTGTTTACCTGTTTCTTCTGAAAATCCCGGACATGTTCTTTCTCCGGTTTGCCTTTTCCGCCTCTTGGCCGAATCAGACATTTTTTATCAAAACCAATCAAATCGCTTCTGCCGCTCTTTAAAAGGGCTTCTTTTACCAGTTCATAGTTTTCCGGATTTTTGTACTGGAGAAGGGCTCTCTGCATGGCCTTTTCCCTGGCGCTTTTCGGTACATAGACCTTTTCCCCGGTTCTGGGGTCCAGCCCGGTGTAATACATACAGGTAGACATGGTAGACGGTGTGGGATAGAAATCCTGCACCTGCTCCGGCATAAAGCCCATATCCCGCACATACTCTGCCAGCTTCACAGCCTCCTTTATGGTACAGCCCGGATGAGAGGACATGAGATACGGCACTACAAACTGTCTTTTCCCGGATTTCTCATTGGCCCGCTGGAATTTTTTCAGAAACTCTTCGTACACCTTATGTTCCGGTTTTCCCATATAGTACAACACATGGTCGGATACATGTTCCGGCGCTACTCTTAACTGTCCGCTGACATGATAAGCAGCCAGTTCGTTTAAAAATTCCGGCGAAGGATCTGCATTGACATAGTCGAAGCGAATACCGGAGCGGATAAACACTTTCTTAATTCCCGGCAGATGGCGCAGCTTCCGAAGAAGTTCCAGGTAATCCCTGTGGTCTGCCTCCAGATTTTTGCAGGGCTTTGGAAACAGACACTGCCGGTTGGTACAAATCCCCTTTGTCATCTGCTTTTTGCAGGAAGGGTGACGAAAATCTGCTGTAGGGCCGCCCACATCGTGAATATACCCCTTAAAGTCCGGCTTCTCTCTATAACTTTCGGCTTCCCGCAAAATGGACCCGTGACTTCTGGTCTGGACAATCCTTCCCTGATGAAAAGCCAGAGCGCAGAAATTACAGCCGCCAAAGCAGCCCCGGTTGCTGGTGATACTGAACTGAATCTCTTCAATAGCCGGAATTTTCCCCTGCTTTTCATACATGGGATGATATGTTCCCATATACGGCAACTCATAGACCTCATCCATTTCCTTCTGTGTCAATGGTTTTGCAGGGGGATTCTGTACCACAAACCCTTTCGTTCCATAGGATTCTGCCATCACCTTTCCGGTAAAGGGGTCTGTATTCTCATACTGAATCCGAAAACTCCCGGCATAGGCTTCTTTTTTTGCAGATAACGCTTCAAAAGAGGGCAGCAAAATCCCCTCCGGCGCTTTTTTTGCCTTATACACCGTCCCCGGCACAAAAGTAATAGAACTTACAGGAATTCCCTTATCCAGAGCCTCGGCAATTTCCAGAATACTGTGTTCTCCCATACCGTAAGAAATCAAATCCGCTCCGGAATCCATAAGCACAGAACGTTTCATGCTGTCTGACCAGTAATCGTAATGGGCCAGTCTGCGAAGAGAAGCCTCAATGCCCCCCAGAATCACCGGCGTGTCCTTATACGTCTGACGAATCAGATTGCCGTAAACCGTCACCGCCCGGTCCGGGCGCAGCCCCATCTGTCCGCCCGGAGAATAGGAATCCTGCCTTCGGTGCTTTTTCGCCACGGTATAGTGGTTCACCATAGAATCCATATTTCCTGCAGAAACCAGAAAGGCCAGCCTGGGCTCTCCAAAAACGGAAATGCTCTCTTTTTTCCGCCAGTCGGGCTGGGAAATAATACCTACGGAATACCCCCGGCTCTCCAGAAGACGGGTAATAATGGCCGCTCCAAAGGAGGGATGGTCTACATAAGCGTCTCCGCTGATATAGACAAAATCCGGCTGCCAGATGCCTCTCTCTTCCATTTCCGCTCTGGTGACAGGCAAAAATTCTCTGCTCATACACACGCTCCTTTTTGTGCTTCATTTTCCAGAACTTCCAGATAATCCTGCACATACCAGTCCGCCAGTTCCCGCTTCTGTCTCTCCTGCTTTTTACTGTAAGCGTCTTCTATGGCACAGACTTTCATGCCCGCCCGCTTTCCGGCCAGGATTCCCATGGGAACATCTTCAAACACCAGACAGTCTTCAGGCGCTGCTCCCAATCCCTGAGCAGTTTTCAGGTATACATCCGGCGCAGGCTTGCTCTTTGGCACCTCGCAGCAGGTGGTAATACAGTCGAAATACGCTTCTATATTATGTGCTTTTAAAACCTCTGCAATCAGTTCCCGGCTGTTGCTGGAACTGATTCCCACAGAAATTTTCCGCTTCTTTAATTCTTTCAGAAATTCCAGAGCCCCCGGTTTTAGGGGAACCTCATGACAATATTTTTCCCTGGACATCAAAAGCCAGGTCTCCTTAATTTCTTCCAGGGAATCTTCTATCTGAAACCGCTCTTTGAAAAACTTTGCAGTTTCTGTAAATCCCATGCCTTCCAGTTCATCCTGAAAAGCCTCTAAATCTTCCGGTATGGAAACTTTTTTTGCCGCCAGATATTCCATGTCAATGGACTTCCACATCCACATGGAATCCACCAGTGTGCCGTCCAAATCAAAAATAACGGCCTTTATGTTCTCAAGCATGTTCCTTCAACCTCTCTATTTCTTCCTGAGTTAATTCCCGGTACTCTCCCGGCTGCAGCTTTTCGTCCAACTGCAGGCTGCCCATGGACAGCCGCTTCAAATACACCACTTCATTGTCCACAGCCTGAAACATTCGTTTCACCTGATGAAATTTCCCCTCCCGGATGGTCAGCAGTACCTGGTCTTTTTCTCCCTGATACCAGTTAGCTGCGGCAGGCAGAGTTTTCTCTTTTTCTCCAATATCCACGCCGCTTTCCAGCTGTTTTAATTCTTCTTCAGACACCGAATACCGCAGCTTTACCAAATAGGTTTTATCTACATGTTTTTTCGGCGCCAGCAGATTGTGAGCCAGTTCCCCGTCGTTGGTAATCAGCAGTAAACCTTCCGTATCCTTATCCAGCCGCCCTACCGGAAACAAATCCTTCCGTTTTTTGGAGACAAGCAAATCCAGCACGGTTTTGTCCCGCTTATCCTCTGTGGCAGACACCACGCCCTGAGGTTTGTGCAGCATATAGTAAGAAAACGTTTCATAAGCCAGACACTTACCGCCGGCCGCCACCCGGTCTTCTTCGATGTCAATTTTATAGTCCGGAGTCTTTACAATTTCCCCGTTTACCGTCACGCTTCCCTTGCGAATTTGCTGCTTTACCTGGGAGCGGGTGCCAAGACCCATATCTGCCAGATATTTATCCAGTCTTATTTTTCCCATTACTGTAATCTCCAACCTGCATAATACTTGTTCTTCAAAATGCCCCTGTCCAGCTTGCCAAAGCCCAGCGGAAAGCCGTCCACACACACTAACTGCCAGCCTTTTGCCTGTGCCGGCTCCTGCTCGGATACTTCTATGGTCTCTCCCTTTAAATACTTTACAGTACGTACATCGTCTCCGGAAAGCCAAATGCAGGAAGCAAAGGTTTCCGGAGAGAGAGCCATAGCCAGAGCCTGGCTGGGTTCAAAACGATTTTTCTTGATATCCCCCAGATACAGCCCGGTGCGCAGATAGCGAAGTCTGGGCATCTGCACCTCTTCTGGCAGGAAATACAGCCGGTCTTTTTCTATCTGAAAACGGCCCTTGTTAAAATCCAGAGATACCAGTTTTAAAAATTCCTCCACACAGGCAGGCAAGTCTGTTTTTTTCTTCTCACCTGCTGCCTTTGCACCATTCCTGTCCTCCTCTTTGAGTCCTTTTTTCCGCAAAAGCGCAGCAAAATGTCCTTCTCCCGGCATTCTATGAGGAAAAATACGGATACAGGAAGCCAACTGCCGATTCACTTCCTCCGAAACCTCTTCCAGAGGAAATCCATGGACAAAGCCTTCATACCATACCGGAGTAACCACCTCCATATCCTCTCTTCTGCTCAAAAGATGGGCAATCACTTCCTCATTTTCCTTTTTGGAAAATGTACAGGTGGAATACAGCAGCATACCGCCGGGACGCAGCATTTGGGCCCCCTGCTCCAGAAGTTTCTTCTGAATCTCAGCATAGTAAGCGGGCGGTTTTTCCTCCCAGTATTCTGCCATTTTAGGCTCTTTATGAAACATGCCTTCCCCAGAACAGGGGGCATCAATTAAAATCTTGTGAAAAAATTCCGGAAACTGCCTGGTAAGCTTTTCCGGGTCTTCGCTGGTAACGTAAATATTCGGAATTCCTGCCAGTTCCAGATTTTTAAGCAGCGCCTTGGCACGGCTGTTGCTGATATCATTGGCAAGCAAAAATCCTGTTCCCTTCAGCTTCGCTCCCAGTTCCGTGGCCTTTCCCCCCGGCGCGGCACACAAATCCAGCACATAGTCCCCAGCTTCTACGGGTAGACGGCTGGCCGGTGTCATGGCGCTGGGCTCCTGCAGATAGTAAAGCCCTGCAAAGTAATAAGGATGGCGGGAGGGCGGCTGACTGCTCTCCCTGTCTATGTAGTATCCGTTCTCTATCCAGGGTACCTGCTCCTTTCCAAAAGGAGTCATACTCTCCCACTTTTCCTTTGTCAGCTTATAAGTGTTCACTCGCATTCCCTGCCTGAGAGGCTGTTCATAAGTCTTCAGATACGCCTCAAATTCCTGCCCCAAAAGGCCTCGCATTTCTTCTTCGTAATCTTTCGGCAACTTTATCATTTTATTGCATTTCCTCTATTTCCTCGTATGTAAGCGCCTGAGCCCGGTACCCTTCCGCCAGAATATCCAGCTCCCTGTGGAACCGCTCCAGCTGCTCCAGCTCTCCGTTTTTGTAAATCCGGTAAAATTCATCCTGTATTTTCGCCACTTCCCGCTGATTCGAATAGTGGTACAGATTTTCTATGTTATTCAGAATATCCGCCACCAGATTGGACTGGTGCAGCATGGAATTCTGGGCGTCCATAACCTCGTTTCGCACGGAAGACATTTCCGCATCCAGCTGCAGAATGGAATCTGCAGCCCGGCTCAGCCTCTTCGCCAGATGAGGCGGCATATTGCCCTTGTATTTGTACTGCAAAGAGTGCTCAATGGTGGCCCAGAAATTCATGGCCAGTGTTCTTATCTGGATTTCTGCCCGGATTTCCTTACGTCCGTTTAAAGTTTCTGTGGCGTAGAGGATAATCATATGGTAACTGCGATAGCCGCTTTCTTTCATGTGAGTCACATAATCTTTTTCCTCCAGCACCTGCATATCACTGCGCCTGCGGATTAATTCAGCTACCTTCTCAATATCCTCATAAAACTGGCAGATAATACGGACGCCTGCAATATCCTCCACCTTTTCCTCCAATTCATCCCAGGAAATGTTTTTTTTCTGCATTTTCTCCAGAATGCTGTTAATGGACTTTACCCGTCCGGTCACCTGCTCAATAGGGGAATACAGGTCTTTTTCTTTGTGTTCTTTTTTCAGCTGATTAAATTTCATGACCAGTTCCTTCACTGCAAGCTCATAAGGAATCAGCAGTTCGCGCCATAAACGTATTTCCATAAAACATTACTCCTTAACTATATCCATAAAGTATAGCATATTTTTTTTCTTTTTAATAGAAAAAATTTTTCTGCCTTTTCTGTAAAAACTGCAGCACCGGATATGGATTCAACGCATGGTCTTCCTCTGTCTGTGTCCGCACATAAATACCCAGGTGCAAATGCGGTACAAATTTTCCTGCAGTTCCTTCTTCCCCGTATCCCGTATCACCCAGAAACCCCAGGACTTCTCCCGCCTTTATCTGCTCCCCTGTCTGAAATTCCCGCGCATAAGAAGACAGATGAGCGTAGTAGAAATAACCGCCTCCGGGACTTCGGATGCCGATTCTGTATCCGCCCAGAGGCAACCATCCCACCTTTTCCACGATTCCGTCAGTCATACTGAGAATGGGATAATATCCGCTTTTTTCCTCTCTGCCGAAAATATCACAGCCTTCGTGCAGCCGTTCTCCCTGAAATGTCCGCCTGGCATGCCAGGAATTTTCAAAGAAAAACTGCTGTCCCTGCACCTCTTTTCGCCCGGCTGCGGGAAAATACTGCAAATCTTCCCAGAAAATACCATAGAGCCTGATTTCTTCTGCCGGAATTTCCAGCCGCTCCAACATTCTCGTAGGAATCCCTCTGTCTCTCAAATCCTGCAAAGACGTTTTTTCTCTCAGATGCCCTGCCGTCTGCGTGTCCAGAAACAAAAGCAGGCACAGCCCCAGCAGCCATTTTCGCACAAAAATTCCTCCGTCTGCCCACAGTTTTACCTTACATATCATTCTATGTGCCTACGGAGGAATTTATGACTTTTTAAGCCCTTATTCTTTTTAATACTTCCAGAAGATACTTCCAGACCCTTTCCACTGAGGAAATGGACAGCTTCTCTTCTGTGGTGTGAATGTTCTGCATATCAGGTCCCAAAGACACGCAGTCCAGACCCGGAATTTTTTCATAAAAGAGACCACACTCTAAGCCTGCATGAATAACCTTGACCTCCGGCTCTTTTCCATACATTTCCCTGAATACCTCTGTCATAACAGGACGCAGGCTGGAATCCTGACGGTATTCCCAGGCCGGATAATCTCCTTCGATATCAAAGCTGCCGCCCAGAAATTCTGTAAGATATGCAATTTTATCTGCCAGAGCCTGTTTTGCGCTTCCCACGGAGCTGCGCACACTGGCAGTTCCGCACAACGCTTCCGGTGTCAGACTGGTGATTCCCAAATTACAGGAGGTTTCTACCAAATCCTCGATAAAACCGCACATTTTCTGGATACCGTTTGGATAATGCAGCAGAAAGAACAGCACCTTTTCCTGACTCACCGGGTGCAGAACCGGCTCTGTGCCTTCACCCAGAGCTTCCACGGTTACCGTAATACCTTCGTCACTTCCGGTGTATTCTCTGCGGAGTGTTTCCGTAAAGGTTTCCGCATAAGCACCCAGCGCTTTTCCGTCTTCTGCATCCGCCAATACCAGCGCCTCTGCCTTCCGGGGAATAGCATTGTCTTTCTGTCCGCCTGTAAGTTCCGCCAGGGCATACTCTGCCCCGCCTTCTGCCTCATGAAGAAATCTGGCCAGAAGAATGGTTGCATTTGCCCGGTTTTTATCAATTTCCGCACCGGAGTGCCCGCCTTTTAAACCGGATACGGTAACCTTCCACTTCTCATTTGTATACTCCTGATACCGTACGGGAAGTTTGGATACTGCTGTCATGCCGCCTGCACAGCCGGCCCACAGATATCCTTCCTCCTCCGAATCCAGATTCAGCAGATACTTTGCCTTAAGAGGCGCAGTATCCAGCGCTGCCGCGCCTAAAAGTCCGATTTCCTCATCCACAGTAATCACTACTTCCAGAGCCGGGTGCTGCAGTGTGTCATCCTCTAAAATTGCCAGGACATAGGCCACGGCAATACCATCATCCCCTCCTAAAGTAGTATCTTTGGCATAGATAAAATCGCCGTCAATTCCCAGCCGCAGCGCATCTTTGGCAAAATCATGACTGCTTTCCAGTTTTTTCTCACATACCATGTCCATATGTCCCTGCAGCATAACCACAGGCGCTTTTTCATAACCTTCTGACGCGTCCTTAAAAATTACCACATTGTTGCTTTCGTCCTGTATATAGCGAAGTCCCCGCTTTTTCGCAAATTCCACCAGATAATCACTGATTTCCTTTGTATTTCCCGAACCATGAGGAATTTTTGTCAGTTCCTCAAAATAATAAAAAACTCTCTTTGGCTCTAAATTTTCTAAAACTGCCATTTCTGTTACCTCCTGCTGTTTTTCTATGATTCATTTTTACACATTCTGGGACAAATAGCAAGTCCCATTCCCATTTCGGACATAGCCGGATTTTCTGGTTCATATAGTAAGACAAAGAAGCATCCCAACTTTTTCGGGGGATTTTTATGAAACGTGCCTTTTCTTTTCTTCCTTTTATTCTTTTTTTCTGTCTGCTCCTGTTCTTTCCCAGGCAGTCCCTTCTGGGGGCAAAGACCGGGCTGATGTTGTGGTTCTTCACACTCCTGCCCTCCATGCTGCCCTTTCTTATCCTGTCCTCTCTGTTTGTGCACCTGGAGGTTTTGGAGAAACTCTTTGGCCGGGGCGCTTCTTTCTGGCGCAGGGCATTCGGACTTTCTCCCCAGGGAACTTACGCCCTCTTTATGGGGATTTTCTGCGGTTATCCCATGGGAGCCAAAGTCACGGCTGATTTGTACCGAGGCCAGCGTATTACCAGACAGGAGGCTGATTATCTGCTGACCTTTTCCTGTCATCCGGGCCCCTCCTTTCTCTCTGCCTATCTCTGTGTGGAAATTCTCGGAAGGGAAGACGTGACCGGATGGACTTATCTGGTGATTTACCTGTCCTCTTTTCTGTGTTCCCTGATGTTTCGCCCTTCCCGCAGGCGACAGTCTGTACCGGAAACCCCGGCTGTTTCTGCACCTTTCCGGGAAAACTTAAAAAAAGAGACATCCGCCTCCCTGTCTCTGGGAGAAGCCCTGGATGCCTCTATCTTAAATGCATTCCTATCCATCACCAAGCTGGGAGGATATATGATTTTGTTTTCAGTTTTACAAAGTTTCCTGAAGACATGGCTTCCAGCAGTTCCCTGTATCCGTTATCCGGTACTGGGACTTATGGAAATCACCACCGGGCTTTCTGCTCTTTCCCAAAGCCGGCTGCCCTTTTCCCTGCTCTACATTCTCACCGTATCCTTTACTTCATTTGGCGGTCTATGCGTAGCAGCCCAGACAAAATCCATGCTGGCCGATACAGATTTGTCTCTTATCCCTTATCTGAAAGGAAAGCTTTGCTGTCTTACCATTACTCTGGCTCTGACCTTTTTCTTAGTCGAAGTCGTCAAAGTCATCGTCTAAATCATCATCGTAATCATCCGGTTCATAGGAATCCGCCTGTGCAGGGGACGGTGCTGCAGCCTCTTCCTGTACAGGCGCACTGCCGCCCTGTGTAAGCTGCGGAGAAAGCTCTGCACGGTTCTGTTTGATAACATCTACAGAAGCCTGCAGGGTACGGACAAATTCATTGTACTTAGCAGCCGCATCCTCTAACATAGAAGAAGCAATCTGTCCCATATTTGCCATCATTTCATCCGTATAGGAAACTGCGCTGAGACGCAGATTGTTTGCGTCATTGGTTGCTGCATCAATGATAGCCTGTGCCTGCTGGTTTGCACTGTTTACAGTCTCATTGGCCTGTGCATACGCCTGCTGCATGACTTCAGATTCTTTTACCATTTCCTGTACCTGTTTCTTGGTATCTTCAATGATATTATCTGCCTTTGCCTGGGCGTCCTGCAGAATTGCATCCTTGTTGCTGATGATTTTCTGGTATCGTTTAATTTCATCAGGAGTTTTCAGACGCAGTTCTCTTAAAAGTTCTTCGATTTCTTCTTTATTCACAATGATTTTCGTTGTGGATAAAGGCTGATATTTACAACTCTCTACATATTCTTCAATTTCTTCAATAATCTGTTCAATTCTGCTGCTCATTTCTTAATTCTCCTTATCGTATCTCATTCTGTTTTTTCCGAATGTCTGTTTCTGTATTTTTCTTCCACCCTCTGCACCACATATTCCGGCACAAATTTGGAAATATCCGCCCCAAAAGAAGCTGCTTCCTTTACCGTGGTGGAACTTAAATAGGCATACTGGAGACTGGTAGTCAAAAACATGGTGTCGATATCCATTGCCAGTACCCGGTTTGTCTGCGCCATCTGCAGTTCATATTCAAAATCTGTAATTGCCCGCAGACCGCGGATAATAACCTTTGCTTCGCAGCTCCGTGCAAAATTCACGGACAAACCGTCGAAAGACTGCACCTTTACATTTGGTATGTCTTTTGTTATATACTCTAATATATTAACACGTTCCGCAACAGAAAACAACGGACTTTTTGCAGAATTATTCAAAACTGCCACAATTACCTCGTCGAAAAGCTCTGCCGCCCTTTTTATAATATCTAAATGTCCATAGGTCGCCGGGTCAAAGCTTCCCGGATAAATTGCTCTTGTCATTTTGGTGCCTTTCTTATGAAAACATGCTGATTTGTCTTATACTGTTTCACTTTTTCCGTGAAAAATCCGTACTCTTCCAGATAATCGAATTTTGTAGAAAGAGAAGCTTCCACAATAATCCGTGTGTTCTCATCCACACAGGCTGCCCCGCGCAGCTGCTCCAGTACCTGCTTCTCCAGTTCCCTGTCATAAGGAGGGTCCATAAAAATACAGTCAAAAGGCTCTGCCTCCTGCAGAGAAGACAGAACACCAAAAACGTCCTGGCTGTATACCTGGGCTTTGGACGCAAGTCTGGTAAATTTCAGATTCTCCTCTATAACAGCGGCTGCTCTTCTGTTTTTTTCAATAAAGGCACAAAAGTCTGCCCCTCTGCTTAAAGCTTCAATCCCAATGCCCCCGCTGCCTGCAAAAATATCCAGAAATCTGCACTGGCAAAGATAGGGCTGCAGCATATTAAACAGCGTCTCTTTAATACGGTCTGTGGTGGGGCGGGTCTCCAGCCCCGGAATGGTTTTAAGCGGCATACTTTTTGCACTGCCTGCAATTACTCTCATATCTTCTGTCCTTTTTTCAAAGTATCACATTTAACGATTCAGGCGATAATCCAAATCGCCCTGGTCCAGTCCCAGAATCAGGGACTCTGCGGTTGCAATATTGGTCGCAATGGGAATGTTGTACTGGTCGCAGCATCTGGAAATCTGATACACGTCCGGCTCTTTTGCATCTATCATAGCCGGATTGTAGAAAAAGATTACCATATCAATATCGCCGCGCTCAATCATTTCCGTAAACTGCTTATCTCCGCCCATGCTTCCCGGAAGGAATTTGTGAACCCGAAGATTTGCAGCTTCTTCGATACGCCTTCCTGTGGTTCCCGTAGCATAGATTTCATGTTTTGCCAGTATATTTTTATAGGCAATACAAAAATCCTCAATCAGGGCTTTCTTACTGTTATGTGCTATAATTCCAACGTTCATCTACATCAATCCTTATTTTTTATAATAGCAACAATGCCGGGTTCTGTACCACCTGGTATTGTAGTCCAGAGTCATTATAGCAAAAACACCAAGTTTTTGCAATTATTTTTTGTCCATTTATACACTTTTTACAAAAAGTCTAATGCTTTCACCTCATAAATGCTCTGATTATGAAACTCGATTTCATATTGTAATACAATTCACAAAATTTGTCAAAACTTGAAAGAACTTCTAGGCTAAAATCTTTTCAAATTCACATAATAGCATTGTAACACAAAATCATATTTCAAAGGAGGAACAAAAAATGTCTAACAACAATTCTTCTTCAAACAGAGCAGCTGTACCAGAAGCAAAAGGAGCCTTAAACCGTTTTAAATATGAAGTAGCCAACGAATTAGGTGTACCTCTTACAGACGGATACAACGGAAACCTGACTTCCAAACAGAACGGTTCCGTAGGCGGTTATATGGTCAAAAAAATGATTGAAGCACAGGAAAGACAGATGAGCGGAAGCGGCTCTACACAGCAGTTCTAAAAGAACCATTCCTGCTTTCACGGAAAAGAGGGCTTTTTACAGGTCCTCTTTTCTTTGTGCAAATTTCCAATATTTTCCTCTGGACATTTCTTTTTCAGGGGTGTATGATAGGAAATACAAAAACATACGTTTCCCTTTCAAATGTCTGTTGCTTCCCGGTATGCAACGAAAAGATACCCGGGCTCAAATGTCCGTTGCTTCCTGGTATGCAACCCAAAGATAACCAGGCTCAAATACAGCCCCTTCTTAAAGCATATCCAAAATCATATCAGTCCAATCAAATCTTAGGAGAATCTATGACAAATCATCATTTTTATTTCATTTCAGACGAGTATTTTCAAAAATTTCACGACCGATACCTAATGCAAAACAAAGAATCCACAAAAGAAAAGAGCCACAACCGCCCCTGCTACTGTGCTTTTCAGGACAGACAGCACCCGGAGCTCTACTGGTTCATTCCTTTTTCTTCCCAGGTGTCCAAATTCCGAAAAGTATACAAAAGCAAACTGGCCCGGTACCAGCGGTGCAATACCATTGTATTCGGCCAGGTGCTGGGACATGAAAAGGCTTTCCTGATTCAAAATATGTGTCCGGTCACCAGACGCTACATCACCATGGAATACATGGATTCCGCCTCCCAAAACCCTGTACAGATTTCCCACAAAACCCAGCGGCAGCTTCTGAAATACGCCCGTGAAGTTATCGAACAACTTCGCCGGGGCAACACTTCTCTTATTTTTCCCGACGTACTCTCCATCGAAAAGCAGCTTCTGAAAGAAGTGCAGCAGGAAGTCCAGAAAAAAAGAACCTCTTTTACAACAAATCATAAAAGAAGTTCTCTCCCTGTTTCAAAAAAGCCTGTCTTATAAGTCTATTTTTCTTCCACCTTCTACGAATTCACCATTTACTACATAGTAAGCAGCGTTTTCTTCCGGTTTTACATAAATCTGTACGTCTTTAATGTCACTTTCTTTTTTACCTGTCTCTGCTACCCATGCTTTTCTCACATTTGCCTTGATGATTTCCGTATCCAGTTCTTTTCCCGCAAACTGTAAAAATACGCTTTCCTTTGCAGCAGCCGGTGTTGTCTTTGCAGTTCTCGTCTTTGTGGCAGTTGCTTTTTTTGCAGCCGCTTCCTTCTTTGCCGCCCCTCTTTTTACCGGCGCTTTCTTTGCAGCTGTTTCGATTTTTGTTTCTTCTGTCTTCGCTGGAGTCGTCTTTACAGCGGCAGCCTCTGCTGCAGCCTTTGTGGTTGTCTTTCTAACTGACATTTCTATCTCCTCCTTTGTCACTTGCAACTTTAAATATCCTGTTTATGATACCTCTTTTGCTAAAAACTTTCAAGTTTTTTCATTGAAAAAGCAGTCAAGCCACCCTTCTACACCATAGTCTCCCATTTTTATGTTTTATAGTTTATTTCGAATCCCCTGCATTTTCAGGTCCAATTCCGCACTTTGATTTGCACAGTACAATAATTCCTCTGCCAACTCCCTCTGCAAGTCATCTGAAAGATTTTTCTTATATCTGATTTTATGCTCCAGACTTGCCCAAAAATCCATAGCGATTGTCCGAAGCTGTACTTCTACTTTCATATCCCGCTTCTCATCTTTAAGAAAAATCGGCACCGAAATAATTAAATGTAAAGAACGATATCCGTTTGGTTTCGGATTTTTAATATAGTCTTTCATTTCTATAAACGTAATGTCGTCCTGCTTGAGCAAACAATCTGCCAACATATAAATATCTTCACAAAACGAGCATATGACTCTTACTCCTGCAATGTCATTGATGTTTTCCTCAATCGCATCTATAGACAGCGGAATATTCTTATCCCTAATTTTGTCTCAACTTCCATAATCGCGCAGCGATAATACGCCATTATAGTGTCTCTTGGTTTCATATTTTTATGAATCAAATCCATAACTTCATCTGACATAAGATGTTTCATCGCAACTTGCGGTGCTCTGTTTTGTAGTATTTTCTTAATCTCCATATTGTAATTCTCCCACTCTCTTCAAACATTTTGAAGATGTTTGAATGGATACTTATAATGATTCAAAACTCTTTTTAGGCACATACGTAGCAATCTCTCCCTTTTCGTTTTGCCTGATATAATAGTTCATCTGCTTTTTCTATCAGTTCAAAGATATCTTCCCCATTATAATAAACCGCATATATTCCCATACTGACCGTCAAGCGGTCAGACACTTTCGACTTCTCATGAGAAATATGTTTATCTGCCAGATTCTTTCTGACTCGCTCTGCCATATCCTTGGCACAGTCTGCTGTTGTTTCCTGAAGTATCACAAGCATCTCTTCCCCGCCGTATCGTATCACCAAATCTTTTTTCCGAACAGATTCCGCCAGAATCTCTGCAAGTGCTTTAATCCCATTGTCTCCTTGCACATGTCCATAATAATCATTGTACTGTTTGAAATAATCAATATCCATCATAAGCAGGGGCAAGGGCTTGCCCGCCAGTTTCTTTTTATTTTTTCTCATGCACCTTGTCAAATACTCACGGTTATGCAATTTGCTCATAGGGTCGGTATAGCTCTTTTTTCGCCATTTTATCAGCCAAAATACAATATCCGCTAATATCATAATTCCTATGACGCTTATAACTGCAATGATGATTTTTCTGATTTGATGCTGTTCCGTCAAAGAATAATACTGATGAACTTTTTCCGAATATTCCATATAATCCGTACCTTACTGCTGATTTTTGAGTTCAATCACCTCCACATATTGTTCACGGGTTTCGATATATGCATTCATATTATTTTCCTGCATATAAATATCTGCCCTATCAGAATAAGCATTTTTTTCGAGTCCGAGCCCCGCATCTGCTGAACGTGTGACAATCTGCCGATATAACTCCAATGCTTCATCAAATTTTCCCTGTTCCTTATACAATCTTGCATAGGAATAATCTAAATACACATCCTTATTCAACGAATATTCCACATCATCTGTGTTCAGCAACTCCTTTGCAGCCTCCAGTTCATACTCTGCCTGTTCAAGATTGCCCTCATTCATATACAGCTGTGCTCTCAGATTTCCCCACAGAATTTGGATATCATCTTTCTGGGATTCCGGTATTTTAGGTATCAGTTCCTCCAATTCATCCAACACAGAAAGCACTTTTTTATGCTGTCCCAGTTCAAGATATGCGGCTCCTTCATTGACCAAAGCAAGACTGGCATCCGCCAACAAATCATCATCCTCTCTCTTTTGGAAAATCTCCAAAGACTGCTCATAATATTCGATTGCTGTTTGATACTGTTCCAACCCATAAGCATTGTCTCCAAGCACTGCCAAAAATTTTGACATATATTTGGAACGATTGGGAATCAGAGGAGAGGATTCCAATAACTCAAGTCCACGCCAACAATATTGTAAAGCAACAGAATAATCCCCGTCTATCGAATATAATTGTCCAATATTTCCATACAGCCTAACCTTGCTTTCTGCTTTCAGTCCCTTCACATTTGTCACATACTCTTCTAAAAGTCTGGCACCTTGCTTGTTATTCTCTTGGTTTTCCAAAAATATGGATGCAATCCTCCAGCATAAATCAACATTATTTCTATACTCTTTTGATTGCGCCATATAATTCAACGCTTTTTGACTGTTTTCTGCGAAATCTTCTGTTTCTCTTTCATCATATTGAAGCGATTCATTCAGTAGAACGTATGTATATATTTTGATAAAATCATCGTCTTGTTCTTGAATCCTTTCCGCTGCTGACATAAACTCTTTCGCCGCCGTTCCATAATCCCCCTGTGCATAAGCAGTTACTCCTGCCAAAAAATCATGCTGACTGTTTTCTTCTGAAGACTGAAGATATGTTTTTATCTCATTATATTGCTTTGTTTTTATTTCTTGCCCTTCTACCATAATCTTTGCATAAGCCAAAAGAGATTCTGTTTCACTCTCATGCGGTTTCCTGATAAGCAGAACAATTACCAACAACATTACTATTCCTACTATCAAAAATCTAATTTTCTTTACCATTCGTATCTCCTGGCAATTTTTCATTCATTTTGTATACTCCCTCCATTTGTCACAAGCCCGGTGTTTCTATTCGATTTTTCGTATAGGACTGCAGACAGTCCCTAAGACGGGCGTTCTGCGGAAGAGACAAATCCCTGTCCAGTGCCAGAATAGAACCTGCAGCTTCACTGGCCTCTTTCAAAATCTCTGCGTCCTGAAAGATGTCTGCAAGCCGGAATTCCAAAAGACCGCTTTGCCGTATTCCAAACAAGTCTCCCGGTCCTCTCAGCCTTAAATCTTCCCCTGCAATATAGAAGCCATCATTGGACTTTACCAGAATCTCCAATCGCTCCTTCGTCTCTGCGTCCTGTCCTCCCTGTACAAAAATACAGTAGGACTGGTGTTCGCCCCGCCCTACCCGGCCGCGGAGCTGATGAAGCTGTGCAAGCCCAAAGCGTTCTGCATTTTCCACCATCATCACAGTAGCATTGGGCACATTGACTCCTACTTCAATAACCGTGGTAGATACCAGCACCTGGATTTCATTGGCTGCAAACTGTTCCATGATTCTGTTTTTTTCTGCTGCTTTCATTCTCCCATGGAGATAAGCCACCTGAATATTTCCGGGAAGCGCTTCCTTTAATTTCTGGCTGTAATCCAGTACATTTTCCGCTTCCAGCCCCTCACTCTCTTCTACCATGGGACAGATAACATAGACCTGCCGCCCCTCCTGTACCTGTTTTTGAATAAAGCTGTATGCTTTTGGCCGATAGGATGTATCCACTACGCAGTTTTTAATGGGAAGTCTTTTTGCGGGAAGTTCGTCCATAACAGAGATATCCAGGTCTCCGTAAAGAATAATCGCCAACGTTCTGGGAATGGGCGTAGCACTCATAACCAGTACATGGGGCTTTGTTCCTTTTTTCGACAAATTCTCTCTCTGTCCGACCCCAAAACGGTGCTGTTCATCTGTAATTACAAGGGCCAGATTTTCATAAATAACCTTTTCCTGAATCAAAGCATGCGTTCCTACAACAAGACGTGCTGTTCCGGATACAATTTTTTCATATCGTTCCCTTTTTTCCCTGGCTGTATTAGAACCTGTAAGCAGCACAGCTTCAAAAGGCATCCCCTGCTTTTCCAGCAGTTTACACAACTCCTCATAATGCTGTCTGGCCAGCACTTCCGTAGGCACCATAAGCGCTGCCTGATACCCGTTTGCCGCTGTCAGTATCATAGAAAGAAACGCAATGATCGTCTTTCCGCTTCCCACGTCTCCCTGTACCAGTCTGGACATCCGTGTGTGTCCAGTCATATTGGTTTCAATCTCGTTCCAAACACGCTTCTGTGCATTGGTCAAAGGATATGGCAGATTTTCTATCACATTTTCAGTCTCCCACACTGGTTTCATGGCAAAGGCATTCCGGGAATCCATATTTTTTTCTTTCATCATGCGGACAGACAGAATAAAAAACAGAAATTCATCAAAAACCAGCCTTTTGCGCCCTATGACCAAATCTTTCTTATCTTTTGGAAAATGCGTATGGGACAAGGCATAATTGTATTCTGCCAGCTGATAATGATTCCTATATTCCTCCGGCAGATATTCTGCTGTAATTTCCCGGCTGTCCAGAATCTGATGCATGGTCTTGACCATGAGTTTGTTCGTCAGACCCTTTGTCAGACTGTATACCGGATACAGGGTATGAAGCATAGCCTCATAATCCTCTCTGCCAAAGATTTCCGGCTGTTCCATGGTGAGCCGCCCACCCTTTTTCACAACGATTCCACGAAAAATATAAAGTCCCCCTGACCGCAGAGTATTCCTAAGGAACGGCATATTATACCAGGTTAGTTGCAGACTGCTTCTCTCATCCCGCAGGGAAACCGTCACTACAGTTCTTTTTCCGGTATTGCTCATACCTACTCTTCCTGCAATCCGCCCCAGAACGGCTGTTTTCTTTCCCTCTTCTGCCTCTGATACAGATACCGGTTCTTTATATTCATCATAATCTCTGGGATAATACCGCAAAAAATCTCCCACTGTGACAATTCCCAGTTTTGTGAAAAGCTTTTCTGTTTTTTCCCCAATTCCTTTTATGCTTCGTATGCTGTCCTGCTCTCTCATATTCCTCTGCTCCTACTGCCTTTTCTCTCTCTGTTCTGTCCGGCTTTGTCTTGCCGTACAGGAAAAGGCTGCGGCACACACGGTATGAAACACACCGCTCTGTGCCGCAGCCCCGTTTTCTTACAGGGGTTTCCAAAAGTTTATTCCACGGAAACAATATAGTAGTAAATTGGCTGTCCGCCGTTATGAATTTCAATATCAAAATCAGGATACTGCTCTTCCAGACGTTCTGCCAGATGTTCTGCATCTTCTTCGCTTACATCCTGTCCATAGTATACACTGATAATTTCTGAATCTTCATCTGTCATTTCCTGCAGGGCCGCTACAGTAATATCTTCAATACCGGTTCCCACTGCCAGAAGGCCATGATCGCCGATTCCCATAATATCCCCCTGACGGATTTCCTTGTCATCAATCTTTGTATCACGGACAGCATAAGTAATCTGACCAGTCTTTACATTTCCCACTGCTTCCATCATTTCCTCTGTATTCTGTTCTACCGTCTTATCCGGTACATAGGAAATCAAGGCGGTAATTCCCTGAGGAATGGTCTTGGTCGGAATGACAATGATATTTTTGTCCTCAGTCAAATCTCTGGCCTGATTTGCTGCCAGAATAATGTTCTTATTGTTTGGGAAAATGAAAATATTCTTTGCATTGACCCGTTCAATAGCCTGCAGCACGTCTTCGGTACTGGGGTTCATGGTCTGTCCGCCCTCAATCAGGTAATCCGCACCCAGTTCTTTAAAGATTTCTCCCATACCGGCTCCAACGGATACGGAAATAAAACCAACCTCTTTTTCCGGTTCTGCCGCCGCCTGCTGTGCAGCCATTTTTTCTGCTTCTTTGATAACCTTTTCGTGATGTTCCAGACGCATATTGTCAATCTTCATGTTGGATAACTGTCCATACGTCAGAGCCCGCTGGATTGCCTCACCAGGATCGTTGGTATGTACATGGACTTTGACAATCTCATCGTCCGCTACCACAACCAGAGAATCTCCAATAGACATCAGATATTCTTTAAACTCGTGCTCGTCTTTTTCCGTAAACTGCTTTTCCAGCATAATGATAAACTCTGTGCAGTATCCGAATTTGATATTGCTTTCTTCTGCAGAAACCGGCTTGCCTGACACGGCTGTTTTGGGTTTTTCAAAATTTAAGTCAATTTCTTTGCCCATATATCCGTCAAAAGCGCCCTTCAATACTTCCAAAAGACCCTGTCCGCCGGAATCCACTACGCCTGCTTCCTTCAGCACGGGAAGCATGTCCGGAGTTCTGGAAAGCACCAACTCTGCCTCTGCAATTACATCGGTAAAGAAGGTTTCCAGACTGTCACTTTCTCCGGCAATTTCCAGGGCTTTTTCTGCCGCCCCTCTTGCCACAGTCAGAATGGTTCCTTCTTTTGGCTTCATAACCGCTTTATACGCAGTCTCCACACCTTTTTCAAACGCTCTGGCAAAAATAACAGCGTCTACGGTATCGTAATGTTCGATGACTTTTGTAAATCCTCTTAAAAGCTGAGAAAGAATAACACCGGAGTTTCCTCTTGCACCTCTTAAAGAACCGGAAGAAATAGCCTTTGCCAAAGCTTTCATACTGGAATCAGACAGCGCGCTCACTTCGGAGGCTGCTGACATAATCGTCAGAGTCATATTGGTTCCGGTATCTCCATCAGGAACCGGAAAGACGTTCAATTCATTAATCCACTCTTTTTTCGCTTCCAGATTTTTGGCCCCGGAAAGGAACATTCTGCCAAGCATCTTCGCATCAACGGTATTGGTATTCAAAACAAGTTTCCTCCTTATTAATCAATTACTCTTACGCCTTCTACGAGGATATTGATTTTCTCTATAGTCAGGCCTGTAAATTCTTCTACTTTGTACTTCACGTTGCTGATTAAGTTGTCAGAAACGGCTGAAATACTAACTCCATAGGCAACAATCACATGAAAGTCCAGAGTAATTTTGTTATCGGCAATGGTGACATTGATTCCATGCTTCAGGCTGTCTCTTTTTAATAATTTTACAAGTCCGTCTTTCATGCTCACGGCAGCCATACCTACAATCCCAAAACATTCTACTGCTACACTGCCCGCATAAGTGGCAATCACATCGGTATCAATCATAATTTTTCCTAATCCTGTATCAACAAATCCATTCATGCACGGATACCTCCATACTTTTTTATAATATGTATTCTACCATATCTTTTCCAAAAACGAAATAATAATTTAAATTTTTTATAATTTTACTTGCAAAAGTGTATATCATCTGCTAAAATAGTCAGTGTTGTGAGTTTGTTACACGGACTTATTATATATTTAAGGAGGTGCTACCATGGCAAAGTGCGCAATTTGTGAAAAAGGTGCTCATTTTGGAATCAGCGTGAGCCATTCTCATAGAAGGTCAAACAAAATGTGGAAATCCAACATCAAATCTGTAAAAGTTAAAACAGACAACGGAAACGCAAAGAAAATGTATGTTTGTACTTCCTGTTTAAGAAGTGGTAAAGTGGAAAGAGCTTAATACTGATTGACACATTGACAGACCTTGTCGAAAAGACAAGGTCTGTTTTTTGTTTGTTTTAAAAATGGCAGCTGCAGAACAGATTGTACCCTATCAGCAGGCACAAAGCTGCCACAACCACCATGAAGAGCGTCTTGGGAAAAATCAAAGCAATAAACAGTCCCATTCCGAATGCAAACAGAAACAATCCACATACACGGCTCATGCTCTGCTCTCCTTTGCCTTTTCCCTATTAGTATATGCAAAGCCGCTTCCTTTCTATTCTGTTTTCCCTGTTTCCTGGGCTTTGTCTTCTGTTTTTTCCTCTTTTTTTTCTTCGGTATGAATCACAACTTCAGATTCTTTCTTACCCTCTGTAAATTTATTCAGGAAATCCGGCACCATATCCAAAACCTTAGTAAGACCGTCCTGATTCTTGATATTCACCAGTTTTGTCACACCGCCGGAAATGACCAGCACCGCACTGGGAGAAATCTTTCCTCCCATAGCGCCGCCGCCGTTGTTTTTCTTTTCTTCGGCAAAAGCACCTGCCCCTACGCCAAAAGAAACATCCACCAAAGGCAGAATAATGGTATCTCCCACGGTAATCGCTTCTCCTACCACTGTTTTTGTAGTAATAAAGCTGTCCATTCCCTTAAACAAAGATTCTACTGTAGTCCGAAAATTATTCTCTGCAGCCATGTCTGCTTCCTCCTTAAAAATATGTTCTTATTTTTTTCACCAGATACCGGATATCCCGGCTCCAAAACAGGTTCCATGCCAGAAGCACAAAGTGAATTCCGTAAATCCGCCCCTTAATACCGATTCTTCCCTGGAAAAGATTTCGGTCAAAATAAGGTTCTATGGTAAAGTGTTTCCCATAAAGAGGGTAAAATATGCCCGCCGCGCCCAAAAGTTCACCGGCCAGACACGGATCTTCCAGTCCAAATTTCACATGTCCCTCCACTTTGCCGGGACGTATGCGGCGAAGAAACTTCTTTACTTCTGCAAAAAGCAGTGACTTTCCATTTTGAAACTGTTCTGATTTCAAAAGTTTTTTGATGGATTCCATTTTAGCACAGATTTTCTTCCATGTTAACCGGAAATTTTTCAGTGCTTTGAAAAATCTGCTTGGCAGCTCCCACATTTTTTTCAGAAAGTTCCATGCTTTTTTTAACCATGACTCCCTTGGGGGAGTGTGCTTCTGCTTTTTTTGTTTGTTCTCCTCTGTTGTTTCCGGCTTAGGTTCTGTTTCCTGCGCCTTCGCTTCCGTCCTTGGAGGTTGTTCCTGCGCCTGTTCTTTTGATGCTTCTGCGAGAAAAGAAACAGTGTTTTTGCTGTTTTTCCTGCGCTCCCGTCTTTTTTCCAGGGGAATTCCAAACAGTCTCACCGTACATTGCATTTCCCCGGTGCTTCCGCTGTAGGTTCCCTTCACAGATACCAGATGAAAAAGCCAGGATATCTTTGCCGTTCCTCTGCATCCTGCCTCATCTTTTTCCCCTTGTATCCCATAGCCTACCGGACAGAACAGCAGAGAGAATATGAGCAGCAGAAGCAGTCCCAGAAGTATCAGCAGAAGGATACCCACTGCTTTTAAAATTCCCAGTAAGATATGTAGCACAATCATAATGTCACCTGCTGCTCTCCTCTCCAATCTGATGTTCCAGCCACTGCCGCACCTGGGCTGTACCGGTCTGTTCGTATGTTTTTCGCACCAACATTTCTGTCATCTCCAGGGCTTCCCCATAACCTCGGCAGAGTCCTATAATCAAGGGACAATGTTTTCTTCTGGCTCTTTGCTTCAGTTCATTGGCCGAAAAAATATCCAGCTGGTTCCTTGGATTGGATGCCAGGGTAATGAGATAAACATCCACCACCCCTGCGCCCATACTGATTTTCCGTATCAGCTGTTTTTTCTTCTTTCTTGCATTATCACCAACATACAGTTTCTTATACCAATTCAACATAACGATTCCTTTTTTTCCTTTTTCAAACGCTCCTCTAAAGCCTCTGCCACGGTTTCCAGAACCTTGATTCTGGCATAGTATTTTTGATTTCCTTCCACAATTATCCATGGCGCCTGTGAGGTAGATGTACGGATAATCATTTCATTGACGGCCTCCTCATAGAGATCCCATTTTTCCCTGTTCCGCCAGTCTTCCTCCGTAATTTTCCACTGTTTCTTCGGATTTTCCATTCTGGCATCAAAGCGCCGCTTCTGTTCTTCCTTGTCAATCTGCAGCCAGAATTTCAGCACAATGGCACCCCCATGAACCAAAGACTCCTCCATTTCGTTGATTTCCCGGTAAGCCCTCTGCCATTCTTCTTTTGTACAAAAACCTTCAATTCGCTCTACCATAACTCTGCCGTACCAGGTTCTGTCAAAAATAGCAATATGTCCGGCTTTGGGCATATTTCTCCAAAATCGCCAGAGATAGTGATGGCTTTTCTCCAAATCACTGGGAGCAGCCGTAGGGTTCACCACATACCCTCGGGGGTCCATAGGTTCTGTCAGACGTTTAATGGCTCCGCCTTTCCCAGCCGCATCCCAACCTTCAAACCCCAGTACTACCGGAATCCTCCTGCGATAAATTTCACTGTGAAGAAGTTCTATGCGGCTCTGCAGTTTTTTCAATTTTTGTTTGTATTCCTTTTCTGTATAAGAAAGAGATAAATCCACCTTACTCAAAACCGAAGACACCAACGAACATTCCGGCAGCACACTTGGCGCTCCATCGTCTGTCTTTGTATTTTTTTCTTCTTCCTTTTTCTTAGCCCGCACCGCCTCTTCCAGACGGCGGATAACCTCTGTGTAAATCTTTACAGTAGCAAATCTCCGGTTCTCTGCCTCCACAATAACCCAGGGCGCACAGGCTGTTTCTGTCTTTTCCAGCATTTCTTCATTTATACTTTTATATCTGCGGTAATTCCTGTTTCTCTTTTCGTCCTGCCTGCTGACCTTCCAGGCGGTTTCTTTTGAACCCAGCATTTTATCAAACCGTTTTCTCTGCTCTTTCTGGCTGATATAGAGAAAAAACTTGATAAGCACATTGCCGTCGTCTGTCAGAGTTCGCTCAAAACTATTAATTTCCTCGCAGGTATGCAAAAACTCTTTTTCCGGAAAGTTTTTTTCAAACCGTTCTGTGGAAAGCCGCCTATACCAGCTGGTATCAAAAATAGCAATTCTTCCCTTCTCCGGAATCTTTGTCCAGAATCGCCAGAGAAAGGGGTGCAGTCTTTCCTCTTCGTTTGCCTCCTTAATGGCAAAAACCTGAAACCCTCTGGGGTCTAACGGGTGAATCAGATGATTAATCTGTACCCCTTTTCCAGAGGCATCCAGTCCTTCAAAAACAAGTATGACCGGAATCCCCAGGCTTCTGCACTCTCTCTGCAGGCCGGCCAGCCGCTCTTTTAGACTATCTATGCCTTCCTGATAAGCTTCCTTTGTCATTTTCTTTGTAAGGTCAATCTGTTCCAGCATATTTCTTCCTCCTTTTGCACCTTTGCCAAAAAGGCTGCCGCACGAAGCATGCACTCCCGAATGTGCCGCTCATGGGACAGCCCTGATTAGAAATACTTCCGATTTCCCCACAGATTTGCTTTTTTCAAATCCAGGTATTCACTATAAGCCTTTTCCAATATCTGCTTTTCATTTGAAAAACGTAAAAGATGGTAAGCTTCATGGAATTTGTAAAAACCGGAGTCCACAAAATACTCTTCCCTCTGAGGCCTGCTGTAATAGCTTCCGGCAGACATCAGATACCAGTAGACATCCTTTTCTACAGTATCCTCCGGTATGCAAAAACTATACTGACTTTTTCCTACATATTTAATAATATTGGCATTTACTCCGGCTTCTTCCCTGACTTCCCTCAGCGCCGTATCCTTATAGTCTTCGCCTTCCTCTACGGTTCCCTTGGGCAGTACCCAGCCTTCGTATTTATGCTTGTAGGACTTGTACAAGGTCAGTATTTTTCCTCGATATATTACCACCCCGCCACAGCTTGTTGCTTCAATCATTTTGCACAATCCTCCTGCTTAAAGCACCTACGGTGCCTGCGTTGTGTTTCTTTATTGGTAGTATACCTCTTTTTTCGGACAAGTGCAACAAATTTAACAAACTATAGCGGTAAAATTTGTGGACTTTGTTAAGTTTTCCCTGTTTTTAGCCATAATAGAAGGCATTAAAAATTTCATGAGCCACCGGAACTGCTACCGAGCTTCCGGTTCCTGCGCCTTCTGCAATGACAGCCACCACCAAATCCGGGTCTTCCACATTGGAAAATCCAATAAACCAGGAGTGAGTCTTAATGCTTCCGTCTGCACCGTAGTATTCCGCAGAACCTGTCTTTCCTGCCGCAGAATAACTCTCCCCGGAAAGCTGAGTTCCGGTTCCCCGGTTCACCACCTCTGCCATAAGGTTTTTCAGAGTAGCTGCTTCGCTTGCTGTCATCAGTTCCTTATAAACCGTTGGCTTTGTACTTTTTACCTTTGTGCCGTTAATTGTTTCCACCCGGTCAATGTAATACGGCTGCATCAGTTTTCCATCATTAGCTATTGCACTGGTAATCAGCGCCATATGCATAGGAGATACCAGGGTATTCCCCTGTCCGATGGAAGTCTGCATCAAAAGCGGATTGCCCGGTGTACTGCCCAGGTCGAATTTGCTCTTGGTATAATCAATGGGAATGGGCAATTTCTTATTAAACAGCAAATCTTCCGCCGTCTTCTGCAGATTGCTGCCTCCCAAATCCAATCCTATCTGGGTAAAAGCCGTATTGCAGGATTCTGCAAAAGCAGTTGTGAAGTCTTCACTGCCATGCACTTCCCCGCCAAAGCAGGGAATGGTATGGTTATCCACTGTAATACTGCCTGTGCAGTTATAGGAGAAATTGTCAATGGTTCCGTTTTTCCGCATATATGCCAATGCATCTACTACCTTAAAAATGGAGCCCGGCGGATATGCACCCTGCGTAGCCCGGTTCAAAAGACTGCTGTTGCTGGAATCGCTGACCAGATAGTCCCAGTCTGCGCTTAAAGTGTTGGGATTAAAGTCCGGTTTGCTCACAGAGGCCAGCACCGCCCCTGTTTTAGGATCCATAACCACAACTGCACCATTATATCCGCCCAGGGCATTGTAAGCCCTTTCCTGCAGCTTGGTATTCAGTGTAGTCACCACATTGTCCCCCGGATTCTTGTTTTCCAGAATCTCATTTTTCACCTGATCAATATAGTCACTGTGTGAAGTCATAAGAGAATAGTTAGCCAAAGCCTCCACACCATTCTTCCCATGACTGTCATATCCCACCACATGGGCAAACATATTTCCATACGGATAAACTCTCGTCTCGTTTCCCGCTTCATCTGTCTCTGTTCTGGCCAGTACCTGTCCGTCTGCGGAAAGAATACTTCCTCTTAAAATCCGCTCTTCCATCTGATTCTGGCGGGTATTATAAGGGCTGCTGATAACCGCCTCCCGCTTTGCCACATTAAAATAGACCATATAGCCAATCAGGGAGAGAAAAATCACTACAAAAAAATAACTGATAATGGTATACTCCCTGTTCCGGGCCCGTTTTGCTTTTTTTCTTTTTTTATTTTTATTTTTGCTTTTCAAGTTCCTCGTCCTCGTCTTCTCTTAAAATATACAAGCCCTGAATAATGGCCAGCATAATAATGGTACTCAGTGCAGAACTTCCTCCGTAGCTGACCAGGGGAAGGGTAATTCCCGTCATGGGAATAAACTTGCTGACACCTCCAATGGTAAGAAAAACCTGAAAGGCGTATTCTGTCCCAAGCCCCAGGGCAATGAGTTTATAGAAACGTTTTTTAATGCGCAGAGAAATGTTCACTACCAAAAGGAACATACTCATGCAAATGAGAATCATACATATGGCAAACAGGCCGCCCAGCTCCTCGCAGATAGCTGCAAACATGTAGTCCTGTTTCACAAAAGGAATCATTTCCGGGGAACCCTGGCAAAGCCCCATGCCAAACCAGCCTCCTGCCCCAATGGCAAACAGACCTTGAACAATCTGGTAGCCAGAACTCTCATACACAGAAAAGGGCGCTTTCCAGGCTATAACCCTCTGCTGCACATGAGAAAAGAGAAAATAGGCAACTATAGCCGCCAGAGCGCCGCTTCCCAGGCCGGCCACAAGATATACAGGCTTTTTAGTCGCCACATACAGCATCACCACATAAGTGATGAAAAATACCACGGCGCTTCCCAAATCCCTGGATAGCACCAGCACCAGTACATGTACCGCCGCCACAATGGTAGTAATCACATGATCTTTAAACTGTGCACTTTTCTTATACAGCCTGCTGGCCACAAAAAACACAAAAATAATCTTTACAAATTCTGAAGGCTGAAAAACGAAAGAACCCAGGTTGATGTTGATTTTTGCCCCGTTGACATTGGCCCCAAAAATCAGTACCACCAGCAAAAGCCCCAATCCCGCGGCTGCATAAAACCATGTCCACATCTTCAGAAAATACATTTTTTTAATGAGAATCGGCACAATCATGGCAATGACCGTAGCCGCTGCCACAATGATGAACTGCCGCTTAGCCGAATCCGGAGACAGCCTTGCCAGCATAATAAAACCAATGGACAAAAGCATACACATATGATTTAGAAGAAGGATGGACGCCTTCTTATAACATAGCCGGTACAGCCCCTGCACAACCACCAGATACAACAACAGCGCACCGAACAGATACACTATTTCCAGCTTTTCTTCCTTCAGAAAGATTACCAGAAAAGCCGTAAAATCCATAAATACAATCAGCAAAAGCTGTTTTCTTAAAATATACCGTTTGTCGTAATCGTCCTCATACTTAAAAACTGTAAAGCTCTCTAAGGTATAGAGTGCAATCAGTATCAGTATGAGGTATTTTGAAAGTTCAATAATGATATTAAGCACTTTTTCACCTACTCCACTCCACGTTTAAAATGTCCTTTCGTAACACCGGATATTTGAAACGCGTCTTTCTTTTTCCCTTTGTTTTCCTCTGCCAGATAAGCCGCCGCAAATGCATTTAACAATTCTTTCATCCTTTCCGGCCCTTCGGATGTGAAATTCATCCGCAGCGCCAAAAATCCCATGTCTCTTATCTGTTCTGCCTCCTCCAAAAGCCCGGTGGGCACACTGTTGTAAATCACATTATAACAGAAATCGCAGAAGCATTTTGTCGTAAACTGCTGACCATACCGGTCTTTTATCTGTAGTTCCCCTGACTTATGGTCGCAGCAGCCGCAGGTCTTTTTCACGCACTGGGCAGAAACCATCATGGGATAAAAGCCGTATACAATCATCTCGCTGTTTTCATGACGTCTGTGCCGGATTTCACTGCTATTTAATTCCAGCGGAACCGTGGTTCTCTTCACCTGTAGATTTTCCAGAAATTCTTCCGCAAGGTCATTAAAACTGTACACGGAATAGTCTGTGACTGCTTTAAAGAGCAGCCCCAATTTTTTCAGATATCCCAGTTCTTCCAGATTTCTCACCAGAAATCCCTCGGTCTTTTCTGCGATTTGGGTTATTTCCCGCTCCATGCCGTCCATTCTTCCCTCTCGCAGCATATAAGGCAGCGCCAGATAAAATTCTTTGCCCGCCCTGTGGGTTTCCTCTGCAGCCCAAAGCACCTCTTTTAGAAATTCCTTTCGTTTAAACATGGACATGCTGCAAAAAATTCCAGTGACCTCCCTCTGCTTTAAAGCAGTCTCCCACTGTTCTCTCTTTTCTACAGACACATAGAATTTCACCGCTTCTGCCTGCGCCCTTTTCTCTTTTGCCAAAGACGGTTTCTGTTCTGTTTCCGGCTTTCGAAGCGTTCTTCGATACCCGGCCAGATACTGCTGCTGCAGTTCTTCCAGTCCCCGCCGCCGCAGTTCATTAAGACTCTGCATAGGGAGAAAGCCTGCCTCATCTGTGAGAATTTCCAGAGAATCAAAGACAAAGGGCGTCTGTCCCGTCTTCTCCATCTGCTGCCTTACACGTTCTGCCAGAAGGGGTCTTTTCTGGGCTCTTTCTACCAGGTCTCCCTGTACCTGCACATGGATGTCCTGAAAGTCTAAATCCAGTATAGCAGGTGTATCGGCAAACAGGATTAAATTCCCATTAATTTTTTCTTGTTTTTTTGTGTCTAAATATTGCTTTTTCAGTCTGGCAAAAAGCGCCTCATTTCGCTTTCCAACCGTCCCCTGCTTCCGGCTCTGCTCCTTTTCATTGACCGTGGCCATCATTTCCGGGCCATTGTGCATATGATAATAGCCCTTGTGAAAACCGTCTCTCTGATACAAATCCAAAAGCTCCTGCCGGTCCACCTTTTCCACCTCATAAGCCTGTCCTGTACGCAGGTACAAATCCAGATATTTCCTATATATGGCGGTCACTCCGGCTGCATACTCCGGTTTCTTCATTCTTCCCTCGATTTTCAGAGAGTAAACTCCTGCCTGCAGAATTTCCGGCAGAATGTCCACTGTGCACATATCCTTGGGGCTAAGCAGATAGGACGGCTCTGTACCACTTACGGCTTTTCCCTTTTCCAATGCTGTGTATGGCAGACGGCAGGGCTGGGCGCACCGTCCCCGATTGCCGCTTCTTCCCCCCAGCATACTGCTGAAAAGACACATGCCGGAGTAGCAATAGCAAAGAGCCCCATGGACAAAACTCTCTATCTCCACCCCTGTTTCCTGATAAATCCGGTGGATTTCTTCCAGAGAAAGTTCTCTTGCCGTCACAATTCTGGACGCACCTGCTTCCTTTAAAAGCCCGGCGCTTTTTGGTCCTGTAATGGCCATCTGGGTGCTGGCGTGAATGGCAAGCTCCGGAAATTCCTTTTTCAAAAAGGACAGCACACCCAAATCCTGTACAATCACTGCGTCCACGCCCTGCTCATAATAAGGCGCCAGAAACTCGTATAACTGCCGATATAGTTCCTGATTTTTTAAAAGTGTATTTACCGTCAGATATATCTGTTTCCCATGTATGTGGGCATAATCAATGGCTTCCAGCATTTCCTCCTTCCGGGGATTTTTGGCATAGGCCCTGGCGCCAAACATGCTTCCGCCAATATATACTGCGTCTGCCCCTGCCTTAACCACAGCCTGCAGTCCCTCAAAAGAACCTGCCGGCGCTAATAATTCTGCTCTCATATAATTCCTTTCCTGTAAAATACAAAGGGGCGAAACAAAAATGCCCACCCCTTCCATCTTTCCTTCTTTTATTCCTTTAAAAGCTCGTCCAATTCCTGCTCCAGCTCTGCAATCTTCGCCTCTAAAGACCTTATCTGCAGAGTACTTTCCTGGGTTTCCTTCTGAGCGCGCTCCAACTCCACCTGACCGTTAATCAAATCATGTTTCAAATCGTACATTTCCCGGTCCTTGGCTTCCAGTTCTTCCTCGAACATTTCAGCCTGCCGTTTTGCCTTAAAATAGTCATCGGCAATATTCAGGCTTAAAAGCGTATGTCTGGTCTCCTGAGCCTGCCGGTTGTATCCCGGAATCTGTCCCAGTTCTGTCATCTTGCTGTTCATATAATTTGCAACCTTCTGCAGGTATTCTTCACTTTCATAACCACTCAATGTGATGATTTTACCGCCAATCAGCACCTGGGTTGTATTCTTCACTGCCATCTGGTTCCTCCTGCCTTTTCTACATTCCTATGTCTATTATAATCGAATTTTCGGGAAAAACAACCATTATTTTATTCCCAGATGATGATAGGTCAGCTCTGTTACAGCTCTTCCCCTTGGAGTACGCAGTAAAAACCCGTTTTTAATCAGGTATGGTTCATATACATCCTCAATGGTTCCCGCATCCTCTCCCACGGCTGCAGCCAGCGTATCCAGACCTACCGGGCCGCCGGAAAACCGCTCAATAATCGTAGTCAGAAGCAGTCGGTCGGTCTGGTCCAGACCATACTTGTCCACTTCCAGCAAATCCAGGGCAAAATCCGCCACTTCTTTTGTAATTTTCCCGTTGTATTTTACCTGTGCAAAATCCCGTACTCTCTTTAAAAGCCGGTTTGCCAGACGGGGCGTACCTCTGGAACGCTTGGCCATTTCCAAAGCCCCGTCCCGGTCAGTCTCTACCCCCAGCACCTTTGCTGAGTGAAGGATAATGGTCTGCAATTCCTCTTCCGTATAAAATTCCAGATGATGTACCACACCAAAACGGTCTCTTAAAGGCGCAGTCAGAAGCCCCGCTCTGGTGGTGGCTCCTACCAGGGTAAACTTCGGCAAATCCAGACGGATAGAGCGGGCCGTTGCCCCTTTTCCTATCATAATATCAATGGCATAATCCTCCATAGCAGGATACAGAACTTCTTCCACCTGCCGGTTCAGACGATGGATTTCATCTACAAACAACACGTCATTTTCCTGCAGATTGTTGAGAATAGCTGCCATCTCTCCCGGTTTTTCAATCGCCGGACCACTGGTAACTTTCATATGTACGCCCATCTCATTGGCAATAATTCCCGCAAGAGTGGTTTTTCCAAGACCCGGAGGACCGTAGAAAAGCACATGGTCCAGGGCATCACCTCTTTGCTTGGCCGCTTCAATATAGATTTTCAGATTGCTCTTTGCTTTCTCCTGACCGATATAGTCAGAAAGAAACTGCGGACGCAGATTGCCTTCTGTCCGCAAATCCTCTTCCATGACGTCGGTAGTAATAATTCTCTTTTCCATGACATTCTCCGCCTCTTAGAACATATTTTTCAAAGCTGCCTTTAAAAGCGCCTCTACGTTCATATCTGCTGTAAGTTCCACTTTTTTCACAGCCCGCAGGGCATCTGCGCCGGAATATCCCAGGGCAGTCAACGCCTCTACCGCTTCTTTCCGCATACCGGACAGGTCCGCCGTATCGCTGCCTGTTTCCTGCACATGCTGAGTCTTTAGCTGGAAAGCCTCCTGCAAATCCAGCTTATCCTTTAATTCCAAAATCAGCTTCTGGGCTGTCTTCTTTCCAATACCCGGCGCTTTCGAGATGGTTTTTACATCATCAGCCAGAACTGCAAACCGCAGTTCGTCTGCTGAAAGTCCGGATAAAACCCCAAGAGCCGCCTTAGGTCCAATACCATTAACACTCAAAAGCAGCTTAAAAGTATTCAAATCGTCTTTTGTGAGAAATCCGAAAAGCTGCATGGCATCTTCCCGGACATTGAGATAGGTGTATATCTTTGCCTCTTCCCCCGTGTGCAGCGCAGTATCCACACTGGCCATAGGCATAAAAATATTGTACCCCATGTTCTGGGACTCCAAAATAATTCTGTCCTCCCAAATTTCTGCCACAACACCTTTTATATATGCTATCATATTGATTTCCTTCCTGTCGTTCTCTTTAAAATTTCTCCTGTCACAATCCCGATAAGCGCCCCGGTTACCAGACCGGAAATCAAAAGCGCCGGAAAGTAGTAAAATACTTTGCCGTTTTCTACCACAAGAGCCGCCACTATAAGCTGCCCCAGATTGTGGGTCACACCGCCTAAAATGCTGACTCCCACTATAGACAGCCCCGAAAACCGCCTGGCTGCGGTCATACACAAAAGACTCAAAGCCGCTCCTGCCAGACTGTACAGAATAGAAAACAGATTGGCAAAGAGAAAACCAATCACTACAATGCGGATAAGGGATATAACTGCCGCTTCTTTTGCCCGATACCTGTACAGCACAAACACGGTTACTAGGTTCGCCAGCCCCAGTTTCATACCGGGAACTACGAAAAATACAGGCAGAAGCATTTCCACATATCCAAAAATAATTGCCAGAGCCGCCATAAGCCCCAGCCATGCGATTTTTCCTGTTCTTGTATAAATAATGATTTCTCCTTTGCTTTTATTTCACCACTGCGTCCAGGCCGTCTTCTTCCCCGTCCTTGGACACAATCTCCAGCACCACTTTATTAGGCAGGCACACCACGGTCTCTCCCGGTGCGTCAATCGTTCCCTGCCGGATACACACATGGTCCGGACAACTTGCCTCTGTCATCTTTACTTTTCCATCTTTTATTTCACACACATTCGTATCCTGAATCTTTATGACCTGGTTTTTTTCCAAGGAATAAGTTCCATAAACCTCTCCGGCAACAGTAATTTTAAGTTCTGTTTCTTTGTTCCCGTCAACCAGACGCAGTCCCTTTGGCACCAACCAGCAAAGAAGGGCAAGGATTAAAATTCCTCCTACCAGAAATATATCTTTTTTCTTCATAAACATCTCCTGTTTCGTTTTCTGGGTTTTATCTTATCACAGGAAAGCCGAAAATGCAAATGTGTGTTCGTGAAATGCTCGCATCACAACACAACCCCCTTTCAAGGTTCCACAAGTTGAAACTTGAAAGGGGGTTGCACATTTCATATTTTTACAAAATAATCTTTCTCGGACACGTCTTCTTGCAGATACCACAGTTGACGCATTTCTCAGAATCAATATGCGCCACATTATCCACCACGGTAATGGCATTTTTCGGACATTCCTTCTCACATTTCTTACAGCCGATACAGCCCACCTGACAGGCGCTCATCACTGCTTTTCCCTTATCCTTGGAATTACAGGACACCGCCTGCTTCTGTTTGTAAGGAATCAGCTCAATGAGTTTCTTCGGACACTCGGCCACGCATTTGCCGCAGGCCTTACATTTCTCTTTATCTACTACAGCAATTCCATTGATAATATGAATAGCGTCAAATCCGCAGGCCTTCACACAAGAGCCATAGCCCAGACAGCCATAAGAACAGGTTTTGGAACCGCCGTTCTGCATGAGCGCAGCCATTTTACAATCCTGCACTCCTGTATAATCATAACTCTGTCCTGCTTTTTCGCAGTCCCCTGCGCACTTTACAAACGCAGTCATACGGACAGCTTCTCCCGCTTCCTGACCCATAATAGCCGCAATCTTTGCTGCTGCGGCAGAACCGCCTACCGGACAGGCATTTACAGGCGCCTCACCTTTTGCAATGGCTGCAGCCAGACCATCACAGCCCGGATATCCACAGCCGCCGCAGTTATTGCCCGGCAGCTCTTCTCTGACCTGAATTTCTTTTTCATTTACTTCCACTTCAAATTTCTTTCCGGCAACTCCCAGGAAAAGTCCAATAAAGAGACCTACGCCGCCTACCAGGACTGCCGCAATGATAATACCTGTTATCATAGTCTATGCCTCCTTAAATAATTCCTGAAAAACCGAAAAACGCAATGGCCATTAAGCCTGCCGTCAAAAGTACCATAGGAAATCCCTGAAAATATTTCGGTACATCGTTGTATTCCATTTTTTCACGAAGACCTGCCATCAGCACAATGGAAATGGTAAAACCAAGAGCTGTGGCAAATCCGTTAACCGTTCCCTGCAGTACATTGTAAGATTTCTGCACATTGATAACCGCAACACCCAGTACTGCACAGTTGGTAGTAATCAGAGGAAGGTACACACCCAGACTCTCATACAGAGCCGGCATGGACTTCTTCAAAAACATTTCCACAAACTGTACCAGAGCTGCAATAACCAAAATAAATACTATGGTCTGCATATACTCCATATTCAGCGGAGTCAGAAGAAACTGATAAATCAAACTGGTTACCAGTGAAGACAGGGTGATAACGAAAATAACTGCGCCGCCCATGCCTGCTGCTGTCTCAATCTTCTTAGAAACACCGAAGAAAGGACAAAGTCCGAGGAACTGGCTCAGAACAACATTGTTTACCACGGCTGCTCCTACTGCTATAATAAGTAATTCTTTCATGTTCTGTCCCCCTTACTTTTTCACCGTATTGTCATAAAATTTTCCGCTGCAGCCTTCATTTCCACAGGAAGCACAGCCGCCTTCCATGCAGTGTACCGGTTTCTGTTCTTCCTTCGGCCTTTTATCCTGCAGTTTTGCACGGATAGCCGCCAGAAAGGCCAGTACGAAAAAGGCACCCGGCGCCAGAATGAAAATGGTAGCCGGTTCGTACGCAGAAGGCATTACCTGAAATCCGAATACGGTTCCCGCACCGATAAGCTCACGAAATGCTGCCAGAATGGTAATGGAAAGGGTAAATCCCAGTCCCATACCGATACCGTCGAAGATAGAGGATACCGGACCGTTTTTAGAAGCATAGGATTCCGCTCTTCCCAGAATAATACAGTTTACTACAATCAGAGGAATATAAATTCCCAGAGCATCATAAAGCGCCGGAATAAAGCCCTGCAGCAGAAGCTGTACCATGGTTACGAAGGACGCAACAATGACGATATAAGCCGGCATACGCACCTTGTCGGGAATCACATTTCTAAGGAGTGAAATAAACAAGTTGGACAGAGCCAGAACCACCGTAGTCGTCAGCCCCATACCGATACCGTTGATAGCTGCTGTGGTAACGGCCAGTGTCGGACACATACCCAGCACCAGAACAAAAGTCGGGTTTTCTTTGATGATACCATTATAAAGACGTTCACCAGGTGAATTTGCTTTCATCTTATTTTCCCTCCTTCACATATTCAAAGGCACAAAGCCCTGCATTGACGCCGCCTGTTATGGCTTTCGACGTAATGGTAGCGCCGCTGATGGCATTGATTTCATTGTCAGACGCTGCGCCTGATTTTGTCACCTCAAAAGCATCCACCTGCTTGCCGGCAAACTGTCCCTTAAACTCATCTTTTGTGGCGTTCATACCAAGACCTGCAGTCTCGTTAATATCCAGAATGGAAATTCCGTTTAAGGTACCGTCCAGTGTTACACCCATGGAAAAACTGATGTCACCGCCATAGCCTTCCGAAGTTGTCATATTCAGCGCATAGCCAATGGTTTCTCCGGACGCATCCTTGGCCTCCATCACTTCATTGACCGTCTGTGCCTCAAAACCGTTTTCTGTCAGATAAGCAGCCAGGTCTGCATCGTCTGCCTCCACGCATACCTCAAAGGAATCCGCGTCTTCAAACACGGCCTTGTAAGCCTCCTGCTTTTCCTTTTCAGCCTGCTGGGCAATGGGCTCTTTTGTCACCTCATATACCATACCCAAAAGACCGCCCGCTACCAGAGTAATCAGGGTCAGTATCAGGGTATCTTTTATAATTGTATTCTTTTTCATGCTTTTTTACCTCCCATTCCGAAGGCTGCCGGCATTGTAAAACGTTCAATCAGCGGCACCAACAGGTTGCAGAAAATAATAGCATAGGAAACTCCTTCTGCAGAACCGCCGAAAATACGGAAAAGTCCGGTAAAAATACCAAGACACACGCCATATACCAGCTGTCCCTTCTTTGTAATCGGAGTTGTCACATAATCCGTTGCCATAAACCAGGCGCCCAACATCAGACCGCCGCCGAATAAGTGGCACAGCAGATAGTTCAAATCCAGACCATGGCCGCCGAACAGCAGCACAAATACAGCGAAGGTGCCAATATAAGTCAGCGGAATCCGCAAATCAATGATACCTCTTGCCAGAAGAATTGCTGCACCGATTAAAATGGCAAGCGCAGAAGTCTCCCCAATGGTTCCCTGTATATTACCAAAGAACAGGCTCACCCAGTCTACGCTTTCTCCTGCTTTTAAGGCAGCAAGAGGTGTAGCGCCGGATACGGTATCCACAATGTTTCCCCATGCATTATCCGGCACAGTAAAATCTGTCATTCTTCCTGTAAAGGAAATCAAAAGGAAACATCTGGCTGCCAGAGCAGGGTTCATAAAATTCTGTCCCAGACCGCCAAACAGCTGTTTTACAATAAGAATAGCAAACACACCGCCGATAACGGGAATCCACCAGGGAGCCTTCGGTGGCAGATTCAGTGCCAGCAAAAGTCCGGTAACGGCTGCGCTATAGTCCTTGATTGTCAGTTTCTTATGTACGATTTTTTCATAGATTGCTTCTGTTGCCACGCACACAGCAATGGAAATCAGAATCAGCAAAAGCGCGTGGGGTCCGAAATTATAAACGCCCACCAGCGCTGCAGGCATCAATGCCAGAAGTACCGTAAGCATAATGCTGCCGGTATCCACCTTCGACCTTACATGAGGGGAAGATGAGACGTGTAATAAGTCACTCATGATTTTCTCCTCCTATTTCGGTTTTCTGCGGTTAGCCAGAACCATTTTTCTCATAGAACGCATAGACTGGGTCAGCGGGCGTTTTGCCGGACAGACAAAACTGCAGCAGCCACATTCCACACATTCCATACCATGATATTTTACAAACATCTCTTCCCGGCCGTTCTCCGAATACGTTGCCAGTCTGGAGGGTACCAGTCTGGCCGGACAGGCCGTGACACATCTGCCGCAGTTGATACATGCGGCAGGTTCCTGGGCAGAAACCTCATCTTTTGTCATGCACAGCAGCGCAGAAGAAGTCTTTACTACCGGCACATGATAATCAAACATAGCAAATCCCATCATAGGACCGCCGGAAATCATTTTTTCCGCAGGCTGCTTCAAACCGCCTGCCGCTTCCAGAAGCTCCGCAAAAGACGTACCTGTGCGTGCCTTTAAATTACAGGGCTCTGCTACGGCATCTCCTGTAATGGTAACAATACGGTCCATAACCGGTTCGCCTTTCATAACAGCCCGGTATACCGCACATACGGTATCCACATTGTCTACTACGCAGCCCGCGTCTGCCGGAAGCATGGAAGAATTGATTTCCCTGCCGCTGACTGCCGCAATGAGGCAGCGCTCTGCGCCCTGAGGATATTTGGTCTTTAAGGTGCTGACCTCAATTCTCGGCTCATCTTTCACCAGCTCGCTGATTTTTGCAATACAATCCGGCTTGTTGTCTTCAATACAAATATAGCCTTTGGCATTGTCAAAAAGCTTGAGAATACATTTCAAACCATTGATAATCCACTCCGGCTGTTCCAGCATACGGCGGTAATCAGAAGTCAGATAAGGTTCACACTCTGCACCGTTTACCAGTACATATTCAATCTTATCCGGTTCTTTTGGAGAAAGCTTTACATGGGTAGGGAAACCTGCTCCTCCCATACCTACTACGCCGCCCTCTTTGATTCTGGCTATAATTTCCTCTTTTGTGAGACTTTCCAGAGACTGCGCCGGCTGAAACTCTGCGGTTTCATACTTTTCATCATTTTCAATGACAATGGCATCTACCATAGCGCCTACATTATTTCTGACTTTCTTTATTTCTTTCACAGTTCCTGACACAGATGCGTGAACAGGCGCAGAAACGAAGCCTCCCATTTCTGCAATTTTCTGGCCCGCCAGAACGTAATCCCCTTTTTTCACAACAGGCTGTGCCGGAGCACCAATATGCTGTGAAAGCGGATATACCAGTTCTTTCCCGGGCAAAAATTCCCGGACAGGCTTTTCTTTGGACAGTTCTTTTCCATCGTAAGGGTGAACGCCACCCCTAAAGGTTAAAAACGCCATAATTTGTCCCTCCTTTATCTATCGATAATCAGATGTTTCTGATTATACTCCTGCTATTAGTCTGTCTTTTTTTTCTGATGCTTTTCTCTGTAAGTTTTAAACTGACTTTTCAGTTCAGGATACGCGCAGACCATACGTTTCCTGATACGGCTCTGTTTTTTGCGGATATCGGTATATTTTTTTACATATTCGTCCAGACGCTGTTCCAATTCCCGTTTTTTCTCCATATAACTCTCTGCATCCAAGAGGCGTCTGTCCTGTACCAGACTTTCAAAGCGTTCCAGAATTTCCTGCTTTCTGCCGGACAGCCATTCCAGAGAATCCTGTAACCGCCGGTAATTTCTGACAGATTCCAGCTTCTCCCGAATCTCCTCTTTCGTCTCATAGACCCTGGTACCCTGCAAATACACAGTAAGATCCTCCAGCATATCCTCCGCTTTGGCAAAGGCCTTGCTCAGACCAAAAGCTGCGGCTGCCGATGAAATAAAGTCCACAAGATACAAAAGAGTCACAATCAAAAGTACAATTTTTCCCACAGACTGCGGATACAATCCAGTCAGCCAGGACACAAACGGGTGAAGTACCTGGAACAGTAAAACGGTAAATACACCCCAGCCCAGGGAAGCCCCGACACAAATGTACCCATGAAAATTAAACTTCTGTTTACTGTAATCCCACCATCTGGTATGGAAAATTTTCTCCATCAGCCAGCCGGTTACCAGTTCCAGAAGTGTGGCCGTTACAACCCCGCCTGCATAGAGAATCAGCAGATTCCCGTCAAAAGGCTTTAAAATCAGATATACACTGACTGCACCTGCGCCATAAATAGTACACAGTGGGCCATTGATAAATCCTCTGTTTACGGGTTTTCCTTTTTTCACAGATACATATGCGGATTCCCATACCCAGCCTAAAAAACTGTAGATAAAAAACCAACTTATGATATAATATAGAGATATCCCTGCTATTGTAATATCCATGCTTTTCTCCTTCGTTATATAATATAACATTTTTTTACGAAAATCACTAGAATTTTTTAGTGATTTTTCGTACTATTTCAAGAACAATTTGAAAGGATTTTGTTAAAATGATAACAAATAAACAAATTATCTATACATTATCACCAGAACTGAAATCCGGATTTTTTTCACCCGATTCCAATCCTTCGGATTTCCTGTTTTTCGACATTGAAACTACAGGACTGAGTCCGAAAAACAGCCGTGTTTTTCTCATAGGGCTTCTCTTCCAAAGAGAAGACGCCCAGGACTTTGAACTCTGCCAGTTTCTGTCAGAGCACAGCGATGATACATCAGAAAGCCTGCTTTTAAAGGAATTCTGCCGCATAGCTTCCTCTAAAAAATATCTGGTACACTTTAACGGCGCTTCCTTTGATGTCCCCTATCTGGCCAACCGCTGCAAAGCTTTGCAAATTCCCCAGACTTTCTCTGATATGCCTCAGATAGATTTATACCGGGAGCTCCTCCGCATGCCCTGTTTTTTCCGTCAAATGCCCGGCCACAGACAAAAAGATTTTGAAAATCTGGTTTCTTATCCCAGAGAAGACCTGTTATCCGGCAAAGAAATGATAAAAATTTATCAAAACTATGTAAAATCTCCTGATACACAGAGCCAGAAACTTCTTCTGCTACACAACAGCGATGACCTCAAAGGTATGGCAGCCCTCCTTCCCCTGGGCGGGCTGCGCCAGCTTTTAAACCGGGAATATACCATAGAAAAAGCCGAAGAGCTCACAGAAAACAGCCCGGAAGGAACTCCCCTTCGGAAACTTCTGTTTACTCTTTCCATGAAACATTCGGTGTGCGCTGCTCTTTCTGCAGCTTTGCCTTTTTGTTACATTACTGTATTAAATACTACAGCCAAAATAAAAATGCCTCTCTACCAAGGCACCCTGAAATATTTCTACCCAGATTATCAAAACTATTATTATCTTCCCTATGAAGATGAGGCGGTACACAAAAGCATAGCTCTTTATCTGGACAAAAGCCGACGGCAAAAAGCAAAGGCTCACAACTGCTGCAAAAAAGTATCCGGCTGCTTTGTCTATGCTCCCGGCTCTCCAAACCTTCCTCTTCTCCAGGAGGACTATCATGCCAAAGAAAAATATGCACTCTGGCCCTTTGAAAACGCTTCCCAGGAAACCCTTCTCTCTTATGTCCATGGAATTTTAAAAACAGCCATCACTAAAAAGTGAGGGCTGTTTTTAATAAAAAAGATTTTTTATTATTCTTCTACTGTCTCTTCTGCTTCGTCCTGAGCTGGCTCAAGAACTTTCATGCTGAGGCTGATTTTCTTTTCTTCTTCGTTGAAATCAACAACTTTTGCAGAAACAACCTGACCTACTTTTAATACATCAGATGGTTTTTCTACATGTGCTCTGGAAATCTGAGAAACATGAAGAAGAGCGTCTACACCTGGCTCTAATTCAATAAATGCACCAAAATCTGTCATGCGGGCAATTTTGCCTTCTACAACATTTCCTACTGCATATTTTTCAGCTGCATGCAACCATGGATTCTGGTCTTCAAATTTCAGGCTTAACGCAATCTTATCCCCGTTGATTTCTTTAATCAGGACAGTAATCTTATCCCCTGCTTTGAATACTTTTTTCGGGTTTTCTACTCTTCCCCATGACATTTCAGAAATGTGAAGAAGACCGTCAGCGCCGCCAAGGTCAATAAATGCACCAAAGTCTGTAACGTTTTTGATAGTTCCTTCTACAACATCTCCTGCATGGATTTTCTCGAAAAGTTCTTTCTTCAGTTCTTCTTTCTTAGCTACCAGAAGCTGTTTTCTGTCACCGATAACACGGCGTCTTTTTGGATTGAACTCTGTGATAACAAATTCAATTTCCTGATCCTGATATTTTGTCAGGTCTTTTTCGTAAGTGTCGGACACCAGACTTGCAGGAATGAATACTCTTGCTTCTTCTACAAGTACGCTTAAACCGCCGTCTAATACCTGGTTTACTTTTGCTGTCAGCACTTCTTTATTTTCAAATGCTTCTTCGAGTCTCTTGTTGCCTTTATCAGCAGCCAGTCTCTTGTATGTTAAGAGAACCTGTCCGTCTCCGTCGTTTAACTTCAGGACTTTTGCTTCCATAGTGTCACCTGGCTGAGCAACAGTTCTAAGGTCTAAGTTCTGGTCATTAGAATATTCACTTCTGGTAATGATACCGTCAGCTTTATAATCAATGTTCAGAATAATCTGGTCTTCTTTCACATCGATAACTGTACCTTCGACTACCTCTCCATTCCTAATTGTTTTAAATGTTTCATCCAGCATTTGTTCAAAACTTAATTCTGACATGTTTTGAAACCTCCTCAATTATTTTATTTGGGGTTGATGCCCCTGCTGTAATACCTACACATTGAACGGATCGGAAACTATCAGAATCCAAGTCAGCAAGTGTCTGTATATAATAAGTATTTTCACATTCGCTTTTACAAATTTCATATAGCTTCTGAGTATTGGAGCTATGTCTGCCTCCCACGACAATCATGGTATCTACTTGCTTAGCGATTTCTTCTGCTTCAGACTGTCTGTCTTGTGTTGCATTACAAATCGTATTTATAACAAGCCTATCATAACGCTTTTCGCCCAAAATTTCAACTATTTCTTGAAAATTATTGTAATTAAATGTCGTCTGGGATACAATACACACCTTTTCATGGCCTTCTTCCAGGAATTTTTTTGCCTCTTCCTTTGTCTTAATCACCGTGCAGGGACCTTCACACCAGCCCTTAATTCCCACCACTTCCGGATGGTCCGCATTGCCTACAATGACGATGTGGCGGCCTTTCAGGCTTTCTTCGGCCACAATCCGATGAATTTTCAGAACAAAGGGACAGGTAACGTCCACACAGGCTATCTGCTTTTCCTTCAAAAGGTCATAAATATATTTCGGCACACCATGAGACCGGATAATCACTGTGCCATCCTGCAGATTTCTCAGTTCTTCTTCGGACTCTAAAACCCGGACGCCTTTTTTCTCCAAATCCGACACCACTTCTTCGTTGTGAATAATGGGTCCATAAGTATAAACCCCGCCGGCGGTCTGTTCTGCCACTTCATAGGCTTTTTCCACTGCCCGCTTTACGCCAAAGCAAAAGCCCGCGGTTTTTGCAACTTTTACTTCCATATGCCTCTCCCCCGCTTTCTTTACTTCCGGCTTTCCCGGTAGAGACGGATAATGGCCTCTTTTACTTCCTCAATGGACATTTCAGAGGAGTCTACCAGCACAGCGTCTTCGGCCTTTCTAAGGGGAGAAATCTCTCTGGTCATATCTCTGTAATCTCTGTCGTTAATGTCTGCTTCAATTTCTTCCAGCACACAGGAGACTCCCTTTTCTTCCAGTTCCCGGCACCTTCTCAGGGCTCTTGTGCGGGCGCTGGCCGTAAGATAAATTTTCACATCTGCATCCGGCAAAACGCAGGTGCCGATATCGCGTCCATCCATAACCACATCGGTCTGGGAAGCCAGAACACGCTGCAGTTCCACCAGTTTTTCCCGGATACGGGGTCTTGCAGAACTGACGGAAGCCATATTCCCCACTTCCTCCCTGCGCAAATCTCCGGTCACATTCTCGCCGTTTAACAGCACCTGTTGGGCGCCGTTTTCATATACAATGGAAATTTCTGCATTTTCACAGGCTGCATCCATCTGCGCTTCTTCCCCGGGAACAATCCCCTGGCGCAGAAGGTGCAGCGCCATAGCGCGGTACATGGCGCCTGTATCCACATAAATAAATTCCAGTTCTTTTGCCACAGCCTTGGCTATGGTACTTTTTCCGGCACCTGCCGGACCGTCAATGGCGATATTTACTGACATATCTTTTTCTCCTTTGCTGTTTATTCAAAACTTTCCTCTGCTGCCGCTTTGGCTGTAGACCAGGCAATCTGCAGGTTAAACCCGCCGGTTACGGCATCTAAATCTAATACCTCACCAATAAAGAAAAGCCCTTTCACCTTTTTCGACTCCATGTTTTTTGGCTGAATGTCTTTTACGGTGACACCGCCCTGAGTGATAATGGCCTCCCGAAATCCCCTGAGGGACGTAAGCGTCAGAGGGAAGTGCTTTATCACTTGGATGAACTCCCGCCTTTCCTCTTTTGTAATTTCGTTGACTTTCTTTTCCGGAGGAATCCCTCCCAGAGAAAGCATGACTGGATACAGCTTTGCCGGAAACATGCCGGTTATGACGTTTTTAAACTGTTTGTTCTTTCCGTTTTCAAACTCCCGCAAAAGCCTTCCGTCCAACTGCTCCTCTGACAAGGCTGCCTTCAAATCCAGAAAAGCCTGAAGTTCCTTTTTTTCCAGCTTCTTCCCAATGCGGGAACTGGCTGTCAGCACTAAAGGACCGGAAATCCCAAAGTGGGTAAAAAGCAGTTCTCCAAAATCATCATACAGCACTTTCTTTCCGTCTTTTACAGTAAAGCGGACATTTTTTAAAGCCAGCCCCTGCATGTCTTTTACATATTCTTCCTTTGTCTCTATCGGAACCAGAGCAGGACGCAGTTCCGTCACTTTATGATTGGTTTCCCTTGCAAAGGTATAACCGTCTCCCGTAGAGCCCGTGGCCTGATAAGAACAGCCTCCTGTGGCTACAATGACTCTGTCCGCCAAAATTTCGGCTCCGTTTTCCAAAAGTACGCCCCGTATCTTCTCTTCCCCCTCCAGGGAGTTTTCCGTCAACACTTTTTCCACTCTGCTTTTTAAATGTATCTTCACATCCAACGCTTTCATCCGCTGCTCCAAAACCTTAATCACATCAGAGGAATGGTCAGATACCGGAAAAATTCTGCCGCCCCGCTCTTCTTTTACAGCCAGTCCCAGACTTTCAAAAAAAGCGATGACATCCCGGTTTGTATAGCCGTAAAAAGCGCTGTAAAGAAACTTAGGGTTACTGACAACAGATTGAAAAAAAGTCTCCTCATCACAGGAATTGGTGATATTGCAGCGTCCCTTTCCTGTAATAAACAGCTTTTTCCCAAGCTTTTCATTTTTTTCAAAGAGGTGTACCTGATGGTTCTGTTCCCCCAGAAAGACCGCCGCTGCCATTCCGGCGGCGCCTCCTCCTATAATTATTATTTTAGCCATAAAACACTCCTTTAATCCCTGGATTTCCGGGGTACTTCTGTCTTTTTTAACTCAATGTCATGGTTATCTGCCACATTAATCTCATCTTTGTTGTATACCTGGTATTCATCCCAGATTTTTTCCAGGGATCCCAGGGTTTCCACGACATCCTTCTGCTTCCGCATACTGAGCGCCACCACCAGGGCATTAATCACGCTCAGAGGCGCAACCAGGGAGTCTACAATGGACGCCATATCACTTCTGGCAATAAGATTGCAGGAGGAGTACAGATTCATAGGAGAATGAATACTGTCTGTCAGCGTAACAACCTTGGCATTTCTGTTATTGGCAAATTCCAGTGCCTTTAAGGTTCTCATGGAATACCGGGGGAAACTGATACCAATAATCACGTCCTCTTCGCCTATCCGAATCATCTGTTCAAACAACTCGCTGGAACTGTTGGTATTCAAAAGATGTACCCCGTCACAGATGAGATTCAGATAAAAAGCCAGAAAGCCCGCCAGAGGCGCACAGCTTCGGATTCCTACAATATAAATATTCCGTGCCTTTAAAATCGTCTCAATAGCCAGTTCAAAAGCCTCATGATCTACGGCTTCCAGTGTCATCTTAATCTTTTCAATATCTGAATGAAGGACCGTATCTAAGATTTCAGACTGCGGCACCTTTCCATAGGTAACCTCCATTCTCTGTATGGAATTTAATTTGTTGCGTACCAGTTCTTCCAATTCCCTCTGAAACTCCGGATACCCCTTATATCCCAGATAAATAGCAAAACGGACCACCGTGGACTCACTGACTCCTACGGTTTCTCCCAGCTTTGCAGCCGTAAGAAAGGCGGCTTTATCATAATTTTCCCGGATATAGGCCGCCAGCTTTTTCTGTCCTTTACTGAAATTTTGATATTGTTGGTTCATTTTACTGAGCAAATGCTCTGTATTGTTCATCTTCTGACCCCTCTTTGCTGATTCTTTCACATGTACCCTATCATAGCACAAAAAAGAAAAAGTTTCAGCAAAAATTTTCTTTCTGTTGACTTTTTTCCTTCTCTCCTCTATACTGTTTCCAACTCAACCCCTTTTTCAGAGAAAAATACATACCTAGGAGGCACTGACTTATGATGAATCCTTTGAAGCTTATGGAACTTCGCCGTATGAAAAATACCATTGAGAAAAACCATCCAAAGCTCTTCCCTTTTCTGAAAGCTGTTTCCAATCACGCGGCCCAGGAAGGCACTGTCATTGATGTGCAGGTCACCTGTCCGGACGGAAAATCCTATAAAACCAATCTAAAGGTCACAAAATCTGACCTTGAAGTATTGAAAAAAGCGAAGGCCCAGATGTCCCGTTAAGGACTTCTGAGCCTTCGCTTTTCTTGCTCTGCTTGGACAATGCTATTTTATACCGGATAAGCTCCGTTTTTCGTATCTGCTTCCTTAGGGTCTACCTTTGTCTGCTGTGCTTCTCTGTATTTGAAGAAGTCTGTAGCAACCTGTGGGAACAGTGCGTAAGAAAGTACGTCTTCTTCCTGTTCGGACCACTGAGCCATTTCGCCTCTTAAGGTATCCAGTTCAGGCTGAATCAAATCAGCCGGACGGCAGGTAATGACTTCTGTGTCACCGATACATTTCTTCTGTACCTCTTTGTCAAACGGTTTTACAGTTACACCGTATTTTCCGCTTAATACATCTTTGGTTTCTTTTGTCACCATCTTGTAACGCTCGCCCATGATGACATTAAATACAGCCTGTGTACCCACAATCTGAGAAGATGGAGTAACCAGCGGCGGTTCACCAAGGTCTTTACGCACTCTTGGCACTTCTTCCAGCACATCGTAGAATTTGTCTTCTGCGTGCTGTTCTTTTAACTGGGATGTCAGGTTGGAAAGCATACCGCCCGGTACCTGATATAACAGTGTTTTGATGTTTACACCCAGGTTCTTCGGATTCAGAAGACCGCTGTCTAAAGCCTCGTCACGGATTGGACGGAAGTAGTCTGCGATTTCTGCCAGTAATTTCTGGTCAAAACCTGTGTCGTATGGAGTTCCCTTGAAGGTCTCTACCATAACTTCTGTAGCTGGCTGGGAAGTTCCCAGAGCGAACGGTGACATAGCAGTATCAATAACGTCTACGCCTGCTTCTACGGCTTTTAAGTAAGTCATGGAAGCAACACCGGAAGTATAGTGTGTATGCAGCTGAATCGGAATATCTACAGCTTCTTTTAAAGCTGTTACCAGTTCGGTTGCTGTATACGGAAGCAGAAGACCTGCCATATCCTTGATACAGATAGAATCTGCACCCATATCTTCTACTTTCTTTGCCATTTCTACCCAGTAGTCCAGAGTATAAGCATCACCCAGAGTATAAGACAGCGCCACCTGTGCGTGTCCTTTCTCTTTATTGGCTGCTTTTACTGCTGTCTGCAGGTTGCGAAGATCGTTTAAACAGTCAAAGATACGAATGATATCAATACCGTTTGCAATGGATTTCTGTACGAAATATTCCACTACGTCGTCTGCATATGGACGGTATCCCAGGATATTCTGTCCGCGGAATAACATCTGCAATTTTGTATTTTTAAATCCATCACGGAATTTACGAAGTCTTTCCCATGGATCTTCCTTTAAGAAACGCAGGGAAGCATCAAAAGTTGCTCCACCCCAGCACTCTACGGAATGGTAGCCGACTTTATCCAGCTTTTCCACCATAGGCAACATCTGCTCTGTTGTCATTCTAGTAGCAATCAGAGACTGATGTGCGTCACGCAGAATTGTTTCAGTAATTTTTATTGGTTTTTTTACTACGTCTGCCATCTTTTTTTCCTCCATTTATATTTCTTGGTTTATACACCAAAGATAGCCATGAAAGTACCAGCTGCTACGGCTGTACCGATAACACCGGCCACATTTGGTCCCATTGCATGCATGAGCAGGAAGTTGGTCGGGTCTGCTTCTGCACCAACCTTCTGGGATACACGGGCAGCCATAGGTACTGCGGATACACCGGCAGAACCAATCAGCGGATTAATCTTGCCGTGGGTCAGCTTGCACATCAGTTTACCCAGAAGCACACCTCCGGCTGTACCGAATGCAAACGCTGCCAGACCTAATGCTACAATTTTCAGCGTATCCAGTTTCAGGAAAGCCTCAGCACTTGTTGCAGCTCCTACGGAAGTACCCAGCAGAATAACAACAATGTACATAAGAGCATTGGAAGCTGTCTCTGTAAGCTGTTTTACAACCCCTGATTCACGGAACAGGTTACCCAGCATCAGCATACCAACCAGTGGTGCTGTGGTAGGCAGAATCAGACAAACAACAACGGTAATGATAATCGGGAACAGGATTTTTTCCAGTTTGGATACGGGACGAAGCTGTTCCATTTTAATTTTTCTTTCCTCTTCTGTAGTCAGAAGCTTCATAATCGGCGGCTGAATAATCGGCACTAAGGACATATAGGAATAAGCCGCTACGGCAATAGCTCCCATAAGTCCCGTCTGTCCCAGCTTTCCTGCCAGGAAGATAGAAGTCGGGCCGTCAGCACCACCGATAATAGAAATAGCTGCTGCTGCTTTTCCGTTGAATCCCATAAAGATAGCCAGGAAATAGGCAACATAAATACCCAGCTGTGCTGCTGCACCCATTAAGAAACTCTTTGGATTGGCAATCAAAGGACCAAAGTCTGTCATGGCACCTACACCAAGGAAAATCAAAGATGGGAGCACACTCCATTCATCAAGAATATAGAAAATATGAAGAAGTCCGGCTACTCCATTGGACGTTTCTTCTGCGCTGGCCATAATATCCGGGTAGATATTTACCAGCAGCATACCAAAAGCGATTGGCACCAGCAAAAGCGGCTCAAATCCCATTTTAATAGCAAGGAATAAAAAGACAAATGCTACTAAAATCATAATCAGATTGCCCCATGTCAGATTCATAAAAGCTGTCTGCCCAATCAGGTTTGACACTGTATCTGCAATGTTAGACATTTTTTTACCTCCCATTTATTTCGTTATTCACAGGTATCTGTACCTGTTTCTTGGGAATTTACACTGTATGCAAATTCTAGTTCATGGATGCCAGTACAGCACCGTTTTCTACTGCATCGCCTACAGCTACGTTAATGCCTGCAAGTGTACCATCCTGAGGTGCAACAACCGGAATTTCCATTTTCATGGCTTCCAGAATGACAATCGGGTCACCGGCTTTTAAAGCCTGTCCTACGTTTGCTTCGATTTTGCAGACTTTACCAGGAACAGATGCTTTTACTTCAATCGCCCCTGCTGCCGCTGCTGCAGGTTTTGCAGCCGGTGCTGCTTTTGGAGCAGCTTTCGGTGCTGCCTTAGGTGCTGCTGCAGGTGCAGCGTTTCCGCTTCCTTCTTCTACGGTTACATCATATGCAACGCCATTTACTGTAATTGTATAAGATTTCATATTTCTTTCCTCCTACCACTAAAACTTATTTCCAGCTTCTTTTGTTTGATTTTCTGATAGAACGTACCACAAAGCTGTCTGTGGACGTATTTTCTGCTGCTGCAATAGCTGCGGCAATAACCGCCACCAAAGCGCCGTCATCTGCCAGTTCTTCCTGTACCGGTGCAGGCGCTGGTGCGCTGTTGACTGCTGCAATATTGTCTTCCTGTGCAGGTACCGCTTGGTTGGAATCTTTCTTCTTTGTCAGAGCTGCTTCCAGCTTTGGTACATATTTCATCAGAGAAATCACAAAGCTTAAGAAAATCAGCATGATAAATACGGTTGCAAGACCTACAATGGCGTTCATAACCGCATCAAGCATTTTTTCTTTCATGCTGTAGTCTGCACTGAATCCCACGCTTTCTGCGTTCAGCTTGCTGTCGTATACCATTTCTACCACAGCGTCCCTGTTTTCAAACTCTGCCTCTAAAGTGATGACATACTGGCTTCCGTCTTTCTTTACGGCCTCTTCCGGTGTTGTTTCTTTAAATTCCTTAAATGCACCCAGTTCTTCGGAAGAATCTCCCCAGGAAACAAATGCATTCTTGGTAAAGTCGTCCATGTTCGGATTTTCTTCTATGGACTGTTCCATTGTCGCCTTGTCATACTGCACCAGAGACTGTACCGTAGCAACAGTAGTCTGATAGAGATTATTCTGTACCGTACTGTTGATTTCATCTTTCGTCTGACCGCAGGCGGACAGAGAAAATACCAGAACACCGATTGATACTAAACTGCCTATTTTTTTCCATCTCTGTTTCATATCATCTCCCCCTCGCTTAAACTGTGCCATGTTTCTTGCTTGGGCGGTCTTCTCTCTTAGTGAACAGCATTTCAAATGCGCCAATTACATATTTTCTTGTATCTTCTGCTTCAATGATAGTGTCCACATAACCCCTCTTTGCTGCAGAAAGAGCGCTGGACTGCAGCATTGCATATTCTGCTGCTTTTTCATTAATAGTAGCTGCGTCTGCGTCTGCATACATGATTTTGGCAGCCAGTTTCGCGTCCATCATACCAATCTGTGCGTTTGGCCATGCAAATACCATATCCGCGCCTGTAGATTTGCTGTTCATAGTCAGGTAAGCGCTTCCGAAAGCTTCGCCAATTACAATGTTTACCTTTGGAACCGTTGCACTGATGAAAGCATTTGTCAGTTCTGCTGCGTTTCTTGCCATATTGGACTCAGAGCATTTTGTCGCTTTGTATCCTTTTACATTGGTAAGAGTCAGAACCGGAATTTCAAATGCATCACAGAATTTCACAAATTCAGCCGCTTTCTTGCAGCCTCTTGCGGATAATACGTTTTCAAAAGTTTCTGTCTTTTCGCCTTCTTCGTTGTAAACTTCGCTTCTGTTTGCAACACAACCTACCGTTGCACCGTTTAAGCGGATGAAACCTGTTACCATATCTTTTGCATAAGCTGCTTTTACTTCAAAGAATTCCTGGTTGTCTGCAATCTGAGAAAGTGCAATAGAAGTATCTCCCACACAGTTTTCCAGTTCCGGGCAAACACGGTTTAAATCATCTGCACACTCTATATAGGAAGAATTATCTTCAAAATTGGACGGAAGCATGGAAATCAGAGTTCTCATCTGTCCTAAAATTTCTTCTTCACTTCCCACAACATCTACCAAGCCTGCATGTTCGCTCTGGTATGCAGCGCTTGAAGTATCACACTTGGAAATTTCGTTTCCTTCCAGTGCATTCGGGGAATTTACAAACAGTCTTCCCTTTGTGTCTTCCATGAAAGTAAAGTCTGTCAGTGCAGGAACCACTGCAAGTCCGCCGCCGCAGGTACCGAAAATTCCTGTAATCTGAGGAATTACGCCAGAGGCCATAACCTGTTTTGTGTAGATTTCACCAAAAGCATTTAATGCATCCGTTGCTTCCTGCAGTCTTAAGCCGGCACAATCAAGCAGACCGATAATCGGTGCGCCTGTCTTCATGGCCAAATCGTACAGATTTGCAATTTTTTTCGCATGCATTTCACCAATGGAACCGTTTAACACGGAGGCGTCCTGGCTGTACACATATACCAGGCTGCCGTCAATGACACCGTATCCGGTAACGACGCCGTCTGCCGGTGTTTCTTTTTCAGATAAGTTGAAGTCTGTGTTTCTGGCTGTTACATAGCCGCCGATTTCAACAAAGCTGTTCTCATCAAGTAAAGAATTAATTCTTTTACTTGCTAAGGTTTGTGCTGTACTACTCATTGTTCAGCCCTCCATCTTAAATTTATTTTTCACAGCAGAAAAAATCTGCCTGCTGCTTACCGGGATTTCCGCACTGTTACCGCACGCCTCATCCGGTTTTCGCGCAGAAATCATCTCCGGTTCACTGCATTACATTACAATAGTAAAACCAATCTCTGCCAATTATAATTGTACCTTGTTTCGGTTTTTTTTTCAATAGTTTTTGACAATTTTTTAACAGCTTTAACAGAAGATTTTTACTATTTTTTAGATTTTCTTTTGAAAAGGACTTTTGTTTCTGACACTCTGTCTATAGAATGTGCCTTTTTTCCTTTTTTATTTCGTTTTTTCACTTTCCAGACAACTCTCCCACATCTTTTGACAGGTTTTCATACAGCCGTACAAAAGGGGATACGTCCCATTTTTCTCTATCTGCACCCCCAATTCTTCTGCAAACAAAAATTCCATACATAAATAACTGATTCCCATACAGCGTTCTCGTTTTTTCTCCCCGGCCCGCTGACAGAGCACCTGAAAAGTAGTTCGGGGAATGTTTTTGAAAAAGCAATAGGTCTCCTGGAATCCTTTGTAAATCAGATACCAAAACCCAATCCAAGCCAGTTCTGCCCGTTCTTCCTCATCCCCCCGGATATCCTCCAAAAGTCCTAAAACTGCTTCTGCACATATTTTTTCCTCTCCTGACAGGCTGTCCCAGAATCCTTCTCCCTGATAGACACTGTTTCCTGCCCTCTCCCGGAGATACTCCAGCCACTGCGTTTCCATATCCTGCACCATCTCTCTGCACATCTGGTTCTTGCTTATAATGTAAAGGAGAAAATAGGTGACATCTGCATATTTTTTTTCCGTCTTTTGATACGGTTTTCTCTTCTCATAGTAAAAGCCTTCCTCCTCCACAAAATCCAGTCTTTGCCTTTCTTGTATACAGAGACCTTGAAACAAAATTCCCTCTTTCTTCATAAGACAGCCTCTTTCCGTCTGCACCTGCACAATGGGAATGTTTCTTCTTTTTACTACTTTATCCGGGAAATAAAAGAATCTGATGAAAACGAAGATAAAATGAAAATAAGAATGAAATAGAATCCAATAGAAAATGTATACACGCCGAATGGAATGCAGCGCAGACTTTTTTGATTTAGCTTTATTCTACTACAAACACTGAGAGAAGACAATATCATTTTATAAAACTATACGAGAAATCTTTTGTGGAGGGCGTGACTCAAAATAAATCGCGCCCTTCCTTTCATAACTTAACAGATGCTGGTCAGTGCACCGGTAACAGAATCCATGATAAAGCCTTGTATAGTTACATCTTTCGGCATCAGAGGATGGTTTTTCAGCGCCGCAGTTGTTTCACGGACAGATTCTTCAGAAGAAGAGAAACCTCCCAGCCATTGATTCAGGTCAATTCCGCTCCGCCGGACAATATCAATGTGTTCTTTCGGTATTCCCCGGTGTGTGAGCTTTTCCAGCATTTCTTCAGCATCCATTCCCTGAACACCGCAATCTGTATGACCAATGACCATAATTTCCTGCACACCAAGTTTCAGGAGTGCAACCAGAAGACTGCGGACAACACTTCCATAGGGATGGGTAATGACACCGCCAGCATTTTTGATGATTTTAGCATCTCCATTCCGGATACCAAGTGCTGCCGGCAGAAGTTCTGTCAGCCGGGTATCCATACAGGTAAGAATCGCCAGTTTTTTGTCAGGGTATTTGCTGGTAATATAGGGTTTGTAGCTCTCTTTTTTTACAAATTCTCGGTTATATTCGATAATCTGCTGAATCATAGGTGGGAAACCTCCTTTTATTCTGTTGCTGTTTCATAAGACTGATTATAATTTCAAGAATCCGGTTATGCAAGAAATTCTTTTTGCTACAAGGCCCCTTCTTTTTACGCCATAGTTACTTTTCTGAAGTTTTTCTTCCCTTTTTTCAATACAATACCTTCACCCTGCAGTTTTTCTCCTGCAAGCAGGTATTTGATATCTGTAATTTTCTCTCCGTCCACGGACACACCGCCCTGCTCAATGGCGCGTCTGGCTTCGGAGCGTGTATTGGCCAGTCCGCTGTTTACCAGAAGAGAAATTAAGTCTATGTTTCCGTCTGTCAGCGCGCTTTCCTCAATTTTTGCAGAAGGCATATTTGCCGCATTTCCGCTGGTGAATAATGCTCTGGCTGCTTCCTGCGCCTTTTCTGCTTCTTCTTTTCCGTGTACCAGTTCGGTCAGCTCGTAAGCCAGGATTTCTTTGGCTTTGTTTAACTGGCTGCCTTCCCAGCTGTCCATTTCATCAATCTGCTCTAACGGCAGGAAGGTGAGCATACGGATACATTTCAGTACGTCTGCGTCTGCCACATTTCTCCAGTACTGATAGAAATCGAAAGGAGAAGTCTTGTTGGGGTCTAACCATACAGCGCCGGACTGTGTCTTGCCCATTTTCTTGCCTTCGGAGTTCAAAAGCAGGGTAATGGTCATGGCACAGGCATTTTCACCCAGCTTTCTTCTGATTAACTCCGTTCCGCCCAGCATATTGCTCCACTGGTCATCTCCGCCGAACTGCATGTTACAGCCGTATTTCTGGTACAGCATGTAGAAGTCGTAACTCTGCATAATCATGTAGTTAAATTCCAGGAAGCTGAGTCCCTTTTCCATACGCTGCTTGTAGCATTCAGCAGTAAGCATACGGTTTACAGAGAAATGCGGACCCACTTCTCTTAAAAGTTCCACATAATTCAAATCCAACAGCCAGTCTGCGTTATTCACCATCAAAGCTTTTCCTTCAGAGAAATCAATGAAACGTTCCATCTGCTTTTTAAAGCAGTCACAGTTGTGCTGAATCATTTCCGGGGTCATCATAGAACGCATATCGCTTCTTCCGGAAGGGTCGCCGATGTATCCGGTTCCGCCGCCGATAAGGGCAATGGGCTTATTGCCTGCCATCTGCAGGCGTTTCATCAGGCACAGAGCCATAAAGTGTCCCACATGAAGACTGTCTGCAGTCGGGTCAAAACCAATGTAAAATGTTGCTTTTCCGTTGTTCACCAGTTCTCTGATTTCTTCTTCGTCCGTTACCTGAGCAATCAATCCTCTGGCAACCAGTTCGTCATAAATTTTCATCTCTGTATTCTCCTTTTCTTCTGCTTTTTCCGGAAAGGAGAGGTTTTTTGAAAATCAAAAAGAGCCCTCGTCCTTTCTCAATTTATAAAAGGACGAGAACTCTGAAATTCCCGTGTTACCACCTTTATTCACAGCCAGTTCGCACTGGTCTGCCTCTGCAAGTACAGCGTAAGCGATACTCATGGTGTTGTAACGTACACCCATCCGTCACAGCCTACTCATTGCTTTTCGGTGTGAAGCTCAGGGAGGTATTCATCTGTCAGATTCCCACGCGCCTCTCATCTGCCGGCTGCTTTCTGTCCGTTCCTCTGCAAACTACTTGTTCCCGTCTTTGCCTTTGACTCATACAAGGACAGTATACAAATCCCGCCTGCTTTTGTCAAGCCATGTTTCACCCGCTTTTGCAACTCACATTAACGCAGTGTTCCACTGATACTCTCCGTTTTCTTTCATTCCGTAAAAATCTCCGAAGTTCAGAGCGAAAATATCTTTCTCAATGGTATCTACCGGAATACCGTTCTTAATCAGATACTGCCAGATACCGCCATGGGAAATATCTCCCTGCAGAAGCACGCCTGCAACCTTACCGTCTCTTAAGATTACGCGTTTGTAGCTGCTTGCCCCTTCTCTGGCTATTACAGTATCTCCCTCTTCAGGCACAATCAACCCCACGCACATGGAAACCAATCCGAAGAAATTTATGGTATTTTTCATGGCATACCGGTCTGTATAGGCCACTTTGCTTCCGCACATATTAAGGGCTGCGGTTTCCCCCTGTTTCTGGGCATTCGGCCAGATTCCGGAAAGTCCTGTCACATCGCCTGCTGCGTAGACATCTGCGGCTCCGGTTTCCAGATATTCATTTACCTGAAGGCCGCGGTCAATGACAATGCCTTCGCCGTCCATGCCTGCCACTGCAGAGCGCACACCTGCTGCCACAATCACCAAATCACAGGGAATCTCTGTACCGTTGTCCAGCACCAAACGGGTAATCTTTCCCTCTGCATTCATAATAGTATCCGCAGCTTTTCTTCCCAGATAAAAGGCAGCACCTGCCTTTTCAAAACGCTTCTGGTATTCATATGCGCCCGTCTTGTCCAGCTGAATGGGCAGAATTTGCTCTGCCATCTCGATAACCGACACTTTTTTGCCTGTTTCCATTAAGCCGTAAGCTGCGTCCAGACCTACCAGACCGGAACCGATAATAGCAATGTTTTCTGCCTTTTTTGCCATGGCATCAATAGCCTGTGCGTCCTTTAAATGGCGCAGTCCAAAAACGTTGTTTGCCTCTCTTAAATTTCCCACCGGAGGAATAAAGCTTTCCGCCCCTGTGGCAATGAGCAACTTGTCGTAAGAGATTTCCTCTCCCTTGTCCGTCATTACTTTTTTTGCAGCAGTATCCAGCTTTGTCACCGTCACACCCGGTTTCCAGTGGATTCTGTTTTTCTCAAAAAAATCTGTCTCTGCAAAGTTCAGCCCTTCTGCGGTTCTTTCATGGCTTAAAAATTTGTGCAGCATACAGCGGGAATGTACCTGTGTATCTGTGGAAAGCATGGTAATGTTCCCCTGAGAATCTGCTTTTCTGATGGTCCTTGCCGCAGTGATTCCTGCTGCTCCGGCTCCTAAAATCACATATTCCATCTGCTACACCTCCTCAACCCAGATAGCCTGCTTTGGACAGGCCTTTACACAGCTTGGCTCTTCGCCTTTTTCAATACAGAAATCACATTTGATGACTTTCATATGTGTACTGTCGTCGGGTTTTAACACCCCATATGGGCAGTTCATCACACACATAAAACAGGAACCGCATTTTTTCTCATCATACTGCACATGCCCTGTCTGCTCGTCCTTGGTAAGCGCGCCGCTCATGCAGGACATCACGCACTCCGGCATGTCACAGTGTCTGCAGAAAACCGGCGTATAGCTTCCGTCTGGATTTTTGTAAATATAGTTCCGGGATTCATTGGCAATGTCTGTCAAGTCCAGAGTATATACATTGCCTTCGTCCTTTCTGTGTGCCTGCATGCATGCGATGGAGCAGCTTTTGCACCCATCGCATTTGGCAGCATCTATCATTATTCTTTTCATGAGATACCCCCGTTGATTTTAGATATTCAGTCCTGCACGTTTTTCTTCAATAATCTTGTCCAGAATGTCTGCGCTTTCCTTTGCGTCTCCATTGATGATAACCTGTCCGCCTGTGAGGTTCTTCATATCCTCTGTAAGCAGTTTTACGGCTGTTTTGCTTCCTGTTACGAATGGAGGCAGTCCCAGGTGCAGGGGCAGTCCCAGAGCCAGACCGAAGCAGCCGTCTGCCAAAGCCTGTTCTTCCAGCCACTGTGCAGCGGAAAGCACTAATGGAAGCTGAGGAATATCCACACCGATAGCTTCTGCCAGTTCAGTAGCCACGATTTCCAGACGTCCGATAGCCAGACATGGACCAAAGTTTAATACCGGAGGAATGTTTAATTTTTCACAAACTGCGCGAAGCTTCGGTCCGGCCAGTTTTGCTGCTTCCGGTGTCATAAGACCGCAGTTTTCAATACCGCCTGAAGAACATCCTGCTGTCAGAACCAGAATATCTTTTGCAATCAGTTCTTTCGTAAGTTCTACGGAGAGTACGTCATGGCCGCCTGCAGTCAGGTTGGAACATCCCACCACGCCAGCAATACCTTTAATATCTCCGGATACAATGAGGTCAATGAGCGGTTTCCAGTTGCCGCCCAGGAAATCTTTTAAAGAGCCTTCGGAAACACCGGTTAACGTGTGGTCATTTCCGTGTTCCGGCATCAGATTCATGGGAACACTTCCCCTTCTTGCCTTGTATGCCTCTACGATTTCATCAATGATTTCTTCGCTCTGTTTTTCTCTCTCTTCAAATACGAATGGTTTCAATTCTGCATTGGCTTTCTTTGCCACATCATCCAGGCAAATCTGTTTGATTTTCAATTCTTCACAGATGGGCTCAATCCCCGGAAGGGTACAGTTAAATTCAGAAAGTACAGCGTCAATACCGCCTGTAGCCAGAACCGCTTCACTGGTGTAGTTGTTTCCTGCATGTCCGTCAAAGACTTCCTCATAGTGTGCGCCGCGAAGCTGTAAATCCTGACCTACGCAGGTGCAGCCTACCAGCTTGAAGCCTTTCGCGCCTGCTGCTTTTGCCTTTGCAACAGCGGCTTCGGAAGTCAGTCTTTCCTGTAAATCCACGAAAATGGTGTGCTGATGTCCGGTAATCATGATGTTGATGTAATCCGGGTCAATCACACGCAGGCCTACCGGCGCCATACGAAGTTCCGGTTCGCCTAAAAGTACATCATTTAACAGATTGGTAAGTGTAAGGCCATATAAACCGGTGGAAATACCCAATTTCAGACAGTCTGTATACATATCAACCGGGTCGGAATTTAAGTTTGTGGAACACTTTACCACGCCGTGGAAGACTTCGCTCTTTGCGCCGCCCGGCAAAATGCCCAGCTCCTGCCATTTTTTGAAACGCGGTGCATAAGCCATTTTCTCTACCAGTTCCATTTTTTCATATTCCGGTTTATATAAGTCATCCAGAACCTTCTGGGCTACCTGTTTTGCAGTATCCCATTTGTCTGTTCCCTGTACACCGAAGATTTCAGCCAGTCTTGCCAGGGATTTTTCACCTTTAATCTCCCCTTTAATTTCTGCTGTTTTCTTTACGTTTAATGCAGTATTTTCCACAATATGAATGTAACAGCCGGAACCGCTTGCCACTGCGCGCAGGAAGTTGCGGGCCACAATCACGTCTGCCGTTGCGCCGCAGATTCCTCTTGGTGCTTTCGGTGTGATACGGCACGGTCCGTTGGCACACAGACGGCAACAGACACCCTGCAGACCAAAGCCGCATTTGGTACTCTGACCTTCTACTCTGTGATGAGAAGTTTCCATTGGCAATTCACGGATAAATCCTTCCAGCGGTTTATCTGCGCTGGCGCAGGTGTTACAACCAAAACACTGATTCATTCTTGTTTCCTCCTGATATGTACTTTCCTTTTTATTTGTTAAGATTATAACAATTCTTGACTAAATTAGTCAAGAATAACTTACAAATTTTTCCTTTTTTCTTTTAAATCTGCTTTTGAAAGTCCTGAATTTCTTTCTTTAAGGCTTCTTCCGCTTCACTGGCCAGCAGGATTTCTCCCTCTTTGAGGTAAGTTTCACAGCCATGCTGCCGGATAAAGGCCATAATCTCTTCATTGCCGGATAGATGGGTCAGAAACAGAGCCAGTTCCTGGCCTTTGACGCACACTCCTTTCATAAAAGTAATGCTGTATTCCAGCGCGTCTTTGACTTCCTCTTCTGCTCTTTTCAGTTTCAGCGTCTCCCTGTAAAACGCTTCTTTCAGCCAGGGAAAACCGGGGGCTTCTGTCTGTCCCTCCAGAAGTTTCCTTTCCTGCCGCTTTTCCTGAATCCACCGGGTAACACGCTGCCGAATTTCCCATTCTTCCCCGGAAAGCAGACCCTGGTCTTTGAGGATAGCATCCCGCTCTTTTTTCCCGCAGATACAGGATTCCAAAATCTCATCAAATGCCCTGCCACCCGCAGCCTCTTTCTTTATCCTGGCAAGTTCTTCGTAAATCCCGTTCATGTAGGCTTTCTCCAAAAGACAAGTCTTGACCCGTTCTGTAAGCCCCTGCTCCAGTCCATTCATCAGCAGAAGCTTTTCATCCAGCCCGGCCCCTTCTAAAAGTTTTGCCTTTTCTGTTGGATTTTCCCGGTTTTCCAGAGAAAATAATCTGTCCGGTTCCCATTCTTTTTCGTATTTCCTGCAAAGCTGATAAAACCCTGCAAAGTCTGCGGCAATTTCCCCGTCCCGGATATATTCTTCTACCAGTTCCTTTGTCACGGGAATCTCCAGTTCCTCATACACCTGCAGAATCCGAGATAAATCTTCCCAGCCTCTGGCTGTGACAAAGCAGCTTCCTTCCTGTTTTTCCCGTATCTGATAAAAATTTTCCTGTTTTAAATCCAGATATGCCAAAACGGCGGTATGTATCTGCCTCTTTTGGGCATACGCTCTCCAGACTTTATAGTCTGCTTCAATTTCCATACTCCGCACCCGGTCTAAAGTCACCATATCAAACTCCCGGACAGATTTGTTGTATCTTTCCGGATTTCCTGCTGCCACAATCACCCATCCCGGGGGAAGACGGTGCGTTCCAAAAGTCTTGTTCTGTAAAAACTGCAGCATGGTAGGCGCCAAAGTTTCCGATACACAGTTGATTTCATCCAGAAACAAAATTCCCTCGGAAACCTGCTGCTGTTCCATACACTGGTACACAGAGGCAATGATTTCACTCATGGTATATTCGGTTACCGTGTACTCCTTCCCGCCAAAATTTTTCTTTTTCAGAATGGGCAGGCCCACGGCACTCTGACGGGTGTGATGGGTCAGCGTATATTCCACCAGTCCGATTTTCTCTTCCCGGGCAATCTGCTTCATAATAGCGGTCTTACCGATGCCCGGCGGTCCCATAAGCAGCATGGGGCGCTGGCAGACCAACGGAATCTTATAGTTTCCCTTTTCATCTTTTGCCGTATAAGCCTGTACGGTGTGGATAATCTCCTCTTTTGCCTGTGCAATGTTTCTCATGTCTTATCTCCCTGATTTCTTTCATCCATGTACATTATCTGAATCCACGAAGGTATCCTTGTTTCCTTAAGCGGCTGGCGGGTCAGCAGAAATACTGCCTCATAATCTGTTTTCTCTGTGGGATAAATCCCGTCGCCGTCTGTATAGTAAAGAAGCGCTTTTAAATGCTTCAGTTCTCCCTTCTTCTGCAGCTCCTCCACATACCGGAACACAGGACGGAAATCCGTACCGCTCCTTCCCTGTATTCGGATTCGTTTCAGATATTCCTTCCATTCTTTTTCACTGGTTATCACGGCTGCTTCCTGAACGAGACAGTCGCACTGCAGGATGTAAAGTTTCATCTTTTTGAAAAAATCCTCTCTGCGGCTGAGTACCCCGTAAGTTTCCTCCAGAAACCGCTGTACCACAGGGCGGCTGCAGGAGCCGGACGTATCAATGGCAATCACCAGTTCCTCCAGTTTTCGGGCATCTGTGTATTCCAAAGGTTCCAAAAGCGGAAGATTTCCGTACCTGGCCAGTCCCATCAAGTATGGAAGATAATCAAAACTCTCCAGGTCCAGCTGCAATTCCTCTCTTTCTACCGCAAATTTTCTCAAAAATCGGTAATAATCCCGTTTTCTTTTGGCCTGTACCTCATACCACTCTTGCTGTTCTCCTGCCTCACTTCCCCGCCTTCCGGAACCATCCTGTCCCTGTGACTGGCTGCCCTTTTCAAGGTTCTGTGCAGCCTGTCGGATTTCTCTGACACGCCCGGGCTTCAGGGGTTTCCAAAAGCTATGGCTGTCCCTGCGAAAAAAAGCCCTTCTGCAGGCTTCTTTTCCTTCCTTTTCATAGCGGTTTTTCAGTTTGTCATAGACTTCTTTCACAGATAAACTGCTCTCTTTCTCCCACAATTTCCTGCATAATCCTTTTTCTGCTTCTGACATGGTGCCTGTCAGTCTCTCCATGCCCAGACAATCTATGGTGTATTCCACCACAATATCACAGGCCAGGTGATAAAATTCTTCTTCATAACACTCTTTTTTCACATTCATATGGAAATACAGCACATGAAAAAGGCTGTGAAGAAAGAAACGGAGAACCCCTTTATTCCCTTCCCGGCTGTAGAGAGAGAAAAATTTCTCCAAAGAATAGTAAAATCTGCTCCCATCCGTACCCGACAGATTTTTCTCTTCCATACCGAGAAAGATTCCGGTAAACGTTCCGTAAAGTCCCGGACTTTCGCAGCACAATCTGGTAAGGACCGTCCGCTTTAGTTTCTCCCAGAGCATTGTTTGTTCTTTCATACTTTTACAATTCCCAGCTTTCCTCTTGAAATCCCTGCACTTCTCTCTTTTTCTGCAAAAGAAGAAGCTGCGCCTCTGTGTTTTTATATTTTTCCGCTTTTAAAAGAAGATCCTCCAGTACAGCGCCATCCACCGGAAATGCTTTCAGGAAACGTTTCAGCGTACGGTTTTCGCCTTCCCGAATCAACTGCTCCCCCGCCGGGCGGATACGAAGAGAAAGATAAGATGCATATTTCATTCCCCCTTCAAAGTAGCGTTTCAGGGCAATGTCCAGCTTCAGGCTTTCCTGTTTGCTGGAGAGAAATTTTTCATCCAGTTTTCTGCTCTCTTCCTCACAAATCTTCTGCATTTCCAGTGCTTCCTGCAAACAGTTCCACAACGCTGCGTTGGTTCTGCGGTTGATTTTCAAGTCTTCCTCTTTCGGCGGCAGAGCTGTATCCTGAGGGTTTTCTCCGCAGACATCCACACCCAGAATCCTCCGGTGGGCAAAGGCCAGCTTTATCCAGTTTAACAGCTGCTTTAGAGAAACCTGTCCCTGGTCCCAGTTGGTTCTGGCCTCTTCTTCTGCCAAAATATCTTTGTCAATGGAGAGATACAGGGGAAGCTGACTGCTTTTCAGCCAGTCCAGCAGCTTTTCTTCTCCGTTTTGGGAAAGTTCTTCTTCGGCTACAGCAGTCACACCTCTTTCCTCTGCCTGACACTCTGCAAAGGCTGACAGGGAAGGGCCTGCAATACACACATCCCTCAGATTTTCGTTGGTATCCAACACCTCTCTCACCCAGCTTCCGCAGGAAAGCAGGCCGAAAAAGGCAGCCTCCTGCATATCGGTATGATGATCAAAGACCAGCAGAGCAAAAGGCTTCTGTATTTTTTCCAGCCAGAATTTACTCAGATAATGATAGTTTCCCGAATCCAGAAAATGAATTCCCTCCCCTCTGAACTTCCGGATACGCTGCCGTATGATTTCTCCTGCTTCCTCCGTACAGTAGCAGTTCACGCCTTTTAAATCTGTCATATCCAACCAGGTTCCCTGTTCTTTAAAGCAGTCCTCCTGGGGATAAATACCGGAAAAATTCATCAAAACTGTTTTATTCCACATAATGTACCGTCCCGATTTTCTTTACCTCCTGCTTTGGCTGTGCTTTCGCATACCCAAGAGCCGCTATGCCGAACACCTGATGGTCATCGGGAATCTCCCAGCCTCTCAGTATTTCCCGGATTTCCTTCTCTTCACATACGTCTCTCAACTGATTAATCCACACAGAACCCACACCGAAAGAATGGGCTGCCAGAAAGATATTTTCCAGTGCGCAGGCATTGTCCTCCATGGCATGAGGATTGTCCTTTTTATTGGAAGGTATCAAAAGTACCTGGGGCTGATACATGTCGTAATGTTCTCTTTTCAGCTTCTTTCCTATCATTTCTGCAAGCTTCTGTATTTCCTCTTTGCTGGTCACAACTGTAAATTTCCAGGTCTGATAGTTATGTCCGCTGGGAGCGTAAAGTCCTGCCTGCACAATCTGTTCCAGTTCTTCCTTCGGAATTTCTTTTTCCTGAAATCCCCGGATACTTCTTCTTGTCAGAATATTTTTCATAATTTCGTTCATAGCCAGATTTCCTTTCTTTTGTGCTTTTTTTGTTTGCTTCTTTTATTTTACCATGTCCCGGCTTTTTTTCAACCGGCTGCAAATCTTTTTACGGTTTGCTTCAGGCACCAGTCAAATGTGATTTTATCTACATCTTCCTTTGCCGTAATGTCTTCTGTTTTCCATATCCACCCCTCTGTGGCATAGGTAAGCCTGCCGATGGTCTCCCCTCTTTTTACCGGGGCCGAAAGACCAGTCGCCCCTTCATAAGTGACTTCAATGGTTTCTCCCTCTTTTAGAAGCACCTGCCGGTCTTCTCCCTGGCTGCATACCAGGGGAACCTCTCTCATTTCTCCCAGAATCCGGCTTTGTCCGTTCTCCACCGGCAATTCTTCCGGAACAGAAGGTTTTGCGGCTTCAGAGAGGGGGTGCAGGGTATAATTCTTCAGACCATACTCCATAAGTTTTCTGGTGTCTACCCATTTATACCCTTTGTTGTTGGGCCAGCCACAGCCTAAAAGCGCCACAATAAAGGTTCGGTTATCCCGTTTTAAGGCCCCTACATAGCAATAGCCTGCTTTGGCTGTAAAACCTGTTTTCCCGGTGAGGGCGCCCTCCATCATAGTAAGAAATGCATTGTGGTTCCTGCAGGAAAACGTCCGTTTCCCATCACAGTCTGAAAAATCATAGGAAGGCGTTCCCGTGATTGCAAGAAACTCTTCCCTCTTAGGAGATTCGCTGATACAATAGCGCAGAATCCGGGCCAGGTCTGCTGCCGTAGTGCTGTGTTCCCAGATGCCTTCTTTCGTCTCTTCCTCTGCGTCCAGACCGTTTGGCGTAATAAACCAGGTATCTTTACACCCGATTTCTTCCGCCTTTTCATTCATAAGAGCTGCAAATGCCTCCACACTGCCTGCCACATGTTCAGCCAGCACCACGGCCGTATCGTTGTGACTTTCCAGCATGAGCGAATAGAGCAAATCTCCTGTCAGATACCGCTCCTTAGGCTGTACCCCCAAGCGGACTTTGGGCATGGAAGCCGCATAAGCGGAAACCTCTGCCGCTTCATCCAGGCGGCTGTTTTCCAGAACCAGAATGCAGGTCATGATTTTCGTAGTGCTGGCCATGGGCCTTTTTTCCTCACCGTTTTTTGCGTAGAGAATCCGTCCGGAATCTCCGTCCATCAATACGGCAGACAGCGCGTAAAGATTTCCTACCTCTTTTGCTTCTGTATCTGCATAGCATACCGTTCCGGTCAGAAAGAACTCCATGCAGAAAGCAACTGTCAACAATAAAAGAAAAGGGTGTCTGCTTTTTTTCATAGTCCTGTCTCCTCTTCTTAAAACTTATGTCCAGGTACAAAAAAAGATACCACAAACCCCCGTTGGTTTTGCAATATCTTTTCTGTTTCTTTATACATTCAGCTGCAGCTGAATCTCTTCTTCTGCTTCTGCCTTGAAATCCTCCATCTGTACCGGGTCGATTTCCGGCAGTTCGTCCAGTCCCTGCACCCCGAAGTTTCTCAAAAACTCCTCTGTGGTTCCCAGAAGGATAGGCCTTCCCGGCGCGTCCAGACGTCCTACTTCCTGCACCAATCCGTATTCCATCAGCTTGGCAATGGCATGGTCACACTTTACGCCCCGGATTTTCTCGATTTCCAGCTTGGTCACAGGCTGCTTATAGGCAATGATAGACAAGGTTTCCAGCATGACATCGGAAAGCACAGCTTTTTTCGGCTGAAGCGCCATTTTCACCAGATAATCATAATACTCTTCCTTGGTACACATCTGAAATGCGTTCTCCAGTTCAATAATCTTAACGCCCCGGTCTTCCTCCCGGTACTTAAGCATCATATTCCGTACGATTTTCGCTGTGGTCTCTGTATCGTGTCCAATGGCCTTAGCCAGTGCACTTACTTCCACGGACTCTCCCATGGCAAACAGCAGCGCTTCTATGGCCCCTTCCAGTTTTTTCAGTTCCATGTTCTATCCTTCCTCCTGAAGGGCTTCTATTTCTATTTCGTCAAAAATATATCTCTGGCTAATGTGAATAATGCCCATTTTCATCAGTTCCAGAATAGCCAGAAAGGTAACAATAACCTGCACCTTGCTGGCCTGCCGGCTGAGTAAATCCCGGAAACCGAAATGTCTGTGTACTCTGGCATATTCTCTGACCTCTTCCATCTTATCCGGCAGACTGACCTCTTCCTTCTCGATTTTTCCAAATTTGCTTCGGATGGGGTCTACCTTGTCTTCCTGCCTGCGGATGACGCTCTGAAAAATCGTATTCAGTTTCTTCAGGGTCAGTCCGGACAGCAAATCTGTAGTCTCCACCGGTTCCCGATAAGCCAGCACTTCCTCCGGAATGGTTGGCAGTTTGTATACATTTCTTGCTGCCGCAGCCATACGGTCCCGCAGTTCATAAGACATATATTTGTACATTTTATATTCCAGAAGCTGGCGCACCAGTTCTTCTCTGGGGTCTTCCTCTTCCCCTTCTTCATTGACCTCTCTTGGCAAAAGCATTCTGCACTTAATGGAAATCAGCGTTGCCGCCATAACCATGAATTCGCTCATAATATTTAAGTCTTCCCGTTCCATGGCATGAATGTATTCCATGTACTGGTCTGTAATCTCTACAATGGGAATATCATAAATATTCACTTTGTTTTTCTCAATCAGGTGAAGCAAAAGGTCCAGAGGTCCTTCAAACACCTGCAGTTTTACCGGGATTCCCATATTGTTCTACCTCTTCCTGCTTTTTACCGCTGAAAGCCATTTTACACTATTTTCCTCCAAAAGTCCACCCTATCCCCGACTTTTGGGCAGACAGTCTATGAGCAATAGCTCCCTGGGATTAAAAATCCGCAGCGGAATGGTATGCTCGCCCAATCCGGCGCTTACCACCAGATGACTTTCCTCTTTCTGGAAATGTCCCCGGCAGTATTTTGGGAAAAGACGGAAATCCGGACTGATGACACCACCTAAAAAAGGCAGTCTCATCACGCCTCCATGGTAATGTCCTGCCAGAATCAAATCCCCGCCCCAGTCCAGATAAGCGTCTCCATACTTAGGCGTATGGGTCAGCAGAATATGAAACCACTCTCTGGAAGATTTCCCTACCAGACGGTTTATATCCCGCTTTTCAAGCTTCTTTTTCCCTCTCTTGTCATAATAGGAGTAAGGCAGCATCAGTCCGGAAAGGAGCAGCTTTTCCCCTTTGATTTCATATGCTTTCGTGGCATTTTCCAGCATAATCACGCCCAAGCGCTGAATCTGCTTCTCAAACAGCAGATAATCTCTTCCGAAAACCTCCGGTTTCTGCTTCATACGCTGCTCATGGTTGCCCAGCCCATAAAACACAGGGGCAATCTTCACGGCCTGACGAAGGAAATCATAAGCAGCCCTGACAGAGGCCTCTTTTTTTCCCAGAACCATATCGCCTGCAAGCAGCAGCATATCCGGCTGTTCTTCTTCCAGTTTTTGGAGCAGTCGCTGATTTTTCTCCCCAAATTCCACATTGTGCAAATCACTGATAACAGCAGCGCGAAAGCCCTGCTGTTTCAGTTTGTCAGATTCTATTTCATACTTGACCGTTTTAAATTTCTTAAGCAATATATTTCTCCTGATGTTTCATAATTTTGAAGTACATGACCAGCAGAAGTCCTCCTGCCAGCACCCAGGCAAAGGGACTGGCCAAACAGGCTCCCAGATAGCTGTGTCTCTGAGCAGCAATCATAGCAACGACACCTCTGCCCACCAGTTCTGCCACACCTGCCATCATAGGAAGCAAACCGTAGCCCATACCCTGAATTCCATTTCGGTATACATTGACAATGGTAAGAGGAATCAGGAAAATACCCACACATTTCAGATAAATGTCTGCCTGCCCCATAATGCCGGACACATCTCCGGACACAAAGAAGTACACCAGATATTTTCCCACCGTCACAACAGGGACTGCCAGAATTACACTGTAAATACTGCCGATGATGGTAGCTGCCCGGAATCCCTGGCGAATTCTCTTCACTTCTCCTGCTCCCATGTTCTGAGCACAGTAGGTCGCCATGGTCGTTCCCAGCGCCACATAAGCCTGGGTTCCCAGCTGCTCAATCTTGTTAGCCGCAGTAAAGGCTGCCACGGACATAGAGCCCAGCAGATTCAGAGCAGACTGCACCATCATGGTTCCAATGGCTGTAATAGAATACTGCAGCGCCATAGGAAGCCCGATAGCCAGCTGCATTTTCGCCATATACGGTTCTACCTTAAAGTCGCCTCTGTGCAGCTTCAAAAGCGGCACTTTTTTTATAATATACAGCAGACACCCGATACCGGATACTGCCTGGGAAATCACGGTAGCATAGGCTGCGCCAGCCGCCCCCATATGAAATACAATAATCAGCAGCAAATCCAGCCCTACATTTAAGGCCGCCGATAAAATCAGAAAATACAATGGTGTCTTGCTGTCTCCTAAAGCCCTTAAAATACCGGACAGCAGGTTGTAAAGTACCGTAGCCGCAATTCCTGCACAGATAATCATAATGTAGGCATAGGCATCCTGGAAAATATCATCCGGTGTGTGCATAAATACCAGAAGTGGTTTCATCGTCAGCATACTTCCCGCTGTCATCACCACTGTGATTCCCAGAGAAAGCACTGCAGCCGTTCCCACGGTTTTCCGCATGCCGTCCATGTCCCCTGCGCCGAATCTCTGGGCCGTCAGCACGGAAAAACCAGCCGTCAGTCCCTGCAGAAACCCCAAAATCAGAAACATAATCGTTCCTACGCTTCCCACCGCAGCCAGGGCTTTTGTCCCCACAAACTTCCCTACAATGACCGTATCCGCCATACTGTAAAGCTGCTGAAACATATTTCCGATAAAAATAGGAATGGTAAAATTCAAAATGATTTTCATCGGACTTCCTGCTGTCATATCTGTCTGTACATGTTCTCTTGCCAAAGTAAACCCCTCTCTCAAATTAAAATCATTTTTCGGTAACTTTGGCTTATTATAGTATAAAGCAATCCGACTTTCAACATGTTTTTTATTTCTTTTCAGAAATATTTTTTTCCCTTCCCTGCAGGAAAATTTTACAGATTTTCTCAAGATAATCCCGGTATTTTGCCTTTTTTACATTCCTGTCAAAGACAAGGTCCACGCTTCCGATTTTCTTTCCATCCAGATAATAATCAGCCCTTCCCGCCTTCTCTCCCTTCTTCACTGGCGCCTCTGCGGTTTTCTTCATATGGATTTTCTTTTGAATGGAATCTGTATTCGCTCCTTTGGTATCCAGATAACAAAATTTCTCTTTATAGCTGCAGGATATTTCCTCTAAAACTCCGCCCTTTATTTGTACAGTCCCCGGGGACTTCGTATTCTCGTCCGTATAGAGTTTACAGCTTCCAAAGCCCAGATTCAGCATGGCAGCCGCATCTTTGAAACGCACCTTGTAATCCGGCGCTGTCATCACTACGCTGATAAGAGTAATTCCGTTTCGCCTGGCCACCGCAGACACACAGTATTTTGCCACGCTGGTACTGCCGGTTTTCAGCCCCACACAACCATCATAGCTGCGCACCAGTTTATTGGTATTGGTAAGTCCGAACTCACTGCTTCCCTTATACGTGACATGGGTAATGTTTTCCATCCACACAGAAGAATATTCCAGAATCTTCGGGTATTTCGTCACCAGTTCTCTGGACATCTTCGCCACGTCATGGGCGCTGGTATAGTGATTATCCGACTCCGTAAGACCACAGCAGTCCTCAAAATGGGTATTTTCCATTCCAAGTCCTGCTGCTCTCTCGTTCATCCGCTTCACAAATTCACTTTCACTGCCTGCAATATGCTCGGCCATAGCCACACTGGCGTCATTGCCCGAAGCAATGACAATACACTTTATCATGGTTTCCACACTCTGCTTTTCGCCCTCTTCCAAAAATACCTGGGAGCCTCCCATAGACTTGGCATAAGCGCTGGTCACCACCTGGTCTTCCATATGTAAATTTCCCTTTTCCAACTCATCAAAAATCAGAAGCAAGGTCATAATCTTGGTGATACTGGCCGGTTTTACTCTGGTATCCATGTCCTTTTCATAAATAATTTTTCCGGTAGATGCCTCCATCAGCACACCATGAGGCGCTGTAATCAATTCTCCCTCCTCTGCCAGAATTCTTTCTGGAAATCCAGTCAGCCAAACGGAGAAAATCAGCACCCAACTTAACAATACCGCCGCTTTTCTGCCCATTTTTATCCTGCCTTCACATTTACTCTTATAGCATTGTAAGCAAAAACTCCGGCATTTATGACAACAGAGCCTTATCTCCAGCGGAAAGCCAGAATTCCCTCTTTAAACTCCTGGAAAGAATCGGGAATACAGTCTTTTTTCTTCTGGTACAGTGCATAGGCAAAATCCACAGCAAAAATCAGCAGCAGAATTCCACCCAGTCTTGTTCCTGTCTGAAAGGAATAACTCTCCACTACCCGTTCCACTCCTTTGTGAAGGAAAAGAAACAGTCCCAGCGTATAAAAACCCCAGGCAACGGTACTTTCCAGACACAAAATTCCTTTATAGTTAAAAGGCTTCTGGGAATAATCCCACCAGACCTCTCCAAAAATCTTCAGCATCAGAAGCGCTGTTCCATACTCCAACAGCGTAGGAATAATACATCCCATAAGGTACAGCAGATACAGATTATGGTCTACCGGACGCAGCAGAAAATATACCGTCAGTGCGCCCACACCGTAAATAGGGCAGATAGGACCTCTTACAAATCCCCGGTTGGTTAATTTTCGATTGCAGATAGACATATAGATAGACTCTACAACCCAGCCTAAAATACTGTAAATCAAAAACCATTGGATAATATGGTAAACATCCGTCCCCAAAACCGCTTTTGTCCACAACATAATTTTCTCCTTAAAAATAAAATCTTCTCCTGTAAACGTCTGATAAGTATGTCTACTATATCATGATATCCCCTGTTCGTCTATTCCCATTTGACAGAAACTCTAAAATTTTCATAAATTTTACAGCATGGGAGCAAACAGACGGAGAATGCTCTGCATACCTCTCTGCAGCACATTCTGCCGTCTGCACACATCCAGAGTAATCTCCTTACAAACGGAAAACGTCTCCGTCATATCTTCTTTTACCTGGGCCACTGCGCTGCATTTATACAGCCAGGCCGCACATTCAAAGTGCAGATACAGACTTCTGTAATCCAGATTAATGGTTCCCACTACCGCCAGTTCGTCATCACAGACAAAATTTTTGGCGTGAATAAATCCTGGCGTATATTCATAAATCCGTACCCCGGCGCTTAAAAGCTGCTGATAATAAGACTGCGTCAACAGAAAAACCAGCTTTTTATCCGGAATTCCCGGTGTGATAATCCGCACATCCACCCCTTTTTTAGATGCCAGACAAAGAGCCGTCATCATCTCATTATCAATAATCAGATAAGGCGTGGCAATATACACATATTTTTGGGCCTGATTGATGATATTTAAGTAAACATTTTCTCCTACCACTTCTCCGTCCAGCGGTGAATCTCCATAGGGCTGAACAAACCCGTCGCTTTCAAACTCTTCGGGATGGTACACATACGGTCCATAGGCAGGCAGATGGGTCTTCATTCTGGTAATCACACTCCACATCTGCAGAAACATCACCGTCAGATTCCAGACTCCCTCTCCTACAAGACGTACTCCGGTATCCTTCCAATGTCCGAACCTCATTTTCTCGTTGATATATTCATCTGCCAGATTGACGCCTCCCGTATAGCCGGTATGTCCGTCAATCACCAGAATTTTTCTGTGATCCCGGTTGTTCAGCACAATATTTAAAATGGGACGCACCGGATTAAAGGCTGCACACTTAATGCCTTTGGCCTGCAGCTTCTTATAATATCGTGTGGGAAGTGTGGTTACACAGCCCATATCATCATAAATCAGGCGCACATCTACTCCCTGCTTTACCTTCTCTTCCAATACGTCTAAGATGGCATTCCACATTCTTCCCTCATGGATAATGAAATACTCCAGAAAAATAAAATGCTCTGCTTTTTTTAAATCTTCCAGCATGTCAATAAACATGTCGTCTCCCACTGCATAATACTTGGTTGTGGTATTGGTATGCACCGGGAATCCGGCGCAGTTCCTTATATAAGCAGACTGATTGGAAGCGCCCGTATCCTCCGCTGAAAGGGCTTCTCTGGTCTCCCTGCTTTCTCGAAAATAATTGGAAATCTCTTTCATTACTGCTTCGGATTCCTGGGTCATTTTTTTTGCCACACGGGATTGTCCGAATAAAAGGTAAATAATGACGCCAAACACCGGAACCGCAAGAATGAGAATGGTCCACGCCAGCTTATACGAGGGGTTGATTTTTTTATTTACAATCCAGAGTACCATAAGCACACTAAGCAGGCTGATAAGATTCATAATATGCCCGGAAAAGGCACCCACGCCCCAAAGCATGGCAAAAATCCAGATAAGCTGCAAAAGCACAGCCGCTATGGTAACAAACAGTCTGCTGGATATAATATCAATAATCTTTTTCATACATTTCCTTTAGAATTGTCCTATATGCAGATGTTGTAAAAAAGCCTCTGGTCTTTCCAGAGGCTTTTACTGCACATTAATTATATTTACGTTTTCTAGCTGCTTCAGATTTTTTCTTACGACGAACACTTGGTTTCTCGTAATGCTCTCTTTTACGGATTTCCTGCTGAATACCTGCTTTTGCACAGCTACGCTTGAAACGACGTAAAGCGCTATCTAAAGTCTCGTTTTCTTTTACGATTACATTTGACATAAGCTCACACCTAACCTCCCTCCAGCTGCAAATTGTGCATAATACAACTGTCTGGGTATTTTTATTGCACAAATGATATTATAGCAGATTTTTGTCATTCGTCAACTGTTTTAATCAAATTTTTCAAGTTTTTCTGAATTTTTTTCAGGATTACTGCCGACATGATCCCTGCCAGCACCAATCTCCCTCAATGCTGTCTCTTTTATGACAATTCCAGCTTACCTGTATAAAGCTGATAGTAAGTTCCCTTCATCTTAATAAGGTCTTCATGGTCTCCTCTTTCGATAATCTTTCCGTGGTCCAAAACAATGATGGCATCACTGTTGCGGATAGTGGACAGACGATGGGCAATGACAAAAACAGTACGTCCTTTCATCAGGTTATCCATACCCTTCTGCACAATGCTTTCTGTTCGTGTATCAATACTGGAGGTCGCCTCGTCCAGAATCAGTACCGGCGGATTCGCCACTGCAGCTCTTGCAATGGAGAGCAGCTGTCTCTGTCCTTGGGAGAGTTCTTCCCCGTCACCGCTTAACATGGTCTGGTATCCGTTTGGCAGCATTTGAATAAACTGGTCTGCATGAGCCAGGCGGGCTGCCGCATACACTTCCTCATCCGTTGCATCCAGCTTTCCGTAACGGATGTTATCGATAATGGTTCCGGTAAACAGGTGAGTATCCTGCAGCACGATTCCAAGGGAACGGCGTAAATCATCCTTTTTAATCTTTGTAATATTAATGCCGTCGTAACGAATCTTACCTTCCTGAATATCATAGAAACGGTTAATCAGGTTGGTAATGGTAGTTTTTCCAGCTCCTGTAGAGCCTACAAATGCAAGCTTCTGTCCCGGCTTTGCATAGAGACTGATGTTCTTTAAGATGACCTTATCTTCATTGTAGCCAAAGGTTACATTCTCAAATACCACATCGCCGGTAAGCTCTGTATAAGAAACGGAACCGTCTGCGGAATGAGGATGTTTCCATGCCCACATACCGGTGCGCTCTTTGCACTCCACAAGATTGCCCTTTTCATCTTTTCTGGCATTTACCAGTGTTACATAGCCTTCATCTTTTTCCGGTTCCTCGTCAATCAACTGGAAAATACGCTCTGCTCCGGCAAGAGCCATAACAATGGAGTTAAACTGCTGTGCTACCTGCATGAAAGGCTGTGTAAAGCTCTTTGTAAACTGCAGATAGGAAGCCATGACGCCAAGGGTAATTCCCCCTACGCCCAGAACAGAGAGGAAACCGCCCAGAACTGCAGTGAGTACAAACTGCAGATTTCCGATGTTTCCGATTACCGGTCCCATCATATTGGCAAAGGTATTGGCTCTGGATGCGCTCTCAAACAGCGCCTCATTAAGCTCATCAAACTCTTCTTCTGATTTTCTCTCATGATTAAACACCTTTACCACTCGCTGTCCATTCATACGTTCTTCCACAAAACCAGTCACATCTGCCAAAGACATCTGCTGTCTGACAAAGTATTTCCCGCTGTTTCCACCGATTTTTCTTGTAACAAAAATCATTACAAAAATAACCACAACGGCCAGAACTGTCAAAAGCGGGCTGAGTACCAGCATGGAAATAAAAGTTACAATAATCGTGAAAAAGGACATCAGCGCCTGAGGAATGGACTGGCTAATCATCTGACGCAGTGTATCTGTATCATTGGTATAAAGACTCATAATCGAACCATTGGTTCTCTGGTCAAAGTAACGGATAGGCAGGGTCTGCATATGCTCAAACATATCATCCCTCACTCTTTTTAAAACACCCTGTCCGATGTAAACCATCATCCTTGTGTAAATAAAGGTAGAAATAACTCCCAGAAGGAAAATACATCCCAGAACACTGAGTGCACTATAAAGTCCTGCAAAATCCGGATTCTGCTGTCCAATCAGTGGAATAATAAAGTCATCCAGCAGGAATTTCAAGGACAGGGATACGGAAATCGTCGCCACAGAACTGATTAAAATGCAGATAAAAACCAGAATGAAACGTACTTTATAGGTTTCTGTTACATATTTCAAAAGACGTTTTGCAGTCTTCAGTGTATTTTTTGAGATTCTTGACTTTTTGTTTTCCTGTTTACTCATGCTCTTCACCTCCTCTGACCTGAGATTCGTATACTTCTCTGTAAATTTCATTTGTTTTCAGAAGCTCCTCGGAAGTGCCTACTCCCACAACAGAACCTCCGTCCAGAACAATAATCTGGTCCGCGTCCTCAATAGATGCCACTCTCTGCGCAATGATAATCTTTGTGGTATCCGGTATTTCTTCGCGGAATGCCTTACGAATCAGGGCGTCTGTCTTGGTATCTACTGCACTGGTAGAGTCATCCAGAATTAGAATCTTGGGTTTCTTTAAGAGTGCTCTGGCGATACAAAGTCTCTGTTTCTGTCCTCCGGAAACATTGTTTCCGCCCTGAACAATCTGGGTATCATAGCCTGCCGGGAATTCATTGACAAATCCGTCTGCCTGAGCCAGTCTGCACACTCTCTGCACTTCTTCGTCGCTGGCATGCTCATTTCCCCAGCGGATATTTTCATAAATCGTACCGGAAAACAGCACGTTTTTCTGAAGCACCATGGATACCTGGTCGCGAAGAGCCTCTAAGTTATAGTCACGGACATCTCTGCCTCCGACCCTTACGCTTCCCTCTGTTACGTCATAAAGACGGGGAATCATCTGAACCAGAGTGGATTTGGCACTTCCGGTTCCTCCGATAATACCAATGGTCTGTCCTGATTTAATATGAAGGTTAATATCTTTTAAAGAAAGATTGCCGCCTTTTCCGCTGTAGCTGAAATTCACATGGTCAAACACAATTTCTCCATTTGGAACCTCTTTTACAGAATCTTCTTTATCCTTCATCTCCGGAACTTCGGTAAGAACCTCTGTAATACGGTCTGTAGATGCCTCTGCAATCATAATCATAACAAACACAAATGTAACCATCATCAAGGACATGAGAATCTGAAGGGCATACACAATCACACTGGTAAGTTCTCCTGTCGCCATAGTTCCTGTCACAATACTCTTTCCGCCGATTGCCACAAGCAACAGTACAACAACATACATGGTAAATTGCATAACAGGGGAGTTCCATGCAACAATTTTTTCTGCCTTTGTGAAAAGATTGTACACATATCCTGAAATTCCGTGGAATTTGCTGATTTCAAAATCCTCTCTTACAAATGCCTTTACCACGCGGGAGGCATTTACATTTTCCTGAACGGAATTGTTTAATACATCATACTCATCAAATACTTTGATAAAATGAGGATGCGCTTTTTTTGCAATAAAAATAAGCGTTCCGCCAAGCAGCGGGATGACAATCAGAAACAGAAGGGCGATTTTTACGTTAATCAGCAGAGTCATAACCCAGGAAAGAAGCACCATAATGGGGGCTCTGGCCAGAAGTCTTATACTCATCATATACGCCATCTGTACATTCGTAATATCGGTTGTCATTCGGGTAACAAGTCCCGAAGTGGAAAACCTGTCAATATTTTTAAAAGAAAATTCCTGTACCTTGTAAAAAATGTCATGCCGCAGGTTCTTGGCATAACCGGCCGCACCTATAGCAGCCATCTTTCCTGCAATCGCACCAAACCAAAGAGCCAGCATGGCCATGACTACAAGAATCAGTCCCCGCTGTACAATGTAGGTAAGATTGCCTTCGGCAATGCCGGTATCAATAATCTTTGCCATTTCCATGGGGATGAGAACTTCCATCAATACCTCAAGGATTACAAATAACGGGGCCAGTACCGACTGTTTTTTGTATTCCCGGACTGATTTTAAAAGTGTCTTATTCATTTATCCTGTCTACCTCCTTATTTTCCCTGTTTTTTTCTGCAAGATTCTGACACATCTGATAAAGAGTTTTTTTGCACAGAAAAAGCTGCTCCTGGGAAATCCCCCGGGTCATACGAACCTCTGTTTCATGAATATGCTCCAGAATGCTGGGACGCATGGCCTCTGCTTTCTTTGTGGGAAGAATCCGCTTAAGTCTGGCATCCTCCTTCACACTCTCCCGGTATATGAAACCGTTTTTTTCCATGAGTTTGAGAATTCCTGACGCTGTGGATTTTCTGATGTTAAACTCTTCCTCTATATTCTTCTGATAAATATCTCTGTGGAGAGTTTCCAGCAAAATGTGTTTCAGCACATGTCTCTGCATGGGGGTAAGTTCATTCTCTTCCGGAGTTTCCACGGGTTTATGCTCTCTCTTTAACTGATGGTTGAGTATTCTCACCAGTCTTCCTGTATGCATGTTTCTTATTTTTTCATCCATATCCTGCATCATTTGCACCTCGCTTCTTTTAGTTAGCTTCCTAACTTTTTCATATTATACAGACCATTTTTTTTAATGTCAACACTTTTTTCTTTTTCTCCTTTTCTATCTTTCTGTGCTGGAGTATAATATGGATTGTCTATCAGGTTTTTCCTGAAACTTTATTTTAGAAACGGAGGAAACAGAACATGCGACGTCTCGCTGTCTACTTGAAAAACTACAAAAAAGAAAGCATACTGGCTCCCTTTTTCAAGTTTCTGGAGGTAGTATTTGACCTGCTGGTTCCCGTGGTCATCGCCCGTATGATTGATGTGGGAATTGCGGGAAATAACCGGGAGGTTATCATTCAGAATTTTTTTATCCTGCTTCTCATGGCTGCTGCCGGTCTGACTGTCAGTATTACAGCCCAGTTTTTTGCCGCAAAGGCAAGCACCGGCTTTGCTGCCGAGCTTAGACAGGCTGTCTTTGACCATGTACAGAGTTTTTCCTTCTCCCAGCTTGACAGGCTGGGAACAGATACTCTGATTACAAGGCTTACCGATGACATTAACCAGGTACAAAACGGCCTCAACATGGGGCTCCGCCTGCTGCTGCGCAGCCCTTTTATTGTCCTTGGTTCCATGGTCATGGCCTTTACTGTCAATGTGCGCTGCGCCCTGATTTTTGTTGTAGCCATTCCTGTACTTTTTCTGGCCGTCTTTCTCATTATGTATCTCAGCATCCCCCTGTTTCGGAACGTGCAGGGGAAACTTGACAAGGTCACCGGACTTACCAGAGAAAATCTCACCGGTGTCCGGGTCATTCGGGCCTTTTGCCGCGAACAGGAATCTGTGGCAGAATTTGACCTGCACAACCGGGAACTGACAAAGCTCAACGAATTTGTAGGGAAATTGTCCGCTCTTTTGAATCCGCTTACTTATGTCCTGATTAACCTTGCCACCGTTATTCTCATCAGCAGAGCCGGAATCCAGGTCCATTTAGGCAATATGCAGCAGGGCGAAGTGGTTGCGCTTTATAACTATATGGCTCAAATGATTATTGAACTGATTAAGCTGGCCTCTCTGATTATCACGCTGAACAAATCAGCAGCCTGCGCCGGCCGTGTGGCTGATATCCTGAAAATCACACCTGCTATGGACTATCCGGAAGAAACCGCAGCGCACACTCCCTCTGCTTGTGCCGTTGCTTTTGAACATGTGACCTTCTCTTATCCGGACACAGGCGCTCCCAGTCTTTCTGACATCAGCTTTTCTGTAGAAAAGGGACAGACTGTAGGAATTATCGGAGGAACCGGAAGCGGAAAAACAACCCTTGTAAACCTGATTGCCCGTTTTTATGATGCCACAGAAGGTCAGGTGCTTCTGGACGGACAAAATATTCGCAATTATACCCAAGATGTACTCCGGGAAAAAATCGGGGTTGTTCCTCAAAAGGCAGCGCTCTTTAAGGGAACCATCCGCGAAAATATGAAATGGGGACGGGAAGATGCCACAGATGAAGAAATCTGGGCAGCACTTTCCATGGCCCAGGCCAGAGAGATTGTGGAGAAAAAAGAGGGACAGCTTGACTTTCATCTGACACAGAACGGAAAAAATCTTTCCGGAGGCCAGCGTCAGCGTCTTACGATTGCCCGTGCTCTTGTGAAAAATCCTGAAATTCTCATTCTGGATGACAGCGCCAGCGCCCTTGACTTTGCCACAGATGCAGCCCTGCGAAAGGCACTTCATGCACTAAGGGGAAATGTGACTACCTTTCTGGTTTCCCAGCGTTCTGCCAGTATCCGTCATGCAGAACAGATTCTCGTTCTGGACGATGGCCTCCTGGTGGGAAAAGGCACCCACGACCAGCTGGTAGACTCCTGTGAAACATACCGGGAAATCTTCTTCTCACAGTTTCCCGAAGAACGCACAAAATATACAGAAAACCACAAAGCCGAAAGCTTTCCGGCATCCAAAAGGGAGGGAAACCCATGAGTATTTCAAAGAAAACAAAGAGCAGCAGTATGGAAACCTTTAAAAAGGTACTCCGCTTTATCGGAAGATACCGGTTTCTGCTGATAGCCAGTATCGTGCTTGCCGCAGTTTCCGTAATCCTTCAGCTTTATGTTCCGATTCTTTTCGGAAACGCCATTGATGAAATCGTCGCCAGGAATCAGGTGCATTTTTCCAAAATGTGGCAGTATCTATGGCAAATTCTCATATTGGCCGCTCTCTCCGGCGCCGCGTCCTGGGTCATGAACCTCATCAATAACCGCATGACCTACCGTACCGTACAGGACATCCGCACAAAAGCTATCCGCCATATTCAAGTGCTTCCCCTCTCCTATCTGGACAGACACAGCACCGGAGATATCATCAGCCGGGTGATTGCCGATGCAGACACCCTTTCAGACGGTTTGCTTTTAGGCTTCACACAGCTTTTTTCCGGTGTTGTCACCATTATGGGAACCCTGGTATTTATGTTTTCCAAAAACGTATTTATCACTCTTCTGATCATTGTGCTGACCCCTCTCAGCTTTTTTGTGGCAAAGTTTATTTCCTCCCATTCTTTTCAGATGTTCCGGAGACAAAGTGAAGCCAGGGGAGCACAGACTGCCCTGATTGAGGAAATGATTGGAAACCAAAAGGTCGTTCAGGCCTTTGGTTACGAAGAAAAATCTTCTGCCCGTTTCTCCCGGATAAATGAAGAGTTAAAAGAAGCCAGTCAACATGCTATTTTCTACAGCAGTCTGACGAATCCTGCTACAAGGTTTGTCAACAACCTCATTTATGCGGCAGTTGCCCTGACCGGTGCGCTTCTGATTCCCAAAGGGGCTCTGACCGTAGGCGGTCTCTCTGTTATGCTGGCTTATGCAAACCAGTATATGAAGCCCTTTAATGACATCAGTTCCGTTATCACAGAACTGCAGAATGCACTGGCCTGCGCTTCCAGGATTTTCTCTCTTTTAGAAGAAGAACCGGAAAGTTCTGACGCTTCCGGCACTCTCTCAGATGTAAAAGGGAACGTTGCCATTGAACACGTGTCTTTCCGTTACGTACCGGATAAGCCTCTGATTGAAGACTTTAACCTGAAGGCCGCGCCGGGCAGAAGAATTGCTCTGGTAGGGCCTACCGGCTGTGGAAAGACAACCTTTATCAACCTGCTGATGCGGTTCTATGACGTGGATTCCGGAACCATTTCTGTAGACGGAAAATCCATCCGCCAGGTTTCCCGCCATGCCCTCAGAAGCAGCTATGGCATGGTGCTGCAAGACACCTGGATAAAAAGCGGCACGGTTCGGGAAAATATTATTATCGGCAAACCGGAAGCCTCGGAGGAGGAAATCATACAGGCAGCCAAAATGTCCCATAGCTGGGAATTTATCCGCCGCCTTCCCGACGGCCTTGACACAATCCTGAAAGAAGACAGTCTCAGCCAGGGACAGAAGCAGCTTCTCTGTATCACTCGTGTTATGCTCTGTCTGCCGCCTATGCTGATTCTGGACGAAGCCACTTCCAGTATTGACACCAGAACGGAACTGATGATTCAAAAAGCATTTGACCGTCTGATGCAGGGACGCACAAGCTTTATTGTAGCCCACAGGCTTTCCACTATCCGGGGTGCAGATGAAATTCTGGTTATGAAGGATGGAAGTATTATCGAACAGGGTACTCACGAAAAATTAATGGAAAAGGGCGGTTTTTATAAGACACTGTACAACAGTCAGTTTGTCAATACAGCCGAATAGAGAGAAAAAAAGGGGGCCTATCAAACAGCCTCCTTTTTCTAAAAACAAATTTTTTATTTAATCTGGTCTGCCAGTATATCTGCTGCTGCTTTTAAGGCTTCCGGTACTTTATCCGGGTTTTTGCCTCCGGCCTGAGCCATGTTGGGGCGTCCGCCTCCGCCTCCGCCTACAAGGGCAGCCATGCCTTTCACCAGATTTCCTGCATGAGCACCTGCTTTCTGCGCTTCCTCTGTCACCATAGTCAGAAGGCTTACCTTTCCTCCTGCTACGCTGGCCAGCACTACCACACCTTCGCCCAGTTTTTCCTTTAACTGGTCGCCTAAGTCACGCAGTCCGTTCATATCCACATCATCCAAGGAAACTGCCAGAAGCTTCACACCTTTGATTTCCTGTACCTGGCTCATAACGTCGCCTACTGCGTCTTTTGCCATTTTGGCCTTCAGTGCTTCATTTTCGCTGTGCAGATTTTTCACCTCTGCCTGGAGATGTGCGATTTTTTCTTCGATTTCTGCCGGAGAAGTCTTCAGCATTGCTGCGATTTCTGCCTGGCGTTTCTCGATTTCTTTATAGTAAGCAAATACACCGTCTCCGGTAAGGGCTTCGATACGGCGCACACCTGCCGCAATACCTGCTTCTGCTACAATCTTAAAGGCTGCAATTTCTCCTGTGTTGGCTACATGGGTACCGCCGCAGAGTTCTTTTGAGAAATCCCCCATAGAAACCACACGGACTTTTTCTCCGTATTTTTCGCCGAACAGAGCCATAGCGCCTGTCTTCTTGGCTTCCTCAATAGTCATAACATCCGTTACAACCGGAAGTCCTGCACGGATTTCCCGGTTTACCATATTCTCCACCTTTTCCAGTTCTTCTGCCGTCATGGCCTGGAAATGTGCAAAGTCAAAACGCAGTCTGTCCGGAGTTACCAGAGAACCTTTCTGCTCTACATGGGAACCGAGAACCGTCTTTAAGGCTTTCTGCAGCAGGTGGGTAGCGCTGTGGTTCTTACAGCAGTTGGCTCTTCCTGTCTCACATACTTTTAAGGTTACGGTATCGCCCACTTTTATCATGCCTTTTGTGAGAACACCAACATGTCCTACTTTTCCGCCTCTTAAATGAATGGTGTCTTCCACCTTAAATTCTGCGTCACCGCAGACAATCACACCTTTATCACCCTGTTGTCCGCCCATGGTCGCATAAAACGGCGTCTGCTCTGTAAAGAGGGTTCCTCTCTGGTCTTCGGTCAAAGCCTCCACGATTTCCTCTTCTGTGGTCAGAACCGTTACTTTAGCATCACATACCAGTTTGTCATAACCTACAAATTCTGTGGTAACGGCTGTATCAATTTCATCGTAAACCGTTGCGTCCGCACCCATATAGTTGGTGGTTTCTCTGGCTGTTCTTGCCTTCTCCCTCTGTTCCTGCATAGCTTCCTGGAAGCCTTTCTCATCAATGGTATAACCCTTTTCTTCCAAAATTTCTTTTGTCAAATCCATCGGAAAACCATAGGTATCATACAGCTTAAATGCATTTGCGCCGGAAAGCTCCGTTGTGCCTTCCTTCTGCATAGCCTCTTCCATTTCTCCCAGAATGTGAAGCCCCTGGTCAATGGTTTTGTTAAACTGTTCTTCTTCTTTTGTCAGCACCTGGAAAATAAAACTCTTCTTTTCATCCAGTTCCGGATAACCGTCTTTGGAGCCTTCAATGACAACGGCGCCTAACTCTGCCAGGAACTTGCCTTCGATTCCCAGAAGACGTCCGTGGCGGGCTGCACGGCGGATAAGACGGCGCAGTACATAGCCTCTTCCTTCATTTGTGGGCATAATACCGTCAGAAATCATAAAGGTTGCAGAACGGATATGGTCGGTAATCAGACGAATGGAAACGTCTTTTGTCTCATCCTTCTTATATTCGGTGTGAGCCAGTTCACAGACCTTGTTTCTCAAAGCGCACAAAGTATCTACATCAAAAATAGAATCCACGTCCTGGACTACAGAAGCCAGACGCTCCAGACCCATACCGGTATCAATGTTTTTCTGTACCAGTTCCGTGTAATGGCCTTCCCCGTCATTTTCAAACTGGGTAAATACATTGTTCCAGATTTCCATGTAACGGTCGCACTCGCAGCCTACGGTACAATCCGGACTTCCACAGCCGTATTTTTCGCCGCGGTCATAGTAGATTTCAGAACAGGGACCGCAGGGACCTGCGCCGTGTTCCCAGAAGTTGTCGCCCTTGCCGAAACGGAAAATACGCTCTGCAGGAATTCCCATTTCCTTATTCCAGATTTCAAAAGCCTCTTCATCTTCTTCATAAATAGAAGGATACAGGCGGTTCGGGTCCAGTCCCACAACCTCGGTCAAAAATTCCCAGGACCAGGCAATGGCTTCACGCTTAAAATAATCTCCGAAAGAGAAGTTTCCCAGCATTTCAAAAAATGTGCCGTGACGTGCTGTCTTCCCTACGTTTTCAATATCACCTGTACGGATACATTTCTGACAGGTTGTCACCCGGCGTCTGGGCGGGATTTCTGCGCCTGTAAAGTATGGCTTTAAAGGCGCCATACCGGAATTAATCAAAAGCAGACTCTTGTCATTGTGAGGAACAAGAGAAAAGCTCTTCATAGCCAGATGTCCTTTGCTCTCAAAGAACTCTAAAAACATTTTCCTAAGTTCGTTTACTCCGTATTTCTGCACGGTTTTTCCCTCCTGATGAGTATAATCACTGTTCTTAATGATAGCACAGGATTTTACTGATTTCAAGAAAAATCCTGTCTTGAGTTTCCGCAGTTTTATCCACAGAACCTATAATCATCCTTGCTGATTATTA
>NZ_JAAITA010000009.1 GCF_013304445.1 Blautia hansenii
GGAAGTGCAGCAATGTATGGAGCTGACTGCTACTAATCGGTCGAGGGCTTGACCTGAAAGCTTAGGGAACTAAGCGAAACGGTAAGTTGGAATTGGTTTGGTTTTGTGTATGCGGTTTTGAAGATACATATCTTCAAGAATGGCCCAGTGGCTCAGTTGGTTAGAGCGCCGCCCTGTCACGGCGGAGGTCGAGAGTTCGAGTCTCTTCTGGGTCGTTTGCTTTCGAAAGAAAGCGACAAGATTTATGGGATCTTAGCTCAGCTGGGAGAGCATCTGCCTTACAAGCAGAGGGTCATAGGTTCGAGCCCTATAGGTCCCATTTATTCTTAAAATAAAATAAGGGCGATTTCCCGAGTGGCCAAAGGGGACAGACTGTAAATCTGCTGGCAACGCCTTCGGTGGTTCGAATCCACCATCGCCCATTTAAAATTGAATACCACATCACGCCGATGTGGCTCAATTGGCAGAGCAGCTGATTTGTAATCAGCAGGTTATCGGTTCGAGTCCGATCATCGGCTTAGATATTATCGCGGGGTGGAGCAGTCTGGAAGCTCGTCGGGCTCATAACCCGAAGGTCACAGGTTCAAATCCTGTCCCCGCTACTATGCCCAGATAGCTCAGTTGGTAGAGCAGAGGACTGAAAATCCTCGTGTCGCTGGTTCGATTCCGGCTCTGGGCATTTTCCATGGAGCATTAGCTCAGTCGGTAGAGCACTTGACTTTTAATCAAGTTGTCCGGGGTTCGAATCCCCGATGCTTCACTAAATGAAAACAGCTCAAATCCTTATTATGAGGGTTTGGGCTTCTTTTTTTGCTGAATAGAATGGAACAGAAAACTGAGAGAATCCTTATAGAAATGTCTAGGAGTTTCCACATAAGATGTTAAAATATGTGGAGTTATCCACAAAAAAACAGAAAGAGAACTGTATTGTGAGGATATTAGCAAGGGAATCCATCGCATGGTCGATATTCAGCCCTTTAGGGCTGCCGTACAAAACATTCGTTTTGGGCAGCCCCAGGCCTTGTGTTATTCACAAACAGGATTTTCAATGTCTGTGGAGACAATAAATTCGTGTTTGTGGTTGGCGTCGTAGGTGGTACAGCCTTTTAAGAGGTGGACATGCTTTCCACATCCCACGTCAATGGCCTTGCCCGTTGTACCGCAAAATTCGTGGTGATGTCCGTTACAGGAATCAGTAGTAAATTTTACTCCGTGAACGTGACTTCCATCACAGGGAATGGCGTCGCCTGAGACGGTTGCAAATCTATGATTGTGGGCATACTCACAACATCCAGAGATGCGGGTACTTCCCGTAATTTCGTGATTGTGCTGTTTGGGATAACAGGTCTTGCTTTCTTTGTTTTCCATAATGGATTCCTTTCTTTTTGGAATATGAATGGTTACAATTCTATACTATGCACGAATCAGAAAAGAGGGTATAAATACGGAAAGGAAAAGAAATAAAAAAGAAACCAGAATCAATGAGGGGGGAAGGTTGATTCTGGTCTCTTTTTTAATATTATAAATATTAAAAAGAAGGAGAGCCGGTTTTCATACCGGCATATGAAAAAGAAAAAGATTTTTGAAAAAGTCTTATCGGCTTTTACAAGTAATACTATACAGGGTAAATGTGATAAAACTGTGATGAAATCCTAAAAGAAATGTTAATAAAAGAAAAAAATGGGGATGTGTTTATAAGAAAAAATAGCACAAAAAGAACAGGAGCAGGAATCCGAGGGGGATAGATTCCTGCTCCTGTTTTATTTCATAAAAAAGAAGGAGTTACTGGCAACTCATTGCCAGTAATATGAAAAGAAAAAGATTTTGAAAAAAGTCTTATTGGCTTTTACAAGTAATACTATACTATGTAAATAAGGACAATTTATGACAAAAAACTAAAAGAAAAATGAAAAAGACAATTTCTGATTTATTCTTTTTTTATAAATGCTTTTGATTTTCTTATTTTTCTGCTTTATAGACCGGATCGGCAGGATAACCGCCGGCAGCCTTCTGCATACCGCGCTGAATGGCGTCTCTGGAGTTTTTCCAGTCTGCGTCTTTGTTTTTATAATCGAATTTGTCACAGAACCATTCCAGGTCTTCGGTTACGCGTTGGAGATTATGTTCCATAAGGGGGAAGAGGTATCCATAAAAGGATTGCTTTTCTTTGTCAGACAGCAGTGTGTCTCCGGTTTCCACCAAATCTGCAAAGTGAGGGATACAAAAGCCTTTGCTGTTTTTTAAGAGTTCCTGAAATTCCGGGCTTTTCCGGTAGAGCTCAAAGAACGTATCCAGGTAGCGGTTGTAGGTATTTTTATAATAGTCACAGATGTAACAGGATGCGGTTTGCTCCTTTACCCAGGCGCCGATGTTTGTACGGGGATTTTCCGCATCTACCTTTGTTTTCTTAAAATGTCCCAGGATAGAGGCTTTGGCAGGAGAAAACATTTTCATCTGTTGTTTCAGTTCTTCGTTTTTCTTTTTGAAATGTGTGGTGAGAATCAGGCCTGTTCCCAGACGGTTGCCGTAGTCGAACATTTTTTTATAATGGGTTCGGCAAAAGCCTATTTTGTCTGTCTCTGCACGGACATCGTCCTCCATGTAGGAAGCGCCGGAACCAAGGACAAAATCCATGGCATGCTGTTCCAGATTTCGTTCAATAAAACAGAAAGGACATTCGTCCTGTGCGCGAAATGCGTCCATGAGAGGGATAGTATAAATTTTTTCTTTCATAGCGTTAAACTCCTTCAAAAAATACTTTAAGATAAGATTACCACAGGTGGGAAACAAAGAAAAGAAGAGGATTTGAAAATAAGTGTTTACACAAGTGTTGACAGTCTGATAAACTATATAAAAAGAGGTTTTAATAGTGTAGTTTTTAGGGAAAATGGAGCAATTATGAAAAAGAAAATAGATTTGTTAAATGGCCCCATAGCAGGAACCTTAGCCAGACTGGCGTTTCCTATTATGGGGACTTCTTTCATACAGATGGGGTATAATCTGGTGGACATGATATGGATTGGCCGGCTGGGCAGCGGTGCGGTAGCAGCAGTGGGCGCGGCAGGCATGTTTATGTGGCTGGCGAATGGTGTGACTACGGTACCCAGAATCGGCGGTCAGGTGGCGGTAGGGCATAAACTGGGAGCAGGAGACAGGGAAACAGCGGCTGAATATGCCAGAGGTGCGCTGCGGATGGGGGCGTTTCTGGGAATTTTGTACGGCATTATCAGTGTGCTTTTGAACAGACAGTTGATTGCCTTTTTTCAGTTGAACAGTCCGAAAGTTGTGTGGGACGCCAGAGTGTATTTGATGATTGTATGCGGTCTGGTAGTATTTTCCTTCCTGGACCAGGTATTGGGAGGAATTCTGGCAGCTATGGGAAATACAGTTACGACATTTCGGGTCACGACCATAGGGCTTTTGATTAACCTGGTACTGGATCCGGTATTGATATTTGGAGTGGGACCGATTCCGCGTATGGAAGTAGCTGGGGCGGCTATTGCCACGGTACTGGCCCAGGTCATTGTGTTTATCCTGTACTTGCGGGCGGTATGGCAGGAGCCGGTTATTTTTGCGAATCTGCATTTATTTGTGAGAACAAAAAAGGAATACATTAGAGAAATGGTAAAAATCGGATTTCCTCCGGCCATTCAGGATTCCCTGTTTTCTGCAATTTCCATGGTAATTGCCCGTCTGATTGCAGGCTGGGGAGATGCGGCTGTTGCCGTGCAGAAGGTAGGAAGTCAGATAGAATCCATTTCCTGGATGATGGCAGGTGGCTTTTCTACGGCAGTCAACGCATTTATTGCCCAGAACTATGGGGCAGGCAAAGTAGAGAGAATTCGGAAAGGCTATCATACGTCCATGATAATTATGGCGGTCTGGGGTGCAATTACCAGCTTTTTGTTGCTGGTATTTCCCGAATTTTTCTTTCGTATATTCATTACGGAAGAAGAGGTTATTCCTATGGGAGTAGATTATCTTAGAATTATAGGAATTAGTGAAATTTTTATGTGCCTGGAGGGCGCTGCAACCGGGGCATTTCAAGGTATGGGAAGGACGGTTCCGCCTTCTGTGACGGGAATTGTATTTAACACCCTGCGAATTCCTACAGCTATACTGCTTTCCGCAACCGCCCTGGGACTCAACGGAGTATGGTGGGCATTGAGTATTTCCTGCGTATTGAAGGGAACGGTGCTTCCTATATGGTTTGCGATTGTATTTAGAAAATTCTATAAAAATTATAAAGAGACAAAGGGAGAGCAATATGAATTCAAGTGAAAAAATTATGGTGGCTCTGGGTATTCTGATTCTGGCAGGAGGGATTTTTCTGGCCTTGAAAGGAAAGTCTTCCATGATTAGGGAGAGATTTGGAAGCGGGGTATCACCGGAGAATGAAAGAAAATTTATGGCAACTATCGGCGGGGCTGTCTGTGTTATCGGACTGGATATGCTGGCACTGGTGGGAATGTCTGTGAAATTTCAGATAAGCCAGGAGGTAACGCTGGTGATTCTGGGAGTTGGGATTGCGCTCTTTGTGGGAATTATCCTGATAGGACAGAAATATTACAGAAGATAAGAGGCGAAAAACATGCTGAATTGTTTATTTGTAGGAATCGGCGGGTTTGCAGGAGCGATTTGCAGATATCTGATGGGGATGATTCCTTTGCAGGATAAGTCGGGATTTCCCTGGATAACTTTGTGCATCAATGCTATAGGGGCTTTTGTCATAGGCCTTGTGACGGCGGCAGCAGCAAAGAATGGATGGGGAGACAGTCATCTGGTATTGTTTTTAAAAACCGGAGTTTGCGGAGGTTTTACAACGTTTTCTACCTTTGCTTTGGAGAGCTCTTCTCTGATGAAACAGGGGAAAACAGGAACTGCAGCAGTTTATATGGTGCTTAGTGTGGGAATTTGTCTGGCTATGGTGATGCTGGGGCAGAAACTCATAGTAAAATAAAATTTTAAGAGCAGGAGAGGAAAAATGAACAGAGAATATCATATTGAGACAAAATGTATCCAGTCTGGCTGGAAACCGAAAAAGGGTGAGCCCAGAATGATGCCTATTTACCAGAGTACTACGTTTAAGTACGATACCACAGAGGAAATGGGCAGATTGTTTGATTTAAAAGATAACGGATATTTTTATACCCGTTGTCAGAATCCGACCAATGATTTGGTTGCGGCAAAGATTGCAGATTTGGAAGGCGGCGTAGCGGCTGTTCTGACGTCTTCCGGACAGGCAGCGAACTTCTATGCTGTATTTAACATCTGCGAAGCCGGAGACCATGTTATCTGCGCGTCTGCGATTTATGGCGGGACTTTGAATGTGTTGGGTGTTACAGCAAAGAAGATGGGAATCGAATGTACTTTTGTAGATGTGGATGCACCGGCAGAAGAGTTAGACAAGGCCTTTCGTCCAAACACCAAAGCTGTGGTTGCCGAAACGATTGCCAATCCGTCTCTGGTGGTACTGGATATTGAAAAAATGGCAAATCTGGCACACAGCCACGGCGTTCCTCTGATTGTGGATAATACGTTTGCAACACCGGTGAACTGTCATCCGTTTCAATGGGGAGCGGATATTGTGACACACTCTACCACAAAATATATGGATGGTCATGCAGCGCAGGTAGGCGGCGCTATTGTAGACAGCGGAAACTTTGACTGGGAAGCCCATGCAGAAAAATTCCCCGGACTGACACAGCCGGATGAATCTTACCATGGCGTTGTATATACAAAACAGTTTGGAAAAGCGGCGTATATTACAAAAATTAATGCCCAGCTTATGAGAGATTTGGGTTCTATTCCTTCTCCAATGAACTGTTTTATTTTGAATCTGGGACTGGAATCTCTGGTATTAAGAGTGGAAAGACATTGCTACAATGCTCAGAAAACAGCAGAATATCTGGAAGCACATCCGCTGGTTGGCAAGGTGAATTATCCGGGACTTCCGGGAGACAAATATTATGAACTGGCACAGAAATACATGCCAAAGGGGACCTGCGGTGTCATTTCCTTTGAATTAAAAGCAGGCAGAGAGGCAGCGGTAAAATTTATGGACAGCCTGAAGCTGGCGTCTATTGTCACTCATGTGGCAGATGCCAAAACCAGTGTACTGCATCCGGCCAGCCATACGCACAGACAGTTAAATGACGAACAGCTTGTGGCAGCAGGCGTGTCTCCGGGAATGATTCGCCTGTCTGTAGGAATTGAGCATATTGATGACATTTTGGCAGACCTGGAACAGGCACTGGAAGCAAGTGAGCAATAGACATGAAATCATATCAAATTACAGCATGGAGTCATGAATTATTTAAGCTTCAGGTCACACCGGGCGGTGTTTATATTGACGCTACCATGGGAAATGGCTATGATACACAGTTTTTGTGTGAAATGGCAGGAGAGACTGGCAAAGTATGGGCTTTTGATATTCAGGAGCAGGCTTTAAAAGCTACAAAAGAGCGGCTGGAAAAGCATGGGCTTTTGGCAAAGGCAGAATTGATTTTGGACAGCCATACCCAGATGGAACAGTATGTGAAGCCGGATTCTGTGGACGGCATTTATTTTAATTTCGGATATCTTCCGGGAGGGGACCATGAACTGGCCACAAAGGCAGACACCAGTGTACAGGCAGTGGAAACAGGACTGCGTCTGCTGAAACCGGGCGGTGTTATGGCGCTTTGTATTTACAGCGGAGGGGATACGGGATTTGAGGAAAAGAACCAGATACTGGACTTTCTGAGAAAGTTGGACAGTCGGAAGTATATTGTAATTGTAAACCATTATTATAACCGGGAAAATAACCCTCCCATACCGGCATTTGTAGTAAAAAAGGGATAGGACATGACAGGGCAGGCATAGGATAACAGTGAGGAAAATACAGGAGTTTGTCATAGTATGAGCAGAGAAAAGGACTCGTGTATTTTAATGGCAGTGCTGTTTCCTGTACTGCCCTGGATGCTTACTGTGGTACTTCTGGGGCGGACGGCATGCCCTTTAAGCAAAAAGCCGGATATAGAGGCTTATACGGCATCTGTGGCGGCATCCCAAATTTCCTGGGCATATGAACAAGAAGCAATTCGAGCTCAGGTCGTTCTGGCCAGAACAAACCTGTATGCCAATCCAGACAAGCAGGAAGAAATGATACAGGAAGCTGCCAGGTATATAAAAAAGCAACAAATGGACAGTAAAATGCTGAAAAAATATGAGATTTTTCAAAAGGTAGCCCGGGAGACAGAAGGTCAGATACTGGAAAAAGACGGGGAGGTCCGGGAACTGCCGTATCATGCGTTAAGTGGGGGAAAAACCAGAGAGGGAAAGGAAGTTCTGGGAGAAGCATTTTCTTACATACCATCTGTGGAAACCGCCAAAGATATAGACAGTCCTCTGTATGTAGAGGGCTGTTACTTTTCACAGAAGGAACTGGAGAAACAGTTAAAGAGTGTGTATCCGGGATTTCAGATGGGGGAGGGAACCGTGGAAGTGAAGTCTGCGGACGGGGCAGGATATGCCATGGAAGTGCAGATTGGAAATCAGGTCTTCCAGGGGGAAAAGGTGAGAGAATTGCTTCAACTGCCGTCTTCCTGTTTTACCATACAGAAAACAGAGGAAGAAGTACGGTTTCTGTGCAAAGGTGCGGGACACGGATTGGGAATGAGCCAGTATACGGCGCAGCAAATGGCACTGGAGGGGAAGAGTTACAGAGAAATTCTGCTGTATTTTTTTCCGGAACTGGAGATTTCATGGTATAAAAAAACCGGTAAGGCGTTTTGAGGTGCGTTACCGGTTTTTTGAATGCAGATTTACTTTTTATTATCTGTCTCCAGGTTCAGAACAGAGGTGTGTACAACAGGCGTATCGCCGTCTTCCATGCTTTCGACATTGCAGTAAATGGAGTCTCCTTCTTTAAATTCGTAAAATTCCTGTACATTGTAGGGATACAAAATTGTCATGTCACTTTTGATGGTGACCGTGTCTCCTTTTTTCATATGGAAACCGTCGTAGCTGCCGTTACTGGTGACTTTGGCTTCTATGGTGCAGCTATCTAAAATAGAGGTGATTTCTGCATGAAGTTCATCGGAATCATTACTTTGGTAGGCCAGCGGAGAGGGCGTGGTTTCCAGCACAGATACAGCTTTTTTGGATACAGGCAGATATTGGACAATGAATTTGGAGTCTTCGGAGTATTTATAACTGATTTCTCTGCTGTCCGTGTCCAGACTTCCCTCTGGCTGAAAGTAGGAATATGTGTCAAATTCTTTTTCTGTAACAGCGACCTGCACAGTCTTCTCATTTAAATCAATACCTTCCATGGAATAAGTATATCCCAGAGAAATACCAAACAGGGTGTGCTTATTTTTGAAAAACTGTATTTGCGTGAGGGTTGTCTGCCGTGGGTTGGATTTTGCTGCAAAATCTCGGATTCCGCTGTAAAGGGAAAGCCCGCTGAGCAGCAGGACAGCCAGACTGCATACAAATGGAATGTAATGCTTTACAGCACTTTTCAGTCTGTTTCGCAGGAAAATCCAGTACAGTACAAAGAGCAGGGTGATGGCCAGGGCTGCCCAGAAACAGATGTAGTAGGAGCAGGGAGCGGCTGTGGTCTGATAAAAGTGAATCAGGACAAATCCGTCAAAAAGCAGCAGGACTGCCATAAAAAGAAAGAAAAAGTATTTTTTCATATGTGAGAACCTCCGTATGTATATTATGGTTGTGCTTTCCAACCGTTTTTCTGCGTTTCTTTTACCTGATACAGAGCATGGTCTGCCTGGAAATAAAGCTGTTCGAAGCAGGTTCCGTGTTCCGGTACAGAGGCAATGCCAATGGAAGCGGAAATCGTTACCTTTTTGCCGTTTTCTTCACAGGTTCGGTAAAGCTGCATAACTAAATGATCGAAAATAGGAGCCATATGCTCGAAATTGTGCGCGCCTGGCAGATATGCGGTAAACTCATCACCGCCAAGCCGGGCAATGATATCAGTTTTGCGAAAATGTTTCTGAAGAATCTGTGCGGTATCGTTTAAAATCCGGTCACCGTAAAGATGTCCGAAGGTATCGTTAATCTGCTTGAAATTATCCAAATCCAGAATGAGAAAGAGCCCGTTTTCGGGAGCGGTTTTGTCCGCCAGCAGCTGATTGATTTTCATTTTGGCTGTTCTGGCATTGTAAAGTCCGGTGAGGCCGTCACGCTCTGCCCTTTCCCTGAGCTCCAGTTCCTGCCGTTTTTCTGTATCAATGTCATTTAATAACAGAAGATAGGTGTCCTGGGCCTTGTTTAATTCCAGTTTATAGACTTCGCAGGAAGTCCAAAGAAGCTGTGTGTCCTGTATGAACAGAAATTCTGTCCGAATTTTTCTGTTTGCGGTGTTTAGTTCTTCTGCCAGGTATTCCCGGTGCAGAAAATGACGCATGATTTCCAGATAGTCTTCGGACACAAATGGAAAGATATATTTTTCTTTGTAGCTTTCAAAGGACAGGAATTCCGAAAGTTTTTCCTGGTTGATTTCCAGAATCTGATTCTTTTTCAACTGGAATTTGGCGCTGCTCCTGGCTTTTTCAAACAAAGCCTTTTGCAGCTGGTTCTGCAGCTGAATTTCCTGTTTCTGTATCATGTTTTCCGTCACATCCTCCAGAAGTCCTACGGTTCGCTGCTCCGTGTCATAGGCAGAATCTGTTTGTTTGGCAATTACCCGAAACCAGAAATCTCCGTTTTTCAGATGAAATTTCATGATTTTTCTGCTGAATCCCTGGTCTTTTACTTCCTGAATCAGTTGGTGGAAGTCTTTTAGGGAGGAGTCCTTCATAATTCCTGAGGTCCCCAGTGTTTCCAGTGCATTTTCTATCCGGCAGGGATGCAGGTTGGAATCGGGAAGAGAACCATGCATATTCAGAATGTCTTCTCTGGCCTTGTATTCAAACACCATGGTTTTGGAATATTCAATGGCAATTCGCAGCATGTGTTCATTTTTTATAGCTTCGTCGTGTTCAAACAGGATTCTGGCTCTTATTCTTTCCTGCATGCAGAGAACCAGTACCAATATGAGGGCCAGAAGGGCGGAAATCCAGAAAAACATCTGGTTTACCATATTTTGTACCTTGCGGCTTTCTGTAAGAATCGGTGTCTGTCGTATGGTTGAGTATAAATGCCAGTTATTGATGTCCAGAGGAACATAGTAGGACAACCGGATGTCTCCGTCAACGGAAAATTCAAAATAACCACTTTTGTTATTCTGTATATTTTCCATAATTTCCTGGCGACTGCTTTTGAGAAAGGTATAGTTTTCCATTTCTTTCCACACATTTTTGTTATTCATCACAGCGTTGGAATTTTTGTGGCTGGTGATGTAGTTACCGTTGGAATCTACAATCTGCAGGTAAGCGTCCATGTTATCTGCGGTATTTAAAATTGCAGAAATGGAGTCTTTATCGGTTATGCCGTATACAATACCGGCAATCGTGTTGTCTTTCGTGCGAACGGGAGCTGCCATTATCTGTACCTGAATGCCGGGTTCTGCCATAGAATCTATGACTTCTGAAACTGCAATCTGACCGGAGAGTGCCTGTATAAAATAGTCCCGTTCAGAAATATTCAAATGGCGGTCTTCGCTGTCTATGGCGTTTCCGTTCACATCGGCTATGCCCATATGGTCAAACAAATCCATGGAGTTAGCCGTATACAGTTTTTCTAAAGAGGCAGAATCTGTGGTTGAAAAAGAATCCGGGAAAGAATCTGCCAGGTTCTGCAGACCGTTTACCCGTGTCAGGTAAAAGTTTTTGATGTAAAAGGCACTTTCCTGTGCTTTGTTCACAAGCAGTTCTTTTTTATCTTCTGTAATCAGTGAAGTGTAAGCGGCGTTGAATTTCCATAAAAGGAAAATGGCGAAAAGGAATAAAAAAACAATCATGAAACTGTATCCCATGAAGAATTTTTTCAGGTGGTGTTTCCGCCCAAAACGCTTTTTCGCAAAGCTGATTAACGGTTTCATAGAAATCTCCTTTGGATATGAACAAATAGTGATAAAAATATTTTATCATGAAAGCGTGGGGAAAGCTATGGTTTTGTATGTATAAGTTTTCATATTCCGGCAATCCTATAATTGAAATCAAGAAAAGGGGCAGAAGTGTTCCAATTATAGGCAGAGGTGAAGAATATGAGTAAAAAAGGGAAAATTCGTGCAGCCCTGGGAGGGTTATTGGCACTGACACTGGTAGTTACCTGTGTGGCTGTGTATCAGTCCGGGAGTAAGAGCACGCCGAATGAGAAAGAATTTGTTAAAGAGGACGAGAAGGATTCTGTTGACGAGGCAATAAAGACAGAAGAGAGGGAAGAAGAGGAAACGGAAGATGCAAATACTTCTGATGTAGAAGGAACAAAAGCAGTGGAAGAAGAGAAAACACCGGAAGAGGAAATTGCTGATACAGAAGTACAGGCAGCAGAGGATGCGGCAGCAGAGGCACAGAACCAGGCCGGAGTGGCAGCAGCGCCGGATGTGAACTTTACGGAAAGCTCCCTTATGGAGTGGCCGGTAAACGGACAGGTTGTGTTGGATTATAATATGGACAATACGGTGTATTTTCCTACTTTAAATGTGTATAAACTGAATCCGGCTGTAGCAATTTCAGCTGAGGTAGGTTCTCCGGTGGCAGCAGTGGCCAACGGAAAAATTGTATCTGTGACGGAAAATGAGGAAACGGGCACAACGGTGACAGTAGATATGGGAAATGGCTATCAGGCTGTATATGGACAGTTGAAGGATGTGCCGTTTCAGGCAGAAGAATATGTGACAGCGGGAGCAGCTCTCGGATATATTAATGAGCCTACGAAATATTATACGAAAGAAGGCGCAAATCTTTACTTTGCACTCAGCAAGGACGGAGTACCTTTGGATCCAATGGAATATTTGCCGTGAATGGAAGACAGCCAATTGGGAGATTGGCTGTCTTTTGGGGCAGAAATCATTCACAAATACCACCCGGGAGAGTATAATAAAGTATGCGAAAGATAATTCGCAGCCGATTTATATTCCTACAGTCTTTATTTTGAGAGGCACAGCCTCAAGTATGGTTGAAATACTTCTTAATCGGCAGCTTTATATAGAGGGCGTCCTGTTTGGCTTTGCGGAGCAGATGAGGCGTCCGCTACATAGTTTTACAGAAAAGCAGAAGGGAAGAGGCAAGTTGAATTATACATATATTGTAAAATGTAGTGATGGAACATTTTATACGGGATGGACAAACTGTCTGGAAAAAAGAATTGCCTGCCATAATGCAGGAAAAGGGGCAAAATATACGAAAGTGCGGCTTCCGGTGGAACTGGTGTATTATGAAGAATTTCCTACGAAGCAAGAGGCCATGAGCAGGGAAGCAGGTATCAAAAAATTGAGCAGAAGTAAGAAGACAGCGCTGATAGAACAATTTCAAATGTGGGAAAAAAGTGAAAAACAGAGTTTATAAAAATCGTGGAAAAATGGTAGCAATCATGAAGAAGCTGTGCTACAATATCCTCAAAGCATTATATATTTCCAATATTCTAATAGGTCTATTGCGGCGTTCTGCCGTGTCTGAAAATCTGACAGCATATCAAAGGAAAATCTCAATGCTTTTATTCACAGAAAACAGGAACAAATGCAGAGAGGTGGAACAAAGATGTGCGGGGGCGGAGGATTAGCATGGCTTACAGTGTCTGTATGGGACACCTCCTGCGAAGGAAAGAGGAGGTATTTATCTTATGAAAACAAGAGAAACGATTCCGAGCAGAACGTATAAGGCTACGGTATTCGCCATGCTGTTTCAGGACAAAGAGCATTTACTGGAACTTTATAATGCAGTCAGCGGGAAACATTACACAGACCCGGAAATGCTGGAGATTAATACACTGGAGAACGCCATTTACATGGCAATGAAAAACGACCTTTCTTTTATCATAGACGCCCGGTTGTCTTTGTATGAGCACCAGTCCACCTACAGCCCGAATCTGCCCTTCCGGTTTCTGCTGTATATTGCGAATCTGTTTTCGTCTATGACAAAGGACGCCAATTTATATGGAACGAAGCCTATAGAACTGCCGTCACCGCGTTTTATAGTGTTTTACAATGGTCTGGAGGAACAGCCTGACAGGAAAATCTTAAGACTGTCTGATTTGTATACCATAAAAGAAGAGTGTATAAGGGAAGGGATACTGAAAGAATTTCTGGAGAAGAATCGAGCGGAGGCAAAGAACATGAGTATATTTGAGTATGACCAGGAAAAGCATATGAGGCAGGAGAGGGAAGAGGCCTGGGAAGAAGGGAATAGGGAAGGACTTGCAAAGGGGAGAAGAAATATGCTCTGTGAATTGATACAGAATCATGTACAAAGAGGAAAAAGTAGGGCAGAAATCGCAGAAGGATTGGGATTGCCGGAAGAGGTTATTGAGGAGATTTTACAAGATTTAGACGATTCTTTATCTGAGTAAAAAAAACAAAAGAAGAAGTTTGTGTGTGGAACATAACGCAACTTCTTCTTTTGCTCTATTCGTTATAAAGGGGAGTATAATCCGTGTATTCTTTTAAATCACCTGTTTAATCTCATAATTTTCATCAACCAGCACCATATCCGCAAATTTTCCCGGTGTAAGAGAACCGACTTTATCGTATACTCCAATGCTTTTTGCAGGATTTCTGGTTGCGGCAAAGATTGCAGCAGCCTCGGAAATACCAAACTTCATAGCATTTTTCATACAGTCGAAAAGATTGGTAGCCGAGCCTGCCAAGGTACCGTCAGCCAGTGCGGCAAAATGGTCTTTCATAGTGACTTCCTGTCCTCCCAGTTCATATTTGCCGTTTGGCATGCCAGTGGCCATCATGGAATCACTGATAAGGACAACTCTTTCTTCACCGAACATTTTAAAAGTCGTGCGGATAGTTGACGGATGAATGTGGAATCCATCACAGATAAGTTCTACCATACAGTCCGGCGTATCACAGGCAGCCCCTACAACCCCCGGGTCTCTGTGGGCGAAAGGAGGCATGGCATTGTACAGATGAGTGACATGTTTTGCACCCAAGTCCATAGCTTTTTTCGCACAATCGTAGTTAGCTGTGGTATGTCCAATGGAAACCATAACTTCGTCTTTCACTTCCTCAATAAATTCAAAGGCATTATCCACATTTGGGGCAAGAGTGACAAGTTTTATCTGATTTCCGGACGCTTCGTTGCACTTACGGAAAAAGGAAGCATCCGGAACACGGATATAATCACCGGCCTGAGCGCCTTTCTTTTTAATATCAATCAGCGGTCCTTCCATATTGACGCCGATAATGCGGGACAGTTCCGGGCTTTCGTCTATTTTAGCAGCAGTTGCAAAAATATCAAGCAGTTTTTCTTTTGCAAGAGTCATAGAGGTGGGACAGTAAGAGGTAACGCCGTGTTCCTTTTCATACTGCAATATTACTTTTAAGCCTTCGGGGTCTGCGTCGCAAAAATCATGGCCAAAAGCGCCGTGGCTGTGTACATCTACCAGACCGGGAATGACTTTCAAACCGGAAGCGTCTACTTCTGTTTTATCTGTTATTTCTGCTTCGGATGCGGCAATTTTGCCGTTTTCTACATATAAATCTTGTTGACGGAAAGTTCCGTCCTCCTGGAAGACCAGGCCGTTTTTAATAATCATGATACCTTCTCCTTCTATTTGGTTTAAATGTAAAATTCGTTTGTTTCCATTATAATTCCTGAAAGAAATTAATTCAATGAATACTTAAAAAAGTGAAAGAACTTTCAAGTGCTGTGCAGATTATTAAAAAATACAGCTTAAAAAAAGTGTTAAATTGGATAAAATGACAAATGGTATGAAAAGTGTTTCAAAATTTTATAAAATATTGAAAAACGTTTCAGAGGTGTTATACTAAGTTCCAGAAAAGCGCAAGCAGAAAGGAGAGCATTATGGAACAGAAATTAAAAAGACATTGGAGGAGCGGTTTCATCTGCCTTGTGAGGTGGAAAATGACGTAAACTGTGCAGGACTGGCGGAGCATTTTAGCGGCGCCTCAAAGGGCAGTAAAATCAGTGTCTGCCTGACTGTGGGGACCGGCATCGGAGGGGCCATTCTCATAGACGGCAAGGTGTTCCATGGTTTTTCCGGAAGCGGCTGCGAGGTGGGCTATATGCACCTGCCGGGAGGAGCGTTTCAGGATATGGGCGCCAGCAGTATTCTGGTGAAGAAAACGGCAGAGTACAAGCGCATAGCCCCGGAAAGCATTGATGGAAAATATGTGTTTGAACATGCAAAAAAGGGGGATACGGACTGTATTCGTGCCATTGAGGAAATGTGTGAGGTACTGGGAATGGGAATTTTCAATATCTGCTATGTGGTAAATCCTGAAGTTGTGGTATTAGGCGGCGGTATTATGGCTCAAAAAGAGTATTTGAAGGATAGACTCCGAAAGAGCCTGGACAAGTATCTGATACCTTCTGTGGCACAGAACACCCGTCTGGAATTTGCCAGGAACCAGAATCAGGCAGGTATGCTGGGAGCGTTCTGCCATTTTAAAGAAAGGCATTAGTCAAAAATCTTTGCAGAAGAAAACAGGGAGGCAGTATGGAAGAATACGAAAAAAATATCGTTCCTCACATTGAGGCCATTTATGAAAATTTTACACCGCTGGAAAAGACGATAGCGGATTTCTTTATTCACAATGAAGAGAAACTAGATTTGTCGTCAAAAAATGTATCCAAAAGGCTGTTTGTTTCAGAAGCATCTCTGTCACGGTTTGCAAAGAAATGCGGATATAAGGGGTATCGGGAGTTTATTTTCTGCTATGAGCAGGGAGGGACAGTTGTGAGCCGCAAGCCTGCAAGCGACCAGATTAAGATGGTACTCAACGATTATCAGGAGCTTTTAAACAAGAGTTATTCGCTGATGGATGAGAACCAGATTGGGCGGATTGTGGACATTATTTCTGAGAAAAAGCGGATTTATGTGTATGGAAAGGGAAGTTCCGGGCTGGCTGCCCTGGAGATGAAGCTGCGTTTTATGCGTATCGGCGTCACCATTGAGGCCATTACAGATGTGGATATTATGAAAATGAACTCGGTGCTTTTGGATGGGGAATGTGCGGCTATCGGAATCAGTGTCAGCGGCAGGACAGAAGCTGTGATACATTCTTTGCAGTCGGCAAAGAAGTGCGGGGCGGCAGTGATTCTTATGACTTCCCATATTGAGAAAAAGTTTCAGAACTTTTGTGATGAAATTATGCTTTTTGCCGTAAAGGCCAATCTGGAAAAGGGCAAAGCCATTTCTCCCCAGTTTCCCATACTGGTTATGGTGGATATTATCTATTCCCGTATGCTGCGAATGGATGACTTTCGGAGGGAAACGCTGCACGAATATACATTGGAAGTACTGGAAAGGGATTCTTAGGAATCCCTTTCTGTTGTTTCACGCCGGATTAAATAAGGAGTAATGACCTTATGAATAGGTTCCTCCAAAAGAACCGGATTTCTTTTCTTCCGTTCATCCATCTGTTCCACCAGAAGACGGACAGCTTCAAAAGCAATTTTATCAATGTGCTGTCCAACGGTGCTAATGGGAAGGACAGCTTCTGTAGAGATGGGAGAGTCGTCAAAGCCTACAAGGTAATAGTCTTTGGGCATGGTGCCATATCTCTGAATCAGAAGATTTAAAAATACATTGGCGTGGGTATCACTGGAAATAAACAGGCCCTTTTTCTGATGGGGATAGTCTCGTTCCAACTGGTCTAACACTTCGCTTAAAGTTTTCCGCATGGATTCATAGGTATTCCCCAAATCTTTATAAATAATTTTATGTTTCAGATTCTTTTCCCGGCAGATATCCTGAAAGCCTTTAATACGTCCGTAGGCCGGAATTTCCGGTGGAGTGGGTGTATTGATGTGTATGAGCACATCACAGCCGTGCTCGGCCAGAAGGCTGGTGGCCTGCACACCGCCCATGTAATTGTCCGTATTGACACTGCACACATACTTGTCTTCCCGTTCAATGGTGACAATGGGAACGTGAAGATCAGCCAGTTCTTTTGAGGGGATGGTAAAGCTTAAGATTATCAGACCCTCGATTTTATAGGACATCAGTTCCTGAATATACCGCCGTTCAGTGTCTGCATGTTCATTTCCGATAAATACAAGGAATTTATAGCCGAAACGTTCGTAGGTCTGCAGAATCTGATTCAGCATTTCCGAATAGTAGTGATTATGCAGATTGGGGACAATAATACCGATAAATTCGGTCTGTCCGTTGGCGAGAATCCGTGCTACTTTGTTTTCTTTATAATCTAAATCTACCAGTGCTTTTGAAATGATTTCCTGATTTTCCAAAGTAAGAGAATCCGGATTGTTGAAATACCGGGAAATGGTTGTCTTGGAAAAGTTGGTATATTTTGCAATATCATCAAAAGTTACGTTTTTTTTCTGTTTCATAAGCGCCTCTTTACTCATTTGTCGTTGAAAAACAGTATAGCAGAAGTCCGGGAGAAGAACAAGGAAGAATCGGTTAAGTAACCGGTTTTGTAAAATGTCTCCAAATAATCCTTGGGCAAATCGTACAGTTTTTACAAAGTTTTTTCAAAAAGGGGAAAAACTGCACAAAGACGTTGACGGAGAGAGGTTTCTATGCTAGTATGAAATTACAAAAGTAACCGGTTACTTTACCGGTTATATGACGGCTGAAAAAGGCATGAAAAAGCGGGAGAATCCCGACTACATAAGATACAGGAGGAATAAATCATGAAGAAAAAAGTCGTGACAAGAGTGATGGCATCAGCACTTGCCGCAGTGCTGGGGGCAGCGACACTGACAGGATGTACCTTTGGTTTTGCCAGTGACCCGGACGACCCCAACGAAACACAGAAGGAGGTGCCTATTGATACTTCTACAGACACCTTCCAGTATGATTCTTCATTGGATGGAACCAAGATTACTCTTCTGAACTCCAAAGCGGAAATTCAGACAGCGCTGGAAAAGATGGCGGCGCAGTTTGAAGAAAAGGCCGGGGTACATATTGAGGTTATGCCTGTGACAGACGGAGATTCCCCTTATACCAAGGTGGTAAGTATGTATAACTCCGGAACACCGCCTACAATGGCAATTCTGGATACCACGGATGTCATTGCCCTGGCAGAGGAAAAAGCTCTGGATTTGTCATCTGAAAAGTGGATTTCCGAAGCGGAGGATTATGTGACAAAAGTCAATGGAAAGGTATACAGCTTTCCTCTCTGTATTGAAGGAAGAGGTATTATTTACAACAAATCAGTGATTGAGAAAACACTGGGAAGAGAATTTGACCCGGATTCCATTACGACCTTAGATGACTTTAAAGCATTGCTGAAAGAACTGGCGGACGCAGGGATGGAACGTCCGGTTTCCATGGCGAAGGAGGACTGGTCTTTGGGCGCTCATCAGCTTCAGTATATTTATGAGACAGAGGACGGAACCTCAGCGGGAGCACAGAAGGTGATTGAAGAGATTAAGGATGGCAGCCTGGACCTTACAAAATATAACCGTATGAGCCAGTTTTTAGATATGTTTGATGTGCTGAAGGAGTACAATGTGGCAAAAGCTGACCCTCTGGGGGCGGATTATGACGAAATGGCCATAGATTTGGCAGATGGAAAGACTGCTTTCTGGTTCAACGGAAACTGGGCATGGCCGAATCTGGAAGAAGCGGGAGCAGAGGAAACGGACGAATACGGATTTCTTCCATATTTCATGAATAACGACAAAAATGACTTTGTAAATTCCAAGATTCAGGCATCTCCTTCCAAGCAGGTGATGATAGACGGACAGATTGCCAGTGAGAAGGAACAGGCGGCGGCAAAAGAATTCCTGAACTGGATTGTATACAGTGAAATCGGACAGCAGATGATTGTAAAAACCAGCAGCCTGATTCCACCATTCCAGAACAATCCGTACGAGCCGGCGGATCCGTTGAGCAGAGATATTTACCAGAAGGCACATGACGGCAAAACCTTTAATTCATCTGCGATTGTGCCAAACGATCACTGGTCTGTACTGGGAGCAGCCATGCAGAAATATCTGGCGGGCAGAAGTGACAGAGAGGAATTAATCAAATCTATAGACAAATACTGGGCTGACCAGAAATAGAGGATAGAAAGAAGGCGGAGCGAATGAAATCAAATAATAAGAAAAAAGACTTCTGCATGTTTGCACTACCCGGCATGTTTTGCTTCTTTGCAGTAGTGATTGTACCTTTTTTATATGGTGTATATCTGACTCTGACAGACTGGAACGGTGTGTCTAAGGTAAAGAATTTCATAGGACTGGAAAATTTTGCAGGGGTTATGAAGGACGCACAGTTCTGGAGTTCCCTGGTACTGACCTTTAAGTATGTGATTGCCGTTGTGGTTCTGGTAAATGTACTGGCTTTTGCCATTGCATATCTCTTAACCAGAGGCATTAAGGGACAGAATTTCTTCCGTGCAGGATTTTTTACCCCGAACTTAATCGGCGGTATTGTCCTGGGATATATCTGGCAGTTTGTATTTTCCAGAGTTTTTGTAAATATCGGAGAGAGCACAGGCTGGTCTTTCTTTGAAGTTTCCTGGCTGTCTGAACCAAACAAAGCCTTTCTGGCCTTGGTGGTAGTATCGGTATGGCAGCTTTCCGGTTACATGATTCTGATTTATGTGGCAGGATTTATGGGACTGAGCGAGGATGTTATGGAAGCAGCCAGCATTGACGGGGCTTCCGGCTGGGTGAAGCTGAAAAACATTATCATGCCGCTGATGATGTCTTCCATTACCATCTGTCTGTTCCTGACCTTGTCAAGAGCATTTATGGTATACGATGTAAACCTTTCTCTGACCGCAGGTGCGCCTTACGGAACAACCGAAATGGCAGCTATGCATGTGTATGAAAAGGCGTTTACTTCCAGACAGTTCGGCGTAGGACAGGCAGAGGCATTTATCCTGTTTGTTATTGTAGCCTGCATCAGTGGCCTGCAGGTATACTTCACAAAGAAGAGGGAGGTTGAAGCATAATGAATGAGACAAAGATTGGCGGAACCAAGAAAAAAATAACAAATATTCTTTCCATGGCAGTGCTGCTTATATTATTTGTGGCTTATATGTTTCCATTTGTAATGGTAGTTATCAACTCCCTGAAGCAGAAGAGAGATATTATCAAAAGCCCGTTTTCCTGGCTGTTTACCATCAAAGGTCTGTCTTTTGACAACTTTGTAAAAGCCTTTACCCAGATGGATTTCCCACGTGCTTTCGGAAATTCCCTGATTGTAACGGTCAGTGCAACTTTACTGGTTACTTTATTTGCTTCCATGCTGGCTTACTACATTGTTCGCCATAACAATAAGATATCAAAGCTGACGTTTTCCTTAATGGTAGCGTCCATGATTATTCCTTTTCAGGCCATCATGATTCCTCTGGTAAGTATTTACGGCGGTACTTTGAATATCTTAAACCACAGAATCACCCTGATTTTTATGCATACCGGATTTTCCATGGCTATGTCGGTCTTTATGTTCCATGGATTTATCAAGGGCAGCATGCCGGTTGCTTTGGAAGAAGCGGCTTATATTGACGGCTGTACCCGCGCGCAGACTTTCTTTAAGATTGTATTTCCATTGCTGAAACCTATTATTTCTACGATGGCAATCCTGAACTCTCTGGCATTCTGGAACGATTTCCTTCTGCCGTCTCTGGTATTGACAGACAAGAAGCTTTTGACACTGCCGCTGTCCACCTACAGTTTCTACGGCACTTATTCTGCAGATTACGGAACGATTATGGCAGGACTGCTGCTTTGTGTTATCCCGATTCTGATTCTGTATGTGGTACTGCAGAAACAGATTATCAGCGGTGTGGTAGCTGGAGCGGTAAAATAAGATTGGAACGGATTTAAGGAAAGGGAGTATCTGGTTATGATAAAAGACACGTTACATTTAAGAGCACCGGGAAACTGGATCAATGACCCAAATGGATTTATTTACTACAAAGGAAAATATCATTTGTTTTACCAGTATTTCCCCTATGCGCCGGAGTGGGGCACCATGCACTGGGGCCATGCAGTAAGCGAGGATTTGCTGCACTGGAATCACCTGGGTGTGGCGCTGTATCCCACAAAGGATTATGACAGAAACGGAATTTTTTCAGGGAGCGCGCTGGAAAAGGATGGGAAAATGTACCTGTATTATTCTGCGGTAAAATATCTGGAAACGGAGGATGAGGATATTCATCACGCAAAAGGGGATGCTTTTGAGACTAGTCAGGCTATGTTGGTTTCAGAGGATGGATTTACTTTTGACAACATGGGGGCGAAGAAGCAGATAATCCCGGTTGTCAGGGATGAAAGCATTGCAGACGCCACGCATACCAGAGACCCAAAGGTATGGAAATACGGGGATATGTATTATATGATTCTGGGAAGCACAATATCCGGGAAAAAAGGACGTGTGTTGTTTTATAAGAGCGCGGACGGTGTAAACTGGGAATATGTCAGTCAGTACAGCCATGAGAATTTTGGAACGATTCTGGAATGTCCGGATCTTTTTGAAATCCAGGGACAGTATGTTTTCCAGGGGTCTCCCATGAATATTCTGGAAGACGGTTTGGAATATGTACATCATTCTATATGCACACTTGTGGATTTCCGGGAAGGGGAATGTGGATTGTCACTGCCAAAGGAATATCAGTTTGTGGATTACGGACTGGACTTGTATGCTCCACAGACCAATGTGGACAAAGACGGAAGACGGGTTATGGTGGCATGGCTGCGTATGCCGGAGGCGGTAAAAGAGGACAGCGAGAGAGGTACCTGGAACGGTATGATGTGTACGCCCAGAATGATGGAGGTACAGAACGGACATATTTATTTCCGTATGCATACGGAGGCAGACAAGTATCTGTCGAAAGAAGTACAGAACAGAAAAGATGTAGATTATGACCGGCCTTTCCGGGTGCAGACAACTCTGAAAGAAGGAGATGTGCTGGATATAGGCGGATACAGGATTTATGTGGAAGAGGATTGTGTAAAGGCGGACAGAAGCAGAGTGTTTGGAAACAGGAAAAATTACCGGATGGTAAGCAGCACTCCGCAGTTAAAAGGCAGCTATGGGCTGGATATTGTTGTGGATAAAAATCTCATAGAGATTTTCGTAAATAACGGCGAATATGTCATCAGCAATGTGGTATACAATCTTCAGAGGGAACTGACAGGACCGATAGAGAAGATTTTAGCAGGGTGGGATGATGAGAATGAAAAAAAGTGACAGTGTTTTTCAGGAAAGAATGGCAAAGCATCAGGATGAACTGAGATGGCTTTACATGGAATTATACGGAAATGAGGAAATGTTCGGAGAGCTGACTTCTCAAATGTATGAATATTATCAGGCGAGAAAGGCAAGTCTGAAAAACCGGGATAAAAAGAGAGAGGAAAATCCGGACTGGTTTAAGAAAAACGATATGTTGGGCATGATGCTCTATCTTGATAATTTTGCAGGAAATTTGAAGGGCGTACAGAAAAAACTGGATTATCTGAAGTCTTGTAATGTAAACTGCATACATCTCATGCCCTTTCTGGATTCTCCGGAAGGCCGCTCGGACGGCGGTTATGCGGTGGCGGATTTCAGAAAGGTGAAACCGGAGCTTGGTACCATGGAGGATTTGGCGGCACTGACAGACAAGTGCCACCGGAAGGATATGAATGTGTGCATGGACTTTGTCATGAATCACACTTCCGAGGACCATGAATGGGCCAAGAAGGCGAGACAGGGCGACGGAGAGTATATGAGCCGTTATTTCTTCTATGACAGCTATGATATACCCGGGAAATACGAGGAGACGGTGCCTCAGGTATTTCCAACCACTGCTCCGGGTAATTTTACTTACCTGCCGGAACTGCAGCATTATGTACTGACCACCTTTTATCCTTATCAGTGGGATTTGAATTACAAAAATCCCAGGGTATTTAATGAAATGATGTATAATTTTCTCTATCTTGCCAATCAGGGAATTGATATTATCCGTATTGACGCAGTGCCTTATATCTGGAAAGAACTGGGAACTTCCTGCAGGAATCTTCCGAGAGTACATACCATTGTAAGAATGATGCGGATGATTGGCGAAATTGTGTGCCCAAGCGTGATTCTGCTGGGCGAAGTGGTAATGGAGCCGGAAAAGGTGGTGCCTTATTTTGGAACGGTGGAGAAGCCGGAGTGTCATATGCTTTACAATGTGACGACCATGGCGACGACTTGGCACAGCCTGGCCACCCAGGATATCCGGCTGCTGAAACAACAGATGGATGTGGTGAATACGCTGCCAAAGGAATATACATTTTTGAATTACCTGCGGTGCCATGACGATATTGGATGGGGACTGGACTTTGATACCCTGAAATGGTGGGGGATGGAAGAGGTTTCTCATAAGAGATACTTGAATGATTTCTTCACCGGAAAATATGAAGGCAGTGTCAGCCGGGGCGAGCTTTACAATGATGATCCGGTAACTCAGGATGCCAGATTCTGCGGCACTACAGCGTCTATGTGCGGTGTGGAAAGCGCAGGCTTTGAGCAGGATGAGGAAAAAATGGAAAAGGCCGTGGGGCTTGATTTGATGCTTCACGCTTATATGTTTACCCAGTCCGGAATTCCTATGCTCTACAGCGGGGATGAAATCGGACAGGTGAATGATTACAGCTATAAGGGCAATCCGTTGAAGCGGGAGGATTCCCGTTATCTTCACAGGGGAGCGTTTCACTGGGATCTGGCAGCAAAGAGAGGTCATGCAGATACTGTGGAAGGAAAGATTTTCATGGGACTGAACAGGCTGGAAAAACTTCGCAGACAGGAAGCTGTGTTTGATACAAAAGCCAGTGTGTATACTTATGACGTGCATGATGATTCCATTCTCTGTATCATGAGGGAAAGGGATGGGGAGAAATTCTTCGGAATCTTTAATTTCAGCAGCCAGGACAGAACAGCATGGATGCAGGAGGACGGAGAGTACCGAAACCTGATGACAGGGGAGAAGATGGAAATGAAAGATGTGCAGGTGCCGGGACATGGATTTGTCTGGGCAAAGAGGGGATAGTGTAAAAACAAATACGGTTAAGATTGAGGCTGCCGCATTAAATAATATGGAAAATGTATAAAGATTTTCTGCTATTTGATGCGACAGTTCTTTTTTATGAGGGAATGATAAAAGAAGACCCGGATAAATACCCGAGTCTCCAGATGTTTCTATTTCTTATTTTGTTAGCCGTCTGATTAGCCGAAGTATCTCTTTAACAGACCTTCAAATGCTTTTCCGTGACGAGCTTCGTCTCTTGCCATTTCATGAACAGTATCATGGATAGCATCAAGGTTCGCAGCTTTTGCACGTTTAGCCAGGTCGAATTTACCAGCTGTAGCGCCGTTTTCTGCTTCTACACGCATTTCCAGGTTTTTCTTTGTGCTGTCTGTAACAACTTCGCCTAATAATTCAGCGAATTTAGCAGCATGTTCTGCTTCTTCATAAGCAGCTTTTTCCCAGTATAAACCGATTTCAGGATAACCTTCTCTGTGAGCAACTCTTGCCATAGCCAGGTACATACCAACTTCAGAACATTCACCTTCAAAGTTTGCTCTTAAATCAGCTAAGATATCTTCGCTAACGCCCTGTGCAACACCTACAACGTGCTCAGCAGCCCAGCTTCTTTCTGCAGACTGTTCTACAAATTTTTCAGCGCCTACGCCGCAAACTGGACATTTTTCAGGAGCTGTTTCGCCTTCATAAACATAACCACATACGCTGCATACAAATTTTTTCATAATGATAATCTCCTTTTCTTATTGAAATTTTGTTTGTTATTAAATCTGGCTTATGCCAGGTTTTTTATTAATAATAGTAATGATTACTATTTTAATTTATCATACTTGAGTAAAATTGTCAACTACTTTTTTTGAACTTTTTTGTTTCTGCACAGTGTCTGCAAATGCCATAGAAAGTAGTGGTGTGTGCAGTAATCGTTCCGTCAAAATTCCGGGCGGCCTGTTCTTTTATACAGTCTATATCAGCAAGCTCTATGTCCTGAATACAATGACAATGAGTGCAGATAAAGTGGCTGTGGGGTTTTGTATTACAGTCAAAACGGTCCGGGCCGTCGCCTGTGGAAATCTTTGCAATTTCACCGAGTTCTACCAGAAGTGAAAGATTCCGGTATACGGTACCAAGGCTGATATTTGGAAATTCGGCTTTGATTCCTGCATACACAGTGTCTGCGGTAGGGTGGTCCTGACAGCTCTGTATAAATGCTCTGATACATTCCCGCTGCCGGCTGTATTTTAAAGCAGCCATAAAGTTCTCCTTTCTGCCAGTGAAAGCTGACTGATTAATAATAGTAATTGTTACTGTAATCAATTTATCATACTTGATAAAAAAAGTCAAGTACAAAAAAGAAAAAAATAATAAATTATTTTGTGTTTCAAAGATTCTGTATTGCAATTTCTTAAAAAAAGGTGTAGTATACTAAATATCAATAAGTGGTTTTAAAAACTACATGATGAAATATAGATATCTATAAATGGTGTTAAGAACCAAAGTTTTGAATATACTAACATAAGAGAGCAGATTGACAATTCAGAAGCAAAGGAGTGGAGAGTATGAAAATCAGTACAGAACGCAGCAGAAAATTTAAAATTAAAGAACCGGGAAGTGCCATTACCCATTTTATAGGCTGTGTTATGGCCTTGCTGGCAGCGCTGCCGCTGCTTATAAAGGCGGCCAGAGAGCCGGATCATATTCATATGATTGCCATGAGTATTTTCATATTGAGTATGATACTTTTGTATGCGGCCAGCACCATTTACCATACCGTAGATTCTACGGAGAAGGTGAACCGGAGGCTGCGGAAAATGGACCACATGATGATTTTTATTTTGATTGCAGGAAGTTACACGCCGGTGTGTCTGATTGTTCTGCAGGGAAAAACAGGGATTATGCTCTGTGCAGCAGTGTGGACGGTTGCATTCATCGGAATTGTTGTTAAGGCTTGTTGGATTACCTGTCCGAAATGGTTTTCTTCTGTGATTTATATTGGTATGGGATGGCTGTGTGTATTTGCTTTTATTCCCATTGTACAGTCCCTTTCCCCGGCGGGATTCGGTTGGCTTTTGGCAGGGGGAATTATTTATACCGTGGGCGGAATTATCTATGCGCTGAAATTACCTTTGTTTAATTCTAAACATAAAAATTTTGGTTCTCATGAAATTTTTCATTTATTTGTCATGGGCGGCAGCATTTGTCATTTTATTGTAATGTACTTCTTTGTAATGCCAATTCATGTGTAAAACAAAATAAAAATGTGGATAACAGGGCTTCTGAAAATACGAAATGTGGATTTTCGGAAGCTCTGTTTCTATCTATTTTAAAAAGTTCTGGCGAAATTTGCGAGGTGAGATTCCCACCTGTTTTTTGAAATGATTACAAAAAGAGGGAGAATCTTTAAATCCGCAGGAAAATGCAATTTCTGTAATGGTATAGGAAGCAGAGGACAGCATTTGTGTGGCGATTCGTATGCGGTGCTGCATCAGGTACTGCTTGGGGGAAAGCTGTTCTTCTTCCATAAAAATCCTGTATAAGTAAGTGCGGTCAATGCCCACATGGCGGGCAATATCAGAAATTTTGATATCATACGAATAGTTGTTTTCAATGTATTCCTGGGCTTTTTGAAAGTATCGGTGTGTGAATTCCTCCCGTTTCCCGTCAACGGTATTTCGCATATGAGAAAGCAGAAGAAGCAGACTTCCTGTAAGCTGAAGCTGATTTCCGTGGGGATTTTGGAAGGACTGCAGCAGAAAGGCCATAGCGTCACAAATCTGGGTTGTTTTTTCCGGGACACTGTTTAAAAAGACAAAGGAATGAGAAAAAACGGTCTGGCGCAGTGTCTGTTTACAGTTTTTTCCGTCAAAGCCCACCCAGGCATAGGTCCAGGGGTCTTCCTGGTCCGCTTCGTAATAGGTGGATTCCATGGGGGGAATCAGAAAAGCGTCGCCCTTGTGCAGGGAATAAGTCACACCGTTCTTTCGGTAAAAACCTTTGCCGTCTAAAACTACATGAAGCAGATAGTGAGGGCGGACAGCAGGGCCAAAGGAATGACCGGGCTCGCAGTTTTCTTTTCCACAAAAATATACGGACAGATAAGCCTGTTCCGGGGGTATATCTTGTTCCATTTTTGACTCCTTTATGCAACAAATCAACAATTTTTAGATACAAAATCACATAGCAACATTTTCTATGAAATTATATAATAAACAGGAGAGAACAGCAATGACAGAATTCCGTTTGCACATTGACGGTGTTTTTAAAAGAGGACTATAATGAAAGCAGAAAACACGAAAAGGAGAAAAGCAGATGGATACAAAAATGTTGTTTTTTGATATAGACGGGACACTTATAACAGAAGAAGACGGAAAAATGCCGGACAGTACAAGAGAAGCACTGCATCTGGCACATAAGAGAGGTCATCTTCTGTTTATCAACACAGGAAGGACAAAAAAGAGTCTCCCTAAGGAATTGCTGAATATGGGGTTTGACGGATATATCTGTGGCTGCGGAACCCATATTTTTCTCCGGGGAGAGGAACTTTTGGCAGCCAGACTTTCCAATTCGCTTTGTAAAGAAGTGGCGAAGGAAGTGCGAAGCCATCATGTGCCGGTTTTTTATGAGGCTTCTGATGCCATTTATATGGACAGGGAAATGCCTGAACTGGAAAAATGGGAGGAAGTGGCGCGAAGCACTTTCCAGATAGAAGGAAGAGATATTGGGGAAGTGTTGGCAAGCGACAGTCTGGTGTACGATAAGCTGCTGATTATCCTGAAAGAAAAGGAGACCCGGCAGGCCCTTCTGGAATATTTGTCCCGGCATTTTGTCTGCATAGACAGGCTTCATCATATGTATGAAGTGGTGCAGAAAGATTATTCAAAGGCAACAGGAATTCAGTTTATCTGTGATTATCTGGGCGGGAAAAAGGAAAACTGTTATGTGTTCGGAGACAGTGAAAACGACAGGGCTATGCTGGAGGCTGTGCCAAACAGTGTGGCTATGGGAAACGCCGAACAGGCAGTAAAAGACATCTGTTCTTATGTAACAACACCCATCAGGGAAGATGGAATCTACAGGGCAATGAAACATTTTGACCTGATTTAAAAGGAGGCAGAAAAATGGCAATCAGTTGTAATAATCAGATATTTTCTCTTCACACCAAACATTCTACTTATCAGATGAAGGTAGACAGAGATTTTCTTATTCATACATATTATGGACCTTATGTGGGGGATTCGGATATGTCTTACCTGGCCAGATGTATTGACAGGGGATTTTCCGGAAATCCCGATGGAATTACGGATAAGGGATATTCGTTGGATACGCAGCTTTTGGAATATCCTTCTTACGGAACCGGAGATTTCAGAAATGACTGTCTACGGGTGGCTTATGCAGACGGCAGTCAGGTGACGGATTTAAAATATGTTTCCCATGAGATAAAAGAAGGGAAGTATGAGCTGGAAGGACTGCCTGCCATGTACCAGGGAGAAGAGAATGTGCAGACGTTGGAAGTGGTGCTGCAGGACGTATACAAAAAACTGGAAGTGATTTTGTATTACGGTGTGTTTGAAAACCTGGATGTGATTACAAGAGCCTGCAAAATTGTGAATAAAGGCGAGGATAAGGTAAATCTTTTGAGAGCTTACTCTATGTGCCTGGATTTTAACAACAAAGATATGGATTTTGTACATTTCTATGGACGACACGCTATGGAAAGAATTATGGAGCGGATACCTCTTCATCATGGCATTCAGAGTGTGGGCAGCAGAAGGGGATTTTCCAGTCATCAGCACAATCCTTTTGTGGTATTATGTGCGCATGATGCGGGGGAAGACCATGGAAACTGTTACGGCGCTTCTTTTGTATACAGCGGAAACTTTGCGGCAGAGGCAGAGGTAACACAGGCAGACTGTACCCGTATGACGATGGGAATCCATGACGCGCAGTTTCAGTTTGAACTTCAGCCTCAGGAATCCTTTACTGCACCGGAGGTTATGCTTAGTTTTTCTTCAGAAGGACTTGGAACACTGTCCCGGAATTATCATAAAGCTATTCGTTACCATATATGCAGAGGAAAATATAAGACAGCACGCCGTCCGATTCTGATTAACAACTGGGAAGCTACTTATTTCAACTTTAATACAGAAAAACTCCTGGATATTGCCAGAGAAGCAAAAAAACTGGGCATTGAAATGCTGGTTATGGATGACGGCTGGTTTGGCAAGAGAGAGGATGACATCAGCGGACTGGGGGACTGGTTTGTCAATGAAAAGAAACTGGGAGGAAAGCTGAAAGACCTGGTAGACGGAGTAAATGAAATCGGATTGAAATTCGGTATCTGGTTTGAGCCGGAAATGATTTCCGAGGACAGTGATTTATACCGGGCACATCCGGACTGGGCTTTGAAGATTCCGGGAAGAGCCCCAACCAGAGGAAGACAGCAGCTTGTTCTGGATTTTTCAAGGGAAGATGTGAGAACTTATATCTTTGACAGAATGTGTGAAATTCTGGAAAGCTCTAATATTGAGTATGTAAAATGGGATGCAAACCGACATTTGACAGACGTATGGTCTGCGCTTTTGCCTGCAGAACGTCAGGGAGAAGTGTTCCACCGCTTTATCCTGGGTCTGTATGATTTTCTGGAAAAAATTACACAGAGATTTCCCAATGTGCTGTTTGAAGGCTGCAGTGGCGGAGGCGGAAGATTCGATGCGGGTATGATGTATTATCATCCGCAGATTTGGTGCAGTGATGATACGGATGCAGTGGAACGTCTGGAAATACAGTATGGTACTTCTTTTGCGTATCCGGTTTCCACCATGGGCGCTCATGTGTCGGTATGCCCGAACCATCAGACAGGACGCAGTGTGTCCATGAAAACCAGGGGAGTGGTGGCTATGTCAGGAACCTTTGGTTATGAACTGGATATCACAAAGCTGTCAGAAGAAGATAAACAGACAGTGAAAGAACAGATTGAAGCATTTAAAAAATATTATGACCTGATTCAGAATGGAGATTATTATCGTCTTACAGATGACGGCAGGAAATCACCGTTTGTGGCATGGGAATTCGTTTCAGCAGATAAAAAGGAAGCTTTGCTGAATGTGGTAGTGCTTAGAACAAAGGCAAATCCTATACTGCATACGGTATATGCAAGAGGTTTGGAAGCAGACATGATGTATCAGGTTGAGGGAAGTCAGGAGAAATTCTCAGGCGCAGCACTGATGAATGGAGGTTATCCGATTCCGGTTATGGGCGATGATTATCAGGCTGTACAAATCCATCTGTTGGTGTGTGAATAGGAGCGTCCGTATGCAGGCAAAGTTTTTGGAAAATGAATTTTGGTATGGCGGTGCAGTGTATGAAAGCTATAAACAACCGATTGGAGAGGAAGATTCCGTGGAATGGGATTTCAGAGAAAATCCCACAGCCAATCAGATAATGCCGCTGTTTCTTTCCACAAAGGGAAGATATATATGGAGTGAGAAAGGCTTTCAAATTCAGTTTCACAAAGGAATGATTCAAGCAGAAGGGGACTGTGAAATCCTTTTAAAGGAGGGATATGATTCTTTAAGAGGGGCGTATCTGGAAGCTATGAAACAGCATTTTCCTTTTCATGAAATCCGGCTTTCTAAAAGATTCTTTGAAGCTCCTGTTTACAACACCTGGATAGAAATGACTTTTTATCAGGAGCAGAACAGGATTCTGGAGTATGCCAGAGGAATTTTGGAGCATGGGCTGCCGACGGGAATTTTAATGATTGATGACGGCTGGTCCCCTTATTACGGAAAGTGGCAGTTTCGGAAAGATAATTTTCCGGAAGCCAGGAAGATGATAGAAGAGCTTCATAAAATGGGCTTTCAGGTCATGGTCTGGATTTGTCCTTTTATTACTCCTGATACCGTAGAATACCGGGAGACCAGAGATAAGCATTTGTTAATAGAGACACCGGAAGGCAAGCCAAGAATTCTGGAATGGTGGAATGGCTATTCGGCAGCACTGGATTTAACCAATCCCAAAGCGCTGGAGTGGCTGAAAGGACAGTTGGATGTCCTGCAGGAGATGGGAATTGATGGTTTTAAGTTCGATGCAGGAGACTCTTATTACTATACAGAGGGAGACCGGCTTTATAAAAAAGCAAATACAGATGAACTTTCAAGGTTGTGGGCGGCTTTCGGAGAGCAGTATGCCTTTAATGAACTTCGGGTTTGCTTTAAGACGGGGGGATATTCTCTTATGCAGCGGCTGTGTGATAAACATCATACCTGGGATGAGCGTGGTATAGGCGGTTTAATGCCTGGTATGCTGCTTCAGGGACTTACCGGCCATCCTTTTGGCAGTCCGGACATGATTGGCGGCGGCGAATATCTCAGTTTTCAGGAAAACAGCGGGGAATGTTTTGACGCGGAATTGTTTGTCAGATATTGCGAAATTGCTGCGCTGATGCCGGTCATGCAGTTTTCTGCGGCACCGTGGAGATTGTTGGGGAAAGAAGATTATGAAAAGGTACTGGCAGCCATGAAGGTACGGGAGAAATATCTGCCTGTTCTTTTAGAAACTGTTCAGTATGCTTATGAAACAGGAGAGCCTGTAGTGCGTCATATGGAATATGTATTTCCGGGACAGGGCATGGAAAAGACCATGAATCAGTTTATGATAGGGGATAAATTGTTGGTGGCTCCGGTGATGCAAAAAGGAGTGACGTCCCGAATGGTGCAGCTTCCGCGGGGAATGTGGAAACTGGAGGACAGAATTCTGGAAAGTAATGGGGAAGAATGGAGTTTGAATAGTGAAAAGGGTTTGTTAGTTCTGGAAAAGATAGAAAAATAAAAGAATAGAAGACGCGGGATATCCGGAAATGATTGCCGGATATCCCGCATTTTTTATCCGGGTAGTTCTGCGATTATAGTAATAGAACGGCAAAGTGGTGAAAGAAATAACAAAAAGATATAAAAACAATACAAAATAACATGTGAGAAAGAAAAGGTATATGTTAATGTGTATACTATCTAGAAGAAAATCACAGTTTGTTTGTGGTTAACGGCGAAAAAGAAAAAGAGAGGAGCAATTTTATGAGCAAGAAAGCAAAATTAACCAAAAAACTTGCTATGTTTTTGGTATTGGTGCTTTGCCTTGGGGACATGTTTCCTGTTACGGTAAAAGCAGAAACAGAAACAAGAAATGTTATGGAAGGGCTTGAGCCCAAAACAAATGCGGGGGAAATCATAAATCCTCTTGCAGCTACAGATGGCAACAAATCGGGAAGCAATGAGGACGGCAATAATACGAAAATTGTTGCTGGAGAAGAGAGGCCGGATACTGAAGATAATGGGTATTCTCAGTGGCAGCCGGTATATCTGCAATACGATTTTGGGGAAATTTATGAACTTAAAGAAATTTCCCTGTATCGTAACACTTATGATAATGCAATATCAACTTTTAAAGAAGTAAAAGTAGAAATTGCATCCAATGAAGAATTTACAGACAGTTATGTCGTATATAAAACAGCAGATGTTGAGGAAAGTGTAGATACAAAAGGACAGGCTCAGACGGTGGTGTTGCCTGCAGGAACAGAGGGAAGATATCTGCGAGTATGGGGAAAAGGCCATTATATACAGAACACGAACAGTGACTGGAAGGGATACAGTAATGGTGTGTTGTTTAATGAGATTGAGGTAAGCGCTGTTGTGCCGATGACAGAGCCGGAACCGGAACCAGAACCGGGAGAGGAACTGGTAGATGCAAATATTATGTTAGGATTACAGCCAACTACAAACAGTACACATAAAATTGTCGTGGGGGGACCTACGGTACCGCAGGTACTGATACAGAACCCATCCAGTGCCACAGATGGTATGAAAGCGGGCAGTGATGATGATTCTAATAATACAAAAATTATTGCGGGTACAGAAGCCGGAGGAAATGATAATGGTTATTCAGGATGGGATTCTGTGTATTTGCAGTATGATTTTGGAAAAGAGCGAGATGTAAAAAAGATAGATTTATATCGAAACACCTATCCGGCAGCAGTGTCTACATTTAAAAATGTAAAAGTAGAGTTGGCTTCTACAGCGGATTTTTCAGATAGTGTAGTTGTTTATGAGGAAAACGATTATGAAGAAATGGCATCTCATAAAGGGGCTCCGCAGTCTATCGTTCTGGAAAGTCCGGTAAAGGCACAATATATTCGTATCTGGGGAAAAGGTCATTATATTCAAAATACGAACAGTTCCTGGAAAGGATATAGCAATGGTATTTTGTTTAATGAAATCGAGGTCATTGCTTCTATTCCAAAATCTGAACTTCCGACACCACCGCCGGAGGAAGAAGCGAAAAACATTGCAGCTGGAAAAATTCCGTATGTTCGAGGGCTGACACCAACAAATATCGAAGCTATTACAGATGGACAGGTAGATAAAAATTATGCAGTTCATAATAGCCTTGGAAACCGGTGGCTGCAATTTGAATATAGAAACAGCTATTTTATGAAAGAAATTAAGTTTAAACTGGAAGAGGGAAGTTATCAATCTGTAAAAGTGTCTGTTTCTTCATCACCAACGAATGAAGGAGAAGTGGTATTTTATAAAGAAAATTGGACTCAAAGTCCGGATATGACAGTGATAGATTTAGGCGAAGGAAAACTGGGAAAATATGTCCGATTTACAGTAAATAAGGACAGCAGCAGTCCTGCAAAATATTCAGAAATTGAAATCTGGGCAACAGGAAAAAATTTTGATGAATCTAAACCGGAATATGTAGAACCGGAATCTCAATATGATACGCTGGTTTGGTCCGATGAATTTAATGGAGATGTTGTGGATGAATCCAAATGGAATATTATTGACGGAATGGCAAACCATGGAGCTATCTATAACAGAAAAGCGGTAAGTATTAAAAAAGATGGAGAAAACAGTTATTTAGCAATTAATTCTAAAAATCATGAAACAACAGAGAAGTTAATTAAAGCAGTAGGGTGGGATCAATATCAAGATCAGACGTTAAAAAATCATGTTACCTGGTCTTCCGGACGTATTGAATCAAAAAATAAGTTCTCTTTCCAGTTTGGGCGTATGGCCGTTCGTGCGAAACCCAACGATTCTCAAGGTATTTGGCCGGCCATTTGGATGCTTTCCCAGGATGAAACAGGACATGACGAAATCGATGTTCTGGAATATCTTGGACAGGATGCATGGGATGCGTGGACTACGAATCACTTTGGCATTTTAGATAAAGATAAAGGCTCAGATGGTATTTCGACAAAGAATTATGAAGCATGGTGTCAGGATTTTCATGTTTTTGAAGTAGAGTGGAGTCCGGAAATTATTAAATTCTTTATAGATGGCAAACAGGTACACAGCACTACAACTGCAAAGAGTGACGGGCGTGATGGAATGCATACTCGTCCGATGTTTGCAATTCTGGAAACGCAGGTAGGAGATGGATGGGTTGGATCTGTAGATTATACGAAGCAGGAAACAAAACAGGACAGTGATTATCTGGTAGACTGGGTAAGAGTATATCAGACAGCAGATCAGCCGGTTGTACGTTTTGATGACCTGGAAAGTATTGTTGACGGAAAAAATACAGATTATTATATTGCACCGGAATTTTATACAGACGGCTTAGAGGAGTTATCTGACGGTAAAGAAACTTATGAAAATAAAGATAACTTTTACTATGGAGGCCAGCCGAGGTATGAAGATAGCCGGGTTATTGTAAAACAAGGAGCAAAAGAGCAGTTTTTGGTTTATCATATACCGGAGGTGAAAGATGTACATCTGACCGCTTATTATCAGACAATAAAGGGTGTGAAATTCCCGTCTTCTGTTGGCGACCTTAAAGGAAAATCTATGCGTTCCTCTTTAAGGGAGGGTAGTGAAGTGGACTTTAAGATTTACACCTCTGCTGACGGAAATGAGTGGACCGAATTTGGGAATGTTAAGATAGTAGATAATTTTCCAGAGCCAAATCCTTCTTATGCAAGGCATACTTTTGATGCTTACGGACTTCCGGAGGGAACAAATTATGTGAAAATTGAGTTTCCGGATTACGAAGGCGCAGAATATACACAGGAGAATGGAGAAATTACGAAAGTCCAGAATACAGATATTCAGTTAGCAAAAGTAACATTTCTTCAGGAAAAAGGAGCGGACATTCCAGAGCCGGAAGTATTGCTGGACGAAATAGAAGTCACAAAGACTCCGAAAAAGACAGAGTATATGGAAGGGGAAGTTTTTGACGCGAAAGGAATGCAGATAACGGCAAAATACAGCGACGGAACAGAAAAAGACGTGACAGAATCCATTGTTTACAGCAAAGAACCATTGAAAACAACCGACAAAGAAATAGAAATATCCTATACGGAAAACGGAGTAACGAAGACAGTAAAACAAAAGATTACGGTAAAGGAAAATCCGAAGCCCGAAGTAACACTGGACGAAATAGAAATCACAAAGACTCCGAAAAAGACAGAGTATATGGAAGGGGAAGTTTTTGATGCGAAAGGAATGCAGATAACGGCAAAATACAGTGACGGAACAGAAAAAGATGTGACAGAATCCATTATCTACAGCAAAGAACCATTGAAAACAACCGACAAAGAAATAGAAATATCCTATACGGAAAACGGAGTAACGAAGACAGTAAAACAAAAGATTACAGTAAAAGCAAAAGAGAATCCGAATCCTCAGCCAGGAGAAATTTTAGAAGTAAAAGTTGTTCCGGGTGAAGCAGAGGTTAAGGCAGGAGAGACTAAGGCATTTACTGTTGAAATTGTAAGTAAAGGAGAAGTGACTAAGGATGTTACTTGGGAGTTATCCGGAAACAAGAGCAGAGAAACAAAAATAAATCAGGAAGGAGTTTTGACAGTCAGTAAAACAGAAACTGCACAGGAAATTAGAGTAAAGGCAATTGCAAAATCAGACAAAAATAAGCACGGAGAAGCTGTTGTTAAAATTAAGAAAAATACTGAAAAAAATCCAATTATAAAACCGTCCAATTCTTCGGGAAGTAATAATAAACCTTCCAAAGGAGTAAAAACTGCAGATGAAATGCAAACGGGAATGTGGGTTATGGCTGTAGCCATAGCAGGGGGTGTTATTCTTACGCTGACGATAAAAAAGAAAAAACATCATTAATTATTTAAAGAAGGACTGCTGTTTTCATACAAAAAAGGTATGGGGACGACAGTCCTTCTTTTTAATTTTTGTATATAGAGTTAGTCCGAAGTTTTCGCCGCTGCATTCTCAGTCATGCGCAGCTTTCGGGCGGCTTCTATTGTGGGGTAAGCTTCTAAATTGGTATGAGGAATAGCTGTGGCGGCTACCATTTCGTGCAGAAAGTTCTCTACCGCACCGAACTGCACATACGTCATCCTGGACAAAAGGTCTGGAATTTTTTCTATCAGGCTTCGGTTCAGAAGCAGTTTGACGGCACCGTTTAGAGACGTGTTTCCTGCCTGATGGATACGTTCCGGGGGAATATCGGGATACATACCGATAGCGACTGCGGATTCTTTATGGATATGAATTCCAAAGGCCCCTGCCATATAGAAATTTTCCACATCGTCTACAGTTAAGCCTATTTGCTGCAGCAGGATTTGTACCATAGTGCTGGCAGCGGCTTTTGCTTTCAAAAACTCTTGAATATCCGTTTCATAGAACCAGAGTTTTGGTCCATAGCACACCGCATATTCCTCTTCGTCGGGTTGCCAGACAATTTTATCTGACATTTCCGGCATCAGTTTTCCTCTGTTATCTACCCAGCCATTGAGATATAATTCTGCGAGTAAATCTACAATTCCGGAGCCGCAGATTCCGGCAGGCGGGACATTGCCCAGGACAGTTAAAGAGAATTCTCCGTGATTTAGACGCACCTGGGTTACGGCGCCTTTAGCTGCCCGCATACCTGTGCGTACGGCTTCACCTTCCAGGGCAGGTCCGGCGGCTCCTGCACCGCAGAGGAGAAAGTCCCGATTACCAATCACCAGCTCTCCGTTTGTTCCCACATCAAAGAATGCCTGAATTCCCTCTTTTTCCTGAATATCGACATCCATAAGACCGCTGATAATATCGCCGCCCAGATAATTGGCTCTGGCAGGAACCAGATATACGGGACAGGAGAGGGGGAGTTCCAAATCGGAAGCAGGGCAGAATCCAAGCTGGTCCGCCCATACTGCATAGGGAGAGGCAAAAATGGGAAGAGGGTCTAAGCCTGTGAGAAAATGAATCATGGCATTATTTCCGGAAATTACCATGGAGCCACACTGGTATACGTCTATATTTGTGCGGTTTTTAATAGTTTCCATGCCCTCCAGAATACTTTTTAAAGTCAGCTGCCGCAGTTCTTCCAGGTGGTCCGGGCGGTCTTTGGTATAAAATATCCGGGACAAAATTTCCAGCCCTTTATCCCGCTGGTGATTTCGTACGCTTTCCTGAGTCAGAAGCTTTCCGGTATGGCAATCGACCAACTGCAATACAACGGTGGTACTGCCTAAATCCACAGCCAGTCCATAGAGTACCGAAGTGGTATCTCCGGCTTCCAGATTTGTAATAAGCCATCGGGAGCCGTCCCAGCTTAAAGAGACGGTGATTTTCCAGTCGGCCGTTTGGCAGATTGCAGAAAGCTGACGCAGAGATTTTACGGAAAACTGTATAGGTTCCTTCAGTTTGGCGAGTGCATCAAAAATGCGTACTTGTGCGGAACGGGAATCGTCTTCTGTAGGCGGTATCAGTTCCAGATATTCTTTTCGGCATAATCCAGTCATGGGTTTTCCTCCGGTTATTTATTTCAGTCGTTTGTCTAGTACAGCGAATACTAAGTAACCACCATATTGACTTGCCTAATTGTCCATCTGTATCGTTGTCGTCAATCAGCGTAGCCACCGCTACGCCTCATTCCTCCGCCTTGCATATGGAACAATTATTCTACGTCAATATAGCAGAAACTTAGTATTCGTTGTACTAGTGCAGATTATTATTTATACCTTTATTTTGCATATCTTCCGGGAAGAAGTCAAGGGAAATGGAGACTTAGCGCTTTCGATTGGCCTGCGCCAGTTCCTGCCGGTATTCTTTCGGTGTTTTTTTCATATATTTCTTAAAAATTCTGGTAAAATAATTCACATCTGCAATGCCGCAGTATTGCGCGATATTTTGAATCTGCATAGAGGTAGAATTCAGAAGAAATACAGCATGTTCTATTCTTTTCTTGTTGACATAATCTGTAAGTGTCATACCCGTTTCTTTCTTAAACAGGGTAGAAAGATAGCTGGCATTCACATTGAGAAATCTGGCCTGTGTTTTTAGCGTCAAATCTGCGGTTAAATCAGAATCAATTCGGGTAAGAACTTTTTGTACAAGGAGAGAAAAACCTTTCATAGAATGATTTTTCACAAGCAGGCAGTATTTGTGAACCATTTCCTTTTGCAGAGCCTGACCGCCTTGGGGAGAAGTAATCTGTTCGATTTCCCGGGCAAATTTGGAAGACAGATTATCAATGTGCAGGGGATGAACGTCTCCCTGCTCCGCACCTTTTCTCAAAAGTGTGTTCAGAATAATACAGTAATTTTTAATATTGCGCACCGGATCAGCCAGCCGCTGCTCCAACAGGAGAAAATTGTTGCTGGAAAGCGCTGTCTCTGCGTTGTGAATAAGACCCTGAGAAACCATATGAATCAGATGGTTTTCAGAGGCATAACGTTTTTCCAGAACCTGCATACTGAGAAAGGCTTCTTCCGGTTCCTGAAAATTTGAATCCAAAGTTACCGGAACAACACGTTCAGACAGAGCGTTTTCTATATACTCTACAGAAAAATTTTCTGTGCTGCCCCAGATTTTTTTGCCAAAGGCAGTTGTAATCGCAAACAGTGTTTCTTCGTCCGTTAAAAAGGGCAAATCGGAATAGTACTTGTTTATTTGTGTGAATTGTTTAGGAGAGAGATTTAACTCTTCTGCAAAATTCAACAAGGTCTGTCGATTTAGTCTGCGATTTACATAAGGCCCGATAAGCAGGTAAAGAAGACCATCCTGTATGTCCGGCAGCTGCAGACAGATATAGCTGCACATATATTCGTCCTGGATACGGAAAATGGTGTTAGGTGTATTAAGACGCTGCAGAGCAGGTGTGAGAAAACGGGTATAATCCTTCTCGTTATAAATCAGACAGCGAAGCCCTAAGTCGAAAATGGGCAGAGTGTCTGGTATACCATTTGCAGGTGCTTCCAGAATGGTGAAGTGTATGTACAGATTTTCCAAAAGATTTTTCAAAAAAGTGAATTCTGCTTCGTAGAACATAAGACTCCTCCATAGGAAAATTTTTTTATATTATGGTATGATTTTTAACAAAATGCAAGAGTATATAAAAATTGTATGGAAATAAATAAAAAAAATCCTAACAGAAAAATGGAAAAGTACTTAGAATAAAGAACATAGATGTGAAATTTTATATGGAAGAGAATTTGCGAAAGGAGTATGTAAAATGGCAGAAAGAATCAAATTGGAAGTTGGCGGACTGCAGGCACTTCGCCAGATGAACCCCATGTTAATGAGCTATAATGTAGAATTTGCAGAGGTAACAGGAGGAACCTTCTGGAAAGCCTACACACCGGGACAGATTGCAGGTACAGAGGAGTTTTATGTAGAACCTACCACAGAGGGAATTGCAGCGATGTACCGGGATTTGATGCAGGTATATGCGCCGATCAATCTGTATGACGAAAAACTGCGCAAACTGGCAAAGGAACTGGGACCGGTATGGGTGCGTGTGTCCGGCACCTGGGCAACAAAAACATATTATGATTTTGACGGAACCACCAACGGAAAAGTTCCGGAAGGATACTTAAATGTGCTGACAAAAGAACAGTGGATTGGTGTTCTGGATTTTGTAAAAGAAATCGGTGCAAAACTGATTGTGTCTGTTGCCAACTGTCCGGGACTGCACAGTGCAGACGAGCCATGGACACCGGTGGAAGCAGAGAAACTGTTTGGACTGAGCAAAGAATATGGTGTGCCTATTGACGCGGCAGAGTTTGCAAATGAGCCGAACATGATGGAGGATACAGGATTCCCGAAGGGATACACACCGGCAGATTACAGAAGAGACCAGGATTTATTCTTTGCATGGCTGAAAGAAAATTATCCGGAATGTATTTGTGTGGGACCAAGCACCACTGGCGGAGATAACATTCAGTTCGGAAAAGGCAGCAGTGACAAAACCGCAGGCGGCGTAGAGCAGATTGCAGAAGAAACCTGTGACTGTGCAGATTTAATGGAAGGTACAAAAGTACCACTGGACGTATTCAGCTACCATTATTACAACGGAGTATCTGAGCGCCTTGCATCCGTAATGCCAAGCGCACACTGGAACGCATCTGAGGCCAACAGTGAGGAGTATCTGGCAACCGCTATGGAATTTGCCCGCACTTATGTACCTCTGCGTGACAAGTATGTACCGGACGCTGAGATGTGGGTAACAGAATCCGGAGACGCTGGCGGCGGCGGGGATACCTGGGCATCTACTTACCTGGATGTTATGAGAACTCTGAACGAACTGGCTGGATTTTCCACTATTACAAACGGTGTGATTTTCCACAATACACTGGCAAGCAGTGACTACGGTTTTCTTGCAAGAGAAGTTTTTGATCCAAGACCAAATTACTTTGCCGTACTCCTTTGGAATCGTCTGATGGGAGCGACCGTATTTGATACAAAAGAACCGGTACGCTACGGTGCTCATGTATATGCACACAGCCGCAAGGACGGAAAAGAAGGGCTGGTATATCTGGTTATCAACAACAGTCTGGAAGAAGCAACACAGGTAGAACTTCCAAAAGAAGCGGAAGTTTACATGCTGGCCGGGGAAGGCGGCAATATGAGAGCTTCCGTTATGACCTTAAACGGAACTCCGCTGGTACTGGGCGAGAACAATGAAGTTCCGGCTATGGACCCGGTAAAGGCAGAGGGAATGCTGGAAGTAGCGCCAGGTTCCTGTGCATTTATCGTTTTATAAAACTGAAAAGACACTTCATGTAAAGGCCCTTTCCGGGTGAACAGGCGAAGGAGAAATGCTTGTTTCCCGGAAGGGGCTGTTTTTTGTACATCTTCTGTTTTGGAATTGGATATACCAGATACCAAATGTCAAAGAAATCCCAAATTTTTTATAAATACGCTTAAATACCGATTAAATCACCCAAAATAAGCGGAAAGATTGACAAAAACACAAGCAGAATATATAATGATAAAATAATAACAATCTTCTGGTATAACCAGATTGGAAGGTGAGGTGAAAGAATGAAAGAGTTTAAGGTAATTGAAGTCAAGAGAAGTATCTTTGAGGACAATGCTGCAGACGCGGCCAGACTTCGGGAAACGCTCAGAGAGCAGAAAACTTTTCTGCTGAATCTGATGTCGTCTCCGGGGGCAGGGAAAACCAGTACGCTAAAGCGAACGATTTCCATGCTGAAGGAGGAAATGCAAATCGGTGTTATGGAGGCAGATATTGATTCAGATGTGGATGCGCAGAGCATTTTGGAAACCGGGGCAAAGGCTATCCAGATTCATACCGGGGGTATGTGCCATCTGGACGCGGATATGACCCGGCAGGGACTTCTGGAATTCGGTACACAAGATTTGGATTTGGTGGTGCTGGAGAATGTGGGCAACCTGGTATGTCCGGCAGAATTCGATACAGGCGCATGTAAAAATGCCATGATTCTGTCTGTGCCGGAGGGACATGATAAACCACTGAAATATCCCCTGATGTTTTCCGTGTGTGATGTAGTTTTGATTAACAAAACAGATGTGCTGCCCTATTTTGATTTTGATATGGAAAAATGCAGGGCGTATATTCAGAAGCGAAATCCAAAGGCAAGGGTAATTCCGATTTCGGCAAAGACCGGGGAAGGCTTTGACGAATGGACAGACTGGCTGCGCCGGGAAACAGCGGACTGGACAAAGGGACAGTAAAAAGCAAAAGGATAAAGAAGTAATAGAAAAAGAAAGAGGGTAAGACAAATGTTGTTTCAAATTTACGGAGAAAATGCGGGCTGGCAGCTTTTTGGCTGGCTCATGGTATTTGTATGTCTGATTTTAGTCAATGAAATCGCGCGCCGTTCCAAGGTGGGAGGAATTTTCTGTTTCCTGATTCTTCCGGCAGCGCTGACGGTTTATTTTATTGCTATTCAGGTTGGCGCAGCAAACGGCGCCGAATGGGCACTGAACAATGACACTTATGTACATATGAACGGCTGGTTCCACTATGCCAAACTCTATGCGGCAACGGCAGGCTGTATTGGTTTTATGATGTTAAAGTATCGCCGGGGAATCGGAAAAAAAGAATGGTTTAAGGTGTTCCCTTTTGCAATTGTAGCAATTAATATTCTCATTGCTGTAGGCAGTGATTTTGAATCTGGTGTCCGCGGCGCCATGGCTTTGGCTTCTCAGGGGGACCGCTGGTGGCTTTCCTCTGAAAATGTATGGCTTTACGGCGGCTGGTGGAACTGGGTCAATGGTATTGCGGGAATTCTCAATATTTTCTGTATGACTGGCTGGATGGGAATTTACGTTTCCAAAAAGAAACACGATATGCTGTGGCCGGATATGACCTGGTGCTTTATTGTTGCTTATGACATCTGGAATTTTGCCTATACCTATAACAATCTGCCCACACACACCTGGTATTGCGGTGTAGCCCTGCTTTTGGCGCCGACTTTTGCGGCTATGCTGTGGAATAAGGGGGGCTGGATTCAGAATCGTGCCAACACACTGGCACTGTGGTGTATGTTTGCCCAGGTGTTCCCATTGTTCCAGGAGCAGGGGAAATTTGCGGTGCTTCCGGTGCTGTATAAGGATGGCGTTATGGACGCAGCGGTCCGCCCGACAGCAGTGAATCCAACTATGCAGGGGGTCATTGCGATTCTGGCGCTGGCGGCAAATGTGATTTGTCTTGCTGTGGTTATCAAACGGGCCAAAGAGCAGAAAAAGAACCCTTACACAAACGAAATTTTTACAGACCAGAGAGATTTCAAACTTGCTATGGCAAGAGCAGAGAAAGAATAAAAACGATATGAAGAAGGAGATTGAACTATGGCAGATTCCCTGTTTCCTAATCCGCACCCGGAAGAACCGTTTCGGGAGCCTGTTGCCAAACTGGCAAAAATGATTACAGACAGAGCCCCTGTTGTACTTGGTATTGAGAAAATCACAAAGGAATCCCCGGAATATATCGGGCTTTCCGCTTTGTGTACGGACGAAATGGCAGAAATTGCCTTAAAAATGGGAAAACGCAAACCCAGAACTCTTGAAGATATGGTAAAAATCACCGGAAAAGATAAGACATATCTGGAAGATATGCTGCAGAAACTGGCAGTTAACGGTGTCATTGAATACAACTGGGAAAATCCCAGGAACGAAAAGCAGTATGTGCTTCCTATGTTTGTGCCGGGCAGTGCAGAATTTGCAAACATGAACGAGGATATTTTGCGGGAACATCCGGAGATGGGACGGTTCTTTGAGCGTATGAGCCGTGTGCCTCTGGAAAAAATCACCCATATGGTGCCTCCCGGCGGAGCGGGTATCGGCATGCACGTTATTCCTGTGGAAAAAGCAATTCAGATGGAAAACCAGTCTGTGTCTGTGGAACATATTTCTCACTGGCTGGACAAATACGAGGGTAAATATGCGGCAAGTCCCTGTTCCTGCCGCCGTTCCCGCAAAACCTTTGACGAGGGCTGTGCAGACGACCCGGAAGGCTGGTGCATTGCTGTGGGAGATATGGCAGATTATGTGGTGGAAACCAATAAAGGAGGACGCTACATTACCAGAGAGGAAGTTATGGACATTCTGAAAGTGGCAGAGGAAAACGGATTTGTACACCAGATTACCAACATTGACGGAGAAAATAAGATTTTCGCTATCTGCAACTGTAATGTAAACGTGTGTTATGCTCTGCGTACTTCCCAGCTTTTCAATACGCCGAATATGTCTCGTTCCGCTTATGTGGCCCATGTGAAAACAGAAAACTGCGTGGCCTGCGGACGTTGTGTGGAATACTGTCCGGCAGGCGCAGTGAAACTGGGGCAGAAGTTGTGTAAAAAGGACGGCAGTAAAGTAGAATATCCAAAGCAGCCACTTCCTTCCCAGGTTCCCTGGGGACCCCATATGTGGACAGAAGACTATCGGGACAAAAACCGTATCAACTGCTATGACACCGGAACCGCGCCGTGCAAAACCGCCTGTCCTGCGCATATTGCCATTCAGGGATATCTGAAAATGGCGGCACAGGGAAAATATACAGACGCGCTGGCACTGATTAAGAAGGAAAATCCATTCCCGGCAGTGTGCGGACGTATCTGCAACCGCAGATGTGAAGACGCATGTACCAGAGGAACCATTGACGAGGCTGTTGCTATTGATGAAGTGAAGCGTTTTATTGCGGAACAGGATTTAAAGGCAGAGACCAGATACATACCGAAGAAAGTCGTGCCTTCTTTGAAAGGAGAATTTTCGGAAAAAATCGCTATTATCGGAGGCGGTCCGGCAGGATTATCCTGTGCGTTCTATTTGGCTGAAAAAGGTTATAAGCCTACCGTTTTTGAGAAGAATCAGAAAGCCGGCGGCATGCTGGTCTATGGAATTCCTTCTTTCAAGCTGGAAAAAGACGTGGTGCAGGCAGAAATTGATATTATCAAAGAAATGGGCGTAGAAATCAGAACCGGTGTAGAAGTGGGAAGGGATATTACTCTGGACGAACTTCGCGCACAGGGGTATCAGGCATTTTACATTGCTATTGGCTGTCAGGGCGGAAGGCTGCCGGGTATACCGGGACAGAACGCAGACGGAGTGATGACAGCGGTGGATTTCCTGCGGGCTGCAGGCGAAGATAATACCTATGCGGTTTCCGGCAAAACGGTAGTTGTAGGCGGCGGAAACGTAGCCATTGATGTGGCAAGAACCAGTATGCGCTGCGGTGCAGACGGCGTTTCCATGTACTGTCTGGAGAGTCGGGAGATGATGCCTGCATCCGAAGAAGAAATTCAGGAAGCAGAGGAAGAAAAGGTATCCATTCACTGTGGATGGGGACCAAAGGAAATTCTCACAGAGAACGGCAAAGTGAAGGGTATTGTGTTCAAAAAATGTGTATCCGTAAAAGATCCGGACGGCCGCTTTAACCCCAGGTATGACGAAAGTGAAACCATGACCGTGGAATGTGACCATGTGTTTATGAGCGTAGGCCAGAGTATTCTCTGGGGCGATTTGTTAAAAAATGAGAAAGTGGAACTGGGAAGAGGAAACGGTGCAGTGGCAGACGCTGTGACGTATCAGACCGCGCAGCCGGATGTTTTTGTGGGCGGAGATGTGTATACAGGACCGAAATTTGCCATTGATGCCATTGCAGCAGGAAAGGAAGGCGCCGTGTCCATTCACCGCTTTGTGCAGCCTCACAGCAGTCTGACTATCGGACGAAACCGCAGACAGTTTGTGGAACTTGATAAGCAGGATGTTCTGGTGGAAGAGTACGACAATTCCAGCCGTCAGACTCCGGGATATGATAAGAATATTGACCGGAAAACTTCTTTCCGGGAGGCAAGGCAGAGCTTTACCGAAGAACAGGTGAAAAAAGAGACGGCCAGATGTCTGGGCTGCGGCGCTTCCGTAGTAGATGAAAACAAATGTATCGGCTGCGGCATCTGTACTACAAAGTGCGAATTTGACGCTATTCACCTGTACCGGGAAAATCCGGAGTGCAGCACTATGAGAAAGAGTGAAGACAAGCTGAAATACATTCTTCCATACGGGGCAAAGCAGACTATTAAGATTAAGTTCTCCAAAAAGAAATAAGACAGAGGAAGAAATCATGCATGAACTTGGAGTTGTTTTCCATGTAATAAAAACTGTGGAGGAAGCGGCGAAAGAGAACCGGCTTACAGAAATAGAGGCGGTCACTCTTCAGATTGGAGAGGTTTCCGGTGTGGTGGAATCCTATCTCCGGAACTGCTGGAAATGGGCCGTGGAGAAGAGGAGCGAAATATTAAAAGACAGTGCTCTTGTGGTAGAACAGATTCCGGCAGTGACTTACTGTGAGGATTGTGAAAAAACGTATCCCACGGTAGAGCACGGCAAGATTTGCCCTTTCTGCGGCAGCGAGCACACATACCTGCAGCAGGGAAATGAATTTTTAATAAAGGAAATCAGCGGGTGCTGATAAAAAATACAAAACAACAGGCTATCGCATTGCTTCTGCATGTGATAGCCTGTTGCGTTAAGTTCGATTTTGTTATTCGTAGTAAATCTTTCTGTTTCCGTCAATGCTTTCTCTTACGGATTTGTCTATCCAGGAAACGGCGCCGTTTAGGTCCCGGTTTTTTAGAAAAGTCCAGAGTTTATAGGTGTTTTCGTATAGAGCAGGTATGCCGTACAGAATACAGAAGCGTTCCCACAGGGAAGTCACCGCTACTTTGAAGGAGCAGAAAATCAGGGGAATCAGGGTGTTTCCGGAGAGCAGGGCAAATTCGTGCTGGAAGTCATAGGCAGCGCGCACGGCCTGGTCGATGGTCTGAGCAGCGCCCAGACGTTCTACGATTTCCCCCAGAGAGGCAATTTCTTCGTCTGTGATACGCTCTGCGCACAAGGTTGCAGCCAGGGTGTCCAGGGCAATGCGGACTTCCAGAATTGAGCGTACCTCTTCTTCCCGCAGGCGCCCGCCGTTATAGTTCATAATAGCCAGCAGGGTTTCTACTGTGCCGTTTCTCCTGTAATCTGCCACATAAGTGCCGCTTCGCGGCTTCACCACCAGAAATCCTTTCTTTTCCAAATCAGAAATGCCGCCGTTTACTACAGCGCGGCTGACCTGCATTTCCTGGGCCAGCTGCCGTTCCGGGGGCAGCTTTTCTCCTACAGGCAGTTTTCCCGATAAAATCATCTGTTCTAATTGTTGTACAAAAAGTTCCCGAAGAGAGGGAGAACTGATTTTTTCAAACTCCATGAGAATCCTCCTTTTCCAGAAATGGCTTAAACATTCGGTAAAACAAAAGGGAATTGATGTAAGCAGTCAGCCCAAATCCGAAGAAAAACCAGCAGCAGGCATACAGGGGCATTAGTTTCAAATCCTGATAAGTCATATACATAGGCAAAATGGAAAGCACCGCAATGGCCAGAGTGGAGGGAAAATGCATAAAGGCAAAGACGAAAGCATTTTTCACCAGATTCAGAGTTGTGTTGGCAAAGGCGGCGATGACCGGAAAAATGTACAGGAAAAAGAGAACGAGAAGTCCTGCAATTCCCAGTGAAACATAAAAAAGTACGTTTGCTGCCGGGCTGGCGCTGCTTTGCAGAAAGTTTATATTTAAAACCAATATCAGCGCGCCTGCCAGAAGACAGAGCCAGACAACCAGGGACTGGATAAAGTTTTCCTTAAAAGCCCGAAAAAACGTTTTGACCGTCCCGTTGTTGTTTCCTTTTACTGTGCGGAGCATGCAGTGGTAAAGGGCTGTGAGAGCAGGCCCTATGGTGATAACGGGAATACAACACAGGATAAACAGCAGATTGGCAATGATAATATCTCCGATTTTGTTGAGAAAAATATGGACGGGATTTTCTTCGTTCAGTAAATTCATAAGCGGTCCTTTCCGGCAAAAGCCATAAATTCTATGAGGTATTCTAGCATTAATCCGTGGGAAATGCAAAGAAAATCTCCTGTAAAAGTAAAAGGAAGAGCGGGCAGAAAGAAAAATATGGAAAAATGAGAAGGCATTTATGGAAAAATGGAAGAAAAGTTGCAATGAATACAAAAGTATAGGGGAAAATGATGAAGGAGATAAAGAAAAACGGTTATTAAAAAAAGGAAAAAAGAAAATATACTGGGAAAAAGACGCATGAAAAAGAAAAAGATGACAAAAAATTACGCAATATGCACAAATAAATAACATTTTTCCATATATGCAGAACATATATCCATTTAACATAATTCCATGTGCAATTATAATAACTATATCAGCCAACAAGAGATAAAAAGTTGGTAATATGACGAAAAATCATTAAAGGAGGAAGAAAGTATGAAGTTTAAGAAAGTGATGGCATTGGTGTTGGCAAGTGCAATGGTATTCTCCATGGCAGCCTGCGGCGGTGACAGCGGCTCATCCGGGGAGACAAAGAAAGAAGATTCCGGTGACAGCGGTGAATCCGACGGCGGTGAATTATCTGTTTCTATCTGGGATACAAATCAGGAGCCGGGCCTGAAGGAGATTCTGGCAGATTTTACAGAAGAGACAGGCATTAAGACAAAACTTACTGTTGTAAAATGGGACGAGTATTGGACCATGCTGGAAGCAGGTGCACAGGGCGGTTCTCTTCCGGACGTATTCTGGATGCACTCCAATGAAAGTGAAAGATACATGTCTAATGACATGCTTCTGGATTTGACTGATAAGATTGCAGAAAGCGATAAAATTGACCCGGAAAACTATCCGGAAGATATCTGGGGACTGTATACCTATGATGACAAATATTATGCAGTGCCTAAGGATGTAGATACTATTGCATTGTGGTATAACAAAACCATGTTTGACGAAGCGGGTCTGGCCTATCCGACAGCTGACTGGACATGGGATGACGTATCCGAAGCAGCCAAGAAGCTGACAAAGGATGACGGCAGCCAATACGGTCTTGCGGTGAGAAACGATAACAACCAGGCCGGATATTACAATCTGGTATATGATAACGGCGGATATATTATCAACGAGGATAAGACAAAATCAGGCTGGGATGACCCGAAAACGATGGAAGCTATGAAGACTCTGGAAGGCTGGATTAAAGACGGTGTAATGCCTTCTATTGAAACAATGTCTGAGAACGGCGAAGATGTGCTCTTCCAGTCCGGAAAAGCAGCCATGGTTCTCCAGGGCTCCTGGATGGTTGCCGCTTACAGAGATAATGAATATACAGCTGCAAACTGTGACCTGGTAGAACTTCCGAAAAATGCGGAAACAGGCAGAAGAGCTTCTGTATACAACGGACTTGGATGGGCAGCAGCTGCAAATGGTGAGCATACAGAAGAAGCATGGAAGCTGTTGGAATATCTGGGTTCTGAAGAGGCACAGAAAAAACAGGCAGAGCTTGGTGTTACCATGTCTGCATACAAAGGAACTTCTGATGCATGGGCAAAATCTGCTGACTTTAATCTTCAGGCATACTTAAACATGATGGATGATATGGAAATCAGACCGTATTCCAAGACAACAGTAACCTGGGAAAACGAAGACAATGAAATCTTAAAGAGCGTTTATACAGGTGAAAAGACCATGGAAGAGGCTTGTAAGGAAATGGCTGACCAGATGAACGAAAAACTGGCAGAAGAAGGAAATTAAGCTTCGGCGTAAAATTTTAAGTAGATGATAGACAAACCAGGGCTGTCGCACTCATATGCGGCAGCCCTATGTTAAAAAGGAGTGATTTGCGTGGCAAAAAAAGGAAAATCCGCACACACGGGCAGACGCAGAAGTGAATTTTTGTGGGGGTGGCTGTTTATTCTCCCGACCATAATTGGATTGATTATTCTGAATATTATCCCTATCTTCCAGACCGTGTACCAGAGCTTTTTCAAGACGGGAGATTTTGGTAAGGGAAATATTTTTATTGGATTTGAAAATTATACAAAGGTTTTTGGAGATGCAGAAATATGGCAGGCTCTGCTGAATACCTTTAAGTATGCAATTATAGAAGTACCGTTTTCGATTATTCTTGCACTGGTGCTGGCTGTGCTTCTCAACCGCAAGATGAAGGGTCGTTCCGTATACAGAACCATTATCTTTCTTCCCATGGTTGCAGCTCCGGCAGCAGTTGCTATGGTATGGAGATGGCTGTTTAACTCCGATTTCGGACTTTTAAACAACATTTTTCATTTGAACGTAAAATGGGTTTCAGACCCGAAGATAGCAGTGTATTCTATTGCAGTTATCGGTGTCTGGTCTATTCTGGGCTATAATATGGTGCTGTTCCTGTCAGGACTGCAGGAAATTCCGCATGACTATTATGAAGCGGCGGAACTGGACGGAGCAACGGGAATTAAGAGCTTTTTCCACATTACCGTGCCGCTGCTGTCCCCCACCATTTTCTTTGTACTGGTGACCCGTGTCATTGGTTCTCTGCAGGTATTTGACCTGATTTATATGGTTATAGATAAGAGTAACCCGGCTCTGGAAAAAACGCAGTCTTTGGTATACCTGTTCTATAAATATGCATTTATCAATAAGAACATGGGATACGGGGCAACGATTGTTGTGGTGCTTCTTGTAATTACGATGATTATTACTGCATTCCAGATGATTGGACAGAAAAAATGGGTATTTTATAATTAAGGGGGGAGCAGAATGGATAGCATGGAAACAAAAAAGAAAGTCGTTACGGCTGTCATACATATTGTCCTGATTCTGGTGTCAATCACGATGCTGGTTCCGTTTTTGTGGATGATACTGACGGCATTTAAGTCTGTTACGGAAGCAACCTCTGTAGACCCCTTTGTAATTTTTCCGAAGGTGTGGAGAACAGATGCGTTTAAGGCGGTTGTCAATAACATGAATTTCCTGCTTTTGTATAAAAATACACTGCTGTTGATTTTCTTCCGTGTAGTATGCGCGGTTGTGACAGCGACTATGGCGGGATATGCTTTCGGACGGCTGAACTTTAAGGGGAAGAATTTCTGCTTTTCACTGGTATTGATTCAGATGATGGTTCCGGTACAGATTTTCATTATTCCTCAGTATTTGATGGTCAGCAAAATGGGTATGCTGAACACAATTTTTGCCCTGGTATTTCCGGGTATGGTTACTGCATTTGGTACGTTCCTTCTTCGCCAGGGATATATGGGACTTCCAAATGATTTGGAGGAAGCGGCCAGACTGGACGGCTGTAATATCGGTCAGACATTCCTGTACATTATGGCGCCTCTGACACGTTCCAGTATGGTGGCGCTGGGAATCTTCACAGCAGTGTTTGCGTTTAAAGATTTGATGTGGCCTATGATTGTCAATACAGATAAGGATATGCTGGTATTGTCCTCCGCACTTGCGAAAATGCAGGGACAGTATATTTCCAAGTTCCCGGAATTAATGGCAGCTTCTCTGATTGCCTGCGTTCCTATGATTATTATTTATGTGATTTTCCAGAAACAATTTATCGAAGGTATTGCTACCAGCGGTGGTAAATTATAAAAACACAGCAAACACAGAATGGGCTGGCGCAAAAAAGTAAGCGCCGGCCTTTTTAAAAGGAGGATTTCAAATATGGGGATTTTATTTCACCAGGAAACAAAAACATTTCATCTTTATAATAAAGAAGTCAGCTATATAATCCGTATTATGGAGAACGGGCAGCTGGAAAATCTGTATTACGGAAAGGCCATCCGGGACCGGGAGGATTTCACGCATCTTCATGAAGAAATGTCCCGTCCACTGACTTCGGTGTGCATTCCGGAACCGGGTGTGTTGAACATGCAGTGCACGAAGCAGGAATATCCGGTATACGGCACAGGGGATTACAGAAGTCCTGCTTTTACGGTGAAACAGGAAAGCGGCAGTAAGGTGGTAAATTTCACTTATGTATCTCATGAGATGTATCATGGTAAAAAAGCAATTACTCCTCTTCCTGCGGTTTATACAAACAGTGATGAGGAAGCATGTACGCTGGAACTTCACCTGCATGACCAGATGATGCATACAGATTTGGTACTGACCTATACAATTTTTGAGGAATATCCGGTAATTACCAGACATGCAGCAGTTTGCCATAAGGGAGAAGAACCGATTACTCTGGAAAAAGTCATGAGTATGAGTGTGGAATTTCAGGATATGGATTTTGAGATGGTGCAGCTTTCCGGAGCGTGGGCGAGAGAGCGTTATGTGAAAGAGCGGAAGCTGGAAATGGGAATCCAGGCGATACAGGGGATTAACGGAACCGGCTGCGGCGCAGAGCACAATCCGTTTCTGGCACTGAAAAGGCCGGAGGCCACAGAGCAGCAGGGAGAAGTCTATGGCTTCAGTCTGGTATACAGCGGCAACTTCCTGGCTCAGACCGAGGTTTCCACCTTTGATATGACCAGGGTAATGCTGGGAATCCATCCGGAAGGCTTTAGCTGGAAGCTGGAAAAAGGCGAAACCTTCCAGACGCCGGAGGCCGTGCTGGTATACAGTGACAAAGGTCTGAATAAAATGAGCCAGGTATACCACAGATTGTACAGAAGAAATCTTATGAGAGGAAACTGGAAAGAACAGCCCCGTCCCATTTTGTTGAACAACTGGGAGGCAACTTATTTTGATTTTACAGAGGAGAAAATTCTGGATATTGCTGCAAAGGCAAAGGAAGCAGGCGTGGAACTGTTTGTTCTGGATGATGGCTGGTTTGGAACCAGAAATGATGATTACAGAGGTCTGGGAGACTGGGTGGTGAATCTGGAAAAACTGCCGGACGGCATTGCAGGATTGTCCCGAAAAGTGGAGGCTCTGGGATTAAAGTTTGGTCTTTGGGTAGAACTTGAAATGGTGAATAAGGACAGTGATTTATACCGGGCACATCCCGATTGGATTATTGGAGTGCCGGGCAGGTTTGAGTCTCATGGAAGACACCAGCATGTACTGGACTTTTCCAGGAAAGAGGTAGTGGATTACATTTATGAAATGATTTCAAAAGTGATTCGGGAATCTCGGATTTCCTATATAAAATGGGATATGAACCGTTATATGACCGAACCGTACAGCAGAGGTGCGGCGGCAGATGAGCAGGGAAAAGTCATGCATCGGTATATTTTGGGTGTGTATGATTTGTACACCAGACTGACACAGGAATTTCCGGAGATTCTCTTTGAATCCTGTGCAAGCGGCGGCGCCCGTTTTGACCCGGCTATGCTGTTTTTTGCGCCCCAGACCTGGACCAGTGATGACACAGACGCTTCGGAAAGGGCCAAAATTCAGTATGGAACTTCTTATGTGTATCCTCTGGTCAGCATGGGTTCTCATGTATCTGCAGTGCCCAATCACCAGATGTTCCGCAGCACACCATTGTCTACCAGGGCTAATATGGCATATTTTGGAACCTTTGGCTATGAATTGGACTTAAACCTTCTAAGTGAAGAAGAATTGAAGCAGGTAAAAGAGCAGGTAGCTTTTATGAAGAAGTACCGGAAACTGATACAGGTGGATGGAGATTTTTATCGGCTGTTAAGCCCGTTTAAAGGAAATGAAACGGCATGGATGGTGGTTTCCCAGGATAAAAAGCAGGCAATTGCCGCATTTTATCAGAGATTAAATAAGGTCAACGCTTCCTGGCTGCGGTTCAGGCTTCAGGGATTGGACAAAGATATGCTATATGAGATAAAATGTGAAGAAAAAGTATATCAGGCTTACGGAGACGAATTGATGTATGCGGGAATTCCAATAGACAGAGAACGTCTGAATAAAAACGGCGGAGACTTTGCGTCACTGCTGTTTGTTCTGCAGGAGGCAGAGCGGTAGAGCCTGAGGTAAAGGAGTGGAGGATTTGAGCCGTACAGTGGGATTTACCAGTCATGCCAGGTATAAATGTCTGGAGGATTTGCAGAAAGATTCTGTAGATTTGTGTGTGACATACTGCGGATGGGAATACTGTAACCCGGGTTATCGTTTTGGGCCAAATAAAAGAGAAGCGTATGTTCTTCATATTATAAAGAAGGGCAAGGGAAAACTGGAAATGAATAAGAGGGTATATGAACTGCAGGCTGGAGATGCGTTCTTTATTCCGCCGGGGGTGGAAGCGTGGTATGAGGCAGACCGGGAGGACCCCTGGTGTTATATGTGGGTGGGGTTTGTAGGGATTAAAGCAGATGAGTGCATGAGCGGCGCTGGGTTTTCTCAGAGAAGTCCTGTCAGAAAAGTTCACTGTGTCAAAGAGGTAGGTGGGTATATTGACCAGATGTTGGAAGCGCATCAGCTTACTTACGGAGATGAGTTAAAAAGGAATGCCATGCTGTTTTTATGCTTTTCCGTACTGATGGACGACTACCGGCAGAATTTCGCGGGAGGGGGTATTTCTGCAAATCATCCATACCCTGGTTCTGTATACGTCAAGCACGCTATGGAGTACATCAAGCATCATTACAATGAGTCGGTAAAAATCGGAGATTTAGCAGATTTTATCGGGGTCAACAGAAGTTATCTCACCAGCAGTTTTAAGAAAACGACAGGCTGCTCTCCTCAGGAATTTCTGGTAAACCTGCGTATGGATAAGGCCAAATCTTTGCTGAAAAAGACGGATTTGTCCATTAATGCAGTAGCCGGTGCAGTGGGGTATACAGACCAGCTTGCATTTTCCAAGGTTTTCAAAAAACATTGTGGGAAAAGCCCCCGCATGTACCGGGAAGAGAAAAGCGAACTGGTAATTTTGAAAGACAAAGGTTATTCTATCACAGAAAAGTTATAACGAGAAAAGGAGATGGGTATTATGGTAAAAATTACATTTATGGGTGCAGGGAGCACGGTTTTTGCAAGAAATGTACTGGGGGATTGTATGTGTACGCCGGCGCTTCGGGAGAGCGAAATTGCTTTGTATGACATTGATGAAAAGAGGCTGGAGGATTCCCGGATTATTTTGAGCGCCATTAATCACAATGTAAACGAAGACCGGGCAGTGATTAAGACGTATTTGGGCGCGGAAAACAGAAAAGAGGCTCTGCGGAATGCGGATTTTGTGGTAAATGCCATTCAGGTGGGCGGATACGACCCCTGTACTATTACGGATTTTGAAATTCCCAAGAAATACGGTTTGAGACAGACTATTGCCGATACACTGGGAATCGGAGGCATTATGCGGGCTCTCCGCACCATTCCTGTGTTGGAAGAATTTGCAAGAGATATGGAGGAGGTTTGCCCTGACACCCTGTTTTTGAACTATTCCAATCCTATGGCTATGCTTACAGGTTATATGCAGAGATACACAAAAATCAGAACGGTAGGGCTCTGTCATAGTGTGCAGGTGTGCTCAGAAAAGCTGTTGGAAGGGCTGGATATGAAGGATAAGCTGGAGGGCCGGCAGGAATTGATTGCAGGTATTAACCACATGGCATGGCTGTTGGAAATCCGGGACAAAGACGGAAATGATTTGTATCCTGAAATAAAAAAACGCGCGGCCCAAAAGAACAGCAGTGAAAAGCATGAGGATATGGTGCGTTATGAATATATCCGTCATCTGGGATATTACTGTACAGAGTCCAGCGAGCATAATGCAGAGTACAATCCGTTCTTTATTAAGTCCAAATATCCGGAAATGATTGAAGAATTTAATATTCCTCTGGACGAGTATCCAAGGCGCTGCGTGAATCAGATTGAAGGCTGGGAAAAGGAACGCGAAGATATTTTAAGAGACGGTAAGATTACCCATGAGAGAAGCCATGAATATGCTTCTTATATTATGGAGGCAGTTGTCACAGACAAGCCATATAAAATTGGCGGAAATGTACTGAACAACGGATATATTGACAATCTTCCGGCAGACGCCTGTGTGGAAGTTCCATGCTATATTGACGGCACAGGCGTGCACCCGGTGAAGGTAGGGAAACTTCCTACCCAGCTGGCAGCTATGAACAGCTCCAATATCAGTCCACAGCTTCTGACCATCGAAGCAGCGGTGACAAAGGACAGGCAGAAAATCTATCAGGCCGCCATGATGGATCCGCATACAGGGGCGGAACTGAATATTCAGGATATTATCCGTATGTGCGACGAACTCATAGAAGCGCATGGGGAATATATGAAGGCGTATAAGTAGAAATGAAAAGAAACAAATAAATAAAGCAGGGATGTGATGGAACCAGCATATCAGAAAAAGTTAAGCTGTTTGTTTTCTGTCACATCCCTGTCTGCATGAAAAAGATATCAGCGGTTATCCAGTGCAGCTTTCAACTGTTCCATTGCCTGTTTCAGCACACTTCTTGGACAGCCGATATTCAGCCGCATATGCCCCTCGCCGTTTATGCCGAAAATTTCGCCGCTGTTCAGCCAGATTTTGGCTTTGTTCAGAAGGAAATCGTTCAGTTCTTCCTGTGTCATGCCAAGCGCGGAGAAATCCAACCAGGCCAGGTAAGTGCCGTCCAGAGGCATCATGGCAATCTGGGGAAGGTTGACGGCAAGAAAGTTCTGTACATAGTCCGCGTTTTCCTTTATGTAAACTAAAAGCTGCTCCAGCCAGTCTGCGCCGTAAGCATAGGCTGCCTTGCAGGCTTCCATGGACACCAGATTGATGATGTCCAGTCCGGCGCTGTCCATTTCTTCCTGGAAAGCTGTCCGCAAGCCTGAATTGGGAATAAAGATATTGGACAATCCCAGTCCGGCAATGTTGAAGGTCTTGCTGGGAGCTGTGCAGACAATACAATTTTCCTGCATTTCTTTATTTAAAGGCGCAAATTCTGTATGTTCGTGTCCCGGAAATACAAAATCATGGTGAATTTCATCTGCCACAACTTTTACCTTGTATTTCAGACAAAGAGCAATGAGACGCTCCAGTTCGTCCTTTGTCCAGACGCGTCCGCCTGGATTGTGTGGAGTGCAGAGAATCAACAGCTTCACCTGTTCTTTTGCAAACTGTTCTTCGATTTTGTCAAAATCCATATAAAAACGGTGGTCTTCCCCCAGTGCCAGCGGATTTTCGACCAGTTTTCGTCCGTTGCGGACTACCGCATTTTTGAAAGGGTGGTAAACCGGCTGCATAATCATAACAGAATCCTCTGGCTTGGTCAGAGCTTTGATAGCAATGGAAATAGCGCAGACAACTCCGGGTGTGCACACGAGCCATTCTTTTTTTGGCGTCCAGTGGTGCCTTTTCGTCATCCAGTCTATTACGGCATGGTAGTAGTCCTCCTTTGGACTGGAATATCCGAAAATACCGAAAGCCCCGGCCTTTTCCACTGCCTGGCAAACTTCATCGGGAGAGCGGAAATCCATATCTGCTACCCAAAGAGGCAGAACATCCTGAGGAACATGGTATTTTTCTTTGAAAGCGTGCTTGATTGATGTAGTATTCGTACGGTCAATACAAGTGTCAAAATTGTACGTTGTCATAAGTATAAAAACCCCTTTCTGTCAGTAAAATAAAAGCACACTTATTATAGCACGGAAAGGCAGATTTCCAATAGTCTGTTTTCTGAATTCCCGGAATTTTAAAAGATTCTTTCTTGCGGCAGACCGGGCAAGCGGGTATAATAGAAAGCAAAGAAATACCATGAGCAACAGGGGGATAAGAAGTGAAAGAAGCAATTAAAGAATTTGAAAAAACAAAAGATTTTTTAATCTGTGTGGATTCTGACGGCTGTGTGCTGGATACCATGGACGTGAAGCACATGCGCTGCCTGGGGCCATGTCTGGTACATGTATGGAATCTGGAGGAGTACAGAGATGAAATTATCCGGTTGTGGAGAAAGGTGAATCTGTTTAGCCCGGCAAGGGGGCTGAATCGTTTCCGGGGATTGGCCAAGGTGCTTGCAGAGATTCATGAAAACTATGTCCGGGTGGAAGGGCTTTCGGAATATATTTACTGGGTGCAGACGACCAGAGAACATTCTGACGAGAGTCTGGAAGAGGCTTTTGAGCGTACGGGAAGCAGTTGCATCAGAAAAGCTATGGAGTGGTCGAATCTTGTTAATCAGTCCATGGCCATGATTTCCGATAAAAAGAAACAGCCTTTTGACGGTGCGAGGGAAGCACTGGAATCCATCAGAAGTTATGTGGACGTAGTGGTCGTGACGGCTGCCAATGGGGCAGAAATCCGAAAAGAATGGGAGGCTCAGTCGCTGATTCAGTATACAGACTTATTGGTATCCCAGGAAACCGGAAGAAAAGCAGAGTGTTTAAAGAAACTGGTGCAGAAAGGATATGAGCCGGGACATGTGCTGATGATAGGCGACTCACCGGCAGATTTGAAGGCTGCAAAAGAAGCCGGAGCGCTTTTTTATCCTGTGCTGGTGTATCAGGAGAGAGAATCCTGGGAAGCATTTCCGGAAATATTGAAGCAATTTCTGAAGGGAACCTACAGCAGTGAGGAAGAAGCCAGACAAATTCAAGAATTTCAGAAAAATCTTGGTGTGCAATAAAGGAATACGGAGGAAAATCGAAGAGGAGGCTGCCTGCCATTTCATGGAGCAGTCTCCTCTTTGGCTTTAGAGATACAGGTCTTTTTTGTTAAATGCAAGAATCCCAAGAGTGTAAAGCAGTACAGCTCCTGCCAATAGTATTACGACTCCAAGGACGGCGCTGCTTTTTCCTGCGATTAAGCCGTCAGCATTGAATAAAGTAAAGAAGGTGAAATATTTGGCTTTTTCTGCGGTCCCTCCTACATTGGCAAGCATTTGCAGCACATACATCAATGCGGGGACACCAGCCCCTAAAGCAAGGCTGTATTTGGTGTCGGAAAAAAGGCAGGAGGCAAGAAAACAAATACTGCCAATAAATAAATGCAGACAGAGCAGCCCGCCATTGAGCGCGAGGAGTTTGGGAATGTCCAGTTCTCACGGAAAGCCCTTTGCAGCACAAGTCAGTTCCAGAATGGTACTGTAGAAAATAAGAAGTACAATACCGCTTATGAGTACGGACATTTGTGTAAAGGCAATGGTGCACCGCTTTACCGGTGCCGCAATCAGGGACAGCATAGAGCCTTTGTCAACATATCTGGCAATTAAGGCGTTTCCCCGCAGTATGCTGAACACCATTGGGAAAATCAGCAGAATAAAGCCATAGAGATAAGACACCATAAAACCCAGCAGATTTGAAGCGTGGGCTTTCATGCCTACAGAGGCCATCAAATCCGGCATGACTTCCGCAAAATTATCTAGGGTTTTCATCATTTCAGGGTCATACATGCTGATGATAATGGAAATATACAGAGTCATCACTGCGCCAAAAATCAGAAGCAGCCGGATACTTCCTTTCATTTCCCGTCTATATAAGGTCAGATTCATCATTTTTCTCATCTCCATAGTAATTCATAAAAATTTCTTCCAGACTTTGTCTGGGCTTTACGGTAACTTGCCGTCCGTTTTGCATACCGCTAAAATCCCCGGCAAAGGCCTGGGCTGCGGCTTCGCTTTCCAGTGTTACAGTATAGGTGCAGATATGTCGCTCCCGCAGCGCGGAAGCAGAATCCACGGCAACCATTTTTCCCTTCCGGATAATACCGATACGGTCACATGTCCGCTCTACTTCTTCAAATATATGGCTGGACATTAAAATGGTTTTGCCCGCACCGTTGGGCCCCAGAAAACCAAAGACTTCACCCTGCTTTACATGAAAAGATATGTCGAAGATTCCCTTTCCCTCTCCGTAATCGCGGCCGAGGTGTTCAATGCTTATTGTATTCATAAAAACGTCTCCCTTTGTGCAGATGGCGCCTGCTATGTGTATACCATAAATATACCTGTTTGCCCGAAAATATCAAGTGTATCTTTATAGTTATCAGAGATTTCCATATTGGAAATTGCAATGTGTTATATTATTTCGCTAAACACGCATTGCGTATGTGCGAGAAGTGTGTTATACTTAGAAAAACGCAATGCGAGGAGATGAACTATGGATACAGCAAAAACCATCAGGAGTTTAAGAGAACAAACAGGAATGAATCGCAGGGAGTTTTCGGAGTATACGGGGATTCCGGTGAGAACGTTAGAAGACTGGGAGGCGGCCAGACGGACTCCGCCAGAATATATTCCCAGATTATTGGCGTATCAGTTGAAGTATGATGAGCTTGTAAAAGGGAGGGAGCATGGAGATGGCGAAGACGAACACCGTTAAAGAGATGATTCATGCAAATGGGATTGACATTAATATTTATACACTTGATTTTGAAAATGATTATATATCATTGACGGATATAGCGAGGAAAAGAGAAGGCGAATATCCGGGATATGTGATTCAAAATTGGCTCAGAGGAAAAAATACAGTTGCTTTTTTGGGTTTATGGGAAAAGTTGCACAATCCTAAGTTTAATTGCCTCGAATTCGAGGCGATTAAAAATGAGGCGGGTTCTAATGGATTTGTTCTTACACCAAAAAGGTGGATAGGAACTACAAATGCAGTAGGAATTGTAAGTAAGGCGGGAAGATATGCTGCAACGTATGCTCACAGAGATATTGCGTTTGAATTTGCTTCATGGATATCACCGGAGTTTAAACTTTATATTATTGAAGAGTACCAAAGATTAAAGAATGCTGAAAACAACCGTCTCTCATTAAACTGGAATCTCAACAGAGAACTTGCAAAACTGAATTACAAAGTTCATACAGAGGCTATTAGGGAAAATTTATTGCTCTCAGGCTGACCCCGGCTCAGATATCTTATACCTATGCCAGTGAAGCTGACCTGCTGAATGTCATCTTATTTGGTAAGACGGCAAAGCAATGGAGAGAAGAGCATCCCAAAGATAAGACCAATATTCGGGATAAAGCAACTATACACCAGTTATTAATTTTAACTAATACCGAAAGTTATAATGCCATTTTGATTCAGCAGGGAAAATCCCAGGCAGAACGCATGCCTCTGCTTCGTGAACTGACCATACAGCAGATGACAGTGCTGGGGAATTTGAAACTGCCCCAGCTTCCGGAAGTGGAATAGAAACAAGGGTGATATGAGGTGAATTTTTTGCATATTTCCCGAATATTTCCACATAATAACTCCAAAGATTAGATTTACCAGAATAGGAATCTTTATAAAATGTGGAATTGGAGGACAGGAATGTGAAGGCAACGGGAATTGTAAGGCGCATAGATGATTTGGGAAGAGTGGTGATTCCCAAGGAAATCAGGAGAACACTGAGAATCCGGGAAAGCGACCCGTTAGAGATTTTTACTGACAGAGAGGGAGAAATTATTCTGAAAAAATATTCTCCTATTGGTGAATTGGGAACTTTTGCAAAAGAGTATGCAGAAGCGCTGGCTCAGGCGGCAGGTTGTATGGCCTGCATTACAGACCGGGACCAGGTAATTGCGGCGGCTGGCAGCGGCGCCAGAGAATTTGCAGAGAAAAGGGTGCACAGGGAACTGGAGGAAGTCATTGCAGACCGGAAAAATTTGTGTGTTACGGAGAAAGATTTTGTGAAAATTGTAGAAGATGACAGAGGAGAATACGGCGCCCAAGTTATTTATACCATTACCTGTGCCGGAGATGCCGTAGGGGCGGTGTTGATACTGGAAAAAGCAGGGGGACGGAAATTTTCGGAGACGGAAGAAAAACTGGCGCAGGCAGCAGCGGGATTTCTGGGGAGACAGATGGAGCAGTAAAGAAACAGCAGACTTTTGGGAAGCCCCGTAAGTCTGCTGCTTCTTTTTAAGATTCAATGGATGCCTGTCCCATTTCCTCTAAAAGTTCGGATTTGATTTTATAGAGTTTGTCTGACAAATCAACGAAAACTTCCTGAGGATTGGTGAAACGTCTTGTTTCGTCCCAGAGAGTGTTCAGCTCTTTCTGACAGATATCTTTGATTTCCATAACAGACGGGGATGTGTAGACACATTCTCCTTTCTTGAATACGGGAACCAGAAGTTCTCTTAATATATAAGAGCCGCCGGTGAGTTTTGTCTTTTTCCAGGTGGCCATAGGGTCAAATAGAATCATATCTTCATCCGGATTGAAAATCTCATCTTCCAGACAGATTAAATCTGCACGGATTTTTCCTGTGGTTTTGTCATAGATACGCATGATAGTCTTATTTCCAGGATTGGTCACTTTTTCTACGTTTTCAGACAGCTTGATTTTGGGAACAAAATCTGCATCCTCTTTATTTTTAATAGCTGCCAGTTTGTACACACCACCGAATGCAGGGTTGTCGTTACAGGTAATCAGATTAGTGCCTACACCCCAGGAGTTGATTTTTGCACCCTGGGCTTTCAGACTTTCAATGAGATATTCGTCCAAATCACTGGAAGCGGAAATAATGGCGTCACCAAAACCGGCTTCAGAAAGCATTTTATAAGCCTGTTTGGAAAGATAAGCCAAATCACCACTGTCAATGCGGATTCCATATCCCTTCATGGGAAGGCCGGCTTCTTTCATTTCTTTAAATACGCGGATGGCATTTGGCACACCGGAATTCAGAACATCGTAAGTATCCACCAGCAAAATACAGGCATTGGGATATAATTTGGCATAGGCTTTAAATGCGGTGTATTCATCAGAGAAACTCATAATCCAACTGTGCGCATGAGTTCCCTTTACAGGTACATGGAACATCTGTCCGGTCAGTACGTTGGAGGTTCCCACACAGCCGCCGATAACTGCTGCTCTGGCTCCGTACAGTCCTGCATCTGGTCCCTGGGCTCTGCGCAGACCAAATTCCATTACACCGTCACCCTTTGCAGCATATACAACACGGGAAGCCTTGGTGGCAATTAAACTCTGATGGTTCAACAGATTCAGGATAGCTGTTTCTATCAGCTGTGCTTCCATAACGGGGGCAACGACTTTTAAGAGAGGCTCTCTTGGGAAGACCACCGTTCCTTCAGGAATGGCATAAATGTCTCCGGTAAAATGAAAACCTCTTAAATATTCCAAAAAATCGGAATCAAAGATGTTCAGTCCTTTCAAATAGTCAATATCATCAGGGGAAAAGTGTAGGTCGCGGATATATTCAATAATCTGTTCCAATCCTGCAGCAATGGCATATCCGCCGCCGCAGGGATTCTTTCTGTAAAAGGCGTCGAACACCACAATCTGGTCTGTGGGATTTTTGAAATATCCCTGCATCATGGTAAGTTCATATAAATCAGTCAATAGTGTTAAATTTAAGGCTCTCATAGACAGCACTCCTTTGTAATAGAAATATCGGCTTGGATTGCACGTTGTGCAACCATTATACCACGTTTCCCGGCAAATACAAAAAGTTTTCTATCGGATTTGGGAAGAATCGGGGAGCATATCGTGGTATTCTTCCAAAGTCAGCCCGGTGAGGGAAAGATAAAGAGAAAGCGTCTTCCCTACAAAGCGTATGTGCCAGGGTTCCCAGGGATATCCTGTAATGTGTTCTTTCCGCCGGGGATAACGGAGAATGAAACCGTATAAAGGTGCGTTGGATTTTAACCATTTTCCTTCTTTTGTGGCAGCAAAAGATTCTTCCAGTTCAAAATTCAAAGAAGCGCAGGAGATGTCCAGGGCCAGTCCGGTCTGGTGTTCGCTGGTGCCGGGAGGCGCTACAGCAGTACTGCCTCTTTGCAGGGCATTCCGGTATAAGGCTTCCTGTCGTCTATAAGAGCGGTAACCGGAAATGCCCATGAGCGTAACGTTTTCAGCGGCAGCCCGATGGAAAAGCTTTGCAGCGGATTTTGCAGCAGCTTTTTCCATGAGGGTTTTCTCATGGTGTGCAGGATCATGAAAAGGGATGCGGGCTTCTGTAAGATACGGCGGGACATACGAGGAGGAGAGCGTATGGGATTTATTTACAAGTAATGTATAAGATATTCGGAACACCTGCCTTTCATAATGGCTATATTTTATGCAGGAGAAAAGGAAAATAGAACTGGAAAAAGAGGGTATATAAAAAAATAAAAAAAATTTGAAAAAAAGGCTTGCATTTTAAAAAAGAATCGTATATAATACATTTTGTTGTGAGGCACAACACAAGACAATGGGCTATCGCCAAACGGTAAGGCAACGGACTCTGACTCCGTCATTTCAAGGTTCGAATCCTTGTAGCCCAGCTTTGAATATCTCAGACAAAATGTCTGGGATATTTTTTGTTATATGGAAAACTGCTTAGAGATACCCGGTATAGCAAAGCAGAGATGCAGGAAAACAGTTTTTGTATCAAGGGAGATTGGAAAAATGAAATATTCTTTTGACAGCAGAGTCCGGTATAGTGAAATCGGAGAAGACAGACATCTGACTTTAAATGGTATGATTAATTATTTTCAGGACTGCAGTACTTTTCAGTCAGAAGCGGCAGGGGTAGGCATGGACTTTTTGGGAGCTAAAAGCCAGGCCTGGGTACTTTCTGCCTGGCAGATTGTGGTTGAACGTTATCCTGTACTGTGCGAAAATATAAAGGTATCCACCTGGGCTTATAATTTCCGGCATTTTTTGGGAAGCAGGAATTTTACCATGGAAGATACAGAAGGGAATCTGATTGCCTGTGCCAATACATATTGGACCCTTCTTAATATGCAGACAGGCCGTCCGGTTTCCATAGACGAAAAACAGCTGCAGGCATACGGATTGGAAGAAAAGCTGGATATGGACTATGCGCCGAGAAAGATAAAAAAGCCTATAAACGGTAAAGAATACCCGTCTTTTGCTGTAAGGCCTCATCATCTGGATACCAATCATCATGTGAATAACGGACAGTATGTGCTTATGGCACAGGAATACCTTCCGGCAGATTTTGCGGTGAAACAAATGCGGGCGGAATATAAAAACCAGGCAAAGCTGGGAGATATCATTGTACCCAGTGTGCATGAGGAAAATGGTGTTTATACGGTGGTTCTGGACAATACTGCAGGGGAGGCCTATGCAGTGGTTGAGTTAAAATAGAGGAGATTGAGATGATAGAATTAGGAAAAAAGCAGGAACTGATAGTTGTGAAAATTGTGGATTTTGGTGTGTATCTGGGGGAAAGGGAGCAGGCAGAGGATAAAGATACGGTGCTTCTTCCTAAAAAACAAGTGCCCGAAGGCACCAGGAAAGGAGAGAAGATTTCTGTATTTATATACAGGGATTCTTCTGACCGTCTGATTGCTACTGTAAGAGAGCCGAAAATTCTGTTGGGACAGATTGGAGTCTTAAAAGTGGCGCAGACCAGCCGTATCGGTGCATTTCTGGACTGGGGACTGGAAAAGGACCTGTTTCTTCCATATAAAGAGCAGACCAAGAAGCTGCACGAGGGAGAAGAGGTGCTTGTGGCCCTTTACATTGATAAGAGCAGTCGTCTGTGCGCTACGATGAAAGTCTACCATTATCTGCAGACGGATTCGCCTTATGCACAGGGAGATACGGTGACTGGTGTGGTATATGAAATCAGTGATAATTTCGGTGTGTTTGTGGCAGTGGACTATAAATATTCCGCATTGATTCCAAAGCAGGAAGCGCAGGGGAATTATAAGGTAGGAGACGAGCTGACCTGTAGAGTCACCGCAGTAAGAGAAGACGGAAAGCTGACACTGAGTGCAAAGCAAAAAGCATATATCCAGCTTCATGAAGATGCAGAAAGTGTGTATGAAATCATTCAGGAGTTTGAAGGAGAACTGCCTTTTGATGATAAGGCGTCACCGGAAGTCATTCAAAGGGAGTTCGGGCTCAGTAAAAATGCATTTAAAAGGGCCGTGGGACATCTTCTGAAAGAGAAAAAAATAGAAATAAAAAACGGAAAAATTTATGCCCTGTAAGGCTTTTCCAAAAGGAAAGAATATGCTATACTGAGAGCGTATTTGAAAATTGCTCATTTTATGTCCAGAAGGAGGAAAATAAGTGGACTCGATAGATTATTATGACCGGTACGCAGTACCTTATTATGAAGAAACCGTGGATTTTGGCATGGAGGAGCAGATTGCCCGTTTTGTTGAGTTTTTGCCGGAAAGTGCCGATGTCCTTGATTTAGGCTGCGGGTCAGGAAGAGATACAGTAAGTCTGGAGGAAGAAGGCTGTGTTGTAACTGCTATGGATGGATCAGAAAAAATGTGTGAACTGGCCAGCATCCATACAGGAAAGGAAGTTCTTCATCTGAGAGTGGAGGATATGGAATTTGATGATGTGTTTGATGGAATCTGGGCATGTGCCATTTTGGGACATTTTTCGCCGCAGGAAGTAAAGTCTGCCATGGAAAAGATTCTCAAAGCACTGAAAGAAGATGGAATTCTGTATTTTTCTGTCCGCAAGGGTGATAGAAACGGCAGATACAACGGAAGGTATTTCTATGATTATGACAGAGAGGCACTCAATGACCTTTTGGATTCTTTTTCTAATATAAAAGTTTTGGATATTTGGAAGACAAGCGATGTAAGGGCAGACAAGAGTAATCGTTGGTTTAATGTTCTTCTTCGCAAGGAAAAGCAGGATTAATCAAAGGAGAGATACAGTGGAATTTGCTCATTTGCATGTACATACGGAATACAGTCTTCTGGACGGTTCCAATAAGATAAATGAATATGTAGCCAGAGTGAAGGAACTGGGAATGAACAGTGCGGCCATAACAGACCATGGAGTCATGTTTGGCTGCATTGATTTTTATAAGGCAGCAAAAGCCGCAGGGATTAAGCCCATTCTGGGCTGCGAGGTGTATGTTGCTCCGGGTTCCCGCTTTGACAGAGAGGCAGGTCATTCGGAAGACCGCTATTATCATCTGGTGCTTCTGGCGGAGAACAACCAGGGTTATCAAAATTTGATGAAAATAGTGTCAAAGGCATTTATAGATGGATTTTATTATAAGCCCAGGGTAGATATAGAACTTCTGGAGGAATACCATGAAGGAATTATTGCATTAAGTGCATGTCTTGCAGGAGAAGTTGCAAAAAATCTCGCCAGAGGATTATATGAGGAAGCGAAAAAGGCGGCGCTTCGGTATCAGGATATTTTTGGAAAGGGGAACTTCTTTCTGGAAATGCAGGACCATGGGATTCCCCAGCAGCAGACGGTGAATCAGCAGCTTTTGCGTATGCATCAGGAGACGGGGATTGATTTAGTTGTAACGAATGATGTGCACTACACCTACGATACAGACGTGGAGGCCCATGACATTCTGCTCTGTGTGCAGACGGGAAAACGACTGCAGGACGAGGATCGTATGCGATATGAGGGGGGTCAGTATTATGTGAAATCTCCGGAAGAGATGGCAAAGCTGTTTCCCTATATTCCGGAAGCGCTGGAAAATACCCAGAAAATTGCAGACCGGTGTCAGGTGGAAATTGAATTTGGGGTGACGAAACTGCCGAAATTTGATGTGCCTGAATCTTATACTTCCTGGGAATACCTGAATAAGCTGTGCTTTGAGGGACTGGAAGAGAGATATGATGGGGATTTGGAACCTTTAAAAGAACGTTTGAATTATGAACTGGGCGTTATTCAGAAAATGGGGTATGTGGACTATTTTCTGATCGTGTGGGATTTTATTAAGTTTGCCAGGGACCATGACATTATGGTAGGACCGGGGCGTGGTTCTGCTGCGGGAAGTCTGGTTTCCTATACTCTGGGTATCACCAAACTGGATCCGATTAAGTATGATTTGCTCTTTGAACGATTCCTGAATCCGGAGCGAGTATCCATGCCGGATATAGATGTGGATTTTTGTTTTGAAAGACGGCAGGAAGTTATTGATTATGTGGTGCAAAAGTACGGAAAAGACCGGGTGGTGCAGATTGTAACCTTCGGTACCATGGCGGCCAGAGGTGTTATCCGGGATGTGGGACGCGTTATGGATTTGCCTTACAACCAGTGTGATTCCATTGCGAAAATGATACCAAAGGAACTGAATATCACCATTGACCTTGCGCTGAAAATGAATCCGGAATTAAAAGAACTGTATGATACGGATGATACGGTGCGGAAGCTTATCGATATGAGCAGGCGTCTGGAAGGACTGCCCAGACACACCTCTATGCATGCTGCAGGCGTGGTTATCAGCCAGAAGTCTGTGGATGAGTATGTGCCTCTTTCCAGAGCCTCCGACGGTTCCCTGGTTACACAGTTTACCATGACAACGTTGGAAGAACTGGGACTTCTGAAAATGGATTTCCTGGGCCTTCGGACTCTGACTGTTATCCAGAATGCGGTGAAACTGGCAGAGAAAAACAAGGGAATCAGACTGGATATTGACCATATAGACTATGACGATAAAAAAGTATTCGCCATGTTGGGCGCCGGAAAGACGGATGGTGTGTTCCAGGTGGAAAGCAGCGGCATGACAAACTTCATGAAGGAACTAAAGCCGCAGAATCTGGAAGATATTATTGCGGGGATTGCTCTGTACCGTCCGGGTCCCATGGATTTTATTCCTCAGTATATCAAAGGAAAGAACAATGCGGAAAGTATCACCTATGACTGTCCGGAACTGGAACCGATTTTAAAGGCTACCTATGGCTGTATTGTGTACCAGGAACAGGTTATGCAGATTGTGCAGTCTCTGGGGGGCTATACTTTGGGACGAAGCGACCTTTTGCGCCGTGCTATGAGCAAGAAGAAAGCTGCAGTTATGGAAAAAGAACGGCAGAGCTTTGTGTACGGAAACGAGGAAGAAGGAGTTCCGGGTTGTATCAAAAAGGGAATTTCCGAGGAAATCGGAAACAAAATTTATGATGAAATGATTGATTTTGCCAAATATGCCTTTAACAAATCCCACGCAGCAGCCTACGCAGTGGTTTCTTACCAGACGGCATACCTGAAATATTACTTTCCGGTGGAATTTATGGCGGCAATTATGACTTCCGTGATTGATAACCCTTCTAAAGTGGCAGAATATATATTATCCAGCCGGAAAATGGAGATTGACATTCTGCCTCCGGACATCAATAAAGGAGTCAGCGAATTTTCCGTAGATAACGGTGGAATCCGCTATGGGCTGTCTGCCATTAAAGGAGTAGGCCGTCAGGTGATTGAGTCTATTGTAGAAGAGCGCAGGGAGAGAGGGGTTTTTAAAAACCTGCGGGATTTCATCGAACGGATGGCGGGAAAGGAAGTCAACAAAAAGGTAATTGAAAACTTTATTAAGGCGGGAGCTTTTGATGAACTTCCGGGAAACAGACGGCAGAAGATGATGGTTTATGTGCAGATTCTGGATGCTGTGGTACAGGAAAAGAAAAATGTTATGGCGGGGCAGATGAGTCTGTTCGACCTGGTTTCTGAAGAGGAGAAAGTTGCCTATGAGATACGCATGCCGGATGTGGAGGAATATCCCAAGGAGGCAAAGCTGGCTTTTGAAAAAGAAGTCCTGGGCATCTATGTAAGCGGACATCCTCTGGAAGAATATGAGGAAAAATGGAGAAAGAATATCTCTGCGGTAACTGCAGATTTTCAGCCGGATGAAGAGACAGGGACCCCCAGGGTGACAGACGGGGCAAAAGCCATTGTGGGCGGAATGATTATAGCCAAGACCATTAAATATACAAAGACAAACAAAGTTATGGCATTCCTTACCTTGGAAGACCTGGTGGGAACCGTGGAAGTAGTGGTATTTCCACGGGATTATGAGAAGAATGTGCAGTTTATGAATGTAGATGACAAGGTGTTTATTCAAGGCCGGGTGTCTGCAGAAGACGATAAGGCAAGCAAACTTATCTGTGAAAAAATTTTTTCCTTTGAGGAAGTACCGAGAGAATTGTGGCTGCAGTTTGCCAGCAAGGAGGAATTTCTTGCAAAAGAGCAGGAGATTTACAGACTGCTTCGTGATTCAGACGGTCAGGATCAGGTGGTGGTGTATATCAAATCACCGAAAGCCGTGAAACGTCTGGGGGCCTCTAAGACGGTAAAAATCAACGAAGAACTGTTGGACAGACTGTATGAAAAATACGGGAAAGACAATGTAAAAGTTGTAGAAAAGAGTATTGAAAAACTGGGAAAAATGAATTAAAATAAGATTCGATTGAACGAATAAACGAAAATAAGAAAACTGCCAGCGAGATGGAGGAGAAAGATGACTGCGAATAAAGAAATAAAGACAATAGGTGTTTTAACAAGTGGTGGAGATGCGCCGGGAATGAATGCGGCAATCCGTGCGGTTGTCAGAAGAGGTTTGAGCCGCGGCATCAATATGAAAGGAATTTTAAAAGGATACAGCGGTCTCATTAACGAAGAAATTATTGATATGACGGCTGTGGATGTTTCCGATACCATTCAGAGGGGCGGTACCGTTCTCTATACAGCCCGCTGTGCAGAAATGCGTACAGAAGAAGGTCAGAAAAGAGCAGCAGAGGTTTGCAGAAAGCACGGGATTGACGGACTTGTTGTTATCGGCGGTGACGGTTCCTTTGCAGGTGCTCAGAAACTGGCAAATCTGGGAATTAATGCCGTAGGTGTGCCGGGAACCATTGACCTGGATATTGCCTGTACAGAATATACAATCGGATTTGATACAGCTGTAAATACAGCAATGGAAGCTATTGACAAGGTTCGTGATACTTCCACTTCTCATGAGCGTGTAAGTATTATCGAAGTTATGGGAAGAAATGCCGGATACCTGGCCTTGTGGTGCGGTATTGCCAATGGTGCAGAGGATATCCTGCTTCCTGAAAAATACGATTATGATGAGCAGAGAATCATCAACAATATTATTGATAACCGTAAAAAAGGTAAAAAACATCATATTATTATCAATGCAGAAGGTATTGGACATTCTCAGGCCATGGCAAAGCGTATTGAGGCTGCAACCGGTATTGAGACAAGAGCAACCATTCTGGGACATATGCAGCGCGGTGGAACTCCTACCTGCAAAGACCGTGTATATGCATCTATCATGGGAGCAAAGGCTGTGGACATCCTTCTGGAAGGCAAGACAAAGAGAGTTATCTGCTATAGAGACGGAGAGTACATTGATATGGACATTAATGAAGCTCTGGCAATGAAGAAATCTATTTCCGAGTACCAGTATGAGGTGAGTTATTCTCTGTCCCACAACTACAGCAAAAATAATCAGTAAATATAAAAAGGAAAAGGGCGTGCAGATGTGCGCCCTTTTTCTTTCAGGAGAGGAAGAGTATATGATTACAAGCAGTTCCAATGCACAGATAAAAAAGGTGCAGCAGATATTAAAGAAGGCAAAAACCAGACGGGAAGAAGGACTTTTTGCCGTAGAAGGTGTGAAGATGTTTCGGGAAGCGCCGGCAGAGCGGATTGAGAAAGTGTATGTATCAGAATCCTTTTCGGCAAAAGAAGAATGTGGGGAAGTGCTGGCCGAAAAGGGTCTGGACGGCCCCGGAGGACAGAAGGTAGAAATTGTGGAAGACAGAGTATTTAAGAGCTTGTCTGACACTGTCACACCCCAGGGAGTCTTATGTCTGATCCGTATGCAGAACCGGAGGCTGGAAGGACTTCTTAAGACAAAAGGAACTCCTCTTCTCATGATACTGGAGGATTTGCAGGACCCGGGAAATCTGGGGACCATCATTCGTACCGGAGAGGGGGCAGGGGTGACCGGGGTAATTCTCAGCAGGACGTCGGTAGATGTGTATAATCCCAAGGTGATTCGTTCTACTATGGGTTCCATATATCGGATGCCGGTTTTATATGTGGATTCCATTGCAGAAGAGGTACTTCCTCTGTTAAAGGAACGAGAAATCAGAACTTATGCGGCGCATTTAAAAGGCAAACATACCTATGACAGAGAAAACTATGAAAAAGGAACGGCATTTTTTATAGGGAATGAAGGAAATGGACTTACCGATGAACTGACAGCTCAGGCAGATACGCTTATCCGTATTCCCATGGAGGGAAGTGTGGAATCTTTAAATGCTGCCATGGCTTCCGGAATTTTGATGTATGAGGCCAGCAGACAGCGTAGAAACATAAATTGAATATAAAATATAAAAAATAGCGAATATTTTGACATATTCGCTATTTTTTATGCCTCGTCCCACCAAATCCTGTAAAATGTTACAAAAAATACCGGGTTGACAAATAAATGTAACCTTGGTAGAATAAGTTCGTAACAAAACTTAATAAATCTGTAACAAATATGAAACGACAGACTTATCAGGAGGTTATAGTTCAATGAAAGAAAGAACAAAGAAACTTTTGGCATGTGCAGGTACAGTGGGAGTTATGACAATTATGACAACTATTCCGGCCATGGCGGCAACCATAGACTGGAATGATAAAGCGGCGGCAGATGTGAATACATATGCCAATATCCGTAAAAGTGCTGATATAAATTCCGAAAGGGTAGGAATGCTTCCGGCAGGAGCGGTTGTTTCTGTTGTGGGAGAAGAAAATGGATGGATTCAGGTGGAATCAGGGGAGATTTCAGGATATATCCGTGAGGACTTGCTGGTGTCAGGGGAAGAGGCACAGCAGCTTTTTGAATCTGTATACGGAGACAGCGAACTGGTAGGGGCAGAGCCTCTGGCAGCAGCAGAGACGGCAGCGCCTGTCAGTCAGCAGGCGGTATCCGTATCCGATGCAGATCTGGATTTAATGGCAGCCATTATTGAATGTGAGGCTGGGGGAGAGTCTTACGAGGGAAAAATCGGTGTGGGAGCAGTCATTATGAATCGTATCCGCAGCAGCCAGTTCCCCAATACACTGTCCGAGGTTATTTATCAGAGCGGACAGTTTACACCGGCATCCACCGGAAAGCTGGCGTCCGTTTTAAGCCGGGGAGCCAGACAGGACTGCTATGATGCAGCAAGAGATGTGTTTGCAGGCGCCAATACCATCGGAGACCGCCTCTTCTTCCATGCGGGAAGCGGAAATGGTCTTACCATTGGAAATCAGACATTTTACTAAAATTCAGAAAGAGGAGCTGCTGGTTAATACAGCGGCTCCTCTGATTTTTTTCGACGCTCCAGACCGTCTAACATACGGTCATATTCAATGGCAGCCAGTTGGGATACCACAAATTTGCCGTGGTCATTTAAGAGGCGGTATTTGCGGATAAGTTCAAATTCTTCTTCCGTAAGACCGTTTCTGTTTTTTCTGAGTGTTTCGATATTGATAAAATCCTGATACAGATAATTTGCGTCACAGTCCAGTGCAGTGATGATGCGGCTTAGTTTTTCCGGATTCGGATAGGTCCGTTCCAGTTCGTAGCCGCTGATGGTCTGCTTGGATACGCCGATTTTTTCAGCCAGCTGGGTGCTGGACATGCGGAGTTCTGCACGCCTGTCTTTGATTCTTTTGCCAAATCCCATAATATGTCCTGCTTTCTCGTATTTTTTATAAGTATAGTACGAAAAATGTTGTATGTCAACGAAGACTATTGACAAAAAATGGAAATTCATATACTATCTTACTTATTGCGCATTGTATAAAATATACAAAAATGAGTTTTGGGGAGGACAGAAACTTGGAATGTAATTACGAAGAAGAAATTCTTCTTCTTTTAGATAAAGTGAAGTCTGACAGGATATTGGAAATTATTTATCATTTTTTAGCCGGAATAATTTTGCCTGGATAACGAAAAAAAACGTTGTTATTTTCAGAATATTAGGATATAATAAGGTAACAAATCAGTAGAAACTTTACTGGTGTAGAGAACTGATAAAGGAGAAGGTGAGAGAATGGCAGGAATACCAATATCGGTTTTGTGGCTTGCAGTTCTGGCGGTGCTTCTTGTAATTGAAATCGCCACACTGGGTCTGACGACTATCTGGTTTGCCGGAGGTGCACTGATTGCTTTTCTGGTTTCCCTGGCAGGAGGACCGCTGTGGCTGCAGATTACTCTTTTTCTGATAGTATCAGTGGTATTGCTGTTGTTTACAAGGCCACTGGCACTCAAGTACATGAATAAAGGGGTGGAAAAGACAAACGTGGACAGCATACCGGGGAAAAGCGGCATTGTAACCCAGGGCATTGACAATTTAAAAGCCATGGGAAGGGTGACCGTAAACGGTATGGAATGGACGGCAAGGTCCAAGGACGGCAGCCTGATTGAAGAAGGAAAGGTTGTCCGGGTTTATGGTGTGGAAGGTGTAAAACTTATTGTAGAGGAGGATAAATAGTATGTTTGGTATCGTAGTATTTGTGATTTTTATTGTCATTGTATTGATGATTGCAGCATCCTGTATCCGTATTGTTCCTCAGGCGCATGCGCTGATTGTGGAACGTCTTGGAATGTATAAGGACACCTGGGGTACGGGACTTCACATTAAAATGCCTTTTGTAGACCGTATTGCAAAACGGGTGAATTTAAAGGAACAGGTTGTGGATTTTGCGCCACAGCCGGTGATTACAAAGGATAATGTTACCATGCGAATTGACACGGTAGTGTTTTTCCAGATTACAGACCCAAGACTGTTTACTTACGGTGTGGAAAATCCTATTATGGCAATCGAGAATTTGACAGCAACTACTCTGCGTAATATCATCGGTGATATGGAACTGGATGCAACTCTTACATCCAGAGAAATTATCAATACCAAAATGCGCGCGTCTCTGGATGTGGCTACAGACCCATGGGGTATTAAGGTAAACCGTGTGGAATTAAAGAATATTATTCCTCCGGCTGCAATCCAGGAAGCCATGGAGAAACAGATGAAGGCGGAGCGTGAACGCCGTGAAGCCATTCTGAAAGCAGAAGGTGAGAAGAAATCCACCATTCTTGTGGCCGAAGGTAAGAAAGAATCTGCAATTCTGGACGCAGAAGCAGAAAAACAGGCTGCGATTCTTCGTGCTGAAGCAGAAAAAGAGAAGATGATTAAAGAGGCAGAAGGTCAGGCAGAAGCGATTTTGAAGGTGCAGCAGGCCAAGGCAGATGGTATCCGCTTTATTAAAGAGGCGGGAGCAGACCAGAGCGTATTGACGCTGAAAAGCCTGGAAGCCTTTGCGCAGGCCGCAGACGGCAAGGCAACAAAGATTATCATTCCTTCGGATATTCAGGGAATTGCAGGGCTTGCTACTTCTTTAGTGGAAGTTGCCAAGGACGCAAAAAAGGAATAATATAAAATCAGCGAGGGGGCTGCTGCAGAGATGCAACAGCCTTTTTCTGTATTTATGAAAACGGTGAGGTGAGGATATGGAAGCCAGAATAGACCTTACAAAAGAATATGGATTGGTGCTGGAGGGCGGAGGCGCCAAGGGTGCTTATCAGATCGGCGCCTGGAAAGCCTTAAAAGAGGCAGGAGTAAAGATTAAGGGAATTGCGGGAACCAGCGTAGGGGCTCTTAATGGTGCGCTTATCTGCATGGGAGACATAGAGACAGCGGAAAATCTGTGGAAAAACATTTCTTATTCCAAAATCATGTCTGTAGACGATGAGGTTGTGGAGAAGGTTTTTCAGCATAAGAAAATCAGCAGAGAGGAACTGCGGGGCATGACAGAGCGCCTTGCAGGAGGCGGACTGGACGTTACGCCTTTAAAAGAACTTATAGCGCAGAGTATAGATGAAGAAAAAATACAGAATTCTCCCATAGATTTATATGTGCTTACCTTCAGCGTGGATGAGTTCCGGGAGTTGGACATTGATATCAAAGAGGCGGAGCCGGAGCTGATTAAAGATTATCTTCTGGCCAGTGCCTATGTGTTTCCTATTTTTAAGAACGAAAAGCTGCACGGAAAGACTTATATAGACGGGGGCGCTATTAACAATGTGCCTCTGGGCTCTCTGATTCAGCGGGAATATAAGGATATCATTGTCATACGGATTTTTGGAATCGGGAGAGAGAAAAAGGTGAAAATTCCGGAAGATACCACGGTGTACACGGTAGCGCCGGGGGTAAATCTGGGAAATATTCTGGATTTTAATCCAAAGATGAGTAAACGAAATATGGAGCGCGGGTATTATGACACCATGCGTATGCTTTACGGACTGGCAGGAAAAATATATTATATTGATGAACAGGAAGAAGAGTGTTATTATTTAAAGCAACTGACAGAGTTGAGCGGTGACATTTATCTGTATCTGGCAGAGGAATTTAAGCTGGATACGGGAGAAAAGAGGAGACTACGGAATCTGACAGAGATTATTCTGCCGGTAATTGCAGAGGAGTTGAAGCTTCCCAAGGACTGGAGTTACAAGGAATTATATCTTTCCATGCTGGAAGCGGCGGCCAGGCTGTGCAGAATCCGCAAATATAAGATTTACACCTTAAAAGAACTGCAGGACAGGGTAAAAGAGAAACTGCAGAAGCTGAAAGGACAGGGAGCAGCGCCTTTTATGCAGATTGTATCCGGAGATACACTGTTGTAAAAGGTTTATGTTATAAAGAGAGAAATACAGGGAGGGACCTAAAATGGATTTAAAAGGACGCAACTTTTTGACACTGAAGGATTTTACAAAGGAAGAAATTGAGTATTTACTGGATTTGTCCGCGGATTTGAAGAAAAAGAAAAAAGAAGGTGTTCTTACAGATACGCTGAAAGGCAAGAACATTGCTTTGATTTTTGAGAAAAACAGTACAAGAACACGCTGTTCTTTTGAGACGGCAGCCCATGATTTGGGAATGGGCACTACATATTTGGACCCTAAAAGTTCCCAGATTGGAAAAAAGGAGAGCATTAAAGATACTGCCAGAGTTCTGGGCAGGATTTACGATGGAATTGAGTACAGAGGCTTTGGACAGGAAATCGTGGAGGAACTGGCAAAATATGCAGGTGTTCCGGTATGGAATGGGCTGACGAATGAATACCACCCTACACAGATGCTGGCAGACCTTTTGACCATTAAAGAGCACTTGGGCCGAGTGGAAGGTGTGAAGCTGGTGTATATGGGAGATGCCCGCTATAATATGGGAAATTCGCTGATGGTACTTTGTTCCAAAATGGGCATGCACTTTGTAGCCTGTGCGCCGAAAAAATATTTCCCTAATGAAAAACTGGTACAGGAATGCAGAGGATTTGCAGAGAAATCCGGCGGGACGATTACGCTTACCGAAGATGTGGAGGCAGGGACTAAGGACGCAGACGTTATCTGCACAGACGTATGGGTTTCCATGGGAGAACCGGATGAAGTGTGGGAAGAGCGTATTCGGGAGCTGACTCCTTATAAGGTGACAAAACAGGTTATGGAAAATGCAGGGGAACAGGCGATTTTCCTTCACTGTCTGCCTGCTTTTCATGATTTGGAAACCGTTATCGGAAAAGAAATGGGAGAGCGGTTTGGAATTACCGACATGGAAGTTACGGATGAAGTGTTTGAATCTCCCCAGTCTGTGGTCTTTGATGAGGCGGAAAACAGAATGCATACCATTAAGGCTGTTATGGCAGCCACTTTAGGAGCGTGAATGTCATGACACAGGAAAGCATGGAACGGGTGCTTCACACAGAGTGGATGGCAGAGAAAATTTTCTGGAGGAACAGTGTGGATTCTACGCTTACCTGGGCAAAGGAAGAGGCGGATTTCTGTCTTGGAGAAAATTTGAAGAGCGCCCTTTTCCTTGCCGATAAACAGACAGCAGGAAAAGGACGCCTTGGGCGGGTGTGGAATTCTCCGGCAGGTGAAAATGTCTATATGACGCTTTTGCTTTTGAAGCCGCCGGTAGAACCTGTGAAAGCCTCGTCCCTGACTCTGGTTATGGGACTTTCTGTAGCCCAGGCGGTCCGGGATATAACCGGGATTTCGGCGGGGATTAAATGGCCCAATGATGTTGTAGCAGCGGGAAAGAAAATCTGCGGGATTCTCACAGAGATGAAAATTCGGGGAGAGAAAGCGGAATATGTCAGCATTGGTGTGGGTATAAATATGAACCAGAGGGAATTTCCGGAAGAATTGCAGGATAAGGCCACATCGCTGGCTCTTGAGTTGGGATGTGAGGTTGTCCGGGAAGAAATTACGGCCGGAGTCGTGGAAAGATTTGAAAAAAACTATGAACTTTTTCTGGAAAAGCAGGATTTGCAGTCTTTAAGGGAAGAATATGAAAGGCTTCTGCTGAATAAAGACCGGCAGGTGCGGATACTGGAAAAAGAGAAAGAGAGCATAGGAATTGCCAGAGGTATTACGCCTGCGGGAGAACTTCTGGTGGAGGACGAAAATGGAGCAGTGCGGCAGGTACTCTCAGGAGAAGTTTCCGTGAGAGGGCTGTACAGCTATGTGTAAAGGGAGAATGAGATGTACAAGGATAAGGTAGTGCTGTGCGGCGCAAGCGCCTATGAACAGAAGTATTATTTTAATGAGGATTTTGCCTCACTTCCCCAGTCCATACAGGACGAACTGCATATTATGTGTGTACTGTATACAGAGGAAATCGGGGGGATTCTGACTTTGGAGTTTGACGAGGAGGGAAATCTGCAGTTTCAGGTGGAGTCCCTGGAAGCAGACGCCATGTTTGATGAAATCGGCAGTGTGCTGAAAATTAAGGATTTACAGAATAAGAAGAAAGAACTGCTGGAGTCTCTGGAATTATACTACAGGGTATTTTTCCTGGGAGAGGAGGTTGAGGAATAGGATATGCTGTTAGTAATTGATGTGGGAAATACGCATATTACGCTGGGTGTGTTTGATAAAAAAGAATTGCTGGGAACCTTCCGTATGACTACCAGGCAGAGCCGGACTTCTGATGAATACGGAATTCTCATGTGCAATATGCTGGAATACAGAGGGATTGCAAAGGACAAGATTGAGGACGTAATTATCAGTTCTGTAGTGCCGGATGTCATGCATTCCCTGACCAGCAGTGTGATTAAATACTTTGACCGGAAACCTTTAAATGTAGGGCCGGGATGTAAGACGGGAATCCGCATTACGGCCGTGAATCCCAAGGAAGTAGGGGCAGACCGGATTGTGGATGCAGTGGCGGCGTATGAAAGATACGGCGGTCCGGTGTTGGTGCTGGATTTCGGAACGGCCACAACCTATGATTTGATTGGTGAGGACGGCAGCTTTGAGGCGGGCATTACGTCTCCGGGTATTGAAATCAGTGCAAAAGCTTTATGGCAGGATGCGGCCAAGCTTCCTAAGATTGCCATTGAAAAGCCGAAATCCATTCTGGCAAAGGAAACAATCAGCAGTATGCAGGCAGGTCTGGTGTATGGCTATATTGGACAGGTGGAATATATTGTAAAAAAGGTAAAGGAAGAATCCGGGCTTGAAAATATGAAGGTAGTAGCCACAGGCGGTTTGGGAAAAATTATTGCAGATGAGACAGACTGCATTGATGTGTATGATTCTCAGCTTACTCTGGAAGGGCTGCGGATTATTTACGAAAAAACGAAGAAAAGCAGAGGTTAAGATGAAACTTAGGATAGGAAAGGTAACTCTTGAGAATAATCTGATACTGGCGCCCATGGCAGGAGTAACGGACCTGCCATTTCGTTTGCTGTGCAAGGAACAGGGTGCGGGGCTTATCTGTACGGAAATGGTCAGTGCAAAAGCCATACACTTTCAGAATAAAAATACAGAAAGCCTTATGGAGATTGAGGAGAGAGAAAGGCCGGTGTCTTTGCAGATTTTCGGTTCAGAGCCGGATTTGATGGCAGAGATAGCCAAGCGGATTGAGCACCGGAATTTTGATATTCTGGACATTAACATGGGCTGCCCGGTGCCCAAGGTAGTAAACAACGGAGAGGGGTCAGCTCTGATGAAAAAACCGGAGTTGGTTCATGAAATTGTATACAAGGTATCCCACGCCATTGAGAAGCCTGTAACTGTAAAGATAAGAAAAGGTTTTACAGAGGATGCTGTCAATGCAGTGGAAATTGCGAAAATTGCAGAAGAGGCGGGAGCAGCCGCTGTTGCAGTACACGGCAGAACCAGGGAGCAGTACTATGCAGGGCAGGCGGACTGGGATATTATCCGCCAGGTGAAGGAAGCAGTGTCCATTCCGGTCATTGGAAACGGAGATGTGGATTCTCCCCAAAAAGCGGAGGCTCTGGTGAGGGAGACAGGATGCGACGGTATTATGATAGGAAGGGCTGTACAGGGAAACCCCTGGCTGTTTTCCCGAATTCTCCATTATCAGGAGACGGGAGAGCTTCTGCCGCCGCCATCCATGGAAGAGGTAAAGGATATGATGCTGCGTCATGCAAAAATGCAGCTGGAATATAAAGGCGTTTATACCGGTATGCGGGAAATGCGCAAGCATGTGGCCTGGTACACTTCGGGAATGCCGCATTCTGCCTCTGTGCGCAGGCAGGTAAATGAAGTGGAAAGCTATGCACAGCTGGAGGAACTGGTGAGCCGGATGTAGAAGAATACTTTCAAAAATGGGGATTTTGCCAATTTTGCCCCTGATTTTAGGAAGAAAGGGCTATTTGGCTTGACATCTGCATATCTATTATTTATAATATTATGACTGTTAAGTAGCGGTATTTATGTGGACAGGGCTTTTTTTAATCCCTGGATTCCATTATGAATATATGAGAAAGGGTGTAGAATTAAAATGGAAGAAAAGAAAACAATACTGACGTATGCGGGACTGACAAAACTGGAAGAAGAATTACATGACTTAAAAGTCGTTCGGAGAAAAGAAGTAGCAGAAAAAATCAAAGAGGCAAGAGAACAGGGTGACTTATCTGAAAATGCAGAATACGATGCAGCAAAAGATGAGCAGAGAGATATTGAGGCCAGAATTGAAGAAATCGAAAAAATTCTGAAAAATGCCGAAGTTGTAGTAGAAGATGAAGTAGACCTGGACAAAATCAGTGTTGGCTGTAAAGTAAAGGTTTATGATGTGGAATTTGAGGAAGAAATTGAGTTTAAAATCGTAGGCTCTACAGAGGCCAACAGCCTGGAGGGTAAAATTTCCAATGAATCACCGGTTGGAAAGGCGCTTATCGGTGCAAGGAAAGGTGAAACCGTTTCCGTAGAAATGCCGGCAGGCACTATGGAATACAAGGTTCTTGAAATCGAAAGAAATATTTAAGGATACCAGACAAATAAACGTAAGGAGTGTGTACAAAGTGGCAGAACAGCAGAAGAAAGCACAGGAACAGGACTTGAACCAGTTATTAAAGGTACGCCGTGAGAAGCTGTCCCAGCTTCAGGAGGAAGGAAGAGACCCGTTCCAGATTACCAAGTATGATGTGACTCATCACAGTATGGAAGTGAAAAATGCCTTTGAAGAATTAGAAGGCAAGAGCGTTTCCCTGGCAGGACGTATGATGTCCAAGCGTGTTATGGGAAAAGCTTCTTTTTGCAGTATTCAGGATTTACAGGGTGCAATTCAGTCTTATGTAGCAAGAGATAATATAGGGGAAGATTCCTATAAAGACTTCAAAAAAATGGATATTGGTGACATTGTAGGCATTAAGGGTGAGGTGTTTAAGACAAAAACCGGTGAAATTTCCATCCATGCCACAGAAGTGACACTGCTTTCCAAGAGTTTAAATCCTCTTCCGGAAAAATTCCACGGCCTGACAAACACAGACCTGCGTTACCGTCAGAGATATGTGGATTTGATTATGAACGAAGATGTAAAGGAAACTTTTATCAAGCGTTCTAAAATCATTGCAAGTATTCGTCACTATTTAAACGGACAGGGATTCCTGGAAGTGGAAACTCCTATGCTGGTAGCCAATGCCGGCGGTGCGGCAGCGCGTCCTTTTGAAACACATTTCAATGCGTTGGATGAGGACTTTAAGCTGCGTATTTCTCTGGAACTGTATCTGAAGAGACTGATTGTAGGCGGTATGGAGCGAGTATACGAAATCGGACGTGTATTCCGTAACGAAGGTCTGGACACCAGACACAATCCGGAATTTACTTTAATGGAATTATATCAGGCTTACACGGATTACCACGGCATGATGGACTTGACGGAAAATCTGTACCGTCATGTGGCGCAGGAAGTTCTGGGCACAACAAAAATCAGCTACAATGGCGTGGAAATGGATTTAGGAAAGCCATTTGAACGTATCACTATGGTAGACGCGGTTAAGAAATATGCAGGTGTGGACTTTAACGAGATTCATACACTGAAAGAAGCCAGAGCTGTGGCAAAGGAACATCATGTAGAGTACGAAGAACGCCATAAAAAGGGCGATATTCTGTCTCTGTTCTTTGAAGAGTTTGCAGAAGAGCATTTGATTCAGCCAACCTTTGTTATGGACCACCCAATCGAGATTTCTCCGCTGACTAAGAAGAAACCGGAAAATCCGGAATATACAGAGAGATTTGAGTTCTTTATGAACGGCTGGGAAATGGCAAACGCTTACTCTGAACTCAATGACCCTATTGACCAGAGAGAGAGATTTAAAGCACAGGAAGAACTGTTGGCTCAGGGTGATGAAGAAGCCAATACCACAGATGAAGACTTTCTGCATGCACTGGAAATCGGTATGCCACCTACAGGCGGTATCGGCTTCGGTATCGACAGAATGGTTATGTTACTGACAGATTCTGCAGCAATTCGTGATGTTCTGGCCTTCCCGACAATGAAGTCACAGGGGGCTGCGAAGAACGAAGCAAACAATGCAGCACAGGAAACAAAGCCAGTTGAGAAGATTGATTTTTCCAAAGTAAAAGTAGAGCCATTATTCGAAGAAATGGTTGATTTTGATACTTTCAGCAAGTCAGATTTCAGAGCTGTAAAGGTAAAAGCATGTGAAGCAGTTAAGAAATCCAAGAAGCTGTTACAGTTCACTCTGGACGATGGAACAGGCACAGATCGTACCATTTTAAGCGGTATTCACGCTTATTATGAGCCAGAAGAACTGGTTGGAAAAACACTGATCGCTATCACAAACCTGCCACCAAGAGCTATGATGGGAATTGATTCTTGTGGAATGTTACTTAGTGCAATCCATGAGGAAGAGGGCGAAGAAAAACTTCATCTTCTGATGGTTGATAACCATATCCCGGCTGGTGCAAAGCTGTACTAAAATTAAATATTAAATGTCTAAAATCATGATGTCAGACCGCATTTGACAACAATTTGACAACAAAATTTGGGATAATGACGAATCGTTATGAAGCATGACGAATTTCAGGTGAAAGGACACAGGTTTGACAATGAAGTAAGAGCACTTCTTAGAGTTAATCTAAGAGGTGCTTTTTTTCGTCCCTGGAAAGTGATATCCCGGCAGTCAGCTTCTGTAAAACAGTAAATCTAATTTTGGAGGAAAACATCATGGGTAAAAGTTATAAACCAATTACAAGTATGAAGGAAGTACCAGAGCAGCTTAGAAAATTGCGCCGACAATATCTGCGCTATCAACAGGCAGAAATTATTTACAGCATCTCTCATAAGAAGCTTTTGGAGCTTGCCAGTGATGCAGGTGCGATTTACAGAATAGATGGAACAGTACTGATTAACAGGGATATTTTTGATACTTATCTGGAACGATTTCATGAACCGGCGAAAGGAAAAGGCAGGGAGGAAATGACAGATGAGCGGTAATGTATGGATGTTCTCAGATGAGATTGATGATGAAGATCTGGAATTTATGAGCCATGCCTATGTGACCTACAATATGGCATGTGAATATTACAGGCTGGGAATTAAACCCGTTGTCCGTATGGCACATGAAGCCGGGGCAGTCTATAAGATTGGAAAGAAAGTATTAATTCGTAGAAGTATATTTGAAGCGTATCTGCGAGAGCAGAGGAAGATTTGATAGAGGAGAAGAACATGAGTGAACAGAGAAAAATAATACATGATGATAACAATGGATTAGATTATATGCTGGTGGGAGATTATTACATACCGATGTTAACCTTGCCGGAGGAAAACAGACCGATTGGTTACTGGGGAATGCTTCGGAAAGAATATCTGGAAAAACATAAATCGGGGATGTATTCTTATCTTCTGTTGACTGGAAAACTGGACAGTTATCTGGCGGATCTTAACGAACAGGCACAGGAACGGTCTGAGCTGATTGAAGCACAAATGAGAAGTGCTGAAGGCGTAACAGAGAAATTAAAGGCACGGAATCCTATGGAGTGGGTGCGACAGTGTAATAACATCAGGAATCGTGTGCAGGAAATTGTGTTGAGTGAATTGGTATATGTATAGGAGGAGCGTATGAGATACAGGATTGAATATGCAGATGGAAGATGTTGCAATTTCGCAAACAGCAGAAAAGATTTACTGGATTGGTTGAAATTGCTGAAAGATGAACAGATTGTTGATATTCGTAAAATCTATAAAAGCGGTGTTACAGATTCAGTTCTGGATAGTTACCGAAGATATTTAAAACAGTGAAAGGGGTAGGCAGTCATGGTAGTTGTAAAAATTATTATAAGGATTTTGTTATTGCCAGTGCGGATATGCCTGACGTTGATACAACTGATGCTTATGTTCAGCACATGGCTGTCTGCAACTGCATTTCATGTCCTGTCTGGAATTATCTGCATTACAGCAGTCTTAGGATATGGATTCGGGCAGGAAACAGGCACAGAAGTGGGAAGAATGCTTTTGGCAGGTTTTATACTTTATATCCTGCCTGTACTTTCTGGCTGGGCGGTGATGTGGCTGGAAACAATCAAAATCAGATTGATGGGAGATAAAAAAGATGGAATTAACGGAAAATATGGAGGAGTTCCTGAATGATCTGATCGGAAAAAGAATGGAACAGGTTTATCAGGAAAATGATGGAGAGCAGTATGATCCATTCAATGAAGAACTGGAACTGAAAGTGCAAAAGGTAATTCGGAAGTTACCGCAAAAACAGAGAAAAGTTATTTTTGACTATATGACAGAAACCTCAAATAATAACAGTGACCTGAATGAGTTCTATTATCGTATGGGATTGAGAGATGGGCTAAAGCTGAAAGAAACTATCAAAACTATACTGGATACATTGATGGAGTAGGGTACCGGAGAAAGGAAAGGGATTCACAAATGAAAATGACAAAAGAGATTGAAGAATTTATCAATTTGACAATAACGGAACATATGGGAAAATCATATGCAGATTGGAAGTTGAGCCAGTCATCTGTGACAGAACCAGATGAGGTTGAAGAAGCGTACAAAAAAGTGATTGCTACACTTTCGCCGGAGCAGGAAGAAGTCATTACAAAATATTGCGACCAGATATTTAACAGCGGAGCAGAGACAGAGGAATTTTTTTATCGGTTGGGATTAAAAGACGGATTGCATTTAAAAACTGTGGTAAAGAAAGTAATTCGATCATTATCGTAATCAAGTAATTGAAGAAAAAATGGTTCAAATATGCTATAATTCCTATGTGCAGAGATAGAACACTCTAACACAGGTAATATGGCAATATATAATGAATTTGGCTATATCACAATAGATGATGCCAGAATTGATGAAACTTGCAATGCCTACTTCAAATGGAAAGATTTGAACACGTATATTTCTAATAACAGCCATCGGGGCATAAATATGCCTGATGCGATTAGTGAACCAATGGGGTGTTATTGCTTGGGATATTTGTGGAATCGTGGTGATGAAGTAGGAGATGCTACTGATCCAAATACAGGAAGAAAAATTGAATTTAAAGCCACTTCCCGATTTGAAGGAGATTTGTCTTCATTTGGACCGAAATGTGTATTTGATGATTTGGTGTTTCTGAGATTTAAGCTAGATGAAAACTTGCTATATATTTATGACTTGAATATAAATTCAGAAGAATTTGGAAAATATCCAGCAAATAAAACTCAGACAATCCAAGAACAAAAAAATCAGGGAAGACGCCCACATGTAAGTCTTCAGACATTATTTGTGGATGCAAATAATTTAGAGCCAGACATTATTTTTGATATTCGAAGATGTAAGGCTTATAACAGAGTATCAGAATACTACCAAAGATTAATCGGTAAATAATACGAAAGGCAGAGTGTTTTATCTCTGCCTTTTCAAAATGTAATATTGCGGCGCGCCGCGATTTATGATAATATGTACACATTACGAAAGAACAGGAGAAAGATAATGTTTAGTGTAGCTTCATTTTTTGCAGGTGTAGGTGGAATAGATTTAGGATTTGAAGAAACAGGAGAATTTAAAACAGTATATGCGAATGAATTTGATTCATACGCCAGCGAAACGTTTGAAATGAATTATCCAACCGTTAAAGTTGATCAGAGAGATATTCATTTAGTCCCTGTTGAAGATGTTCCCAAAACAGATGTTATTATCGGTGGATTTCCTTGTCAGGCATTTTCTATTGCAGGATATAGACAGGGCTTTGAAGATAAAAAAGGACGTGGAGAACTGTTTTTTGAATTAATGCGAATGGTAGAAGCTAAGAAACCTAGAGTGGCATTATTTGAAAATGTAAAAAATCTAGTCGGACATGATAATGGAAATACCTTTAGAGTAATATGTGAACAGTTAGAACTGCTTGGATATCATTATACATATCAAGTACTAAATGCAATGAATTATGGGAATATGGCGCAAAATAGAGAACGTATTTATATTGTTGCTTTCAGAGATGAAAAAGATTTTAATAAATTTCATTGGCCACTGTCTATTCCATTAACAACAACTGTAAAAGACATTATAGATTTTGACACAAAAGTTGACGATAAGTATTATTATACAGAAGGAAAGTATAAGGGAGATATATACAAGTTATTGGTAGAAGCAACAAAAGATGATGATATCAATCACCCGGCAATATATCAGTGGAGAAGAAAGTATGTTCGACAAAATAAAAGCGGTGTAGTGCCAACACTAACAGCGAATCAAGGAGAAGGGGGACACAATGTTTGCATTGTAAAAACAAAGCAAGGATTAAGAAAGATGACTCCTAGAGAATGTTTTAATACGCAGGGATTTCCAAAGAATTATAAATTACCTAAAAAACAAAGTGATGCTCGATTGTATAAGCAAGCAGGTAATTCAGTATGTGTGCCTGTTATAAATCGAATAGCAGAAAATATTTTAGAAGCTATCAAATAAGTAGAGGTCGGCAATATGGCAGATAATCTGACGGTAGAACAAAGAAAAAAGAATATGCAACATATAAAAAGCAAGGACACTAAAATTGAAATTGCTTTAAGAAAGGCATTATGGAATAAAGGATATAGATATAGGAAAAATTATTGTTTGTTGCCGGGAAAACCAGATATTGTATTAACCAAATATAAAATAGCAATATTTTGTGATAGTGAATTTTTTCATGGAAAAGATTGGGAAATATTGAAGCCTAGATTGCAAAAGACAAAAAATAGTGATTATTGGGTAAATAAAATATCAAGAAATAGAGAAAGAGATGCAGAAATAGATAAACAGTTATTGTTTGAGGGTTGGACAGTTATTAGATTTTGGGGGAAAGACATTATAAAAAAGACAGATGAGTGTGTGAGAGTTGTAGAAGAAACAATCTTTGATTTGAAGATTGGAGATGCAGAAGATCAGTTATGTGAATTAAGTGAGGAGAATGAATGGATACAGAACAAGTGAATGAAATTTTGAGATTATTAAAAATAATTGCTGACAGTTCAACAGCAAATAAAATTGCTGCAATTTCAATGATAGTGTCTGGAATTGCCGTATTAAGCAGTATATATTTCAGTCACCAGACAAGAGTTCAATATATAGAAAGTTTAAGTCCGATGCTTTCATTTGAACTAAGCGAAATAAAAGGTATTTTATTTTTAACTGTTTTAAATGCTGGACAATCATATGCAGAAAAAATCAATCTGTCCTTTAAATCCATAAATAATAATGGGGAAGAGACAGAATTTGATATTGATAAGATTTTTGAATCTGATTTTACTTTATATCCGAATGAGAAAATAACTGGCAGTATAGCAAGATCTGGAGCAAACATTGCGACGGAAACTGCTCCAGCAATTCAACTTGAAGTAGCTTATATTAAAGGAAATACCCAAAAGAAAACGGAATATTCAAGGTGGATTTATTTTACGGGGACGATAGATAGTAATGAATTTGTTGAAATGAGTTTAGACAAAATAGATAAAACCTTGAAAGAAATATCAAATTCAAATAATCGCATGGCAAATTATTTTAGCGGAAATTGGTTGCTGACAATGGACGAAATGAATTTGCAACCTCAGAGAAATTTGTATCAGGACATAAAAGATGCTGTAAATAACATAGAACGCCCTGATGAAAATTTACTGGGACGTGATGAAAATTGCAGAATGAAATGATGATTAACCAAAAGGGCATTAACCGTAAAAAAGTTAGTGCCTTTTTAATCAGATAAAAAGATAGATTGTATGATGTGGTCGAGAAAATAACGATTGATTACCGAATAAAAATTTTTTGATGAAACAGGGTGTCCATAGAAAGTTTTGAATTAATATAATTGAGCGACAAGCACTGACTATAACGGTTAGTGCTTTTTTTTGCCTTTTTTCAAAAAGCATCTGACATTGTACACTCTGCCACATGTGATTAGTGGAAAAATAAATTTTTTTAGAAAAGCACCGTCCAAATGCCATCTGAAACTTGCAATTAGTGAAGAAAAATTTCATTTACGCATAAAAAACTTGCAAAAAGGGGTTGGTAAATACCATTTCCAACGCTTTATAGGTGGAGGAATAATTATTTTTTAAAAATCCCCAAAAGCATGTCCGCTTTTGCCTGTCCCAGTACAGAGTATGTGAAGGGACTAATGAAAATAAAAGAAAAAATGATAAAAATGCAAAAAAATATCACGAATTTTTTGCATTCTGCCAAGTCATTTGACTTTAGTAATTAGAGGACGTTTGGGAATGTTCCTTCGTTGAACCTTGACAACCGATAAGTGCACCCTGAAAGCCTACCAGGAGTTCTGCCATGACCTTTCTTTTTCTGGAAGCAAGCGGAATCATAATGACACTCCCGATGATGGGCGGCTGACCAGAGCCTTATGGTCAGTGACCTGTTTATACAGGCAGAGGCAGTCTGAGACGACTGCAGGTGACAGGGAAACGCACGACAGACCACTGCAAAAAAGTAACTGAAAAATGTTTACAGGGCAAAATGCCCGGAAAGGATGTAACGACTATGAATAAAGTGATTTTAATGGGAAGACTGACAAAGAATCCGGAGATCAAGTATGCCGGGAAAGATAATGATATGGCAGTAGCCAGATATACTCTGGCAGTGAACAGAAGATATAAACGTGACGGAGAACAGGAAGCAGATTTTATTTCCTGCGTAACATTTGGCAAGAATGCAGAGTTTGCACAGAAATATCTTTACAAGGGAATGCGGATTGTGATCGGTGGACGCATCAGCACTGGCAGTTATAAGGATAAGGATGGAAAGACGATTTATACCACAGATGTGATTGTGGAAGAACATGAATTTGCTCAGAACAAGGACAGCGGTGCTGGAGCAGATTCATCAGAAATCCCGAAAACAGATAAAGATGGTTTTATGGAAGCGAAGGACGGAGAAATTCCGTTTGACTAATCCAGAATAAAAATTTATCTATTAAAAATGTGGAGGTAGCTAATGGGTGTAAGTTATAACAGATTATGGAAACAGCTCATTGATAAAAATATGAAGCGAATAGAAATGCAACACATCACCGGGATTAGTGCAAATATCCTTGCCCGGATGGGAAAAAATCAATATGTATCAATGGAAACAGTCGAGAAAATTTGTAAGAAAATGGATTGTACTATTGACGAGATGATGGAATTTACAGATTAAAGATAGCAAGCCGGATACGGCATAATTCTCTTAGCAAAGCTAAGAGCGCACTTCTATACAGGCAATTACATCTGCCTGTATCGTGCGACCTGCGGTGCGTTTCCCGATTTTGAAGGATTTCAATCCGGGAATATAGCGAAATCACAGATTTCGGACAAGGGGATAATTTCCCCTTGCGGCACAAGGCCTATCTTGTTGTAACAATTAAAGATTTTTTAGATTACAGAGGTCAGTATTTCCTTATTGTGAAACAACGACCTCCGTTTTTTATATCCAGGAATCGGCATTTATGAGAAGACCGGTTCTTTTTGTTTACAGAAAAAGGAGGACAGGAAAGTGAGCAGAGCAAAAAATCCGAAATATGAATCCATGTCACTGGAAGAATTGAAAGCCAACATGGAAAAAAGCAGAAAGCAATTGGAACATGCGATTCATAATAAAAATCTTCTAGAGCAGAGAAAAAAGCTGGTGGAGCGAAAAGAACGTTCGCATCGTTTAATTGTTAAAGGTGCAGAGTTTGAAAAAGCATTTCCATTATCCAAAGATTTGGAACAGGAAGATGTTCAGAAAGTAATGAGCCAGTTAAAAATCTCTGTCTATAATCGTGGTGTTGTCAGGAATGTAAGTAATGCTGCTGAAAAAATTGGCAGACAGCAGATTTCAGAAGCAGTTGAAAAAACAGAAAAAGGAGATGACAGCTAATGGCACTGTATCATTTTTCAGTAAAGCAGGTGTCCAGAGGAAAAGGTCAGACAGTGGTTAATTCTGCAGCTTATATTTCGGGGCAGAAACTTTATAACGATTACTATGGACAGACACATGATTATACAAAAAAGTCTGGTGTAGTTTTTACAGAAATTTTGACACCAGAGTATGTGCCGGAGCGTCTGACTGATCGGGAGACACTCTGGAACGAGGTGGAGAAGATAGAGAAAGGGAAGAAGGCGCAGTTAGCCTATTCATTCGATATAGCGTTGCAAAATGAACTGACCCTGGATGAAAATATAGAACTGGCGAGAGAATTCTGCCGGGAGCAGTTCGTAGCACGTGGCATGATTGTAGATCTGGCAGTTCATGAAGGAAAATCAAAGAATGAGAATGAACCAGATAATCCACATTTTCATGTACTTTCTCCTATCCGACCTTTTACAGAAGAAGGAAGCTGGGGAAACAAGCAGAAACGGGAATATGTTTTGGATGAAGACGGAAATCGGATTAAAGATGCCAAAGGAAAGGATATATTCAATGCTGTTTCTACTACCGGATGGAATGATCCGGAGCTTTTAAAGGAATGGAGAAGAGCGTGGACAGAGAAGGTGAACGAAAAATTCCGGGAATGTCACATGGCAGCAAGAATTGATCACCGCTCTTACAAAGAGCAGGGAATTGATTTGATTCCGACGATCCATGAAGGGTATGAAGTCCGGGCAATGGAGAAAAAGGGAATTAAAACAGTGATTGGGGAACTGAACCGAGCTATCCGGCAGTTCAACCAGATGTTTATTTCTCTGAAAGAATCTATTCAGTGGATGAAGACAGCGTATGAGGAAATGAAAGCCGAACTGGATCGCAGGCAGAATCCGACACTTCTGGAAAGCTTGCAAGATTATTATGATAAGAAAACGCAGGGCAGACCATCGCTCCCAAATTTCTATGCGGAGATGAAACGGAGAGGGAAGAATCTCTCCAACTTACAGGAGTTTGCAAAATCCATCAATTATCTCCAGACTCATAAGATAGAGACAATGGAAGATCTGCAGGAAAGGATTGATGAACTGAATGGCGTTGTATCAGTCAGTAAAAAAGAAATTTCCGAAAAACGAGAACAGTTAAAGAAACTAGAAAATCTGCAAAAGATGGCAGAAGTAATAAAGACAAACCGGCCATTGATAGACGAGTACAACCATTTCTTTTTCCCGAAGAAACGAGAGAAATACTATCAGCAGCATAAGAAAGAAATCAAATATTATCGCAAATGTGAACGGGAACTGAAACAGCACTTGGATAAAAATGGAAAGGTGCCAACAGCCAGATGGAAACGCGAGAAAGAAGAACTCCGATCTGTGATCGAAGAACTGAAAGCAGATAATAAGCCTTATCAGGACGAACTTGCATTTGTAAAAAAGGTACAGAGTTGTGCAGACATTGCCAGACGTGACCGGGAAATGGCAGAAACAGATACCTCCGGGCGTTCAGAAGAAAAAAGGGAGGAGCAGGTGAAGTTCCCGGCATTTCACGCAGTTCAGACAGAAGAAATTCTTGAAGAAAAAAGTGAAGTAGAGCAACAGTCGGTGAATGAAACGGAGCAGAAATCAGAAAAGAAGACTTCTATTCGGAAACAACTGGCTGAAAAGAAGAAAGAGTGTGAAGAACGTGATGCAAAACAACAGACAGTGAGGAAAAAACGGAACTATGATATGAGTTTATAGAAGTCTGTCAGCAGGACAGGCAGGAAAGGATGATGAAAATGCAGTATACAGAAGAACAGATTGCAAGAGCAAACCAGACCGACCTTGTGTCTTTTCTGAACGCACAAGGGGAACAGTTGATGAAAAGTGGCAGAGAATACCGTTGGAAAAAGCATGACAGTGTAACGATATCCGGAAACCAATGGTATCGGCATAGTCAGAGTAAGGGCGGTTATCCGGTAGACTTTGTGATGGAATTTTATTATGCAACATTCCCGGAAGCAGTGAAAATTCTGATTGGGGAAGAAGGCAAAGGCAGGCAGAAGTCCTGCCCCGCCCCGTCTAAAGACTTCCGATTACCGGAGAAAAATGAGGATAATGAAAAAATCATGAAGTATCTGACAGAAAAAAGAGAGATTGAGAAAACACTGGTGGAAGATTGGATTGACAGAGGTGATATTTACGAAGAAAAGAAGCATCATAATGTTATATTTGTCGGCAGAGATGCAGATGGTATTCCGAGGTATGCACACTGCCGGGGAACTGGTGAAATAAAATATCGAGGAGATATAACAGGTTCTGATAAATCTTATGGATTCAGTTACAGAGGAACGGATAATCAGTTGTTTGTATTTGAAGCAGCCATTGATCTGCTTTCGTTTATCCAGTTATTTCCCAAAGACTGGAAGAAACGCAGTTACCTGAGTCTGGGTGGAGTCTCCAGCGTGGCACTGATGACTTTTCTTTCTGAACGCCCTCAGATTACTTCTGTTTTCCTGTGTCTGGATAATGATCAGGCAGGGAATGAGGCCTGTGAAAAACTGGCAGGAGAAATTTCAGAAGGATACAGTGTAATTCGCCTGAAACCATCTAAAAAAGACTGGAATGAAATTCTCTGTGATAAAAACGCCGACAGAAAGAAAGCAATTGCAGAAACAATCACAATTAAAGTACCAGAAACAGAAGAGCTGGTGCCGATGTTGTGTTATGAAGACATTGAACAGACCAGTGTGGAATGGCTGTGGTTTCCTTATATTCCATTTGGAAAACTGACAATCATTCAGGGAAATCCGGGAGAAGGAAAAACATATTTTGCCATGATGCTGACGGCAGCCTGTACCAACAGAAAATTGTTTCCGAATATGGAAGATATCGAACCATTCAATGTAATCTATCAGACTGCGGAGGATGGCATGGGCGATACCATTAAGCCAAGATTGGTGGAAGCAGGTGCTGATCTAAGCAGGGTTATGGTGATTGATGATTCGGAAGAAGCGTTGACTTTATCCGATGATCGAATTGAAAAGGCAGTCAGGCAGAATCATGTGAGGCTTGTAATCATTGATCCGGTACAGGCGTTTATTGGAGCAGATGTGGATATGAACCGTGCAAATGAAGTGCGTCCGGTTTTCCGAAAACTGGGAATGATTGCGGAGAAGACCGGATGTGCCATTGTGCTGATCGGACATCTGAATAAATCTTCCGGGACGCAGAGCACGTATCGAGGACTTGGTTCTATTGATATTATGGCAGCAGTGCGAAGCTTGATTTTCATTGGAAAAGTAAGAAAAGATCCAACCACAAGGGTATTGATTCATGAAAAAAGTTCTCTTGCACCACCGGGGGAGACAATGGCATTTAAACTGGGAGACGAAGAAGGTTTTCAATGGGTGGGAGCCTATGAGATTTCTGCAGATGAATTGTTAGATGGAAAAGAAGGAAAAGCAACAGAAACAAAGCTGGAGCGAGGTAGAAAGCTAATCAGGGAACTGCTTGCTGATAAAAAAGAAATTTCAATAAGGGAACTAGACGAAAAGGCAAAGGAGCAGGGAATATCCGGGCGAACAATGCGTGATGTGAGAAGCCGGATGAAAAATGAGCTGGAATATCGGGTAAATGAAATGCAGGAGAATAGTATTCGATTAAAAGAGTAATGGTGGCAGAATCATTGGAGCAAGTCCCGATTTTTATAGATACCTTATCTGCCACCTGCCGTCTGCCGGGGCATGAATATTCTGAAGTGTACAGGAAGAAGTAGGAAGAGTTTCAAGAGGTGAAAAATTAAATTGAGAATAATAAAAAACTCTGGTAAAATGAAAATTATCAGTATGTTAAAGTTAAAAAAATGGAGTTTGGAAGGGGCGAAATTAATGGCTGTTTTTTCAATTGATTTACCAGGACGTGTGAAAAATTTTGAACTGCCAAGAACAAAACCATTGATGCCATTATTTGAAACGATAGTTAATTCGATTTACGCAATTGAGGAAAGACAGCAAAATGATGACAAGGTAAATGGCTATATTAATATTGAAATAATACGTGAACCGCAAATGAGGGTTCAGACAGAGGGAATAGACAGTAGCATAAATGATATTACAGGATTTGTAGTAACAGATAATGGAATTGGATTTGATGAGAATAATATGAAATCATTTCTTCAGTCTGATTCTACGTATAGAGCTGAAAAGGGTGGCAAAGGTGTTGGAAGATTCGCTTGGTTAAAAGCATTTAAAGAAGCAGACATAGAAAGTTCGTTTATTGATGCAGGTGAATGGGTTAGAAGAAAATTTTGTTTTACATTGGAGCAAAATGAAATTAATGATTCATTGGAAGATATTGATCCACTAACAGACAATAAAACAATAGTAGCTTTGAAAGAATGTTTGGCTCCATATAAGAAAAATCTTCCTAAAAAAGGAGAAGTTATTGCTACTAAAATAATGCAGCATTGTTTTATTTATTTAATGTCTGCAAAGTGTCCTGTAATAAAAGTGGCGGACGAGGATCAAACGTATAATATTAATGAAATGTTTGATGAACGCATTAAAAAGGAGTCTGAAAAAATCGAATTTAAGATTGGAAATGAAAACTTTTCATTATTGCATACACAGATTGAAGATGCGGCATTTGGGGCAAGCAAACTGTATTTATATGCTAATGATAGAATGGTTCAAGAAGTAAATCTTGAAAAAGAGATTGTAGATTTGGATAAGAATCTGTTTTCTGCAAAAGGGTATTATTATGCAGGAATTTTGTCGGGGAAGTTTTTAGATGAAAATGTAGGAACAAACAGGACTTCTTTTGAGATTTCAGATACAGCGGAAGATGGATCAGAGATAAGTATGGATGATATCATTTCAAATGTTGCAGAAAATGTTCAGATATATTTGGCTGATTATTTATCTGAAGTAAAAGGGAAGAAAGAAGAAAGAGTTCGGTCGTATATAAAAGATGAAGCACCACAGTATGGTCATCTTTTAAAATATATGCGAGAAGATGTTGAAGCAATCAAACCATATCTTCCAGATTGTAAATTGGATGATGAATTGTATAAGATTAAGAGAAAGTTTGATAATCAACTAAAAAAAGACAATCAGGACATTATTAAAACACTAGAGGTTGGAGCAACAAGTTTAGACTCTTATCAGGAAAAATTCCAAAAACAATTTGCTAAAATTAGCGAAGCGAATAAAGCATCTTTAGCAGAATATGTGGCGCATAGGAAAGTTATTCTGGAATTGTTGAAAAAGGGTATTCAGTCGGATGATTTTGGAAAATATAGTAAAGAGGCATACATTCATAACCTTATATATCCTATGCGAAGAACGTCAGATGAAATTGAATATCAGGCTCATAACTTGTGGCTTATAGATGAGAGGTTAGCTTATTGTGAGTATGTGTCATCGGATATTCCATTTGATAATAATCCAAGAGAAGATAGAACAGATGTAATGATATTAGATAAACCGGTTGCTGTTTCAGATGAACCTAATACAGGGCGAGAATATGAAACAATTGTAATTTTGGAATTGAAGAAGCCTATGAGAAATGATTATACGCAAGCGGAAAATCCAATTATACAAATGCTGGGATATGTTGACAAGATTAGTTCTAATGAAATGAAAGATAAAAATGGGAGACTTATAAAAACAGGAACCAATACCCAATTTTATTTATATGCGGTATGTGATATTACATCTAAGTTGAGAAAAATTGCAGAAGATTTTGATTTTATTGAAACGCCAGATAAGCGTGGAATGTATAAATATCACGACAAAAAGCGAGCATATATTGAAATCTTGTCGTTTGACAAAATTATTGATGATGCAGGAAAAAGGAATAGAATACTATTTGAAAAACTTGGTATTTAACACGAAGGGTAGATATGATGTTCATAAACAGTTAAGTCAAACAGAAGACGTTTCAGTAAATTAAAACAGAATATGGAACTAAAACACGAGCAGTTAGTCTATGAAAAATAGGTTAGCTGCTTTTTTCATGCAAAAAAGGAGGTGCCGTGTATGGGGTATGCACGTAGAGATGTAGAGAAAACAAAGAAAATAGCAAAGAAATTTGTACGCTATCAAGAAGGAGCAGAGCTTTATAGCATTGGACTGACAAAGTTTCAGGAACTGGCGAAAGAAGCCAAAGCAGTGTATAAGATTGACAAGGTTGCTCTTGTAAACTGTGAGATTTTTGAAAAGTATCTGGAGACATTTCGGATTGCGTAGGGAACAGAAGAAAATCGTGGAAGGACGAAAAATAGGGATTGACTTCTTGTCATACGAAAATTATAATGTGAATGTGGAGGAATAAGAACAGATATGGCGAAAATAGGAAGACCAAAGTCGGAAAATGTAAAAAAGAAAGTGTTGAGTATCCGGGTGGAAGATTCTATGTATAAGTGTATCTGTGATTATGCCAGGAAACACAAAATGACTGTGACAGAAGTTGTCTTGCAGGGACTGGAAAAAGTATTGAACAGACCTGAATAATATGTAGTCCTTCCTTTATTTGAAGGAGGATTTTATATGGCACAGACAAGAAAAGATCTGCGAGGCAGAGTCTTGCGGAAAGGTGAATCACAGAGACGTTCCGATGAGAGGTATGTATATACTTATACAGATCCACTCGGAAGGCGTAAGTATGTTTATGCACAAGACCTTGTAACGCTTCGGGAAAAAGAAACACAGCTTATGAAAGATCAGATGGACGGTCTGGATATTTACGTTGCAGGGAAGGCGACTGTAAATTTTGTATTTGACCGTTATATGAGTCTCAAAGGCAATCTGAAACCGACAACCAAAAGTAATTATCTTTATATGTATGACCGATTTATCCGGGACACATTTGGAAAACGGAATATAGCGGAGATTAAGTATTCTGACGTAGTGCAGTTCTACAATCACTTGATTGAGAAACAGGAATTGCAGATTAACACACTGGAAACAGTTCATACGTTATTACATCCAACTTTCCAACTGGCTGTGAGGGATGACATTATCAGAAAAAATCCTACGGATGGAGTCATGGCAGAATTAAAGAAAAATTTAGGCATGAAAACCGGTGTGAGACATGCACTGACAATTCCACAGCAGAGAGCATTTATGGAATATATTGCCACACACCCGATTTACTATCACTGGTGGCCGATTTTTACCGTTTTTCTTGGAACGGGGTGTCGTATCGGTGAAGTGTTGGGACTGAGATGGGAAGACATCAATTATGAAAAGCGGATTATCAGCATTAATCATAATCTGACGTATTATCCGGTAGGAGAAGACAGGGCATCAGAAAATCACATTTCAACGCCGAAAACAGAAGCCGGTATGCGTACAATTCCCATGTTGGACACAGTGAAGGATGCTTTTGAAATGATCTGGGAAGAGCAGAAAGAAAATGGCTGGACAGATGCAGAGATTGACGGGATGACAGGCTTTGTTTTCTGTAACCGTTATGGAAATGTAATGAATGCTCAGTCAGTCAATCGGGCAATCAAAAGAATATCTTCTGCCTATAATGCAACGGAAGAAGTAGAAGCAAAGAAAGAGCATCGGGAGCCGGTGCTGTTGCCGAACTTTTCAGCGCACAGTTTAAGACACACATTCTGTACAAGGCTTTGTGAAAGAGAAACCAACCTGAAGGTTATCCAGTCGATCATGGGGCATAAGGATATTCAGACTACTATGGATATCTATGCAGAGGCGACAGAGGAGAAAAAACAGGAAACATTTGAACATTTGGCTGCAACAATGGATGTATTTTAAGAAGGGCTTATGAACCCTTTCATCTGACAACAGAAATAACCAAATGACATCAAATTGACAACAGATATGATTTGACAATGATTCATCATGAATGGTGATGAAGAGAAGACAATTTAATAGAAATAGTACAGCGAAGCATCACGAAGGGTAATGAAGAAAAATCAAAAAAATTCCCGACAATGAAGTCCCAGGGCGCTTCCAAGAACGAGGCGAACAATGCGGCACAGACTGCACCTGCAGCAAAAGCGGTTGCAGAAACAGTAGCAGAAGCTGCACCGGTTAAGGTTGAGATTGACTTTTCCAACGTAGAAGTAGAGCCGTTGTTTGAGGATATGGTGGATTTTGAAACTTTCAGCAAATCTGATTTCAGAGCTGTGAAAGTAAAAGAATGTGAGGCAGTGCCGAAGAGCAAGAAACTGCTGAAATTTGTGTTGGATGACGGAAGCGGCGAAGACCGTGTGATTCTGTCAGGTATCCATGATTATTATGAACCGGAAGAACTGGTAGGCAAAACGCTGATTGCTATTACAAACCTTCCGCCGCGTAAGATGATGGGTATCGATTCCTGTGGTATGATTATTTCTGCAACTCACCTGGTAGAGGGAAGAGAAGGACTGAATGTTCTGATTGTGGATGATAAGATTCCGGCAGGAGCAAAGTTGTACTAAGAGATTAAAAAACTTTTAATTTTGACAACAAAATGGATTGCTGAGGGCGCTTTTCGAGAGAGAAATCTTTCAAAAAGTGCCCTTTTAATGATGTTATATTTTAGAAACTATAAATGAGCAATTTCGTGATTTTGCATAAAAGAAAGACACCTTACCTCGATTTGCTGTATCCTGAAAATGATTAATTTAACATTTTCAGCATTGTGGACGATAACAATCCGAATAAAAATGGACGTAAGGATTCAAAAACAATTGCGGCCCTGGTAAATGAAGGCGGATTTTTATATCCATATATACCAACAGGTATTTGTGCGGAAATTCAAAGTCTTTTTAATCCCCGGCTTCAAACCCAGGAAGAAATCACACGAATCAAGAACCGTATTGCAAGATGGTTTAGTGTCTATTTTTCGGAAATAAAAGACGTTTATAAAAAGCAGGATTCTGTGAGTGGTCTCATGGTATTGAAGGTGGCACCACGGACACAAGATATCGTTCATGATATTGACGGCCATATGTTTGGATATAAAGATGAGGAACTTATACCCTTTGAATACAATTTGGCGTATTTATCCCTGTTATACGTCTGCACAGTACCAATTGTTCCTTTAACAGCAAAGAACCATGGAGATTTGGCAGGGAAACGGAACGCATTATGACCACATTCCTGCAGCTTCGGCACCGTATGCTTCCCTATTTGTATACCATGAATCATAGAAGCTATGAAGAAGATATACCTTTGATACTTCCTTTATACTATGAATATCCGGAAGAAGAACAGGCGTATATCCATGGAAATGAATATTACTTTGGAAATATTACAGTGTACAGAGACAAAGAAACACTGCCGGTTTTGGCAAAAGCGGGTACGATTCTGCCGATGACAGACCAGATAAAAAATCAGGTTGAAAAGGAAATCTTTGAATTCCTGGACCAAGCAGAGATGTCTTATGAAGAAAAAGAACGTATTTACAATGAGGTTTTAAAATAGAGAGAACTGCCGATTCTGATTTCTCAGTTAAATGCGATGGAGATAGACAGGGATATTATGGGAGTACTGCTGGAAATCTTAACGGCATATTAAAAAATTTAAGTTGATTTAGGCGGATAAAAAGCAAATCCCCTTAAGCGGAATGAGATATTGTCTTATCCGTTTAAGGGGATTTTTTGATAAAAAAGCTTGACAGTATTGTGTTTTTTTACTATCATAAAATAACGCAATGCGTATAAAAGGAGGAATAGTGTGAGTCGAGGAAAAGAAGTAAAAGAGTTAAGAGAGCAGATGGGAATGAATCGCAGAGAGTTTTGCGATTATTTTGGAATTCCATATCGTACTGTGCAGGATTGGGAAGCGGAGAAAAGAGAATTGCCAGATTATGTATTACGATTGTTAAAGTATCGTGCTGAAAGAGAAAAAATAGTACATAGGGAATAGGATGATTTTATGGAGGGTAGGATTCATGGGAAAAGATATGGAAAATTACAGCGAAGAAATATTTGAAAATATAAAACATATAAACGAGTACGGGCAGGAATTCTGGTATGCAAGGGAACTCCGAGAAGTATTAAACTATACACAATGGAGACGATTTAAAGAAACAATTGATAGAGCGAAAGAAGCATGTAAAAAAAGTGGAAATGAAGTAAATGATCATTTTGCCGGCGTTGGCAAAATGATAAATTTAGCTAAAGGGGCGGTACGAGAAGTTGAAGATTATATGCTTACACGTTATGCATGTTATCTAATCGTGATGAATGGAGATTCCCGTAAAGAAGTGATTGCATTAGGGCAGACATATTTCGCCGTGAAGACCAGACAGCAGGAAAACTCAGGCGGGACCAGGTGACAGGAAAGAAAGAGGCCGGAGATGTTCATTTTCAAGTCGGCCAAAAGGTACGCCAGACAATAGCTGAATTAGGAGGGACAATGCCTGAAAATCTGCCCACGCCACAGAAAGGTATTAAGCAGATTGAAAGGGAAGAGGCGAAAAGAATAGAGAAAACAGAGTAAACACTCCTGCGAAATGAGATATTATCTTATCTGTTTAAGGGGATTTGTATGTGACCTTTTTCAAGTTGATATGAATACTTATATCTTTCCCTCCAATCCCTCTTGACAACCCCCAAACACACTCAGTATAATAAGAACTATACTGAAAAACCAAGACGGAGACAGTATTTCACTGACAGAAGCCGCACAATCTCTTGTTTTACCAGATATGGTTTCTGCATGCAAACGTTATAGAGAGCCGGAGATGGTGGAAATCCGGTACCAGTAGCAGTGAAAGAAAATCACTCCTGAGTTGCTATCTGAATCCAGTAGGAGATGCCGGGCTTCCTCCGTTAAAGGGAACGCATATTAAGACAGAAATGTTGTGTATGTTGTAAGAGGTGGTATAACGACAGCGTATTTGCTCTCGTCCTGTTACAGGACGGGAGTTTTTTGTTTTCAGTCAATCAAGAGAGGAGAAAAATCATGTATCAGAAAGTTACTACAGACCTGAATTTTGTAGAGCGCGAAAAGAATGTTGAAAAATTCTGGAAGGACAATGACATTTTCAAAAAAAGTATGGAGCAGAGAAAAGAAGGAGAAACGTATACCTTCTATGATGGACCGCCGACTGCAAACGGAAAACCGCATATCGGTCATGTGCTTACCCGTGTTATCAAGGATATGATTCCCAGATACCGCACTATGAAGGGCAAAATGGTTCCGAGAAAAGCAGGATGGGATACCCACGGACTTCCGGTAGAACTGGAAGTAGAGAAACTGCTGGGTCTGGACGGAAAAGAGCAGATTGAAGAATACGGTCTGATTCCGTTTATTGATAAATGTAAGGAAAGCGTATGGAAATACAAAGGGATGTGGGAAGATTTTTCCTCTACCGTTGGTTTCTGGGCAGATATGGACAATCCGTACGTTACTTACCATGATGATTATATTGAATCCGAATGGTGGGCTTTAAAAGAAATCTGGAACAAAAACCTGCTGTACAAAGGATTTAAAATCGTACCTTATTGTCCGCGCTGCGGAACTCCGCTGTCTGCCCAGGAGGTGGCACAGGGCTATAAAGATGTAAAAGAACGTTCCGCTATTGCCCGTTTTAAAGTAAAAGACGAAGACGCGTACATTCTGGCATGGACTACAACCCCGTGGACACTGCCTTCTAACGTGGCGCTCTGCGTAAACCCGGAAGAACAGTATGTAAAGGTAAAAGCAGCAGACGGATATACCTATTACATGGCAGAAGCCCTTCTGGATACGGTTCTTGGTTCTCTGGAAAGAGAAGAAGGAACACCGGCGTACGAAGTTCTGGAAACTTATGCGGGAAAAGATTTGGAATATAAAGAATACGAACCATTATATAATTTCAAGAAGCTGGATAAGAAAGCGCATTACGTTGTCTGCGATACCTATGTAACCCTGACAGACGGTACCGGTGTGGTTCATATTGCGCCTGCATTCGGTGAAGATGACAGCAAGGTGGGAAGAAAATACGACCTTCCGTTCCTGCAGTTGGTTGACGAAAAAGGTGAAATGACAAAAGAAACCAAATGGGCAGGTACGTTCTGTAAGAAAGCGGACCCGGAAGTTTTGAAAGATTTGGACGAGAGAGGACTGCTTTTCTCCGCACCGAAATTTGAACACAGCTATCCCCACTGCTGGAGATGTGATACTCCGCTGATTTATTATGCAAGAGAATCCTGGTTTATCAAGATGACGGCGGTAAAAGACGACTTAATCCGCAACAACAACACCATTAACTGGATTCCGGAAAGTATTGGAAAAGGCCGTTTCGGCGACTGGCTGGAAAACGTACAGGACTGGGGTATCAGCCGTAACCGTTACTGGGGAACGCCGCTGAACGTATGGGAATGTGAATGCGGACATATGCATGCCATCGGCAGCAGACAGGAACTCTTTGAAATGAGCGGAAACGAAGCAGCAAAAACCGTAGAGCTGCACAGACCGTACATTGACGAAATTACCATGCCTTGTCCGAAATGCGGCAAGACCATGCACCGTGTACCGGAAGTGATTGACTGCTGGTTTGACTCCGGCGCTATGCCGTTTGCACAGCACCACTATCCATTTGAAAACAAAGAATTGTTTGAGCAGCAGTTCCCGGCAGATTTTATTTCTGAAGCTGTAGACCAGACAAGAGGCTGGTTCTACTCTCTGCTGGCAGAATCTACGCTGCTGTTTAACAAAGCACCTTACAAAAATGTTATTGTGCTGGGTCATGTACAGGACGAAAACGGACAGAAAATGAGTAAATCCAAGGGAAATGCCGTAGACCCCTTTGACGCACTGGAAAAATACGGCGCTGATGCAATCCGCTGGTACTTCTATGTGAACAGCGCGCCATGGCTTCCAAACCGTTTCCATGGAAAAGCTGTGCAGGAAGGACAGCGTAAATTTATGGGCACACTTTGGAATACTTACGCATTCTTTGTTCTGTATGCCAATATTGACGAATTTGACGCAACCAAATATACACTGGAATACGAGAAGCTTCCGGTTATGGACAAATGGCTGCTGTCCAAGCTAAATACAGTAGTAAAAGCGGTTGATGAAAACCTGGCTGGTTACAAGATTCCGGAAACGGCCAGAGCGCTGCAGGAATTTGTAGATGATATGAGTAACTGGTATGTCAGAAGAAGCCGTGAACGTTTCTGGGCCAAAGGTATGGAACAGGATAAGATTAACGCTTATATGACTCTGTACACCGCCCTTGTAACCATTTCCAAAGCGGCTGCGCCTATGGTTCCGTTTATGACAGAAGATATTTACCAGAACCTGGTGAGAAGTCTGGATAAAAATGCACCGGAAAGTATTCATCTGTGTGACTTCCCGGAAGTGAAGGAAGAATGGATTGATAAAGAGCTGGAAGAAAACATGGACGATTTGCTGAAAGTGGTTGTTATGGGACGCGCCTGCAGAAATGCGGCAAACATTAAGAACCGTCAGCCAATCGGAAAGATGTTTGTAAAAGCGCCGTTTGTGCTTTCTGACTTCTATAAAGATATTATTACAGACGAATTGAATGTAAAAGAAATGGAATTCACAGATGATGTGAGAAGCTTTACTTCCTATACATTCAAACCGCAGTTAAAGACCGTGGGCCCGAAATACGGCAAGTTCCTGGGCGGTATCAAAACAGCATTGGCGGACCTGGACGGCAACAAGGCTATGGATGAACTGAAAGCTCAGGGCGAATTGAAGCTGCATGTAGATGGTGAGGAAATCGTGCTTCTGGAAAGTGATTTGCTCATTGATATGGCGCAGATGGAAGGCTATGTTTCCGAAAATGACAACGATATTACGGTTGTACTGGATACAAACCTGACCCCGGAACTGATTGAAGAAGGTTTTGTAAGAGAAATCATCAGCAAAATTCAGACTATGCGTAAGGAAGCAGGTTTTGAAGTTATGGATAAAATCCGGGTATCACTTGCGGATAACCAGGTAATTGAGGGAATCTTCCGTGTACATGAAAAACAAATCAAAGCAGAAGTTCTGGCTGAGGAAGTTGTATATAACGAAGTAAAAGGTTATACAAAGGATTGGAAAATTAACGCAGAAGGTGTAAAATTAGGGGTGGAAAAAATTTCATAACTTTCGCTAGGAGGAAAATAGTGATGTTGGATAATCATTTCAAGAAAGAGAAATTCAAAAAAAGCGTTAAAGAAAATGTAAAAATGCTTTATAGAAAAACCATTGATGAGGCTACTCAGGAACAGGTTTTTCAGGCAGTCTCTCTTGCTGTTAAAGACGTAATTATTGACAACTGGCTTCTCACGCAGAAACAGTATGAAAAAGATGACCCGAAAATCGTTTATTATCTGTCCATGGAATTTTTGATGGGACGCGCGCTGGGCAACAACCTGATTAACCTGTGTGCGTATAAGGAAGTAAAAGAAGCTTTAGATGAGCTTGGATTTGACTTAAATGTAATTGAAGACCAGGAGCCGGATCCGGCTCTTGGAAACGGCGGTCTGGGAAGACTGGCTGCCTGTTTCCTGGATTCTCTGGCCACGCTGGGATATTGTGCGTATGGCTGTGGTATCCGTTACCACTATGGTCTGTTCAAACAGAAAATCGAAAATGGTTATCAGGTAGAGGTGCCGGATAACTGGTTAAAAGACGGTTACCCATTTGAACTGCGCCGTCCGGAATATGCCAAAGAAGTGAAATTCGGCGGCTATGTAAGAGTGGAATATGACCCGGCTACGGGCAAGAATCACTTTATTCAGGAGGGATACCAGTCTGTAAGAGCCATTCCTTACGATATGCCAATCGTGGGATACAACAATCAGATTGTGAACACCCTTCGTATCTGGGACGCAGAAGCGGTCAATGACTTCCAGTTAGACCTGTTTGACAAGGGAGAATATCATAAAGCAGTAGAGCAGGAAAACCTGGCAAAGAATATTGTGGAAGTGCTGTATCCAAATGATAACCATTATGCAGGAAAAGAGCTGCGTTTAAAACAGCAGTATTTCTTCATTTCCGCAAGTATTCAGGCTGCCATTGAGAAGTTTAAGAAATCGCACAGCGACCTGCACGATTTGCCGAAAAAGGTAACTTTCCAGTTAAACGATACGCATCCGACTATGACTGTTGCAGAATTAATGCGTATTCTGGTGGACGAGGAGGGCATGTCCTGGGAAGACGCGTGGGACATTACCACCCATACCTGCGCTTATACAAACCATACCATTATGGCAGAAGCGCTGGAAAAATGGCCTATCGAGCTGTTTTCTAAGCTGCTTCCTCGTGTATATCAGATTATTGAGGAGATTAACCGCAGATTCCTTCTGGAAATCCAGGCAAAATATCCGGGTGACCAGGAAAAAATCCGTAAAATGGCAATCATTTATGATGGTCAGGTGAAAATGGCACATCTTGCCATTGCAGGCGGATATTCTGTAAACGGTGTGGCAAAGCTGCATACGGAAATTCTGGAAAAACAGGAATTGAGAGATTTCTATGAGATGTATCCGGAAAAATTCAATAATAAGACAAACGGTATTACCCAGAGACGTTTCCTGCTTCACGGAAATCCTCTGCTGGCAGACTGGATTACGGACCACATTGGGGATGGATGGATTACCAGCCTTCCGGAACTGGAAAAATTAAAGGTTTATGCAGACGACAAGAAGGCGCAGCAGGAATTTATGAACATCAAGCACCAGAACAAGGTGCGGCTGGCAAAATATATTCTGGAGCACAATGGCATTGAAGTGAATCCAAATTCTATTTTTGATGTGCAGGTGAAGAGACTTCATGAGTACAAACGCCAGCTGATGAATATTCTGCATGTAATGTACCTGTACAATAAGATTAAGGAACATCCGGAAATGCCGTTCTATCCGAGAACCTTTATTTTCGGTGCAAAGGCAGCGGCAGGCTACAGACGCGCAAAGCAGACCATTAAGCTGATTAACGCTGTGGCAGATGTGGTGAACAACGACCGTTCTATTGACGGAAAGATTAAAGTGGTATTTATTGAAAACTATCGTGTGTCCAATGCGGAAATGATTTTTGCGGCAGCAGATGTTTCCGAGCAGATATCTACAGCAAGTAAAGAGGCATCCGGAACCGGAAACATGAAGTTTATGTTAAACGGTGCGCCAACGCTGGGGACCATGGACGGTGCAAACGTGGAAATCGTGGAAGAAGTAGGCGCAGAAAATGCATTTATCTTCGGTCTGTCCTCGGATGAGGTTATCAACTATGAAAACAATGGCGGCTATGACCCTATGCAGTATTTCAATAATGACCCGGATATCCGAAACGTGCTGATGCAGCTGATTAACGGTACCTATTCAGGGGGAGACTTCAATATGTTCCGTGAAATCTATGACTCTTTGCTGAACACAAACAGCAGTGACAGAGCAGATACGTACTTCATTCTGGCTGATTTCAAATCTTATGCGGCAGCGCAGGAGAAAGTGGAGGCAGCGTATAGAGATGAAGCAGGATGGGCGAAAATGGCGCTTCTGAATACGGCTTGCTCCGGTAAATTTACCTCAGACAGAACCATTCAGCAGTATGTAGATGAAATTTGGCATCTGGATAAAGTTGTGATTGGGAAGTAAAAAGTATATATTTTAAAAGATAGAAAACCCCAGAGGCGGCCTCCTCAGGGGTTTTTGCACGTCCGGTTGGCAAATTAAAAATTTTCTCTGCCATTTTAAGGTTTATTTAAAGTTCCCCTCGTATACTCCCTTTTAAAGCACACAAACTTGTTTTAGGAAAGGATACAGGACATATGAAACGAAACCATCTTGCAATCACATTAGGCATTATCTTAGGCGTGTCGGCTCTTACCGGCTGTACAAAATCAAGTACAAATGATACCAGTATTTCCAAAGAAAAGGAAAGTGAGGAAAATACCGTATATGGAGAAGTGAAATCCGTAGGAGAGTCTTCTGTCACCATTGAAGTAGGAACCATGAAAGAAATGGAGAAAGATGGAGAAAATCCATCGGGTGCCGGCAAAGAGGAAAATACAGATTCTGCGCAGACGGATAGAGAGGGCGAAAATCAGCCGCCTCAGGGTGGAGAGCAGCCGTCCATGCTGGATCTGACCGGAGAGGAAAAGGAAATCAAAATTACAGATGATACGGTAATCCAGCGTCAGAGCATGGGCGGCGGTCCGGGACAGGGTGGAGAAGCTCCGTCTGCCGATGGAGAGGCACCGGAAAAACCAGAAGATACTACCGGAACAACAGAGAGCAGTACCGACAACAGCACAGAGAGCAGTACCGGAAGTGATAGTAAAGACGGGGAAGAGCCGGGTGAAAATCCGCCTGAACAGCAAACAGAGACTATCACTCTAGACGATATTTCTGAAGGTGATACCGTATCCATTACCCTGGATGAAGATGGAAATGCAGAAACAATTACGGTTATGTCCATGGGCGGCGGTATGGGACAGTCTCCTGATGCAGGAGGGGTAGACAGTTATGCGGCTGCGACAGAATATACTTCAGACACCGAAGCAGACGGAGAAACCTTTACATCTACAGGGACAGACGAGAATGCGGTGCATATTTTGGACGGTGCACAGGTTACATTAAAGAACGTGACTGCTGACAGAACCTCTTCTGACAGTAAGGGAGGAGACAATTCCAGCTTTTACGGTGTGGGAGCAGCCATTCTGAATACAGATGGTAAGGCCTATATCAGCGGAAGTACCGTTGATACAGACGCGGCAGGAGGCGCAGGAATTTTCTCTTACGGTGACGGTGTGACCTATGTTTCGGATACCACCATTAAGACACAGCAGGATACTTCAGGCGGTATTCATGCAGCAGGCGGCGGAACGCTTTATGCATGGGATTTAGATGTGGAGACCAACGGAGAATCCTCTGCGGCAATCCGAAGCGACAGAGGCGGCGGAACCATGGTTGTGGACGGAGGAACTTATACCTCTAACGGCACAGGTTCTCCGGCAATTTACAGCACAGCCAATATTGCCGTAAATAATGCGAATCTGACGGCAAACGGTTCAGAAGCGGTCTGCATTGAGGGGTTGAATTCACTCCATTTGTATAATTCCAATCTGACCGGAAATATGAGTGATAATGAGCAGAACGACTGTACCTGGAATGTAATTCTCTACCAGAGTATGTCCGGGGACTCAGAACTAGGAAACAGTACGTTTGAAATGGACGGAGGCAGTCTTACAGCGAAAAACGGAGGTATGTTTTATACCACAAATACAGAATCTACCTTTGTATTGTCAGATGTGGACATTACCTATGCAGAGGACAACGATTTCTTTCTGAAATGCACAGGAAATCAGAATCAGAGAGGATGGGGTCAGTCCGGTTCAAACGGTGCAGACTGCCTGTTTACCGCCATTACACAAAAAATGGAGGGTGATATTATCTGGGACAGTATCAGCAAACTGGATTTCTATATGACAGATGGAAGTACATTAAAAGGTGCAGTAAAGGATGATGAGAGCTGTGCCGGAGATGGCGGAAGCGGATATGCCAGCTTTTATATAGAGGAAGGTTCCTCTTGGGTAGTGACCGGAGACAGCGAACTTACAAATCTGTATTGTGCAGGAACTATCACCGACGAAGATGGAAATTCCGTTACCATAAAAGGAAGTGACGGAACCGTATATGCAGAAGGTACCAGTGAGTATACCATTACTGTAGATAAATACGAAAAAACGGCAGATCTGTCAGGCTGCTCCCAGGCAACTCAGTGGAGTGACTATGAAACAGAAAAACCGGAGCAGTTATCGTAAGAGGGAAAAATAGTGAAAAAAGCAGGGTTTTATATGAAAAAGGGCATGTCTGTGTGGAAAGGCATGTCCGGAAAAAAGAAAACAGCGGTGGCGATTGTGTCGCTGGCAGGCATATGTATCCTTGGGACAGGCGTGTTTTGGGCGAGAAATAAAATGTCTAAGGGGCAGCCTGTGGGGAATGCTTCGGTGCAGGAGGCGTCGGCAGCTTCCGGTGATATAGCCAATACCATTACAGGAACAGGCAGCCTGGAGGCGGACGATTCTGACACTGTGAAAATTCCTTCCGGCATTACGATAAAGGAGGTGAAAGTAGAAAGCGGCGATGCGGTATCCAAAGGGGATGTGCTGGCTGTGGTAGAGGAAACCTCGGTACTGGGAGCCATGGAGGAGGTACAGGAGCAGATAGAAGAGACGGAAGAAGATATGAACGAATGTAAATCCGATACGGAAACCCAGGAGGTGACGGCAAAGGTCAGCGGACGGATAAAGAAAATTTATGTGCAGGAGAGCAGTGATGTGGCGCAGAGTATGGTGGACAACGGGGCCTTGATGCTGCTTTCACTGGATGGTAAAATGGCAGCAGATTTTACAGGCGTATCCGGTGTGGCAGCAGGAGATACGGTGACCGTTACCTTGTCGGACGGTACGGTGAAAGAGGGCAGCGTGGAGAGTGTCAGCGGAGCAGATTGCACAGTGACTTTTTCAGATGATGGTGTGGCAGTAGATGACACCGTCACGGCGGCGAAAGCGGACGGGACAAAAATAGGAACGGGAAAGGCGTACATTCATGAGCAGCTGGAAATTACAGGTACAGGCGGTACGGTCAGCAGTGTTTCAGCAGCGGAAAACCAGGAAGTATCTGCGGGAGATACGCTTCTGACGGTAAATACCGGAGAAAAATCTGTAAAATACCGCCAGTTGGCGGCAAAAAGAGAGGCACTTACCCAGAGTCTTCAGAAGCTGGTGATCATTTCCCAGACCGGAACGATTACTGCGGACATAGACGGTACAGTAGGAAGTGTGAATGTTTCTGCTGGAAGCGCGGTGCAGAGCAGTTCCGCCGTGTCATCGGGAACTACTTCTTCGGGTTCTTCCGCTGCAAAAGCCAGCAATATGTCTTATACTTCTTCTGCCTCAGGGGCTTCTTTTCTGCTGTTGTCTTCGGCGTCTGAGACAGCAGCGGGAAAAGAAACTGCGTTGGACAACGATGCAGAGCAGCAGGAGGATACGCAGTCAGACACAGAGAATCAGGAGCAGCAGACGGATATCTGCCTGCAGTTTGCAATCGGAGAGGGAACGGAAAGCACAGCAGGACTGTTGGCCTTAGCCACACCCCAGACAGACGGAGTTCCTCAGACAGAGGCAAATTCTTCGGATGGCGCATATACGGGAAGCATTGTGTGGAATCCCCAGGCAGATACCTTTGAGGGCGGTACGGAATATCAGGCACAGATAACGCTTACAGCAGGGGAGGGATACTGCTTCGGTGCGGACAGTGTGTCAAAACTGCAAGTTGGAATTTTGTCAGGTCTGACTGTATCAGAGGATGCAAAGACGCTGGAATTTTGTGTTACCTTCCCGGTTACTGCGGAAACAACACCGCAGGAAACTCAGAAAGAACAAAATGAAAGCGGACAGGATGAAAACAAGAAGCAGGTATCAGGCAGTGACGGGGAAACTGTTGAGGCAAGTGCCAAAGCAGCAGCTGTGACAGGCACAAGTACCGGTACGGCAGCCGCTGCAGATACGGAAACCACTGCCCAGCAGACCAGTTCTTCAGACAGTACAGAAGATACGTCGTCTTACAGCACAGATGTAACCGCTTTTACCCTGGCCTCCAATGACAGTATGATTCTTTCTGTCAGCGTGGATGAGCTGGATATTAATTCTGTGTCAAAAGACCAGGAAGCCGAAGTGACGCTGGATGCATTGGAGGACTCTTCTTTTACAGGAACGGTTACAAAGGTAGGCGGCAGTTCCCAGAGTTCCGGAAACGGAGTCGCAAAATATACAGTGGAAATTACCATTCCAAAGGATGCGCAGATGAAAGAAGGAATGAATGCTTCAGCCGTCATTACAGTAGAGGAAAAGAAAGACGTGGTGACCATACCGGTTAATGCTCTACAGGAAAAAGGCGATAAAACCTTTGTATATACCAAGAAGGACGATGAGGGCAATCTGTCGGGGGAACAGGAGGTATCCACAGGACTTTCTGACGGAGATAAGGTAGAAATCACAGACGGACTGTCGGAGGGCGATACGGTTTATTATCAGAAGACAGGCAATACCCAGGGTACAGATTCCGGACAGACACCCCAGCAGGGCGGCGGACCCGGCAATATGGAGCAGCCTTCCGGGGGCGGTATGGGTGAAATGCCATCTGGAGGCGGACCTGCTCCGGGAGGAAATTAAGATGGGAATACAAACCTGGAAAATGGCGTGGAGTGCGGTAAACGCCAATAAAATGCGGACTTTTCTCACAATGCTGGGAATTATTATAGGTGTTTCCTCGCTGATTGTTCTGGTATCCATTGCGGACGGGGCTTCATCTTCTGTGGCCGGGCAGATTTCCTCCATGGGTTCGGATTATCTGACCGTACAAATCAGTGATGACAAGGAAAATCCCCTGCGGCTTTCAGAATTCAGCCAGCTATTGGAGGACGAAGCCATAGAAGACGCGGCACCTTTTGCACAAACCAGCGTTACAGGAAAATCCGGCTATACGGAGGGAACGGTGACTTTGTACGGTACAACAGGAAGTTATTTCCGTATTATGGATATGGAACTGAAAACCGGGAGAGCATTAAAACAGACGGATGTGGATAACCATTCTTATGTTATGGTGATTACAGAAGACACAGCCATTGAATTTTTCGGTCATACGGACGTGGAGGGCGAAACCATTAGTTTGAATGGGAACCGCTTTCAGGTGGTGGGAGTACTTTCTGACAGCAGCAGTCTGGAGAACTCTGCTGCTGCGGTTTCTTCGGAAGACGAAGATTCTGCGCAGACTACGGTATTGGAAGGCTATATTCCGTATTCTACTTTGACCAGAATTGCGGACAATATTCTGGATATTACCCAGTTTTATGTTTCATCTCCGGATGAGGATACCATGGACAGAACGGAACGGGCAGTGGAACAGATTATGCTGAGCAGGCTGGACAATGATGAAGACGCTTTTTCTATACAGAGCCAGTTTGAAGTAATGGAAACCATGCAGGAGGTGGACAATACCATGTCTCTGATGATGGGAGGAATCGCAGCAATTTCTCTTCTGGTAGGCGGAATCGGCATTATGAACATTATGTTGGTTTCGGTCACGGAACGGACCCGGGAAATCGGAATCCGTAAGGCTATTGGCGCAGGCAGAAGCAGTATTATGCTGCAGTTCCTCATGGAGTCAGTCATTGTCAGCATGGCGGGCTGCTTTGCAGGCATTGGATTTTCCTGGATTCTGCTGAAAATTATCGGAAAATTTATGAATGGAAATATGACCTTTACCATGAATGTGCAGGTTGTGTGGATTGCCGTTGCGTTTTCCGGATTCATCGGGATTGTTTTTGGTCTGTATCCGGCAAATAAAGCAGCGAGGAAAAAGCCCATTGAGGCTTTGCGGTATTCCGGATAAGAAAGTGAAAATCAGCAGGAAATCTTTCTCCTTCTATGTTACAATGAAACTATATTAATATAGAAGGAGAAGGTTATGCAAAACGATGATAAAGTGATTTTGTTTGAGCAGACCCCCATACCAAGAGCTGTGGCAAAACTGGCTTTTCCCACCATTTTAAGCTCTCTGGTTATGGTTATTTATAATCTGGCCGATACATATTTCGTAGGTATGTGCAATGACGCCATAGAAAATGCTGCAGTTACTCTGGCGGCTCCGGTTCTGCTGGCATTTAATGCGGTCAACAATTTATTTGGAGTAGGAAGTTCCAGCATGATGAGCCGTGCAATGGGAACCAAAGACTATGAAACCGTATACAAGAGTTCGGCCTTTGGTTTTTACTGTGCGCTTTTTAGCGGAGTTTTGTTTGCTGCTCTTTGCGGGATTTTTCAGAATCCTCTTCTGCGGCTTTTGGGAGCGGATACCAACACTATGGCAGCCACAGCAGGATATGTAAAATGGACGGTGCTATTCGGTGCGGTTCCCGCTATTTTAAATGTGGTGATGGCTTATATGGTACGGGCAGAGGGCTCGGCGCTTCATGCCAGTCTGGGGACCATGAGCGGTTGTTTCCTCAATATTTTGCTGGACCCGGTGTTTATTTTGCCCTGGGGTCTGGATATGGGGGCAGAGGGAGCGGGTCTTGCTACTTTTTTGTCAAATTGTGTGGCCTGTCTGTACTTTTTTGTGCTGCTCTGGAAGAAGAGAGGGCGTACCTTTGTGTGTATTCATCCCCGGAAGTTTTCTCTGGAAAAAAGAATTGTCTGGGGTATTTGCAATGTGGGAATTCCGGCGTCTATTCAGAATCTGCTGAATGTGACGGGTATGACTATTTTAAATAATTTTACCTCTTCTTTTGGCGCTGACGCAGTGGCGGCTATGGGAATTACGCAGAAAATCAATATGGTTCCCATGAATGTTGCCATGGGGCTTTCCCAGGGAATTATGCCGCTTATCAGTTATAACTATTCCAGCAGAAATCATAAGCGTATGAAAGGCACTCTGGTATTTGCGGTAAAAGCCAGCCTGGGATTTATTGCCATAGTGGCTGTGGGCTATTTTGTGGGTGCCGCGCAGTTGACTCAGCTTTTCATGGATAATGAGACGATTGTGGCTTACGGAACAAAATTCCTTCGGGGATTTTGTCTGGGACTGCCGTTTTTGTGTATGGATTTTATTGCTGTAGGTGTATTCCAGGCAGTGGGAATGGGCAGAGAAGCCTTGCTTTTTGCCATTATGAGAAAGATTGTTCTGGAAATTCCGGCGCTTTATATCTTGAACTTCCTGTTTCCGCTTTACGGACTTGCTTATGCGCAGCTTACTGCAGAGGTGGTACTGGCTGTGGCGGCCGTGTTGGTATTGGCGCGGTTGTTTAAGAGGATTAGTAAGGAAAATACTATTTCCTAAGAATTTGTCTTGACTTTTAGGGTTATTTCATATCATAATAACTTCATGCATAAATAACAACGCTGAGCGTATTTAAATATAGTAAATAACATAAAGAGTATGATAGATAGGAACATGAGATGTATTTAAATTTTTATGCGGATATACTCTGCACTCCAGCCCTGCACGGATTAATAAGAACATGAGATGTATTTAAATGACAGAAGCAGGCGTGGCACTTTATGAAATATCCACGATTAATAAGAACATGAGATGTATTTAAATAGTCCATAGGTTTGTAATTTTGCAACACTAACATAAGATTAATAAGAACATGAGATGTATTTAAATATGTATTCTCCATGGAATATCCACTTTCCCACTCTTGATTAATAAGAACATGAGATGTATTTAAATGAAAAGTCTAATCCCCCAGCTATGCTGGGGCGAATAGTGTAAGTGGAAACGG